>JBJHDM010000117.1:0-2619 GCA_050486545.1 Rhodocyclaceae bacterium | reverse complement strand
GCTACCCGGGCTTGTCGCGGACGATCCCGCAATGTGGAACCTGTACCGATTGCGACCCGAATCCATGAGGTCTAAGCTGGAAGGGCTGCACCACGCAGCGGGAGAATCCTTGCGCCCGGAGCCTTGAGCAAGTGCGAACGCCGCCACGATCCAGAAACGATCGGACCCTCCGGGACGCTGCCCCGGAACCGGACCGTCGTTCTCCCGGTTCGATTTCCGCGCGTTTCCTGCCAGGGCCTGCCGAGTGGAAGATTTTCCATCGTTTCCATTTGCTCGGAGGTACATCATGGCTGTTACCTGGATTCTGGTTGCCAACGCCAGCCTTGCCAAGCTCTACGAAAACCTCGGTCCGAACAAGGGCCTGAAGCTGGTCAAGGAACTGATCCACCCCGAAAGCCGCTTGAAGAATTCCGAACTCGTCACCGACCGGCCCGGCAGCATGCCTTCCGTAGGCAACGGCCAGGGTTCGTGCCAACCCCAGACCATCCCGAAGGACCACGAAGCGAAGGTATTCGCGCAGGAGCTCGCCCAGGAACTGTACGCCGGGCGCACGAAGAACGCCTACGGACGTGCCATCGTGATCGCCCCGCCCAGCTTCATGGGCATGCTCAACGGCGTCATCGACAATACGACCCGTCAGTTGATCACCGATCGCTTCGAGAAGGACTACACGAAGTCGCCCGAACCCCAGTTGCGTGAGCGGCTGGCTTCTTGCATGTTCCTCTGACCCGGTTCATCGTCCGGAACCCTCGAAACGGGGCAGACGCTGCCCCGTTTCCCTTTTCTGAGCCTTCAGGGAGGCTGACTCGTTTGTCCGGATTGTGCGTGCAAGGCCTGACGACCCGTCATGTGGGCCCGATCGATCTGACTGTCGATGCAGGCGAATGCGTCTGCATCGAGGGAGACTCCGGCAGTGGCAAAACCCTGTTGCTGCGAGCGATTGCGGATCTCGACCCGCACACTGGCCAGGCCCGGGTGGACGGTGTGGCCTGTATCGATCTGCCCGCTCCGCAGTGGCGCGGCAAGGTGTGCTTGCTCACGGCCGAAAGCCAGTGGTGGCGGGAGCGTATCGGCGATCACTTCGACGACGGCGTAGCGCCCGACTGGCTCGAATCTCTGGATCTGAGCCCGGACTCGTTGGATTGGGAGGTCGCACGCTGCTCTACCGGAGAGCGCCAGCGTCTGGCACTGTTGCGGACGCTGGCAATCGGGCCGGAAGTCCTGTTGCTCGATGAACCGACCGGAAACCTGGACGCTCGCAGCACGGCTCGGGTCGAAGCATTGCTGAACGACTATAGACGCAAGCACGGTGCCGCCCTCCTGTGGGTCAGCCACGACCCCGAGCAGATCGCGCGGGTCGCGCACCGCAGTTTCGTGCTCGCCAATGGCCGCTTGCAGGCACGGAATCCGGCATGAACGTGATCGTCCTGTCCCCACTTGACCTCGCGATCGCCGCGATGCTGATCCTCGGCCTGGCTGCCCTGTCGATGCGGATGCGGCTCGGCCTGGAACGTCAGTTACTGACGTCGGCCGCGCGCACGACGGTACAACTGTTGCTGATCGGGCTGGTGTTGAAGGTGCTGTTCGAGCACGCGGCGCTGCCGTGGGTCGCACTGATGGCGGCAATCATGGTGACGGTCGCCGGCCGTGAAGTGATGGCCCGGCAAAAGCGCCGTTTCCTCGGCGGCTGGGGTTTCGGGGTCGGGACGCTCTCGATGTTCGTGTCGTCCTTTACCGTGACCGTCCTCGCACTGGTCACGGTGATCGGAACCGTTCCTTGGTATTCGCCGCAGTATGCGATTCCGCTGTTGGGCATGGTGCTCGGCAACACGATGAACGGGATCGCGCTGGGACTGGATCGACTCACGCAGGACGCCGCACAGCGGCGCGGTGCGATCGAGACGCGGCTTGCGCTCGGCCACGACTGGAACCGCGCGATCTCCGACATCCGGCGCGAAGCGATCCGCGTAGGCCTAATCCCGATCATCAACGCAATGGCGGCGGCGGGCATCGTGAGCCTGCCGGGCATGATGACCGGCCAGATTTTGGCCGGGACCCCTCCCGTCGAAGCGGTCAAGTACCAGATCCTGGTCATGTTCCTCATCGCCGGCGGCACCGGTTTCGGGACGTTCGTTGCCGTGAGCCTGGGGGCCCGGCGTCTGTTCGACGATCGCCAACGCCTGCGCCTGGACCGCCTGAGCGCATCGTCAGATTGACGCCCGGCCCGGCCGTCGGAATCTACGCTTTCGCCGGCCAACGCCCTAGCACGCGATACCGTGCGCCCTCCGGCTGCGTGCGCGAATCGACCAACGCGAACTCACGCACGATCCATGATATCGGCTGCAGATTCGTTTCCTCGGGGCCCTGGACGATCTTGCGCAACAAGGTCACATGGGGCGTAAACGCGCGCCTGTCGATGGGGAACCGGTCCTCCGCAAGCGTCTCTCGGAGCGCTGCGGCAAGACGCACGAGTTCCGGAGGGGGAACCGCAACACCCGCCCAGGCGATGCGGTTGTGCTTCCAGCAGCCGAGCCGGTCGATGCGCAATTCGAACGGGGCAAACCGGATTCGATCGCCAAGTTCGAAGAGGCGTTCGACGCGATCGGCGGTCTGGTTGCC
>JBJHDM010000116.1:0-3718 GCA_050486545.1 Rhodocyclaceae bacterium | reverse complement strand
CGTTTCAGGTCGATGGCAAGCTGCCGTGGCCAGCCTGGAACTGACCACGAATCGCGTGCAAGCTCCGTGAAGGTGCTGCCATGAATGGAAATTCGGATTCGGGGGACTCCCCGGTGTTTTTCGATGTTGCCGAAGGACTTCGACCCCAGTCCGTGTTGCGTGCGGCGATCACTTCGGCCTGGCGCCGACCCGAACCCGAGAGGGTGCCGATGCTGCTGGACGAGGCTCGATTGTCCGCGCCGCATGCGAAGTTGGTCCGGGAACTGGCGCTGCGTCTGGCCGGCGGTTTGCGCGCGCACCGGCACGTCGGCTTGCGCAGCGGCATGGTGCAGGGTCTGCTGCAGGAGTTTTCCCTGTCCTCGCAGGAAGGTGTCGCACTGATGTGTCTCGCCGAGGCGCTGCTGCGCATTCCGGACAAGCCGACGCGCGATGCGCTGATACGCGACAAGATCAGCAAGGGAAACTGGCAGACCCACCTCGGACACAGCCCCTCGACCTTCGTCAATGCCGCCACCTGGGGGCTGCTGCTCACCGGAAAACTGGTCGCGACGCACAACGAGTCCGGACTGTCGTCCGCGCTCAACCGCATCATCGGCAAGAGTGGCGAGCCGCTGATCCGCAAGGGCGTGGATATCGCGATGCGGTTGATGGGCGAGCAGTTCGTCACCGGAGAAACGATCGCCGAGGCGCTGGCCAATGCTGTTGGCACGGAGGCGCGCGGATTCCGCCATTCGTACGACATGCTGGGTGAAGCAGCCCTGACCGCGACTGACGCACAGCGTTATTTCGATGCCTACCGGAACGCGATCCACGCGATCGGGGTAGCCTCGCACGGGCGCGGCATCTACGAGGGGCCGGGGATCTCGGTGAAGCTCTCGGCGCTGCATCCGCGCTACTGCCGAGCCCAGTACGAACGGGTGATGGGGGAGCTTTATCCGCGCTTGCTCGAACTGACGGTGCTCGCCCGACGGTACGACATCGGACTCAACATCGATGCCGAAGAGGCCGACCGGCTCGAACTCTCGCTCGACCTGCTCGAACGCTTGTGCTTCGAACCGGACCTGGCCGGCTGGGACGGCATCGGCTTCGTCGTCCAGGCCTACCAGAAGCGCTGTCCACATGTCATCGATTGCCTCGTAGACCTGGCCCGCCGCAGCCAGCACCGGTTGATGATCCGGCTGGTCAAGGGGGCCTACTGGGACAGCGAGATCAAGCTTGCGCAGGTGCAGGGGCTGGAGGGCTATCCGGTCTATACGCGCAAGGCGTACACCGACGTGTCCTACCTTGCCTGCGCGCGCCGACTGCTCGCCGCGCCCGAGGCGATCTACCCGCAGTTCGCAACCCACAACGCGCACACCCTGGCGGCGATCCATCATCTGGCGGGACAGCCCTACACGCCCGGGCAGTACGAGTTCCAGTGCCTGCACGGAATGGGCGAGCCGCTCTACGAGCAGGTGGTCGGCCCGGTCGCGGACGGCGGGCTCGGTCGCCCCTGCCGCATCTACGCGCCGGTCGGCAGCCACGAGACGCTGCTTGCCTACCTCGTGCGGCGTCTGCTGGAAAACGGAGCGAACACCTCTTTTGTCCACCGTATCGCCGACCCCGCCGTCCCCCTCGAAGAACTCGTGGCCGACCCGGTCGACCTGGTCGAGCGCCTCGCACAGATCGAGGGCGCCGTGGGTCTGCCGCATCCGCGCATCCCGCTGCCGCGTGCGCTGTACGGCACCGAGCGCGTCAATTCCGCCGGCATCGACCTCGTGGACGAGCATCGTCTCGCTTCGCTGTCGGCCGCGCTGCGCGAAAGCGCCGCGGTGCACTGGCGAGCCGCGCCGATGCTCGGGGGCGAGGCCGGCGTGACGGGCGAAGGACGTTCGCTGGTCAATCCGGCCGATCATCGCGATGTGGTCGGCACCGTGCGCGAAGCGACCGGAGCCGAGATCGATCTGGCCCTGCAATGTGCCGTGGCGGCTGGGCCGGCGTGGCAATCGACGTCTCCCGAAGGCCGGGCGACGATCCTGGAGGCCGCCGCCGACCGCATGGAAGGCGAGATGCCGTCTTTGATGGGGCTGCTGGTGCGCGAGTCGGGCAAGAGCTTCGCGAACGCGGTGGCCGAGGTGCGCGAGGCGGTGGATTTTCTTCGCTACTATGCATCTCAGGTGCGCCGCGGTTTTGCCAACGACAGTCATCGTCCGCTCGGTCCGTTGGTCTGCATCAGCCCGTGGAACTTCCCGCTTGCCATCTTCACCGGTCAGGTGGCCGCTGCGCTGGCGGCGGGCAATCCCGTGCTCGCCAAGCCCGCCGAGCAGACCCCGCTGATCGCCGCGCAAGCGGTGCGCATCCTGCGCGAGGCGGGTGTGCCGCAGGGCGCGGTGCAACTGCTTCCCGGTGCCGGCGAGAGCGTCGGCGCGCAGCTCGTGGGCGACGCGCGGGTGCGCGGCGTGCTGTTTACCGGTTCCACCGAGGTCGCCGGCATTCTTCAACGCACGCTTGCCGGGCGTCTCGATGCACGCGGCCGCACGGTCCCGCTGATCGCCGAGACCGGCGGCCTCAACGCGATGATCGTCGACTCGTCGGCGCTCGCCGAGCAGGTCGTGGGCGACGTACTGTCCTCGGCGTTCGACAGTGCCGGACAGCGCTGCTCGGCACTGCGGGTGCTGTGCGTACAGGAGGACGTGGCCGACCGCATCATCAAGATGCTCAAGGGGGCAATGGCCGAGTGGCGTATCGGCAGCCCGGAGCGGCTGGCCGTCGATATCGGACCGGTCATCGACGCCGAGGCCCGTTCCGGGATCGAACGCCACATCCAGGAACGGCGGGACCAGGGGCGCAGCGTCTTCCAGTGCGCGCGAATCGAAGGCGACGAACTGGCCCACGGAACCTTCGTGCTGCCGACGCTGATCGAGCTGGAGCGCTTCGACGAACTGGATCGCGAGATCTTCGGACCGGTCCTGCACGTGGTGCGCTTTGCAAGCAAGGATCTCGACGGGCTGATCGACCGGATCAACGCGTCGGGCTACGGCCTCACGCTGGGCATGCATACGCGCATCGACGAGACCATCGAACGCATCGCCGACCGCGCCCGTGTGGGCAACGGCTACGTCAACCGCAACATGGTCGGTGCGGTGGTCGGCGTTCAGCCGTTCGGCGGCGAAGGGCTGTCCGGGACCGGACCGAAGGCCGGCGGGCCGCTCTATCTCTACCGCCTGCTGTCGACCCGGCCCTCCGGGGCGGTACGTGCGGCCCTGCATGGACGCGCTCTCGACGACGCGGAGGCGGGCAGGGCCCGCCGCGAGACGCTGCTTGCGCCACTGGCCGCGTTGCGTGGCTGGGCGGAGGCCTCACGGCGGCCGGGGCTCGCTGCGGTCTGCGAGCGCTACGCGGTGGAGTCCCTGGCCGGAGTGGAGCGGCTGCTCGCCGGTCCCACCGGCGAACGCAACACCTACACGCTGCTGCCGCGCGAACGGCTGCTCTGCCTGGCCGACGCGGTGGACGATCTGCTGGTACAACTGGCCGCGGTCCTGGCGTCGGGAGGCCGAGCGGTCTGGCCGCTGGACGGTGCAGCCGTCGGGGTGTTCGACGATTTGCCGGACGCGGTGCGGGCGCGCATCGTGCGCGTGTCCGGCCCGGGCGAAGAGGTGCCGGGACTCGATGCCGTGCTCTACCATGGCGATGCCGACCGGTTGCGCGCGATCTGCGTCCGGATGGCACGACGGCGCGG
>JBJHDM010000115.1:0-3832 GCA_050486545.1 Rhodocyclaceae bacterium | reverse complement strand
GTCTTGGTCGACTACGTCCTCGCCCGGCAATTCCGTCTAAACAAAACGGAGGAGAAGGCGGCCCGGCAACGCTGGCTCAAAGCCGCCGAGACCGCTCCTACGCCTCACTCCCTCGGCATGATCTGCGACTTCCTCCGCGGCTGCGTGCAGGAGCGGCTGAATCTCCCCGACCGGGTTCGCATGCTTTCGACCGTCGCGACGTACGTGATGGCGGGCACGTTCTCGACCAGGAGCCGATATTTCGTTTCGGTCTGGCGGGCGATCCGCTCGAATTTCCGTCGGCGTTGGACTTCGTCCCGAAGCTGCCGGTTGGTTTCGTCCAGGTCGGCGGTGCGTTCCGCGATGCGCTGTTCCAGACTCGCGTTCAACTGCTGCAGGGCATTTTCGGCGCACACGCGGTCGGTGAGGTCGATCATGGCGGTCAGGCACATGGTCCGGGGAGCGTCGCCGGAGCCGAGGGTGATGCTCTCGAGCTGGACGGTGCGCCGCTTTCCTTTGGCGTCGCGCAGGTCCAGTGTGCAGGCATGGTGGGTGTCGGTCTCGAAGACCTCTCGGCAATACCTGTAGAAATCGTCCTGGGCGGTCCGGACGATGAATCGCGTCAGGTTGACGCCCCGCAGTTCCGTGCGTTCCACGCCCAACAGGGTCGCCGCCGCCCGATTCGCTTCGTGAATGTTGCCATGCCGGTCGAGCGTGAGATAGCCGACGGGGGCGAACTCGTACAGGTCGGCGTACCGATCGCGCGATTCGGCAAGGCGGATCTGGGTTTCGCGCAACTCCTCGTTCTGGATCTCCAGTTCGACCTGGTGGACCTGGAGTTCGTGGACCAGCGCCTGGATGTCCGCGACGGGCATCCGGGCGATGTCGGTGCGGGTCCGGCGCAGGATGGCCTCGGCAGGCTCGCGCAGCGCATCGAGCCCTTCGTCACGCTTCCGTGGTTCCTTCTCCATGCGAGCACCCCAACTGCTTTGATCGATAAGGTATTACTTCCTTCCATCCAAGCACAGATTGCCTCGGATCTTCCCGGGCGTCGACTGTCGACCATCAGTGTACCCGCGCCACCCCCGAAACGCACCGCTCCCGCCGCCGGAGGGATGGTGGAATGGGGGTGCATGGCGTCCCACGCGGTCAATAAGGAGACTGGCGCACCGTAACCGTTCCACGAACCCCATCTTTCAATTGCGGCGGGCGGTCGTCATGCTTTGGGGATGGCAAATTCCCAGTCTGATCTTGATCGTGTTCTTGATGGCCAAGCGAAGGTAGATCCGGCGAAGCCCGGTCGTCGTCGACGTTTTTCTTCGGCTCAATGGCGGTCGTGGCTGGCGGAACATGCTGACAGCGAGCTTTCGGTGGCGGCGTTCTGTCAGGCCAAGGGGCTTCCCATCGGCAGGTTTTATGCCTGGCGTCGCCGACTCGATTCGCCCGCCCCTTCGGGACCATCGTCGTCCGGGCTAACGTCGAATGCGGATGTCGGGTTTGTCCGCGTGGTATCGGGGCCGGGGAGTTCGGGCGGTCCTGGGATACCGGGGGTCGTTGAGGTGCGGTTCGATTGTGGGGCGACGATGCGGTGTCCGTGGGATCGGCTGGACGTGATGATTCGCGCTCTGTCGCGGGAGAGCCGAGGATGATTCACCCGACTGACAACGTGCCGATCTACCTTTACGCGGGATTCACGGACATGCGCAAAGGCTTCGACGGGCTACTGGGACTGGTGTACCAGGCGGACCTGGAGGCTTGCAGTCTCAGCGGGGCGTGGTTCGTATTCCGCAGTCGTCGGGGACACATGCTCAAGATTCTGTACTTCGACCGGGACGGTCTGGCGATCTGGAGCAAGCGACTGGAACGGGGTCGGTTCCAGTGGCCGGCGATCGGTGCGGGCCAATCGAGCGTTCTGATCGACGCCGGGACGTTGTCGCTGATTCTGGCGGGGATCGATCTGGCATCGGTGCGTCGCCGCCAGCGGTGGCGGAAGCCGACGGATAAAGGGGAACTGGCTCCCGTCACGCCGAGTTGATCGGTCCCGAGCGTGCTCGTTCCCGTTAACGGGTAACCCGGGATTCGACTTATCCACAATGCGTGGTTATGTCGGCGTCGATTTGACGTCTCGGGATATGTTATTATACTTACATGCCTGTCCCGCCATGAAATTACCCCCACCTGAAAATCTGGAAGAGGCCAACCGGTATATCCGCGAGTTGAGCGGCACGGTCGATCAGTTGACCGAGACGGTGACGTCGCTGGAGGCGCAACTGGCGTGGTTGAAGCGTCAGTTGTTCGGTCGCAAGAGCGAGCGTTACATGGCGGGCAGTGAGCCGAGCCTGTTCGACGGGCTGGCGGAGACCGGTGGCGAAGCGGCGGCCGAGGCCGGCCCGGCGACGCAGGCGGTGGCGTATGAGCGCAAGGTACCCGGGGGGCCGGGGGTGCCGGGGGGTCGGGGCAAGCGTCTGCCGATCCCCGAGCATCTGCCGCGGGTCGAGCGTGTGCATGATCTGCCCGAATCCGAGAAGGTGGGGATGAAGCTGATCGACGAGGAGACCAGCGAGCAGGTCGAGTATGAGCCGGGCAAGGTGTACGTGGTCCGTCACATTCGCCTGAAATATGCGAGGATCGAAGAATGTCTGGACGGCTCGGCGCCCAACGTGGTTACGGCCCGGAAGCCGGACGAGGGGCTGGCCAAGTGCCTGGCCGGTCCGAGCCTGCTGGCTCACATCGCGGTGAGCAAGTTCGCCGACCACCTGCCCCTGCATCGTCTGGAGGGAATCCTTCGGCGCAACGACTTGAAGTTGAATCGCTCGTCGATGTGTCGCTGGATGCAGGACGTGTCGGACCTGTGTTCACCGGTGCTGGCACGGATGAAGGCGTGCATCCTCGACAGCCACGTGATTCAGGCGGACGAGACGCCGGTGAAGCAGCAGGTCGGGGGTCGTGGTCCGACGCGGACGTGCTACTTCTGGAGTTATGTCGGCGACGCGGAGCATCCGTGCATCCTCTTTGACTATCAGGATGGTCGAAGCCGGGCCGGACCGAACGCCTTCTTTACGGATCCTCAAGGCAATCCCCTGTTTTGTGATGGAAATCTTCAGTGTGACGCCTATACGGGTTATCGCGATTTATTCCAGAACCCGGTCGATGACACGCCGGCGTGGCGGATGACGCATGTCGGCTGCTGGGCGCATGCCCGTCGGAAGTTTTATGACGTGCGGGCGCAATTCCCCGGCCCATGTCATCACGCGCTGGGCCGGATCAAGCGGCTGTACGAGATCGAGCATCAGGCGGCGGAGGTGAGCTTCGAGGCGCGTCGGGCGTTGCGTGAGGCGGAAAGCCGGCCGGTGGTTGACGCGTTGCTGGCCTGGGGTGAAGCGGAACAGTCCAGGGCATTGCCCCGCAGCGGGCTGGGCGAAGCGCTGGGTTATCTGCGGAATCAGGCCGACTCGCTGAAGCGGTATCTGGACGATGGCCGGCTGGCGATCGACAACAACGCCTGCGAGCGAAGCCTGCGGGGCATCGCGATCGGACGGAAGAACTGGCTGTTCACGGGCAGCCTCGCCGGCGGCCGTGCCGCCGCGACGCTGTTCAGTCTCATCGCCTCCGCCCGCCGCAACGCGGTCGAGCCGTTGAACTATCTGACCGACCTGATCCGCCGCCTGCCCGCCACGCCGATCAGCCAGGTCGATCAATTCCTGCCGCACCTCTGGAAGCCGGGCAATCCGTGATCGGGCCGTGGGCAACAGGTGCCAGGCTGCCTGGCCGCCGACCAAAACCGGGGGATGGGGTTCGTGGAACGGTTACTCCGAAGCGGCATCGGCGTCGGACGAAATGTCCGGGGTGAACC
>JBJHDM010000114.1:0-3852 GCA_050486545.1 Rhodocyclaceae bacterium | reverse complement strand
CTTTGTGGGGATACCGGTCGAGCAGATGACGGCGCAACTGGTTTCGTGTACGGAGGAGGCCGTCGGGATTGCGGCGTGCTTCGGGGCCGGCGAGGCAGCACTCCAGATTCCGGCGCCGCGCAGGAAGCCCCCCGAGCCCGCGGTCGAGGTGTCCGAAAGCCACGAACCGGATCCGATGCTGCAGCTGCGCATCCTGCGTGAGCTGTCGGGCATGATTTCGACGGGGGCGGGACTCAACCAGGTCATGAATCTGGTGCTGGAAGGGCTTTACCGCGGGGTCGGGTTCGACCGTGTACTGTTTGCGATGCTGACGCCCAATAGGCTTCAACTCGTGGCGAAGGCGGGGCTTGGGTCCGGCATCGAGGCGCTTCGACAGCACTTTCTGTTTTCCCTCGACGATACGCCGGAAGACCTCTTCAACGAGTTCTTCCGTCAGCCCCGGGCGCTTCGGTTCCGTCCGTCCGAGAAGGTCCGTGGTCTGCGATTCGACCGACTGCAGATGGTCACGACTGCGTCGCAGGTCTGCATTGCGCCGATCGTGATCAAGGGCCGTGTCATCGGGCTTTTTTACGCCGACCGGCTCGCACCTGCCGCCGTCGTTGACGACGAGGCCTTCGAGGCGTTCCAGCTCTTCGTGCAGCAGGTTTCCCTGACGTCCGGTTCGATCCAGTCGGGCGAGCGCGGCGCTTGACGGCCGCGCGCCTGCCCGGCGTCGCTGCTAAAATAGCTTCCCTTCCGAATTCCTCTTGCCTGGAGCCGCCAGCGATGCCCGTCAATTATTCGACTCCTCCTGCGACCGAACTGCGACCGGTCGGCGGTGTTTCCCTGGGGGTGGCAGAGGCCGGTATCCGCAAGCCCGGCCGGTTCGACCTGACGCTCATCGAGCTCGATGAAGGCAGTCGCGTCGCCGGTGTCTTCACCCGCAACCGCTTCTGTGCGGCGCCGGTCCAGGTGTGTCGGGATCATCTGCGCGACAGTCACGTTCGCGCGCTCGTGATCAACACCGGCGTGGCCAATGCCGGAACGGGGGGCGAAGGGCTCGCGCATGCCCAAGCGACCTGCCAGGCGGTCGCGCGGCTCCTCGAGATTGCACCGCGGCAGGTCCTGCCGTTTTCCACCGGTGTGATCCTTGAACCGCTCCCGGTCGAGCGCATCGTCGCCGGCTTGCCGCAAGCCCGGGCGGGCATGCGTGCCGACGGATGGTTCGATGCCGCGCACGCGATCATGACCACTGATACGGTCGCCAAGGCGGCCTCCCGGTCGATCGATCTCGGCGGCGCGACCGTTACCGTCACGGGGATGAGCAAGGGTGCAGGGATGATCCGGCCGAACATGGCGACGATGCTCGGTTTCGTCGCGACCGATGCCAAGATCTCCCAGGCGTTGCTCGACCGGCTGGTTGTCGAGGCCGCCGATCTATCGTTCAACAGCATCACCGTCGATGGTGACACCTCGACCAACGATTCCTTCGTTCTCATTGCCACCGGTGCGGCCGAGCATGCCGAGATTCTCGATGCGGATTCGGACGCGTACCGGCAGTTGCGCGACGCGGTGCTGGCCGTTTCCATCGAACTGGCGCAGGCCATCGTGCGCGACGGCGAAGGGGCAACGAAATTCATGACCATCACGGCCGAGAACGGTCGCAACCGCGAAGAATGCCGGAAAGTCGCCTACGCCGTAGGGCACTCCCCCCTGGTCAAGACGGCTTTCTTCGCATCCGACCCCAACCTGGGCCGTATCCTCGCCGCCATAGGCTATGCCGGGGTCGAGGATCTGGACGTCGATGCGCTGTCGGTTCGCCTGGAAAGCGGGACGGAATCCGTCCTGGTAGCCGAGCGCGGCGGGCGTGCCGGCGGCTATCGCGAAGAGGACGGTGCGCGGATCATGGCGGAGGCCGAGATCAGGGTGCGGATCGATCTGGCCCGCGGCGATGCCTCGGCCACGATCTGGACCTGCGATTTCTCGTACGACTACGTCCGGATCAACGCCGACTACCGGAGCTAGCCTTTCTTCAGTGCAGCGCTCGCGGCATCGCGAGCGTGAAGGCCGGGATCGGGGCTTCGAAGCGGGTGCCGTCGTCGGCCACCATCTGGTAGCTGCCGTGCATGGTTCCGACCGGGGCCTCGAGTACCGAGCCACTGCTGTAGCGGTATTGCTCGCCGGGGGCGAGGCGCGGCTTCTCTCCGACCACGCCTTCTCCGCGGACTTCCTGCTTTCGTCCGCTGCCGTCGGTGATGATCCAGTGGCGGCTCAGCAGTTGTGCGGCGTGGTGCCCGGTGTTGGTCAGGGTGATGTGGTAGGCGAATACGTAGCGGTCCTCTTCCGGGTTCGATTGGGCCGGAAGGAATTCCGCGACCGCTTCCACCTCGATGCGGTAGTCGTCGGGGTTGCTCATGTTGCGGCGGCTCTCTGAGGTTCGTTCGTGCGTGTCCGCCCCCGGATCGAGCCGGGTGAGCGGCAATGCCTTCTGACCGGTTAAAATAGCATCTTTTTCCGGAAAGATTCCCATGTCCGTTTCATCGCTTACCGCCCTGTCGCCGCTCGATGGCCGTTACGAGAGCAAGGTCGCAGGCCTGCGGGATCACTTCTCGGAGCATGGCCTGATCCGCAATCGCGTGCGGGTCGAGGTCGCGTGGCTCAAGGCCTTGGCTGCGGAGCCCCGTCTGGCGGAGATCGCGCCGTTTTCCGAGGCCACGCTGGCCGAACTCGATGCCGTCGTCGGCGGTTTCTCGCCCGAGGACAGTGCCGCGGTCAAGGCCATCGAAGCCACGACCAATCATGACGTCAAGGCCATGGAATACTGGCTCAAGCAGCGCCTGGCGGGCAATGCCGAGGTGATGCGCGTGTCCGAGTTCATCCATTTCGCATGCACATCGGAGGACATCAACAATACCTCGCATGCGTTGATGCTGCGGGAAGGGCGCGATGCCGTGCTGCTTCCGGCGCTCGATGCGGTGATCGAACGCTTTCGCGATCTCGCCCACAATCTGGCCGATCTGCCGATGCTCTCGCGCACGCATGGCCAGCCGGCGAGCCCGACGACGCTGGGCAAGGAAATGGCCAATATCGCCGCGCGCCTGATGCGTACGCGCAAGGCCATCGCAGCCGTCGTGCTGAGCGCGAAGTTCAACGGTGCGGTGGGCAACTACAATGCGCATCTGTCGGCCTGGCCCGAGTTCGACTGGGAGGGTTTCAACCGGCGCTTCATCGAATCGCTGGGCCTCGAGTTCAACGACTACACGATCCAGATCGAACCGCACGATGCGATGGCCGAGCTGTTCGATGCGATGGCGCGAACCGGTACCGTGCTGATCGATGCCTGCCGCGACATCTGGATGTACATCTCCCTGGGCTATTTCAAGCAGAAGCTCAAGCAGGGCGAGGTCGGGTCGTCGACGATGCCGCACAAGGTCAATCCGATCGATTTCGAGAATGCCGAAGGCAACCTGGGGATCGCGAATGCCGTCCTGCGGCATTTTTCGGACAAGCTCCCGGTCTCGCGGATGCAGCGCGACCTGACCGATTCGACGGTGCTGCGCAACATGGGGGTGGGCTTCGGCCACATGGTGCTCGCACTCGATTCCTGCCTGCGCGGCTTGAACAAGCTCGAGGCCGATCCTGCCCGCCTGGCCAGCGATCTCGACCCCGCCTGGGAGGTGCTTGCCGAGCCGGTACAGACCGTGATGCGGCGCTTTGGCATCGAGAACCCATACGAGCAGCTCAAGGAGATGACCCGCGGCAAGGCGATCACCCGCGACGCCCTGCACGCATTCGTGCGTACGCTGGCGATTCCGGAGAGCGAGCGCGAACGCCTGCTCGCGATGACGCCTGCGAGCTATGTCGGCAAGGCGG
>JBJHDM010000113.1:0-4024 GCA_050486545.1 Rhodocyclaceae bacterium | reverse complement strand
GGCGTATGCCGCATCGCGGATGCAGCGCTCGCGCACCCTGCGCGCGGTGCCGAGAAAGGCGTCGTCGAACAGCAGCACGTTCTCGACCGCCTCGGGAAAGTACAGGTCGGGCAGCATCGGCGCGTTGCGGGTGCTGACCTGCGAGAAGAACGTGCGGTAGAAATCGAGGAACCCCTGCAGCACCGCGTCGTACTCCTTCCAGAAGCGGAGGTCGTCCAGGGCTTCCGCGCCGCCGCGCACTTCCCAGCTCGGCAGTCCCTGCGGATAGCCGGTCAGGCCGATGCGCGCATCCGACTCCCCGGCCGGGACGAGGATCTCGAGGTCGAGCGCACGCGCGAAGAATGCGCGGTAGACGCGCGGCATGTACTTCTCGAACAGCGAATGCTGGCCGCCATCGGTCAGATTCGGGTTGTCCGGATCGGCGAGCGGCGCGGCGCGCAGCGTCTCAATCGGAAAGACGATGAAGTGGTTGTGCAGCATGCGGATGCTGGGCACGCCGGGCGAGGTCAGCGGCCAGGTCGCGTCCAGGCTCGCCTCGCCGGCGAGCAGCAGATGCTCGCCCGGGTCCGGGTAGCGTTCGAGCATGTACCCGATCAGGATCCGGTTCATGCGGTTCCACACGCGGCGTACCGCGTCGGGCACCTGCGTTCGCCGTACCGGACGTCCCAGCGGGTTCAGGATCGATCGGGACGTGTTGTACAGGATCGACGCATCGAACTCGTTGCTGTGCCCGAGCGCCTTGCGATACAGGAGCAGATCCTCGGGCGTGACCAGCAGGCCGTTGTTGTGCACCAGGTCGTCGAGATTCTCCGCGCTGTTGAAGAACTCGTTGGGCTTCATGCTCTCCGGCACCTCCAGCGGGATGGGCCGGAAGGGCGTGACGATCTCGCGCGGGCCGCAGGGCGTCGAAGGCATGGTGTCGGGCTCCTTCGCTGTCGGTCAGATCTGCCGATAGACTTCGGCGCCCGACTTCACGAATTCCACGGCCTTCTCCTCCATGCCCTTCTTCAGCGCCTCGTCCTCGCTCACGCCCTGCTGAGCGGCGAAGTCGCGCACGTCCTGGGTGATCTTCATCGAGCAGAAGTGGGGGCCGCACATCGAGCAGAAGTGCGCGACCTTGGCCGAGTCCTTGGGCAGGGTCTCGTCGTGGAAGTCGCGGGCCTTGTCCGGGTCGAGTCCGAGATTGAACTGGTCTTCCCAGCGGAACTCGAAGCGGGCCTTGGACAGCGCGTTGTCGCGGATCTGCGCGCCGGGGTGGCCCTTGGCGAGGTCAGCGGCGTGGGCGGCAAGCTTGTAGGTGATGATGCCTTCCTTGACGTCGTCCTTGTCGGGCAGGCCGAGATGCTCCTTGGGCGTGACGTAGCACAGCATTGCGGTGCCGTACCAGCCGATCTGTGCCGCACCGATGCCGCTGGTGATGTGATCGTAGCCCGGGGCGATGTCGGTCGTGAGCGGTCCCAGCGTGTAGAACGGCGCCTCCTTGCACCACTCGAGTTGCAGGTCCATGTTCTCCTTGATGAGCTGCATCGGGACATGGCCGGGGCCCTCGATCATGACCTGCACGTCGTGCTCCCAGGCGATGTCGGTGAGCTCGCCCAGGGTCTTCAGTTCGGCAAGCTGGGCTTCGTCGTTGGCGTCGAAGATCGAACCCGGACGCAGGCCGTCGCCGAGCGAGAAGGCCACGTCGTAGGCCTTCATGATCTCGCAGATGTCCGCAAAGTGCGTGTAGAGGAAGCTCTCCTTGTGGTGGGCGAGACACCACTTGGCCATGATCGAGCCGCCGCGCGAGACGATGCCGGTCAGGCGGCTGGCGGTCATCGGCACGTAGCGCAGCAGCACGCCTGCGTGGATCGTGAAGTAGTCGACGCCTTGTTCGGCCTGCTCGACCAGCGTGTCGCGGAAGATTTCCCAGGTCAGCTCCTCGGCCTTGCCATCGACCTTCTCCAGCGCCTGGTAGATCGGTACCGTGCCGATCGGCACCGGGCTGTTGCGGATGATCCACTCGCGCGTCTCGTGGATGTTCTTGCCGGTGGACAGGTCCATGACCGTGTCGCCGCCCCAGCGGATCGACCAGGTCATCTTGTCGACCTCTTCCGAGATCGACGAGCCCAGCGCCGAGTTGCCGATATTGGCGTTGATCTTCACCAGGAAGTTTCGGCCGATGATCATCGGTTCGGTTTCCGGGTGGTTGATGTTGGCCGGGAGGATCGCGCGGCCGCGGGCGATCTCGTCGCGCACGAACTCGGGGGTGATCTCGGCCGGGATCGATGCACCGAAGCTCTGTCCCGGATGCTGGCGGGTGAGCAGGGCGGCCATCTTCGCGCCGGTCGGCCCGGCGTTCCTGAGCGACTCGACGTACTCGGCGCGGCGCAGGTTCTCGCGGATCGCGACGTACTCCATCTCCGGCGTAACGATGCCGCGCCGGGCGTAGTGCATCTGCGTGACGTTGCTGCCGGCCTTGGCGCGGCGAGGCTTGCGATGCAGGCCCGGGAAGCGCAGCTCGTCGAGCGCCGGGTCGGCGGCACGCTGGCGGCCGTACTCGGACGTGAGGTGGTCGAGGATCTCGGTGTCGCCGCGCTCCTCGATCCAGGGCTGGCGCAGTGCCGGCAGGCCCGAGCGGATGTCGATCGCAGCATTCGGATCGGTGTACGGGCCCGAACAGTCGTACACGAACACCGGCGGATTGGGTTCGGCGCCGAAGGAGGCCGGCGTGTCGCTTTGCGTGATCTCGCGCATCGGCACGCGCAGGTCGGGGCGCGAGCCTTCGACGTAGATCTTGCGCGAGTTGGGCAGCGGGGCGACCGCGGCCTCGTCGACGTGGGCGCGGGCGGCGACGAATTTGTCGGTGGCGTTCATGGTGGGGTCTCCGTTTCGTTCTGAAGGGCGGGTTCGCGCCGGTGGGGGTGTCAGCGCCCCGTCCTGGAGCCTGGTTCGGCCCAGAGGGCATGGAAATGGTGCACGGGACCGTGTCCGTGCCCGACGGCAAGTGTCGAGGATGCGGCGATGGCGCGCAGCAGGTAGGCGCGTGCCTCGCGCACCGCCGCTTCGACGCCGGAGAGTGCGCCGGCGCGTTGCGGCAGCAGGGCGGCGATGGCCGACGAGAGCGTGCAGCCCGTCCCGTGGGTGTTCTTCGATTCGATGCGCCGGGCCGGCAGTTCGATCATTCGGTCGCCGTCGAACAGGAGGTCGACGAGCTCGCTGCCGGGAAGGTGTCCGCCCTTGAGCAGGACCCAGCGCTCGCTCGAGGTCGGCAGCAACTCGCGCAGGCGCTCGGCACTGCGGAACATCTCGCGCCGCGTTTCGGGCGCGCGCGACTCCAGCAGCACGCCGGCCTCGGGGAGGTTGGGCGTGATCATGAAGCTGACCGGAAGCAAGGCCTCGCGCAGCATCGCCACCGCACTCCGGGCCAGCAGGTGATCGCCGCTCTTGGCCACCATGACCGGATCGCACACGACGAACGGTGCCTCGAAATGCGCGAGCCGCTCGGCCACGGTCCGCACGATCTCGG
The DNA here is from genome assembly GCA_050486545.1 of Rhodocyclaceae bacterium. Classification (GTDB taxonomy): domain Bacteria; phylum Pseudomonadota; class Gammaproteobacteria; order Burkholderiales; family Rhodocyclaceae; genus DAOMNN01. The sequence continues at coordinate 516 of JBJHDM010000113.1, read as the reverse complement.
CCGTGCCGAGCATGCCGAGCTTGACCGCATGGACGGCCACGTCGTCGAAGAGCGTGTCGATCTGCAGCCGCAGGAAATCGGTCGGCGGAGTGTGCACACCGGTGACCGCGCGGGTGTTCTGCGCAGTCAGGGCCGCGACGACGCCGCAACCGTAGGCGCCGAGGGCGGAAAAGGCCTTGATGTCCGCGAAAACGCCCGCGCCGCCGGACGGATCGACCCCGGCAATGCTGACGACGTTCGGTATGGGGCTGCTCAAGGGGTTGCACTCCGCGCGTTCGGGCGGGTCGCGGCGAAAGGGGGCGGCGTGACGGCGGGCTGCAAGGCGGGCATCTTCGCGTTTCCCTACGCCGGTCCAAACCGGATCAGGTTCCAAGGGTATGTCTCAGCCGGATCGTCGATCCGGCACCCCCAACGAAGGGTCAACGCTACCGGAGCCGACGACAGGTAGCAAGGCTGCCGTCGATGCGTACCCTAAAGAATTGCCTGCCGATGGCCGTTGTTGTTGCTGTACTCTTT
>JBJHDM010000112.1:0-4235 GCA_050486545.1 Rhodocyclaceae bacterium | reverse complement strand
CTGTTGGTGATGGGCGCGCACCCCTTCACGCCACTCGCTGGATTGCACGGGCGCCATGTCGAGATAGCGCAGCGGGCACGAGTAGTAGTAGGGATGCATGGATTCATCCAGGGGCTTGTGGCCCCATTCGCCACCCGAGCCTTGCAGCAGGTCGCAGCGGATGAAAGTCGTGGATTCGCCTTCGGCGAGGTCGAGCACGCCCGCCTGCTTGGCGGTCACGCGCACCACGGACCACAGCACGTTGCCGCGCAGGGTGTGGGCGATGACCTCCGAGCGAGCACGTTCGCTCTCCTGCGGTCGGATCAGTTCACGGATCAGTTGGTCGCGGGTTTGCCGCGAGAAGTACCAGCCCATGGGAGTTCTCCTGTGAAAAAAGAGCCGGAGCACTCCCCACCAGGGGAAGTACCCCGGCGGGTGGTTGAAACGTCGCGGGAAGCGACGGACGGATCAGGCAGAGACCAGGTGCCAGTCCTGGGACAGCGGCGCGAACTCGTAGCCCAGGACACCGAGACGGTCGCGCTGCTGACGCAGCACACGACGATCGACGGTGGCATCGAGCTTCACGACATCGCCCAGCGGCCAGAGCGCGCCGAACAGCGTGGCATCTTCATCCTGCGCCGTCTGCGTGGCAGCCGGCTTGGGAGGAACGTCCGCGCCGAACGGTGCGGTATCGACCAGGGGATCGCTGGATGCCGGAGCCTCCGCTTCGACGGGTGTCGAGGCGACGGCGGGCGCCGGTGTCTGCGCTTCCTCGTCGATCGGATCGACCTCCTGCGGGCTCAGCCGGTTGGCTTCGTCCCTGCTCAGCGGATCGATGTTCGACAGCGTCATTCCGCCCAGGTGAGCGCGGATCTCGATGACCATGCGACCGCTGGTGTTGTACGTGGAAGGACGAATCTCGGTGATGATGAAATCGCCCTCGTACTTGCCTTCGCGGTACTGGTCCAGTTCGGCATTCTTGATGACGAACTCGCCGATGGAAGTGGCGAGGCGGCCGACGTTGAAGTCGCCGTTCCTGCCGTGGATGGTCCTGATGGCCAACTGGCCAGGGAGTGTGATCATGAGTCAGCTCCTTACGATGATGAGTGGGAGGCTCCGACCGCAGGGGTCGGGGTCTCGATGGAGAGAAGGAAGGCAAGGCCCCGGTGAGGGGGCCTCGTGGGTCAGGCCGTTTCGGCCAGCGCCGGCTCCTCGACGGTGCCAGTGCCGGAAACCGCCTCGTCGGCTACGGGTGCAGTCGGGGCGGCGGGCTCGCACGAAGCGACAGGCTTTTCGTCCTTGGCTTCGGCTTTGTAAACGAGCTGACCATCGACCTTGATCCAGCTCACGAAGAGCAGACGGGCCTTCAGGCTGACGCCCTGTTCGCCGGCACGCTTCCCCTTGGTGTAGGTGAAGATGTCGGTCCACAGATCGCCCAGACGAAACCCGATCAGCACCTTGCGTTCGGCCTTGACGGCCTGCTCGCAACGGCGGATCAGATGCTGCGCCTGGCTGCCCGAAACCCGCACGTCGAACCGGCGGTATTCCGGATCGTCGCTCGGACCATTGAGCGCCGCGATGTCGCAGGCCAGGAAGGCATCACCTTTCTTGGGCTTCACCTCGCGGATGCGATTCAGATACCCGAGGCCGGTGATGTGCAGATCGAAGAAAGACTTGTCGTTGGAAGTGGTCATGGTGAATCTCCTGTGAACAAAGATGCGGAGACACACCCGACCCTGGCGGGGAGTGTGTAACCCCCGCGTGGGTTGAAGGAACGACTGCATGGCATCGCCATCGAGAACCGATGGCCGTTCGCCGTGGATGCCGGTGCGAACTGGTCGATCAACGCGGTCGGAACCGCGCCGTAGCCTCGAAGATCGTGGCTACCTGGGCATGTCGCTGACGGAGCAGCGGAACATGGTCGGAGCGTGGCACCGGCCCGCCGGATCAGCGACCGCCAATCGGTTCTTGCCGTCGCCCTATTTGTTGGAGACGCGTGCAAAAAAAAAGAGCCCCGCAAAGAGGGCTCAAAGTGGGCACGATGGTCAGTCGTCGTAAATGGGCAAACCCTCCAAAATCTCGGCGTTCGGGTCGAAGATCAAGATGCGCACGTCGGCCAGAGCCGCGAGCTGCATTACGGTGATCAACGGCTCCGGGACGCACGCATCGGTCTGCTCATTGTGCAGTGCCTGGGCGTCGCGACCATCGACGATCTTGAGGTTCTCGTCGGTCCAGGGCGTGGCGATCAGCTTCACACCCACGGCATCGCTGTCGGGAATGCGAAACGCCTCGAAGAATAGGCCCGTGAGCGTGGAAGCGTCGGCCAGGTCTTCGAGGTACTGCCGCACTTCCTCGGGGATGTGCCCGGAGCTGATCTCCCAGCACCGGCTGTAGTGGCCGGTGGAGAAAGACAGCCGCCGCACGACTTCCCGTGCCGCCTCGTCGGAGTACGTGTCGCCGACGTGTATCGGTTTCCCTTCGTCGTCGGCCATGATGGCGTAGACCACTATGAGCGCGACGCCGTGGCTTGAGCAACGTGCGTCCAACTCGGCCGGCACGTTCTGGCCTTCGGTGACCAGCGCGAAGTCATCGCAAAAAACACACTCGAAGCGCCTGATCTCGTCATCGCGCAGATGGGATTGCGATTCGTGCAGAGGAAGATAGGTCAGCGGGCAGTCGTCATCGTAGGAGATGGCGACCAGTCGCTGAATGGACAGGCGGTCGTAGCCGCGAATGAAAGGATTGGTGTTGGGGTTCATGATAGTTCTCCAGTAGAGGAAAGGCGGAGCCAGTCCCCCACCGGGAACTGGCCCCGGAGGGAAAGAAGAAACGTGTGGTCAGAGACTATCGGTTGCTGGACCGCTGCAAGAGGCGTGGTGTCCTCCAAGCAGCTTGTGAGCGACCTTCTGGCGTAGCTCCTGGCGCACTGCATCGTCGCTGATGCCGGATAGGATTTGAGTCAATTCCGATGCCAGTTGGTCGGTGGCGCTTTCCAGATTGCTTTGCAGCAGTGCTTCGCGTAGGCCATGACCAAGTTCCAGGGCACGAGACGATGCCCGGTACAGCTCGACTTCTCGGCTGATGAAGGCTCCCTCTCCACCAAACTCGAACAGCCTCGGTTTACTGCAATGCCACGCACCCTCGAACTTGATGGCCTTGAGTCCATGGCCATCGTCGAAGGAGGTGGCGATCAGAAACAGGGCGTCGAGATCGGCACCGTCCTCGAAGGAATGATGTGCGATGAGGTTTTCCAGCTCCTCGTTCTCCTCGGCCTGGAAATGCTTCGCCAAGGCACGCAGATAGCCTTCGACACTGACTTCGTAGCCTGCCGGCAGTGGATGTCCCAGAGCGTTGGCGAGATCGACCAGCCCTTCGAGTACGTCGTCCCATCGAGGGTCGTTGGACTCGGAGATGCGGGAGATATGAGCCTCGCCATTGCCGGGATAGGCTTCGTCCAGTTGGAACGTGCCGAACAGCGCGGTGATGACGGGTGTTACCCTGTCGAGTACCAAGACGCCAGTGGCGTCGTAGTAGTTGTTTGCCATGATGGACTCCTGCTGATGAAGAAACGCGGAGCCACGCCCGAGCGGACGATGGCATCCGCTTGGGGAAAACCCGAGTCCGCGTGGGCCCAAGCGGTTGAGAAAAGGCACGAAAACGTATGTGGCCTGGTAAGGCGATGGGAACTCACCAGCCGGTGTAGTTGAGCATCAGCGCGGCGATGATCCTTCGCCGTTCCAGATCCAAACCACCCAGGTCAGCCAAGCCATGGACGCCGACCCGCTTGAGCAGCGCGCCGCCGTCATTGGCGTTGTAGAAGCTCACCATCGCGGCGAGGAAGACCTTTTCGCCGGAACTCATGGCGCCGATCACCTTCCGGATGACGGCTACGTTTGGGCGCAAGTCCCACTTGTCCACGGCCGAGTCCAGGCATTCGCGAGTGCCGTTGCCGAACAGGTCGTGACCGGCCAGCTCGACGCCGCGCTTCCATGCGTTGAAGAAAGCCTGTGATGCCTTGGAAAAATGCCGTTGGTTGGCGGCGATCTCGTCGAAGACCGCCTGTTCACTCATTGCGTTCATGACTATGTTCTCCTGATGGTGTGATGGTGGGATCACGGGTGCTGCCGCTGCGTCCATGCGCCGGTTTCCAGGGCATGGCGAGCGGCCTCGTGGGTCGGGAAATACTCGACGGACTCGCGGGAAACGGGGCCGTCGTCGAAGGTGCCGATGTAGTGCCCGGCGGCACTGCGCAGCAC
>JBJHDM010000111.1:0-4267 GCA_050486545.1 Rhodocyclaceae bacterium | reverse complement strand
GCACACGCCCGAGGAAGTCACGCGCTTTGCCGCTTACGCCCGCCGCTACGGTCTGCTCGCATCGCGCGCATCGGACTTTCACGGCGTGGGTGAAAGCGCCGCCGATCTCGGCGGCTGCGCGCCGCTGCCGACCGGCGTCGAACCGGTCTGGTCACGCTTCGCCGTCCTGGCCCGGCACTGAACATCTTCACGACAACACGCAAACATGTCCCAGTTCTTTTCACTACACCCGGAACAGCCTCAGCCGCGCCTCATCAAGCAGGCCGCCGAGATCATCCGCCAGGGCGGGCTGGTCGTCTTTCCCACCGACTCGGCCTACGCGCTGGGCGGGCAGCTCGGCAACGCCGAGTTGCTGGCGCGCATCCGACGCATCCGGGCGGTGGACGAGCGCCATCATTTCACACTGATGTGCCGCGACCTGTCGGAGATTTCGTACTACGCACGGGTGGACAACACCCAGTTCCGCCTGCTCAAGGCGAGCACGCCCGGCACCTACACCTTCATCCTCGAAGCCACGCGGGAGTTGCCGCGACGCGTGCTGCACCCCAAACGCAAGACCATTGGCCTGCGCGTGCCCGACCACCCGGTCGTCGGAGCCTTGCTCGCGGAACTCGGCGAACCCATGCTGACCTCGACCCTGCTGTTGCCGGGCGAGGACTTGCCGCTGGCCGACATCGACGAGATCCGCGAACGGCTGGAAAAGCAGGTCGAACTCGTGATCGAAGCCGGTTTCTGCGGCCCCGAAGCCACCTCCGTCATCGACCTGACGAGCGGGGCGCCGGTACTGGTGCGCGCCGGCAAGGGTGCACTCGAACCCTTCGGGCTAGAGGCCGGAGAACACTGATGAACGGAAAGCGCGGCCGGCGCTCTGCTAGAATCCGGCGTTTTATGCCATAAGATCATGGAAGCACTGATACCGACCCTGGCGATCTGGGCCTTGCCCGTGCTTCTTGCGATCACCCTGCACGAGGCCGCCCATGGCTATGTCGCGCGCCATTTCGGCGATCCGACGGCGCATCTGGCCGGGCGCATCACGCTCAATCCCTTCAAGCACATCGACCCGGTCGGGACGATTCTGGTACCCGCGGGGATCCTGGCCCTGTCGACGATGTTGGGCACGGGGGGCATGCTCTTCGGCTGGGCCAAGCCGGTACCGGTGAACTTCAACCGCCTGCGCAACCCCAAGTCGGACATGCTGTGGGTGGCCGCCGCCGGCCCGTTCATGAACCTCGTCATGGCGCTGGCCTGGGCGCTGGTGTTCAAGCTCGTGCTGAGCTCGCCCGATTCGGCCTATGCCTATGCGCTGGGCGAAATGGCCAAGGCCGGGATCATCATCAATGCCATCCTGATGTTCCTCAACCTGCTGCCGATTCCGCCGCTCGACGGCGGCCGCATCGCGGTCAGCCTGCTGCCGGGTCAATTGGCGTGGCAGTTCTCGCGGCTCGAGCCTTACGGCTTCCCGATCCTGCTCGTGATGCTGTTCACGGGTATCCTCGGTGCGATCCTGTGGCCGATGATCGTCGTGTTTCGCACCTTTCTGGCAATGATTTTCGGATTCTGAAAAAACACTCTATGTACGCAGAACGCGTTCTCTCCGGCATGCGCCCAACCGGGCGTCTTCACCTCGGCCACTACCACGGCGTGCTCAAGAACTGGGTCAAGCTCCAGGAGGAGTACCCCTGTCTGTTCTTCGTCGCGGACTGGCACGCGCTGACCACCAACTACGATTCGCCCCAGGTGATCGAGGAGAGCGTGTGGGACATGCTGATCGACTGGCTGGCCGCCGGCGTCGACCCGGCGCAGGCCACGCTGTTCATCCAGTCGCGCGTGCCCGAGCATGCCGAGCTGCATCTTCTGCTGTCGATGATGACGCCGCTGGGCTGGCTCGAACGCGTGCCGACCTACAAGGACCAGCAGGAGAAGCTCAGCAACAAGGATTTGTCGACCTACGGCTTTCTCGGCTATCCGCTGCTGCAGTCGGCCGACATCCTGATTTACCGCGCCGACAAGGTGCCGGTGGGTGAGGACCAGGTGCCGCACGTCGAGATCACGCGCGAGGTCGCGCGTCGCTTCAACCACCTCTACGGGCGCGAGCCGGGTTTCGAGGACAAGGCCCGCGAAGCCGCGCGCAAGCTCGGCTCCAAGCGTTCGCGCCTGTATTTCGACCTGCGCACGCGTTTCCAGCAGGAAGGCGAGGAGAGCGCGCTCGAGCGCGCGCACGCGGTGCTCGAAGAGGCGCAGAATCTGAGCATGAGCGATCGCGAACGTCTCTACGGCTACCTCGAGGGCAGCAGCAAGATGATCCTGGTCGAACCGGACGCGCTGCTCACCGAAGCCGCGCGCATGCCCGGCCTGGACGGTCAGAAGATGTCCAAGAGCTACGGCAACACGATCTATCTGCGCGAGGACCCGGACTCGATCACCAAGAAGATCCGCACCATGCAGACCGATCCGGCGCGCGTGCGGCGCACCGACCCGGGTGATCCCGCGAAGTGCCCGGTGTGGCCCTTCCACGAAATCTACTCCGACGATTCGACGCGCAACTGGGTGCAGGAAGGCTGCCGCAGTGCCGGTATCGGCTGCCTCGAATGCAAGCAGCCGGTGATCGAGGCGGTGCTGGCCGAGCAGGCCCAGATGCGCGAGCGTGCCCAGCCCTTCATCGAGGATCCGTCGCTGCTGCGCAACGTCGTCGCCGACGGCTGCGAGCGCGCGCGCAAGCTGGCGCAGGAAACCATGCGCGACGTGCGCGAGAGCATGGGGCTGTCGTATTCATGAGGCAGGGGTGTCGCGTCGTGCCGGACACTTGCGCGTCGCGCCGGATTTCGCGATAGAATGAGCGCCGAACTGGACCTGGCGCCGCATCCGGCCGATTCCGGGGAGCAGGTCCTCGCGCGGCTGTACGGCGCGCCACTGGCTGAACTTCCGGTCGACCTGTACATCCCGCCGGATGCGCTCGAGATCGTGCTCGAAGCCTTCGAGGGTCCGCTGGATCTGCTGCTCTACCTGATCCGCAAGGCCAATCTCGACATCCTCGACATTCCGATGGCGCCGCTCACGGCACAGTACCTCGGCTACGTCGAGGCCATGCGCCGGCACAAGCTGGAACTGGCCGCCGACTACCTGTTGATGGCTGCCACGCTGCTCGAGATCAAGTCGCGCATGCTGTTGCCGCGACCGACGCGCCGCGACGACGATGACGAGACCGACCCGCGCGAAGCGCTGGTTCGACGACTGCTCGACTATGAACAGATGAAGCTCGCGGCCCTGCGGCTCGACGACTTGCCGCGCGTCGAGCGCGAATTCGAAGCCGTGGGCGTGGTGATGATCGAGAAGCGGGCCGAGCGCCTGCCCGAGGTCAGCCTGCACGACCTGCAGCTCGCCTGGTTGCGCATCGCGCGCCTGGCGCGCCTGAAACGGCACCATACGGTCAAGCACGAAGAACTCTCGGTGCGTGAGCACATGAGCCTGCTGCTGCGCCGTCTGGCCGACGGCCGGCATGCCGCCTTTGAAAGCCTGTTCGACCCGGGTCTTGGCCGAGCCGGATTGGTGGTGAGCTTTCTGGCCATGCTCGAACTGGTCAAGGAATGCCTGCTCGAGGTGAGTCAGCTCGAGCCGGGTGAGACGATCTACGTGAGACTTGCGCATGGCGCCGAGCACGCCTGAAGACTACAAGCGGGTGCTGGAAACGGCCTTGCTGGCGGCCCCGGCGCCGCTCGAAGTGCGCGAACTGCGCCGTCTGTTCGATCCCGATCCGGGACCGGACACCGTGCGCAAACTGCTCGTCGAACTGCAGCAGGACTGGGAGGGGCGGGGCGTCGAGCTGGTGCAGATCGCCTCCGGCTGGCGCTTCCAGACCCGGCCGGAATACCAGCCCTTCCTCGAACGGCTCAAGGAAGAACGGCCGCCGCGCTACTCGCGCGCAGTGCTGGAAACACTGGCGATCATCGCCTACCGCCAACCGGTCACGCGCGGCGACATCGAGGAGATCCGAGGGGTCACGGTGTCGACCGGGGTGATCAAGACGCTGGAGTCGCGCGGCTGGATCGACGTCGTCGGTCATCGCGAAACGCCGGGTCGGCCGGCCTTGCTGGCGACCACGCGCCGCTTTCTCGACGATCTCGGCTTGCGCAGCCTGACCGAGCTGCCGGCCCTGACCGAAATCGAAAGGATAATGGACCTTGTCAACGAACAGGAAATCGCGCCGCCCGCTGCGGCCCTCGAGCAAGAAACAGAATGAAACCCGCCCGGCCGCGGGGGACAGCCCCCC
>JBJHDM010000110.1:0-4276 GCA_050486545.1 Rhodocyclaceae bacterium | reverse complement strand
TCGCCCGACCGGATTGCGCTCCGTTCGAGGATGCACACGCCGGTCGGTTTTTTTTGGTCGTATTCGGCTACAAGGAGATCGGAACCCGCAGGGTCAGGGTGAGATCCGGCGTGTCGCGGGTGAGGCCGGCGCCGACCGAAAGGTTCAGCGTGCGGCCCGAGTCGAGCCGATACGAGTAGCCCAGCAACAGCGTGCCGAGCTGGACGCGAACCGAGGTCGGCGCGGTCTTGCCATTGACCTTGACCTTGCCGACCGACAGGTGATCGTAGCCGATGCTGAAGGACGAGCGCTCGTTGAGCGCCAGCCCCATGCCGAAGTTGAAGCCGAACGTCGGCCCCGGCTGGACCGTGCCGATGCGTTGCCACCCGTCGTCGGTACGGCGCTTGACGCCGCTGCGCTTGAAGCTGTGCTGGTAGCTGACGCCGCCGAACAGCACCACGGGGTCGGACGGGATCAGCACGGTCAGCCCGGGGGTCAGCGTGTAGAAACCCGAGCCGGTGGGTTTTTCCCGCTCGAGGCCGCCACCGCGAAAGCCGGGGACGATTGTCGTGCGCACTTCGAAGGGGTCCTTGCCGGTGCGGGTCTTCAGGCGGAGCGACGCGATGTAGTAGGGCTTGTCCAGGCCACCGTCGTTGAGCTGGTAGCGCCCCGTGATCTCGACGTCGCCGATGCCGTGCCCGCTCGATTCGAACAGCCTCTCGGTCGCCGAATCCTGAAGGATCTCCCGTCCGACGGTCGTGTCGGTACGGTAGACGTACGGGAACTTGGCCTCGAGCTCGAAGCGGTTGGTCATGCCGCGGCGCACCGTCAGGGCGCCGATGAAGGAGTGGCTCTTGACCTCGCGCACATCGACCAGGCCGATGAGCAGGGCGGGGATGATCGTGTATCCCACCAGGGAGATGCGGTTGCTCGACGAATAGGCGTACTGCAGGGACGGCTCGAGCACCCACTGGTCCCGTGGGGTCAGGACACCGGGTTGCTCGAAGATCGGTGCGATCTCGGGAGGGCGGCTTTCTTCCGCTCGTTCCGGAGCCTGGCCGACCGGTTGTTGCGTCTGGGCGACCTGTTGCGGGGGCTGGCCGCGCGCTGCGGGCGGGGATTCCACGCCCCGGGCGCGCAGGCGCGAGGTGTCGACGGCCCTGCGCAGTTCGAGCAGTTCCGCGTCCTGCCGCATCAGCTCCTGCCGGAGGAGTTCGATCTGTTGCCGCTGCTCGTCGACGCGTTGCTTCAGCGTCTCGACCGCCGGACTCGTCGAGCCGGTGTCCGCCCGGACCATCGTCCCGGCGGTCGCCAGGACGAGCCCTGCCAGGCTGCAGCCGAGCAGCCTCACGTTTCGGTGTTGCGCTCCTCTCATGATCATCCCCTTTGTCTGACGTTCTGCGGTGGTGGCTCGGGTGTGCTAGAGGATGATCTTCAGCCGGTCGATCATCCTGTACAGCGTGACGCGGGAAACGCCGAGTTGCCGGGCGACTTCCGATACGTTGTTCTGATGTCTCTGCAGCGTGCTGACGATGACTTCCTTCTCGACCGATGCGCGGATCTCGTCCAGCGTCAGGCTCGTGGTGGTCGGGTGCGGCAGACCCAGGTCGGCGGCGTTGATCAACTTGTTCTCGGACATGATCATCGCGTGCTGGATACGGTTGATGAGCTCGCGCACGTTGCCCGGCCAGTTGTATTCGTGCATGGCCTGCAGTGCCTCGAGGCTGAACCCCTTGAGCTGGGGACTCTTGTACTGCCTGAGCTGGTGGTTGAAGATCGCATTGGCCAGCAGCGGGATATCGCTGGCCCGCTCGCGTAGCGGCGGGACCTTCAGGTGCAGCACGTTGAGCCGGTAGAAGAGGTCTTCGCGGAAGCGGCCATCGTGGACTGCCTGCTGGAGGTCTACGTGCGTGGCGGCGATGACCCGCACGTTCATTCGCAGGCGTTCGGTCGACCCGAGGCGCACGATGATCTTTTCCTGGAGAAAGCGAAGCATGCTGGCCTGCAGGTCCAGCGGCAGGTCGCCGATCTCGTCGAGAAACAGCACGCCGCCATTGGCTGCCTCGATGTTTCCGATCTTGCGCTGATGTGCTCCGGTGAATGCGCCCCGCTCGTGCCCGAACAGTTCGGAGTGGATGAGGTTGGGGGCGATCGCCCCGCAGTTCATCGCGATGAACGGGCCATTCGCGCGGTCGGAATGCTGATGGATGGCGCGCGCGACCAGCTCCTTGCCGGTCCCGGACTCGCCTCCGATGAGAACCGGGGCATCGACGTTGACGATCTTCTCGATCTGGCGGTACAGCGCAAGCATCTTCGGGTCGCGACCGGTCATCCCGTAGCTGCCGGCGTCTTCGGAAGTGTGTTCCGGATGTCGGCAGAAGAATGCCTTGCCGTGCGCGTGGCCAAGCGTGACCGAGAGCCGCGTGAAGTCGAGTGGCAAGGTGTGGAAATCGAGAAAACTCCGAAGCACGACCGGGCGCAGCCGCTGGCTGTCGAGCAACTGTGGAGGCAGGATCGCGATCCATTCGATTCCGCTCATCGCGACCAGGGATTCGATGTCGCGCACCGGCCAGGGGTGCTCGGTGTCGAACACGACCAGTCCGACCAGCGCGCCGTTGGACATCGCCGTCTTGCGCGCCGAGGCGAGGTCGGACACCTGCTTGAAGTCCCAGTTGGTCAGCCCATGCTTCTGGATCGCTTCGCTGACCTCGCCGCTACGGTCCAATAGCAGGCCGTTTCGTTTACCCACCGATTGTCCCTCCCTCGTTCCCTGTCGTGGTGTCTGGAACCCGGCATGCTTCGATGCGATGTGGCGCTATGCATGACCGCATGCCTTGCCAGGAATGGCAGGGGGACCCTTCCTGGCGGTCGCGAGGAAGCAATCGGACAGGCCGGCAGGGCTCGTGCATCAGCCGGACCGTACACAGGACTCGGGATTTCGGGGTTCGTCGGGATCACCCGCCGTGGCCAAGCCCCCGTCGCCTTCTCGGCATCCGGTGCAGGAGAGATTGCATCCGGAATGCTTCAGTCAAGCAATCGACATTCCCGAAATCAGCTAATGTTTCAACTGCTTACAATGTATCGAAAGGGGTCAGGAGATAGTCTCCTGGAATGGTGTACGGCCGGGATGGTGAAGCGAAGCGGGTTTTTCGATTGGCGAACTCGTTCGTTCCAAGAGGAATACCTGAACGGGATACGGCGCTCGCGGGCCCGTTTAGGCAGATGGTCCGCAGCGCATTGCACAATGCGCTTTCACGGTAGATCCAGTCGGCCTGAAGTGGGCGAGTCTCACGAGCGTCGGGTGCTCGACGTGCCGGGGATCGATGCCGACGGAGTGATGAAAATGCAATTCTCGTGCGGTGCACAAGTCCCGGTTGCGCGCGTGGGGCCGGATCGATGTCTCCTTTCGTTGTTGCCCGTTTCGGGCAAGGTCTGCCACGGTTGTGGGTTGCCTGAAGCCGAGTGTAAAGAAATCCGACGGCGGATGATGGAGATGTTGTGGCTGACACGGGGAGGACTTGACGCAGGTCGAGGCGTAGAATTCGATTGCGTGCGGTTTCCGTTCGGACGCCCTGCGGTACGCAGGCGACGGACGTTCGGCCCGCCGGCGGTGTAGCGATTTGTTGCGTTGCACCGCAAGTCTTATAAAAGACATATAATGTCGAAAATTTGCCCGGAGGCCCCCCGGGTGTTGTGCAACGTCAACGATGAAGGAAATCGCCGTGCTTGAAGCCTATCGTGCCCATGCTGCCGAGCGCGCAGCCCTTGGCATTCCGCCGCTGCCCCTGTCCAAGCAGCAGACAACCGAACTCGTGGAACTGCTCCGCAAGCCGCCCGCCGGCGAAGAAGCCTTCCTGGTCGAACTGCTTACCCACCGCGTGCCGGCCGGCGTGGACGACGCCGCCAAGGTCAAGGCCGAGTTCCTGGCCCGCGTCGCCAAGGGCGAGGAAGCCTGTGGTCTGGTGTCGCGTGCCAAGGCCACCGAACTGCTCGGCACCATGCTGGGCGGCTTCAACATCAAGCCGATGATCGACCTGCTCGGCGACCCCGAAGTGGGCACCATCGCTGCCGAGGGGCTGAAGAAGACCCTGCTGATGTTCGACTACTTCCACGACGTCAAGGAACTGGCCGCCGCCGGCAACGCCAACGCCAAGGCCGTGATGCAGTCCTGGGCCGACGCCGAGTGGTTCACCAGCCGCCCGGAAGTGCCGGCTTCGCAGAAGCTCACCGTGTTCAAGGTCACGGGCGAAACCAACACCGACGACCTGTCCCCCGCGCCGGACGCCTGGTCCCGCCC
>JBJHDM010000109.1:0-4321 GCA_050486545.1 Rhodocyclaceae bacterium | reverse complement strand
AGGTCGCGCCCACCGGCACGATCAGCGACGCGATCCAGTACCGCCGCGACTTCCCGGATGGCCGCATCGGCTCTGACCCGACCCAGTCGAACGTCGAGGACGGCGGCAAGATCGTCGCCGTCGCGGCGCAATGCGTGCTGGAAGAGGTCGCGCGTCTTTCGGCCTGAGTCTGGCCGGCGGCCGGGCACACAACGATGGGCCGCGCCTGAACTCCTGTAGCGGACGAGGAGCCGCAGATCAGCGCGGTGTCCAGGAGTCCGTGTCGTGATCGGGGTGCTGGTTCGAAGTCTGCCTCGCTCGCGCCGCCCCGTCCGGATCGTCGTCTTCCGTCGTGCCGAAGCTTTCGAGCGCACCCAGCTGACGGAGCTGCGGGGCTTTGCCCTCGATGCCCAACTCGAAGGCCAGCGCGATATCGTTGGGCTCGTCGAATGCCCCGATCGAAATCGAAATCCGCTCGCTATCCATGTTCTGGAAGAACAACGGCGTACCGCAACTGGAACAGAAGCCCCTCGCGGCTCCCTCTGAGCTGAAGAATCGCGCGGGTTCGCCCCGCGTCCACTCGAGGTCGGTGAGCAGAACGCCTACACGCGCACCAAAAAAGTTTCCGGCAGCCTTCTGACACATCCTGCAGTGGCAGACATGGGGATTGTCGCTGAGGGCCTTGGCACGGAACCTGATTCGCCCGCACTGGCAACCACCCGATTTCGGAGTCGTCATGCTGGGAACCCACCCTTGCCGTTGCCGATCATGCCCCAGCCATCCTTCAAGCCTCTGCCACCTGGTACGAGATTCGCTTGGAACCATCCGTCAGCCATCGACTCCCGATCTCCCGAAAACCGAACCTGTCGTGAAAGGCCCGAGATGGCTCATTCGGCGGCTCGATATTGTACTCACAGACAATGACGCCAATGTCATGAGCCTTGGCGTACTCGAACAAATCCTTGTACAGCAAGGTACCCAACTTCAATCCCTGGTACGCGCGCCTGACAACGATCCTGTCCACGTACAGGAACGAGTCGTAGCGTGCAGCAAACCACTCATAGTTCTCGTTGACGTATCCACAGCCATCCTTCATTGCAAGAAGGAAAGCCGCTACCGTCCCGGCCACCGTGGCCACCTTGTGGTAGCTCGCCATCGAGTGGAGATGGCGAAGCCGAAGCTCGTCCATCGGGCTCGTGTACTCGACTTCGCTCGAATTGAGCGCCACGACGGTACCGAAATCCCGCTCAGTTGCATCCCGAAGGGCGATGTCAGTCATGACCAACGTTGGCCCGCGGCGCGGGAACCGGGTTTTCGGCCAGGTGCGCCCGAACTCGCCCCTGCACGGCCCGGGCGAACTGCCCCGCGGCCGCCGGATGGGTGGCGAGGAACATCAGCGGCTCGAACACCTCGAGTTCCATCAGCAGGAACTGTCCGTCCTTGACCACGCCATCGACGCGGGCGCAGACGGGCAAGGACGGCGCGGCCAGCGCGCAGGCGCGCGCCTGTTCCACCAGCGCCGGCTCCACCTCGATCCGTTCCGCCGTGCCGCCGAACTGCGGTTGCACCCGGTAGTCCCCGGGCCGGGGCCGCTTGCGCACGGCGTGGCTGAACACGCCGTCGAAGAACAGCAACGAGAGTTCGCCGTCGTCCAGGATCTCGGGCAGGAAGGGCTGCACCAGCACACCGCGATCGGCCAGCGTCTCGTCGATCTGCGCCTGGTAGGCCGCAGCGTCATCGACACAGAAGCGATAGGTGCGATAGGCGCCGCCTGAGATGCTCGGCTTGACGACGATCTCGGTCCAGCCGCGCGCCCGCGCCAGCGCCGCGACGTCGGCCTGCTCGCCCTGCCCGATGCACAGCGTCGGCACCAGCGGCACGCCGGCCGCCGCCAGCTCCTGCAGGTAAGCCTTGTCGTAGTTCCACTCGAGGATGGCGCCAGCATTGCACAGCAGCACGCCGCTGGCGATGCGTGCGTCGAGCCAGGCACGGAACTCGGCGGCGCGCTCGAAATAATCCCACGGCGAACGGATCACCAGTGCGTCGAACGATGTCCAGTCGATGGCCGGGTCGTCCCAGACGGTCGGGACCGGAGTCATGCCGAGTTCCTCCAGGGCCCGGGCGAGCAGCCGATCGTCTTCGTAGAGATCGGGCAAGGCGGCGCAGGTAACGAGGGCAACGATCGTCACCGCAGTATCTTCTCCATCGCCTTTCCCTTGGCCAGTTCGTCCACCTCATCCCTGCTGCGGCCCTTGCGTTCCGCCTTCTTGACATACAGCGGATAGACCTTGGCAAACTCTGTGGTGAAGATTCGATGCTTTGCAGTCGTCATTTCTGTCGCCGTCTCGTCAGTGGCCGGGTTGATCCCGGGCTTCAAAGCAGGAGTTGCCAGTAGCCCACGTCCACCCAGCGATCCTGCTTGAAGCCCACCTGGCGAAAATGGGCCGCCTTCTTGAAGCCCAGCCGCTCATGCAACCTGACGCTCGCCTCGTTCGGGAGCGCGATGCCGCCAAGGACCGAATGCATGGAAGTGGCGCGGATTGCAGCGATGAGACCGCTGTAGAGCTGGAAGCCAATGCCGTTCCCGGTGTGACCTGCATCCAGGTAAATGGTGGACTCTACCGAGAAACGATATGCGCAGCGTCCCAGCCACTTTGATGCATAGGCATAGCCGACGACGTCATCAGATTGCACGGCGACGAGCCAGGGAAGCGCCGCATTCTCAGTCGCTGCGACTCGTTGCGACATCTCATCGGCTGAAACCGGATCTGTCTCAAAAGTGATGCACGTGTCCGCGACATAGTGGTTGTATATCTGCGCCAGGCCACCAGCATCGCCAGCTCTTGTGGGACGAATTGAAATCATCTTGCTCGACTTCGTGGGTCCGCAATGCCGACGACGAACTGTGGCTTCTGTCCCTCAAGGGTAACGCACCGAAGCTTCCGGATCGAGCTGCCGTTCGAAGGCCGGGTAGTGATTCCGGCTATCCGGAATCGTTGATTCGCTCGGCACGGCTCGAGCCCGCGAGAGGAACGCGCGATTGATGGAGCTATGCGGCTTGAGTGCCAGCCGTTCGTGCGCCAGGGACTCCGCCAGCTCACGGCAACCGCCGCGCAATGCCGCCTCGGTCAAGGTCCAGTCGATCACGTCGCGTTGCGCGTGACTGCCGCCGAAGGCGTTCGCGATGTGGCGGCTACCGTGCAGACGCTTCACGGCCGTCTGGTAGTCGCCACGCCAGAAGGCCGCGAAGCCCTCGATGAGCGCGCAGCCCGTCTGCTCGGCCCAGCGTCCCGCTTCCGTGTGCGCCGGGCTCTCGTCGCGATAGCGCCCGAGAATCCGTTCGACGTCCCCATCTCGCCCGGCGCCCAGGAAGGCCATGACCGCGTGCCAGTCGTTGAAAGAATAGGCCCGGCCGTCGGCGTGCGCGGTCCATGCATCCGCGATCTCCTGCCAGCGGCGACCGGTGTCGTGGCCTGCCAGGTGCAGGCGCCAGAGCAGCGCCGAGGCATCGACCAGGTCGAGCGCCACCGTGCTGCGGCCGTCGCGGATGTGCCCGTCGTACAGGGCCAGCGCCTCCTCGTGCTCGTCGAGTTGCAGGTGAAACAGCGCACGGTGCCACCAGTTGTGCACCTTGAAGAAGTTGTCGTCGCCCGACCAGTGCGGCTCGCGGGCGATCATCCAGCCGATGCCATCCTCGGCGCGGCCCTGCATCTCCATGACGTGCGCCACGGCGTGGTGGGCCCAGCAGTCGAGCGGCTGCTCGTCCAGCGCACGGCGTCCGGCATCCTCGGCACGGGCGTAGTCACCGCACTCCTCCAGCCCGAAGGCATGCATGCCGAGCAGGATCGAGTGCCCCGGAATGTCCGCGGACCACCGGGGCAGCACGCGCGCAATGCGGTCACGGAGTTCCCGGGCATTGGCGCGGTAGAAGTCGATGAGGTGGCCGCTCTGCAGCGCGAGCAGGTCCCGCGGATAGCGTGCGTTCAGCCGGTCCAGCGCCTGCGCCGCCGCACTCCAGTGGCCGTCGAGCAGCAGCGTCAGCGCGGCCAGGTGGGCGCGCGCGCGCTCGTCGAGCGGCAGGACCCGGACCCGATCGACCACCACGCGGGCCTCTGCGGCGGCCGCCGGCTCGGTCGCCAGGCCCAGCATCCAGCCCCTGGCCATGTGTGCCATGGCGAATTCCGGGGCCCGTTCGACGGCCCGTTCGAGCAGCGTCAGCGGGTCACCCCGGTACAGGTTGAAGGCCTCGAGGGCCTGGTCGAAGAAGCCCACGGCTTCAGCCGTCGCACCCTTTGCTGCATTCCCCTGTCGGTCGGTCAACATCCCGATACCCCCGTCGCTG
>JBJHDM010000108.1:4022-4357 GCA_050486545.1 Rhodocyclaceae bacterium | reverse complement strand
CAGCGACGGGGGTATCGGGATGTTGACCGACCGACAGGGGAATGCAGCAAAGGGTGCGACGGCTGAAGCCGTGGGCTTCTTCGACCAGGCCCTCGAGGCCTTCAACCTGTACCGGGGTGACCCGCTGGCGCTGCTCGAACGGGCCGTCGAACGGGCCCCGGAATTCGCCATGGCACACATGGCCAGGGGCTGGATGCTGGGCCTGGCGACCGAGCCGGCGGCCGCCGCCGAGGCCCGCGTGGTGGTCGATCGGGTCCGGGTCCTGCCGCTCGACGAGCGCGCGCGCGCCCACCTGGCCGCGCTGACGCTGCTGCTCGACGGCCACTGGAGTGCGG
>JBJHDM010000108.1:0-4012 GCA_050486545.1 Rhodocyclaceae bacterium | reverse complement strand
CTGGACCGGCTGAACGCACGCTATCCGCGGGACCTGCTCGCGCTGCAGAGCGGCCACCTCATCGACTTCTACCGCGCCAATGCCCGGGAACTCCGTGACCGCATTGCGCGCGTCCTGCCCCGGTGGTCCGCGGACATTCCGGGGCACTCGATCCTGCTCGGCATGCATGCCTTCGGGCTGGAGGAGTGCGGTGACTACGCCCGTGCCGAGGATGCCGGACGCCGTGCGCTGGACGAGCAGCCGCTCGACTGCTGGGCCCACCACGCCGTGGCGCACGTCATGGAGATGCAGGGCCGCGCCGAGGATGGCATCGGCTGGATGATCGCCCGCGAGCCGCACTGGTCGGGCGACGACAACTTCTTCAAGGTGCACAACTGGTGGCACCGTGCGCTGTTTCACCTGCAACTCGACGAGCACGAGGAGGCGCTGGCCCTGTACGACGGGCACATCCGCGACGGCCGCAGCACGGTGGCGCTCGACCTGGTCGATGCCTCGGCGCTGCTCTGGCGCCTGCACCTGGCAGGCCACGACACCGGTCGCCGCTGGCAGGAGATCGCGGATGCATGGACCGCGCACGCCGACGGCCGGGCCTATTCTTTCAACGACTGGCACGCGGTCATGGCCTTCCTGGGCGCCGGGCGAGATGGGGACGTCGAACGGATTCTCGGGCGCTATCGCGACGAGAGCCCGGCGCACACGGAAGCGGGACGCTGGGCCGAGCAGACGGGCTGCGCGCTCATCGAGGGCTTCGCGGCCTTCTGGCGTGGCGACTACCAGACGGCCGTGAAGCGTCTGCACGGTAGCCGCCACATCGCGAACGCCTTCGGCGGCAGTCACGCGCAACGCGACGTGATCGACTGGACCTTGACCGAGGCGGCATTGCGCGGCGGTTGCCGTGAGCTGGCGGAGTCCCTGGCGCACGAACGGCTGGCACTCAAGCCGCATAGCTCCATCAATCGCGCGTTCCTCTCGCGGGCTCGAGCCGTGCCGAGCGAATCAACGATTCCGGATAGCCGGAATCACTACCCGGCCTTCGAACGGCAGCTCGATCCGGAAGCTTCGGTGCGTTACCCTTGAGGGACAGAAGCCACAGTTCGTCGTCGGCATTGCGGACCCACGAAGTCGAGCAAGATGATTTCAATTCGTCCCGCAAGAGCTGGCGATGCTGGTAGCCTGGCGCAGATATACAACCACTATGTCGCGGACACGTGCATCACTTTCGAGACAGATCCGGTTTCAGCCGATGAGATGTCGCAACGAGTCGCAGCGACTGAGAATGCGGCGCTTCCCTGGCTCGTCGCCGTGCAATCCGATGACGTCGTCGGCTATGCCTATGCGTCAAAGTGGCTGGGACGCTGCGCATATCGTTTCTCGGTAGAGTCCACCATTTACCTGGATGCAGGTCACACCGGGAACGGCATTGGCTTCCAGCTCTACAGCGCTCTCATCGCTGCAATCCGCGCCACTTCCATGCACTCGGTCCTTGGCGGCATCGCGCTCCCGAACGAGGCGAGCGTCAGGTTGCATGAGCGGCTGGGCTTCAAGAAGGCGGCCCATTTTCGCCAGGTGGGCTTCAAGCAGGATCGCTGGGTGGATGTGGGCTACTGGCAACTCCTGCTTTGAAGCCCGGGATCAACCCGGCCACTGACGAGACGGCGACAGAAATGACGACTGCAGGGCATCGAATCTTCACCACAGAGTTTGCCAAGGTCTATCCGCTGTATGTCAAGAAGGCGGAACGCAAGGGCCGCAGCAGGGATGAGGTGGACGAACTGGCCAAGGGAAAGGCGATGGAGAAGATACTGCGGTGACGATCATTGCCCTCGTTACCTGCGCCGCCTTGCCCGATCTCTACGAAGACGATCGGCTGCTCGCCCGGGCCCTGGAGGAACTCGGCATGACTCCGGTCCCGACCGTCTGGGACGACCCGGCCATCGACTGGGCATCGTTCGAGGCACTGGTGATTCGTTCGCCGTGGGATTATTTCGAGCGCGCTGCCGAGTTCCGTGCCTGGCTCGACGCACGCATCGCCAGCGGCGTGCTGCTGTGCAATGCCGGTGCCATCCTCGAGTGGAACTACGACAAGGCTTACCTGCAGGAACTGGCGGCGGCCGGCGTGCCGCTGGTGCCGACGCTGTGCATCGGGCAGGGCGAGCAGGCCGACGTCGCGGCGCTGGCGCGGGCGCGCGGCTGGACCGAGATCGTCGTCAAGCCGAGCATCTCAGGCGGCGCCTATCGCACCTATCGCTTCTGTGTCGATGACGCTGCGGCCTACCAGGCGCAGATCGACGAGACGCTGGCCGATCGCGGTGTGCTGGTGCAGCCCTTCCTGCCCGAGATCCTGGACGACGGCGAACTCTCGTTGCTGTTCTTCGACGGCGTGTTCAGCCACGCCGTGCGCAAGCGGCCCCGGCCCGGGGACTACCGGGTGCAACCGCAGTTCGGCGGCACGGCGGAACGGATCGAGGTGGAGCCGGCGCTGGTGGAACAGGCGCGCGCCTGCGCGCTGGCCGCGCCGTCCTTGCCCGTCTGCGCCCGCGTCGATGGCGTGGTCAAGGACGGACAGTTCCTGCTGATGGAACTCGAGGTGTTCGAGCCGCTGATGTTCCTCGCCACCCATCCGGCGGCCGCGGGGCAGTTCGCCCGGGCCGTGCAGGGGCGAGTTCGGGCGCACCTGGCCGAAAACCCGGTTCCCGCGCCGCGGGCCAACGTTGGTCATGACTGACATCGCCCTTCGGGATGCAACTGAGCGGGATTTCGGTACCGTCGTGGCGCTCAATTCGAGCGAAGTCGAGTACACGAGCCCGATGGACGAGCTTCGGCTTCGCCATCTCCACTCGATGGCGAGCTACCACAAGGTGGCCACGGTGGCCGGGACGGTAGCGGCTTTCCTTCTTGCAATGAAGGATGGCTGTGGATACGTCAACGAGAACTATGAGTGGTTTGCTGCACGCTACGACTCGTTCCTGTACGTGGACAGGATCGTTGTCAGGCGCGCGTACCAGGGATTGAAGTTGGGTACCTTGCTGTACAAGGATTTGTTCGAGTACGCCAAGGCTCATGACATTGGCGTCATTGTCTGTGAGTACAATATCGAGCCGCCGAATGAGCCATCTCGGGCCTTTCACGACAGGTTCGGTTTTCGGGAGATCGGGAGTCGATGGCTGACGGATGGTTCCAAGCGAATCTCGTACCAGGTGGCAGAGGCTTGAAGGATGGCTGGGGCATGATCGGCAACGGCAAGGGTGGGTTCCCAGCATGACGACTCCGAAATCGGGTGGTTGCCAGTGCGGGCGAATCAGGTTCCGTGCCAAGGCCCTCAGCGACAATCCCCATGTCTGCCACTGCAGGATGTGTCAGAAGGCTGCCGGGAACTTCTTTGGTGCGCGTGTAGGCGTTCTGCTCACAGACCTCGAGTGGACGCGGGGCGA
Organism: Rhodocyclaceae bacterium; assembly: GCA_050486545.1. GTDB lineage: Bacteria > Pseudomonadota > Gammaproteobacteria > Burkholderiales > Rhodocyclaceae > DAOMNN01. The sequence continues at coordinate 581 of JBJHDM010000108.1, read as the reverse complement.
ACCCGCGCGATTCTTCAGCTCAGAGGGAGCCGCGAGGGGCTTCTGTTCCAGTTGCGGTACGCCGTTGTTCTTCCAGAACATGGAGAGTGAGCGGATTTCGATTTCGATCGGGGCATTCGACGAGCCCAACGATATCGCGCTGGCCTTCGAGTTGGGCATCGAGGGCAAAGTGCCGCAACTCAGTCAGCTGGGCGCGCTCGAAAGCTTCGGCACGACGGAAGACGACGACCCGGACGGGGCGGCGCGAGCGAGGCGGACCTCGAACCAGCACCCCGATCACGACACGGACTCCTGGACACCGCGCTGACCCGCCGCTCTTCGTCCGCTTCAGGATTCGGGCGTGGTCAGCAATCCCGCAATGCGTTGCTCCGCCCTGGCCAGGCCCATCTCTGCACGCCCCGCGGCCGGCCGGACTCAGGCCGAAAAACGCGCGACCTCTTCCAGCACGCATTGTGCCGCGACGGCGACGATCTTGCCGCCGTCCTCGACGTTCGACTGGGTCGGGTCAGAGCCGATGCGGCCATCCGGGAAGTCGCGGCGGTACTGGATCGCGTCGCTGATCGTGCCGGTGGGCGCGACCT
>JBJHDM010000107.1:0-4398 GCA_050486545.1 Rhodocyclaceae bacterium | reverse complement strand
GGCGCAATCGGGCGCAATTGCTGGCGTTTCGACCGGACAACGGCATGCAGGTGGAAATGCGAGCGATCGCCACGTTGTATGAAGTGCGCGGCGACTTCCAGCTGAGTGTCGAGTCCCTGCGGCAGTCCGGATCCGGAAGCCTGTTCGAGGCCTATGTCCGCCTGCGGACCCGTCTCGAGACGGAAGGGCTGTTCGACCCAGCATCCCGTCGCGCCATTCCGCGCTTCCCCAGCCGCGTCGGCGTCGTCACCTCACCCGCCGCCGCCGCGTTTCAGGATGTCCTGGCAAGCTTTCGCCGCAGGGCCCCCCACATCGAGGTCGTTCTCTATCCCTCGGCCGTCCAAGGGGCTGGCGCCGGGGCCGCATTGGCCGAAGCGGTCCTGACCGCCTCCGCACGCGCTTCGACGGACGAGATCGACCTGTTGCTGCTCGTGCGCGGCGGAGGAAGCCTGGAGGACCTTTGGGCATTCAACGACGAGACGTTGGCACGCAGCCTTCGTCGTTGCCCCGTCCCGGTCATCGCCGGCATCGGCCACGAAACCGACGTCACGATCGCCGACCTCGCAGCGGACGTACGCGCAGCCACCCCGACCGGTGCGGCCGAACTGGCCAGCGCAGGCTTCCACGAAGCGGCCTCGCGACTGGTCGTGCTGGAGCGTGCCCTGGGAAGCACGATGCGCGCGCGTCTTCACACTCTCGAGCAACGCCTCGATCGCAGCACGCTTCGCCTGCGCCATCCGGGCGAGCGACTGGCGCGTGCGGCCGAGCACTGCACGCGACTCGGTGCCCGTCTCGGAATCGCCCTGTCCCGCAAGCTCGAGCGTTCGCGGGCGGACACGAAGCTGCTGGCCCTTCGCCTGCGGGCGGCATCGCCCGAGTTGCGCCACCGTGCCGAGCGGCTGGCCGGACTGGACGATCGCTTGCGACGTTCCGCCGCGCAATGGTTGTCACAACACTCCCGGCACATTCAGGGCCTTTCAGTGCGCCTGGAACATCTCGCCCCACAATCGGTCCTGAAGAGAGGCTACAGCATCACGCGGGACGCGCACGGAAGGATTCTTCGCTCCAGCACGGAAGTCGCGCCGGGCTCTGACATCTCGGTCGAACTCGCCCACGGCGAACTGGCAGCGACAATCACGCGTACGGGAGGATGAGCCCCCTGTGCGCAGGATTTGTCTTGCGGCACGGATCGGGACTACCATCAAGCGTTTTCAACCCCCAACAATCCAATAAAAGGAGAGAACCATGGAACATCAACTGCCGCCCTTGCCTTACGCCCAGGACGCGCTTGCACCCCACGTCTCGGCCGAGACGCTCGAGTTCCATTACGGCAAGCACCATCAGGCCTACGTCACCAACCTGAACAACCTGGTCAAGGGCACCGAGTACGAGAACCTGGATCTCGAAGCGATCATCCGCAAGGCTCCGGCCGGCGGGATCTACAACAACTCGGCCCAGGTCTGGAATCACACGTTCTTCTGGAACAGCATGAAACCCGGCGGCGGCGGCGAACCGGCCGGTGCACTGGCCGACGCGATCCGCACGCGCTGGGGTTCGTTCGACGAGTTCAAGAAGGCCTTCGCCGCCTCGGCAGTCGGAAACTTCGGCTCGGGCTGGACCTGGCTGGTGAAGAAGGCCGACGGTTCCGTCGACATCGTGAACATGGGGCCGGCGGGCACCCCGCTGACGACCGGCGACAAGGCATTGCTGTGCATCGACGTATGGGAGCATGCCTACTACATCGATTACCGCAACCGCCGTCCGGACTTCGTCACGGCCTTCCTGAACGGCCTGGCCAACTGGGACTTCGCGGCCGCAAACTACACCGCCTGATCCCGGCGGACGCACGCCCCGGTTTCCCCGGGGCAGCGCACGAGACTACGGTGGAGCGGCCCGCATGCGGGCCGCTCCATGCATTCCGCCGTCATCGCAGCTTCCGATCCGGGGGGATTCGTAGCACAATACCTGCTCCGATCCACCCCGAATCCACCACCGCAATGAACCCCCTGCTCCGCATCCGGGCCGAAGGCCAGCAGATCTGGCTCGACAACCTGTCCCGTACACTGCTCAACGACGGTCACCTTGCCCGCCTGGTTTCCGAAGACGGACTGGCCGGCGTGACGACCAATCCGTCCATCTTCCAGAAGGCGATCGCCGACGGCCGGTACTACGAAGAGGACCTGACCGCACTGAAAGCGCTCGACCTCGATGCCGAAGCGCGTTACGAACGGCTCGTCATCCCCGACGTACAGCGGGCCTGCGACCTGCTCGAACCCGTTTTCCGCAAGACGGGCAATTCCGGCTATGTCAGTCTGGAAGTCTCTCCCGCACTCGCACACGATGCGGACGCGACCGTGGCGGCCGGCCTTCACCTGCACAATGCGGTCGCGCGGGAGAACCTCCTGATCAAGGTTCCGGCAACCCGTGCCGGACTGGAAGCGATCGAAGAACTGATCGCGCGGGAAGTGAGCGTCAACGTCACCCTGATGTTCTCGCTGGCGCACGTCGATGCAGTGGCCGATGCCTATGTCCGCGGCCTGCAGCGCCTGTGCGCGGCAGGAGGCGCCCCGGGCAAGGTGATGTCAGTAGCCAGCCTGTTCCTGAGCCGGGTGGATACGCTGATCGACCGCGAACTGGAAGCACGCGGCGGCGGCGCCCTCGCCCTGCGCGGCCAGACCGCGGTCGCAATGGCCCGCCTCGCCTATGCACGCTATCGTGAGCGGTTTCACGGCGGCGGGTTCGCCGATCTGCGCAACGCCGGCGCCCGACCGCAGTATCTGTTGTGGGCGAGTACCGGCACGAAGAATCCGGCCTACAGCGACCTGCTGTATGTCGAACCCCTGATCGGTCCGGAGACGGTCAATACGCTGCCCGATGCGACGCTGGCGGCACTGCGCGATCACGGGCAGGTAAACGGCGCCACCCTTGGCGCGGCCCTGGACGAGGCGCGAGCCCGGTTCGATGCCCTCGAGCGTCTCGGAATCGATCTGCAGGCGGCCGGCGAGCAGCTTCAGGCCGACGGACTCGCCCAGTTCGAAGCCGCGTTCGCGCAACTGCTCGAACAGACTGCCTGAGTCCCCGACCGACAGATCCTGCAGTCGGAAACGCGGGTGCCATGTCACCGGCACCGGACACCGCTGCAGGACCCTCCGGTCAGTTCGTCAGAAGTGGCTGCGGAGCGGAAGCAGCCTCGCGAATCAGCGTCCGCCGTGTGACGCCGCGCTGATCGCCCGCCGAGCCGAGCAGTTCCTTCATGTCGAGGATCAGCACGATCTGACCGTTGGCCAGGGTCGTCACGCCGGCCACGCCCTTCGGCCGGAAATCGTCGAGCGACTTGATCACTGCGTCCTCGCGTCCGGCGAAGGTGTCCACCGCCAGGATGAACGACAGTTCGGCCGCCTGCATGAGCACACCGAACTGCGGTGTGTGTTCGAGCGGCCAGCCGAGCAGGCCGGCGAGCGGCAACACGGGCAGCACCTCGCCGCGGATGACCATCGTCGCACGTCCGCCGACTTCCTGGACCTCGTCCGGGTTGATCGGCAGGATCTCGCGCACCATGGAAAGTGGAACGGCGAAGGGCTGTTCGCCCAACCGCACGAGCAGGACCGGGAGAATCGCCAGCGTGAGCGGCAGGCTGATGACGAAGGTCGTACCCTTGTTCGCATGCGAGCGGATATCGATGCTGCCGTTGAGCTTCTGGATGTTGGTGCGCACCACGTCCATGCCGACCCCGCGGCCAGACACGTCGGACACCTGTGCGGCCATCGAAAAGCCGGGGAGGAACACCAGGTTGTAACTCTGGCGCTCGTCCATCGAGTTGGCTTCCTCGTCGGTGATCAGCCCCTTCTCGAGCGCCTTGGCCCGTAGCCGCTCCGCATTCATCCCACGGCCGTCGTCCTCGATGGTGATGACGATGTGATCACCCTCCTGCTGGGCACCGAGCTTGACGACCGATTTCTGCGGCTTTCCGTGCGCCACCCGTTCCAGCGGCTCTTCGACCCCGTGGTCGACGGCGTTGCGGATCAGGTGGATGATCGGGTCGCCGAGATCTTCGATCATCGTCTTGTCGATCTCGGTTTCCTCGCCCTCGAGCACCAACTCGACGTCCTTGCCGAGATTGCGGGCGAGATCCCGCGCGATGCGCGGATACTTCTGGAAAAGCCGCCCGATCGGCTGCATGCGCGTCTTCATCACCGCATTCTGCAGATCGGACACGAGCAGATCGAGCTGGCTCACGGCAAGGTCGAGCGCGTGCAGCGTCTCGTTGTCGTTACGCCCGCTGAGAATGTCGCTGCGCAGCGCCGTGAGGCGGTTCTTGGTCAGCCCGATCTCGCCCGAAAGGTTGAGCACCTGATCGAGCCGCGCGGTATCGACGCGGATCGAGGTGTCCCGCTGACG
>JBJHDM010000106.1:0-4407 GCA_050486545.1 Rhodocyclaceae bacterium | reverse complement strand
GCCACGCCGGCCAGCGTCGCCGTTCCTGCAAACGTCTTTTTGAAGAACTCGCGCCGGGCACTCATGGTCAGCCCCTCGTCGCGTCGCTTTCATTCCCGGCCGGTTCGGTCGTCTGCGTCCCCTTGCCGAGGTTGCGCGCAACCATCGCGCCTGCACCGGCCGCCGCACCGGCCACCGCGGCCAGCAGTGCCGCCGAACCCAGCGACGCGCCTTCGCCTTGCGGCTCCCGGATGCCCGGGTAGGTGACGGGCGGCTCGAGGTTCTTGACCCGTGCCAGGGTATGGATCGGCTTGGCGAAGCCGACCCCCTCTTCGGTACAGCCGATGCAGGGGTGCCCGCAGCCGACCGGCCAGGTGCCGCCGCCGGCATCGCCGAACAGCACCGTCGGGCAGTTCGCGTAGGTTTCCGGCCCCTTGCAGCCAAGCTTGTACAGGCACCAGCCCTGGCGGTGCCCTTCGTCACCGAACTCCATCGCAAAGCGCCCGGCATCGAAGTGCGCACGCCGCTCGCAGTGCTCGTGGATCAGCCGCGAGTACGCGAACAGCGGCCGGTTCAGGTGGTCGACCGGCGGCAGTTCCCCGAAGGTGAGGAAGTGCACCACGGTGGCGAGGAAGTTGTACGGGTTGGGCGGACAGCCGGGGATGTTCACGACCGGCTTGTCGAGGATCTTGTGCACACCCACTGCGCCGGTCGGATTGGGGTCCGTCGAAGGCATGCCGCCCCAGGCCGCACAGGAGCCGATCGCGATGATCGCCGCGGCATCGGCTGCGCACTCGCGGGTCAGCTCGATCGCAGTGTGTCCGCCGATCTTGCAGTAGATGCCGTTGTCGCGGGTCGGGATGGCGCCCTCCACGACGAGCACGTACCGGCCCTTGTTCTCGGCCATCGCCTGCTTGCGCGCAGCCTCGAACTGGTGGCCGGCTGCCGCGAACAGCGTCTCGTGGTAGTCGAGCGAAATCACGTCGAGAATGAGCTTCTCGAGCGTCGGATGCTCGGCACGCAACAGCGATTCGGTACAGCCCGTGCATTCCTGGAAATGCAGCCAGATCACCGACGGGCGCTTCGAATGCTCGATCGCCTGCTGCACCTGTGCCTCGGCACCCTTGGCCAGCCCCAGCGTGGTTGCAAGCGTCGCGCAGAACTGCATGAACTCGCGCCGCGACATGCCCAGCCGCTCTTCGGCCGGGCGGGCGGCCCACGCTTCGGCCAGTTTCTTCAGTTCATGGTGCATGCATCCCCCCCTTGTTCTTGTCCACCGGCGGCACCGTGCGGTGCACGTTCTTCGGCGAGAGCTATCAAGAACCGTGCCGACATAGGGAGTGCACAATTTCATTCATGCAATCAACAACCTGGGAGCTTACGACGGCACACGCAGCGTACACGCGAAGCTCGGTACGAAAACACAAGTGAAAACCATGTTTCCACACAGGAAACTTGGACGCACTCTATTTCCTGCACGAAATCAATGCACTGAACTTCACCCCGGCGGCGTTGGAAATCGAGTGGAGACTCAACCGGTAAGAATCTCTCCACAAAAATTCCTACGAAGTGAACCGGTGGATTCCGCACCCCGTACGATGCGCCGATGCAGCGATGTGCCATGAAACCACCCGAGGTGCGACAATCCGCGCTGTCGCAGCGCTGCCGCAATACGGATCCCTCCCGATGCCGACTTCTCCCTCGCCGAGCTTTTCACTGCCCTTGTCCGTGTCCTTGCTCGGCATCACACAGATCGTGTCCTGGGGAAGCCTGATGTACAGCGTGGCAGTGCTCGCTCCGGCGATGAGCGCGTCCCTGGGGGTGAGCACCACGACGGTATTCGGTGCCTTCTCCCTCAGCCTCGGCGCCTCGGGGCTGGCTTCGCGTGCGGCGGGACGGGCCATCGATCGTTTCGGAGGTCCGGTCGTCATGGCGGTCGGGTCGGTGCTGGGCGCCCTTGCGCTGCTGCTGCTCGCGATGGCCGACGGCCCGCTGCTGCTCTTCGCGGGATGGCTGCTCGCCGGCGTGGCGATGGCGGCAACCCTGTACGACGCCTCCTTCGCAACCCTGAGCCAGTTCGCCGGAGCACGCTACCGCCCGGCCTTGACCGCCTTGACGCTGTTCGGGGGATTCGCGAGCACGGTATTCTGGCCGCTGGCCTGGGCGCTCGACGAGGCCTGGGGCTGGCGTGTGGCGCTGTTGGTATTCGCCGCGATGCATCTTGCGATCAGCCTTCCGATCTGTCTGTTCGGCCTGCCACGAGAGCGGGTGCCCATCCCCGTGACCGATGAGCCCGAACCGAACGAGGCAGCGCGGATCGACCTGGGGCGGACCTTCCTGTGGCTTGCCGCCGCGTTCACGATTTCGTCGTTCGTGATCTCGGCAACCGCCGCGCACGGCGTGGGCGCGCTGATGCGTGCCGGCCTCGATCCCGCGATGGCGATCCTCGCCGCCTCGCTGATCGGCCCCGCACAGGTGGTCGGGCGCATCCTCGAGTTTGCCTTCGCGCGGGGCGTGGCCGCGATCCGCGTCGGCCTCGCCGCCTTCGGGGTCATGCTGGTCGCGATGCTGTTGCTATGGGCGGCGGGAATCTCGCCATGGCTCGGCTTTGCCTTCGCCTGCGCCTACGGACTGTCCAACGGGGTCATGAGCATCGTACGGGGGACGGTTCCGGCCGAGTTGTTCGGCCGGGCCGGCTACGGCACCCTGATGGGCCGCTTCGCGCAACCGGCGTTCTTCGCCAAGGCCGTCGCGCCGATCCTCGTCGCGACACTGCTCGCGAACGGGGAGAGCCACGGCGCAATGGCGCTCCTGCTGACGGTGCTTTCCGCGGGTGCGCTGGTGGCCTATGTCGTCGCGGTCAGGCCAGGCCTCAATTCCGGCTGACACTGACCGGACTCAGCGCGATTCGAGCACGACCCGACCGTTGAGCGACTGGGCGGGACGGCGGTTGGGCGGGAAGATGCGCCCGAAGATCCGCATCTGCTCGTGCGAGACCGTGACCGGATCCTTCATCACGACCCGCAGCACGCCTTCGGTGCAGGGCGGCGTCGTCAGCGATCCCATATAGAGGAAATGCGCGGGACTCACCGGCACCAGGGCCGACGGATCGATCGTTGCCGTCGGCATGTAATGATCACCGCGGTCCAGCGGCATGCTGTTCCACAGGGTCTGGATCAGCGGCTGCGGCTGATCGCCGGCCTCGAGCAGGATCACGACCACCGCCATGCGGCCGTCCGCATCGCGATGATGCAGGTGAACGGCCATGTCGTACGCATGACCGGCGACCAGCTCCTCGGCCGGCCGATGGAACTGGAAATGGACCAGATCGTAGCGCTGGCCACGAATGAGGACGCCGAGCCCTTCGCCGACATGGACCTCGAGCGTATGCCCGACGTCCGAAATCAGAAACCGCGTCGGCCGGTAGTCGAACACCACCGGCTCGAGATCGACGGCGATGCCGTCACGAAGGTCGATCGGGGACTGCCGTGAGCCCTTGTCGCACACGGACCACTCGGGGCGCATCCGCCCCCAATACTCCGGCCCTGTCTCCCCCGTGTAGGTCCACGAGCGCGGTGGCAAGAGCGCCGCAGGCGAAGGGGTTGCCGGCGGATCGACGACGGTCGGTGCCGCCGACGCGACGGAACGGGGGGGCGGTGCAGGCGTCGGAACCGCGGTTGGAGCGGCGTCGCGAACGGCAACTTCGGGCTGCGCGGGACGTGCGGCGGGTCGGACCGGCTCAGGCGCCTCCACGGCCGCCTGCGGCACGACCACTGGCCGCAGCGATGTCTCGGATACGGCTGGCGCCGGCGATCGCGCGGCGGGCTGGGCCGCAAGGACTGCCGCAACGCGCGCCAACTCTTCGGCCAGCCGGTCGGAATCGATCCCGCACACTTCGCGCCACAGCCGTTCATCGACGCTGTTGCGGGTCACCAGTTGAGGGGCCGGGCCGACGACGTCCTCTTCGCGCACGACGACACTGCGCTCGTCGAGGTAACGGCGTTTCACGGTGGTGATGCTGCGGTTCAGGCAATCGAAGCGATTCAGGGCCTGGATCGTGGAGTAGCCCTGTGCCGCCGACTCGGCCGGCGACAGCAGCACGCGTGCCCACGCCACCTTGGTCCCGCGGTCGGACTGGATGATGCTGCCGCGATCGATCTGCACCTGCCGGTTGCGGTCGCGCACGACCGTCTCCCAGCCGTTATCGGCCAGCACGGCGCCGGGCTGCACGACGGCAAGCCCCAGCAATGCCCAACCCGAGAGTGCCGATAGCCTCATTTCGATCCAGAATGCGGTGCGGAAAAGAGTACAGCAACAACAACGGCCATCGGCAGGCAATTCTTTAGGGTACGCATCGACGGCAGCCTTGCTACCTGTCGTCGGCTCCGGTAGCGTTGACCCTTCGTTGGGGGTGCCGGATCGACGATC
>JBJHDM010000105.1:0-4843 GCA_050486545.1 Rhodocyclaceae bacterium | reverse complement strand
GGTGGTCACGCGGCGACCGGGCTTCGATTGGGATGGCCGGGTCGAAGTGATGCCCGGCTTGCCGGTGCGTGTTCACGATGCCTATGTTGCGGGCGAGGGCATCCTGCATGCAGCCTTGCTCGGCTTGATTCCCGTGGCCAGCCTGCGTGGGGCCGGCGAACTGGCCGAAGGCGAGCTCATGCGTTTCTTCGCCGAAGCGGCGTGGTATCCGACCGCCCTGCTGCCAAGCCAGGGTGTGCGGTGGTCGGCGCTCGACGAGCATTCCGCGCAGGCCACGCTCAGCGACGCCGCCGTTGCCGTGACCTTGCGGTTCCACTTCGACAACGCGGGTCGCATCGAGACGGTAAGCGCCGAGGCACGCGGGCGCACCGCTGGCAAGGAGATCGTGCCGACCCCGTGGCAGGGGCGCTTCTGGAACTACCGGGAGCACGGAGGCATGCAGGTGCCGTGCGAGGGTGAGGTGGCGTGGCTGCTTCCGGAAGGGGCGAGACCCTACTGGCGGGGTCGTGTCACCGGGATCGAATACGATTTCGCCGGGGGTTGAACGCCGGTCACCGGTCGGGATGAAGACGGGGAACCGCGTCACGAAGGGGGCAGTCCGGCTTGTGGGCCGTGGTCGGGAGGATTCGATATGGAAGGCAACCTGTTCATCCGCATGGCCCGAGCGGACGATCTGAATCGCTTGCAGGAAATCCGACAGGCTGCGTTTGCGCCGGTGTTCGCATCGTTTCGCGCGATGCTCGGGGACGAGCTCTACGCGTTGGTACAGGAGCGCGAGGACACGGCCCAGCCGGCGCTTCTGGCTTCGTTGTTCGAACCAGGGTCGGACTGGGAAGTGCAGGTGTCGGAACGGGACGGCACGGTGCTCGGATTCATCGCGATCCGGATCAACCATGAAACGCAGGTCGGCGAGATCGGCCTGAATGCGGTCCATCCCGATCATGCGGGTCGGGGCATCGGCACGGCCCTGTATGAATTCGCGGTGTCGCGGATGAAGGTGGCCGGGATGAAGGCGGCCACGGTCGCCACCGGTGGCGACGAGAGTCATGCGCCGGCACGCCGTGCGTATCGCAATGCAGGATTTGCCGCGGAGATCCCCAGCGTCTGGATGTGCCGTCGGCTGTAACCGGAGAAACTACCGGTCGGGCTTCGGCAGCCCTTTCCGCTGCGTCGCTGGAATGACGCACCGGAGAATGTCAAAGTCATTTACCATGACATGCTTCGGAACCTGGGAATCGGACGTCTCGCAAGACGACAAGCCTTACCGGCTAGCGGACCGGCCTTCGGGAGTGCCCATGAAACTGAATCGCCCCCTTCTCGACGAAGCGGCCCGGCGCGGACTGGTCAGCGAAGACCAGGCCGCAGCGCTTTGGGTGTTCCTGTCCGAGCGCGCCGCCGATTCCCCGTCGTTCCGCTTCACGCACATCCTGTACTACCTGGGTGGCCTGCTCGCGATCGGCGCGATGACGCTGTTCATGACATTGGGCTGGGAGCGCTTCGGCGGATGGGGGTTGTTCTTCATCGCGCTGGCCTATGCCGGCGCCGGCCTGTGGGCAACCGAATATCTGCTCCACCGGCAGCGCCTGCCCATCCCGGCCGGCATCGTGGCGACCTTCGTCGTCGTGCTCACACCGTTGGCGATCTATGGGCTGCAGAGTGCGCTGGGGTGGTGGGCGGAAGGGCGGGTGTACCGCGACTACCATGCCTATATCGACTGGCGCTGGTTGCTCATGGAACTGGCGACGCTGGCGGTTGCCGCGGCGATGCTGTGGCGCTACCGCCTGCCCTTCCTCGTGATGCCGGTCGCAGCGACGCTCTGGTACCTGAGCATGGACCTGACGCCGTTCCTGTTCGGCGACGCGGACATCACGTGGGAGCTGCGCAAGTTCGTATCGCTGTGGTTCGGGCTCCTGATCGTGCTGCTCGCCTTCTGGGTCGATGTGCGCACGCGCCACGCCAGGGATTTCGCGTTCTGGCTGTACCTGTTCGGCGTGCTGGCGTTCTGGGGCGGCCTGTCGCTGATGCGCTCGGATGACGAACTGGGCAAGTTCCTCTACTTCTGCATCAACCTATCGATGATCTTCGTCGGCGCGATCCTGTCGCGGCGGGTGTTCGCCGTGTTCGGGGGGCTGGGCGCCGCGGGCTATGTCGGATATCTGGCCTATAACGTATTCAGCGACAGCATCGCGTTCCCGTTCGTGCTGACCGGCATCGGCTTCGCCGTGATCTGGCTCGGCATCCTGTGGCAGCGCCGCGAGCGCGAATTCACCGCCCGCCTGCGCGGCCTGCTGCCGACTCCGCTTCGGGAACTCGTCGAGCGCCGGCAATGACCCGGCCCCCTCGGGCCGGTTTCGGCTCCGGGTCGGAGCGGGAGCGGAGCGGTTTCGAACGAAGGAGGAGATGAGGATGAAAGCTTCCTGCCTGTGCGGTGCGGTCGAGGTGACCGCGCCCGATCACGACGAAGTCAGCGTATGCCACTGCAGCCTGTGCCGGCGCTGGGGCGGCGGGCCGATGTTCGCGGTGCACTGCGGCCACGGGGTTTCGTTCGCCGGGTCGGCGAAGCCCCGGACGTTCCGTTCGTCGGAATGGGCCGAGCGCGGCTTCTGTCCGAACTGCGGCACGCATCTGTTCTATCACCTGCTGCCGTCGGATGAATACATCCTTTCCGCCGGCTTGTTCCAGGACCAGACCGGGTTCCGGTTCGCCAGCCAGATCTTCATCGACGAAAAGCCGGCGTACTACGACTTCGCCAACCCCACGCCTACGCTGACCGGCAAGCAGGTGTTCGAGCAGTTTTCCGGCGGGGGCGGTTGATCGCGGTTGCCGTGATCGTTCCGCCCCGGAGCCTGGGTCAGCCGACCGCCGTCAGCGGAGCGTTCCGCGGCACGGGCGCTGCCAGGGGATGAAGGCGCTCGAGGCGTTCTGCCTCCAGCGCTTGTGCCAGGGCCGTCTGCCCACCGCGCCGCGCCGCCTCCAGCAGGGTCAGGTCGAGTAGGTCACGCTGCGCGTGGCTGCCTCCGAAGCGGTGCGCATAGGAACGGACCGGCCGCAGCAGCTCGACCGTGCGCGAGTACTCGCCGTTCCAGAACGCGATCATCGCCTGCGTGGCCGGGGCGCCGACCTCGCGGGTGAAGGAGGCGTTGTCGTCGTCGCGTGCGAGCGCCTGACGTTGTGCGTCGAGGACGGCCCGGATCGCGTCGTCTCGCCCGGCGCCGAGAAACGCGAGCGTGGCATGCAGGTCGTTGAAGGCATAGTTCGCCGCCGCGGCCAGCGGCGCCCACTGCTTGGCCAGGGGTTGCCACCTTTCGCCGAGGGCGGCTCCCCGCAGGTGCAGCCTCCACAACAGCGCCGAAGCGTCGATCATGTCGAGCACGACCCCGGAGCAGGAACCGTAGATCGGACCGTCGAACAATCCCAGGACTTCGTCGGTTTCGTCCAGACCTAGGTGGAACAGGGCCAGATGCCACCAGTTGTGCACGGCGAAAAAGCTGTTTCGCGACCATGTGTCGTCCGATTCGAGCCATGCGATGCCTTCGCGTCGCCGGTTCTGCATCTCCAGTACATGGCTGACCGCGTGCCAGCCCCAGCCGTCGCGGGGCTCCAATGCCACGCTGGTACGGCCGTACGCTTCGGCACGCGCATAGTCGCCGGTTTCCTCCAGCCCGAAGGCGTACATGCCAAGGACGGCGTGATATCCGGGCACCTGCGGGCTCCAGCGTGCGATCACGCGTGCGATGCGATCGCGCAGCATGCGCGCGTCGCCGGTGAAGAAGTCGATCTGGTGTCCGGCCTGCAGTGCGAGGGCATCGTGCGGGTACTCGGCCGACAGGTCTTCGAGCACGCGTCCGGCAGTGCGCCAGTGGCCGTCCAGCACGTGGCGGATCGCCGTCAGGTGGAGGCGCTCGCGCGCATTGGCGGGCAGGGCTTCGGCTTGTACGAGCGCCTCTCGTGCGGCCGTCAGGGCTTGGGATTCGGTGCCGAGCAGGTTGAGCCACGCCTTCAGGGCGTAGGCCATGGTCATTCCGGGTGCGAGGGCGATGGCCCGATCCACGCTCGCCAGCGGATCGCCGATGAAACAGCGTAACTCGTGGCAGGCCCGTTCGAAGGCTTCGACGGCGTCGGATGTGGCGCCGCTCAGGTCGTGGCCGGTGTAATCTTTCATTTTGAGGCCTCTCTGGTCATGGCCGGTCATCGCCGGCGGGTCGTCGGGGTGGTCTCATTGTGCGGAAGCGGTGTCCAGGGGGGAATGACCATTCCTCCGGATCATCTTGCCGAACCGCCGGCACCGACATGGGGAAACCGTGGATGCCCTGTCCGACCTGCTTCGGGTCGTGCGCCTGAGTGGCGGCGTCTTCCTCGAGGGTTCGTTTACCGCGCCCTGGTGCATCGCCGCGCAGGTGGGGGCGGAGGACTGCCGCCTCGCGATGGCCTCGCCGCGCTACGTGATGGCCTTCCATTACGTCACCGAAGGGTGCATGCAGCTCCTTGTCGATGGCGCTCCGGTGGCGGAGGTCGGGGTCGATACCCTGGTGCTGCTGCCGGGCAACGACCCCCACCGCATCGGCAGCGACGTGCAGCTCGACCCGGCCGACGGCGAAGGGCTCCTGACGCTGGCCGAGGGAGGTGCGCTTGCCCGCATCGAACATGGCGGGGGTGGAGCAGTGACGCGAATCGTGTGCGGCTTCGTTGGTGCCGACGCGATGCCATTGCCGCTGTTGCAGTTGTTGCCGCGCGTGCTGGCCTTCGATCTGTCCCGGCGCCCCGAAGCCGCCTTCGTCGCCCCGGCCTTCCGCGCCGCCGTGCGCGAAGTGGCTTCGCTGCGCCCGGGGGCCGCCGTGGCGCT
>JBJHDM010000104.1:0-5031 GCA_050486545.1 Rhodocyclaceae bacterium | reverse complement strand
AAAACTCATCATCGGCGCCATGATGCGAAAACTCGCTCAAGTCGCCTTCGGCGTGCTCAAGTCCGGAAAACCATTCGATCCCTCACTTCATGGGGTTTGACGGGCGATAACAGTATCTACGCCCTGAGCCGCCACCAATGACATTGCAACGACCACATTGACGTCTATGTATGCGATTGCCGCGGGGAAGTCGGCCATCGCGCTGGCATTGCGGGCAGGCCGGCAGTATGCTTGAGCATCCACTCTCCATTCGGCACGACGCGGCCGGAAATCCAGCATGAAGAAAGTGTCGATGGCGATCGCGGTCGCCGCCACCGTGGGTGCCGCCGGAGCCTCCTGGCTGACCGGCGCGCGCGTCGAGACGCAGTTCCGCGACCAGATGGAAGCCGTCGCAGCTGGCGGGGTGCAGGTGCGGGTGCTCGAGTACGACCGCGGCCTGTTGCGCTCCACGGCCAGAAGCCTGTGGATCCTGGACGACGGCACGTCCTCGTTTCGGCTGCAGTTTCGTCACCACCTGACGCACGGCCCGGTCCTGACCACCGACCTGGCAGTGATCCGCTCCGAAGTCGAACTCTCAGATGCGATGCGGGATCGTTACGCACTCATCCTGCAGGACCGCAGCCCGCTCGAGCTTTCGACACGGGTCAAATGGAACGGCGATCACGAGCATGTCCTGAGTTCGCCACCGTTCGGCGGCCGTGTCGACGACACCGACCTCAAATGGGGTGGACTCCACGGCACGATGGCCTTCTCCGCGGGCGCGCATCGCGCCTTCGGACGACTGGATGCACCGTCGCTCACCCTGCAGGACGCGCGCACGGACCTGCGCATCGACCGGATCTCACTGGAACTCAACACCCGGCGCGCCCCCGAGTTCGGATTCTGGATCGGCCCCCTCTCCGCCACGATCGGGAACATGGCGGTTCTCGACGCAACCGCCGAGGAGGCGGTCGAAGCCCGCCAGGTGCGCCTCGACGCAGACTCCACCCTGGAGAACGATCTCGTCCGGGTCACCACCTCGATCGGCGCCGAATTCATCGCCGCGGCCGGACAGGCCATCGAGGACTTTGAGCTTCGTGTCGCACTCGGCCGGCTGGACGCGGGCGTGGTGCAGACCCTCACCCGGCTCTCCGAAGAGCTTGCGGCCAGCCGTTTGCCCGCCGAACAGCAGGGGCAGGCGCTTTTTGCCGCGCTCCTGCGCGAGACGCCGACACTGCTCTCGCGTGCGCCCTACATGGAGATCGAGCGGCTCGGCGGACGACTGCCCGAAGGGGGCGTGTGGACGAGCGCCCGGATCGCCTACGTCGGCGCACCAGGTTCGAGCGGGTTCAATCCGTTCACCGACCTGGAGGCCCTCCTTCGCATCAGTCTGCCACGGGAGGTTCTGAGAGGGCTGGTCGAAGAACGGCAGCGTGCGGCACTGGCGCCCTATGCGGCGATGTTCGGCTGGGACGAAGCCTCCGACGAATACGCCCAGGTGCTCGACGAGAACGTACGAAGCCAGATCGAAGAGTTCGCCGCGGCTGGCCTGATCGTCGAGGACGGAAGCGCGTGGGTGAGCGAGGCCCGCTACGCGACCGGGGCCTTCAGCCTCAACGGCGAACCCGCCGATGCCTTGTTCCACGAATGGTTCGGCGCCATTCTGCGCTGACGCGGAACTCGCCCCCCGGGTCCTGCTGTCACAGCCGACGGATCGGGAACGAACGCCTCGAACGCGATGCCCCTTTCCGATCCGCATACAGCACGAGGAGATGCCATGTCCGACCCGACCCCGCAGATCGCGAGCAAGACCCCTTTCGCCATCGAACTTGAAGCCGGAAAGACCTACTGGTGGTGCGCCTGTGGCATGAGCAAGAACCAGCCCTTCTGTGACGGCTCCCACAAGGGCAGTACGTTCGAGCCCGTGAAGTTCACCGCCGACACGGCCGGCAAGGCCTGGCTGTGCGGTTGCAAGCGAACGAGCAACCGTCCGTTCTGCGACGGTACCCACCAGAAGCTCTGAGTCCGGGTTCTTTCCCGTCACACGATGCAGGGTTGAACAACCCTGCATTTTTCTTCCGCGACCGCTGGACCAGACCGGAACTTCTGGGTTGCCGCCGGAATCGCTGGCTTCTCCTGCCCGGCCCCTCTGGCCTTGCGCGCGCAGGGAACCAAACCCCGGTGTGGGGATTCTTCATACTCAACACAGGACTTAGTCCACATAGACTACTAAATATTTCTTCCGGACTAGCTCAAGTTTCGTATTGGATTACCGATAATTGAATACGAAGCACATCTTTGCCGCTGCAATGCGGCGCTACGCGAGGTGACGCCAATGTCCCGATCGCAATCCGCTGTTCCGGCTTCATCCCTTGCCGTACTTCGCCATGCGGAGTGGCCTCCCCCCCGGCCAGCCTGACGCAATCGTTGCAGCACCCATAGATCCCCACGATTCGACAGAGAGCCGAAATGAAAACCAATCTTCCGATCACGCAGCGCGAGTATCCGGTCCGGGAGGACTGCTCGATCATCTCGCACACCGATGCGAAGGGTCGCATCACCTACGTCAACGACGACTTCGTCGAGTACGCCGGCTTCAGCCGCGAAGAGTTGATCGGTCAGTCGCACAACATCGTGCGCCACCCCGACATGCCGCCCGAGGCCTTCCGCGACATGTGGGCCACGCTCAAGGCCGGCCGCGCCTGGCAGGGCATGGTCAAGAACCGGCGCAAGGACGGTGACCATTACTGGGTCAAGGCCACGGCGACCCCTCGCAACGGTGGCGGTTACATGAGCGTGCGCATGAAGCCGAACCGTAGCGAGGTCGAGCAGGCCGAGGCCCTCTACCGCACGATGCGCGAGGGCAGCGGCCATCGCCTGTCCGGCGGCGAAGTCATCGCCCCCGGCCTGGTCGGGCGCATCGGCGCACTCGGGCGCGGTTTCGCGAGCCTGTCCCTGGTCATGAAGATCCTGCTGCCCTTGGTGGTCGGCGGCATGCTGAGTACCGCCGTGTTCGCCTGGCAGCTCAACGGCCTGAATGGCATCGCCGACGACACCGAAGCGCTGCGCGACCGCTTCCGGTTCGGGGCAGGCCTGCTGCTGGCGATCAACCTCACGTTGATCGCGGTGCTGTGGGCCGTCGCAGCTCGCCAGTCCTCGCGACTGGCGAAGGTGCATGCGATCGCCGAAAAGGTCGCCGCCGGCGATCTGACCGTCTCGGTCCCTGCCGGACGCAACGACGACATCGGCGTCGTTTTCAACGGCCTGCAGATCATGCGCAACCGCCTGTTCGAGATCGCCTTCGAACTGAACAAGGGCTCGCAGCGACTCGGCAAGGCCGCCCAGGATCTGATCGAATCGAGCGACGCCACGGCCCGCGGCGCCCGCAACCAGTCGGAAGCGGCGTCGAGCATGGCCGCCGCGGTCGAACAGCTCTCGGTATCCGTCGATCACGTCGAGGAAAACGCCGGCACCGCTCACAGCGTCTCGGTCGAGGCCGGCAGCGCGGCCGCCAGCGGCGCGGAAGTCGTCCACAACGCCGCCGCGGAAATCGCACGGATCTCCGAGGCGGTCAACCAGGCCTCCAACTCCTTGACCGAACTCGAAGGCATCTCGGGCGAGATCGGCAACATCGTCGCAACGATTCGGGAGATTGCCGACCAAACCAACCTGCTCGCGCTCAATGCCGCCATCGAGGCTGCACGGGCAGGCGAGCAGGGCCGCGGCTTCGCCGTCGTCGCCGACGAGGTCCGCAAGCTCGCGGAGCGCACCGCCACCTCGACGCGCGAGATCTCGACGATGGTCGAGCGCATCCAGGGCCGGACCAAGCAAGCCGTCGGAGAAATGCAGCTTGGCGTCAACCGGGTGGCCGAAGGGGTTCAAGCCGCACGTCAGGCAGGCGATTCGGTTGCAGCCATCCGCCCGCAGACCGAGCGTGTCGTCACCGCTGCCGCCCAGATCCGCGAAGCGCTGACCGAGCAGGCCACCGCTGCCCGCGAGGTCGCCCGCACCGTCGAACAGATCGCACAGATGGCCGAAGCGAACGCCGCTGCCTCCAGCCAGAGCCACGACGCCAGCCAGGCCGTCGCCGGCATCAGCGGACGGATCCGCGAACTGGCCATGGAGTTCAAGGTCTGAGCCCGCGCCCTGCGGGACTGGAAGAGGGCGCTCGTTCGACCGCCGTTCCGGTCCCGCAGGAGGGCCGGGGGCCTCGACGCGTCGCACGCGTGGCGGAGTCGGCAAACCCCTTCCCGGCACCCTAAGTGGGCGATTTCATACGAATTTCATTGACCCTGCCGCCTCGATCCTGTCAGACTCTGCCAAGCGAACTGCCAGAGCGGCCCGCCATGAGCAGCGACCCGTCGCCCCAGCCCGAACTCGTCTCGTTCCTCGAATCCCTTCCCGAACCGCATATCCTGTGCGACCGCAATTACCGCGTCGTTGCCGCCAATACGGCCTACCTGCGCGACTATGGCACCGGCCGTAGCATCCTTGGACGCCCCTGCTACGACGTTTCGCACCACTACAGCGTCCCGTGCGACCAGGCCGGCGAATCCTGTCCGCTCGCACGAAGCCTGCGTTCGGGACAGCGCGAACGCGTGCTGCACCTGCACCACACCCCTCGCGGCGACGAGTACGTCAACATCGAACTCTCGCCCGTTCGCGACGCCAGCGGCGAGATCGCCTGGTTCATCGAGAAGATCGAGCCAATGCACGCCGCGCGCGGCGTATCCGCCGGCCAGGGGCTGATCGGACGCGCGCCGGCCTTCCAGAAAATGCTGGAGCTGGTCGCGCGGGTGGCGCCGTCGAGCGCCAGCGTGCTGCTGCAGGGCGAATCGGGCACCGGCAAGGAGGTCGTCGCCAACGCGATCCACGAAGCGAGCCAGCGCGCCCCAGGCCCCTTCGTCGCGGTGGACTGCTCGGGCTTGCCCGAAACGCTGTTCGAAAGCGAACTCTTCGGGCACGAGCGCGGCGCCTTCACCGGCGCCACCCAGCGCAAGCCGGGCCTCGTCGAAGCGGCCAGCGGCGGCACGCTGTTCCTCGACGAAGTCG
>JBJHDM010000103.1:0-5374 GCA_050486545.1 Rhodocyclaceae bacterium | reverse complement strand
CCTTCGGCGTGCTCAAGTCCGGAAAACCATTCGATCCCTCACTTCATGGGGTTTGACGGGCGATAACAGTATCTACGCCGGGTATCTGCGACGGATCATGCGACCGGCGTAGGGCGGCTTCACGAAGCAAGCCGCCAATCGGCGGTTGGATCGCGGCATGCGTCCGGGTTCTCCGATCCTGCCCTGCCCACGAACCTCAGTGCTTACGACACTTCGCGGCGCAATTCAGGCAGTTCTCCTGGCTGATGCGCCGTCCAAGCGCCTGCTTCAACGCACACACCGACCTTCTGCAGCACACGAGCATCACCCCCTCGCGGCTTGCGGCCTCGCGAAAGCGCTGCATCACGTTGTGCCCGAGGAAGTCGGTGAACAGGATCACCACCTCGGTACCGGCCGGCAACGGCGCCGTACGACGCTGGTGATTGCTTTCCCGTCCAGTCACATGACCGGCGATGACGATTCCGAACTCGTTGAGCACTTCGGGGATGTTGCCGAGACGATCGGCTCCGACGACAAGCGCATTCATGCCACACTCCTAGTTGCGAATAGTTCGCATTCAGAATGCAGTAAACAAGAACTGTTTGCAAGTGGGAATTCTTCTCGTTATTATCTGCGCAACGAATACGCATCTTTTTTTTACTCCTTGCTGAAAGGCTCTCGCACCATGAAAACCAAGGCTGTCCTCTCCTCCGTTCTGGCCGCCTTCGGCCTTGCCGCCGCCGTCTCCACCGCAGCCGCCCAGGAACTGAACATCTACTCCGCACGCCACTACCAGACCGACGAGGCCTTGTACGGCGAGTTCACGCGCCAGACCGGGATCAAGGTCAACCGCATCGAGGCCCGTGACGACGAACTGGTCGAACGCCTGCGCAACGAAGGGGCAAACAGCCCCGCCGACGTGCTGATCACGGTCGACGCCTCGCGCCTCGCGGCGGCCGACGATCTCGGCCTGTTCGCGCCGATCCGGTCCGAAGTCCTCGAACAGCGGATCCCCGCCCACCTGCGCACCGAGACCTGGATCGCGTTCTCGACGCGCGCCCGCGTAATCGTCTATAACCCGCAACTGGTGAAGGCGGAACAGGTGCAGACCTACGAAAGCCTGGCCGACCCGGCACTCAAGGGCTTGGTGTGCACGCGCTCGGGCAGCCACCCCTACAACCTGTCGCTCGGGGCAGCCCTGATCAGTCACATTGGCGCCGAGCAGACCGAAACATGGGCACGCGGCATCGTCGCGAATTTCGCACGTCCGCCGCGCGGGGGCGACACCGACCAGATCCGCTCGGTCGCAGCAGGCGAGTGCGGCGTCGCGATCGCCAACAGCTATTACTTCGCCCGGCTGATGAACTCGGAGAAACCAGACGACCAGAAGGTGATCGAAAGCGTCGGTTTCGTGTGGCCGAACCAGCAGAGCTACGGCACCCACATCAACGTTTCGGGCGCCGGCATGCTGAAGAATGCGCCGAACAAGGAAGCGGCGGTCAAGTTCCTGGAGTACCTCGCCTCCGACCAGGCACAGATCTACTTCGCCGACGGCAACAACGAGTGGCCGGCGGTCGAGGACGTCCAGACCGACAACAAGGCGCTCGAAACCCTGGGCACCTTCCAGTCGGACAAACTGCCGATCACCGACCTCGCAGGCAACATCCCCGAAGCCCAGCGCATCTACGACCGCGCCGGCTACCGCTGATCCGAGGCAGCCGAACCCGGCTGCTTCGCTGCCCTTGAACGAATGCCGCCTTCCGCAAGGAAGGCGGCATTTTCGTATGGACGCAACAGATGCCTCGGGATGCCCCGAACTGCGGGTTAGCCTTCCGAAGGCAGCGGGCTCGCGGCGAGTTCCTTCTTCGTGTCCGCCTTCGCGCTGCGGCGCCCCTTCACGATCTGCCGGGAGATCACGAACATCGGGATGAGGCCTACCGCGACGATGGTCAGCGCCGCCGTCGAGGCCTCGGCAAGGCGCTCGTCGGCGGCCAGCGTATGCGCCTGGGTCGCGAGCGTATCGAAATTGAAGGGGCGCATGACCAGCGTCGCGGGCAACTCCTTCATCACATCGACGAAGACGAGCAGGCCGGCGGTCAGCAGGCTCCCCCGGAGAATCGGCACATGCACCCGCCGAAGCGTCGCCGCCTTGCCATAACCGAGACTGCGCGACGCATCGTCCATACT
The DNA here is from genome assembly GCA_050486545.1 of Rhodocyclaceae bacterium. GTDB lineage: Bacteria > Pseudomonadota > Gammaproteobacteria > Burkholderiales > Rhodocyclaceae > DAOMNN01. Next base: position 3,208 of record JBJHDM010000103.1, on the reverse strand, counting down.
CGGGGTGATCTTGCCCAGGCTCGAATCCACCGTATGCAGGGCGATCGCGAGAAAGCGCGTCAAGTAGGCATATACCAGCGCCGCAATCCCCCCCGTAAGGATCAGCCCGGGATTGACGCCGAAGAAGCTCTCCCACAGCGACGCCAGCGTGTTGTCCAGGCGTGTGACCGGGATCAGCACGCCGACGGCGATGACCGAACCGGGCACGGCATAGCCGAGACCGACGATACGATTGACGATGTGCGGAAGGCGCGATTTGGCCAGACGCGCCGCATACGCCAAAACCACCGCCAGCGTCACGCCCAGTATCGCCGTGACGGCCGCCAGCACGAAACTGTTGCGTGCGAGCGTGACGAAACGGGGACCGAACTGCGCATCACCGACGTTGTAAGCCATGTTGAGCAGCAGACCGCCCGGCAGCAAAAAACCCAGGAACAGCGGCATGAAGCATGCAAACGCCGCCAGCGCTCCCAGCCAGCCGCTCAGGCGGATACGCACGGGCGCGCCCTGCTGCCTGGAAGTGTTGTGGAAGCGCGCCCGGCCACGGCTTGCATGTTCCAGCACCAGGACCAGCACGACGAATCCGAGCAGCACCGCAGAGAGTTGCGCGGCCGCCGTGCGGTCGCCGAGTGAAAACCACGCACGGTAGATACCCGTCGTGAAGGTCTGGACGCCAAAGTAGGCCACCGTACCGTAGTCGGCCAGGGTCTCCATCAGGGCGAGCGCGGTACCGGCAACCAGCGCGGGACGTGCCAGCGGTAGCGACACCTGGAAGAAGCAGCGCCAGGGGCCCAGCCCGAGCGAACGCCCTGCCTCAAGCATGCCCGAGGCGCGCTCCAGGAATGCGGTCCGCGCCAACAGATAGACGTAGGGATAGAGCACGAACATGAACATCGCGACCGCCCCGCCGACCGAACGCACATCCGGAAACCAGTAGTCGCGCGGTCCCCAGCCGAAGGTCTCGCGCAACCAGCTCTGGACCGGTCCGACGAACTGCAGGAAGTCGGTGTACGCGTAGGCCATGACGTACGCAGGCACGGCCAGCGGCAACACCAGCGCCCACTCGAAGAAGCGCCGCCCGGGAAATTCGAGCATCGTCGTCAGCCACGCCGCGGTGATGCCGATGCTCGACACTCCCAGCCCGACGCCGATGCACAGGATCACGGTATTGCGGATGAACTCCGGGAGCACGGTCTGCGCCATGTGCGACCAGGTGTCGGACGTACCGCCGACCAGCACGTTGGAGAATACCGACAGGACAGGCACCGCAATCAGGATCGCCACCAGGACGGCCGCGAGTGTCAGCGCCGACCAGTTCGTCCAGAATCTTGTCCCTGCCAATCGATGTCTCATCCGTGTCCCGAAATTTCGCCTCGATGGAACCGTCACCGGCTCCGATTCGTCGAAATTATAATTGATCGCATTTGGATTTCGGCGGTGGGATAATATCCGACGATCCACCAACCCGACCCGGAAGCCCTCGCATGTCGCACCTCGAAGTCGCCAACATCGAACTTGCCTACGGCGATCAGAAGATCGTGCGCGACCTGTCGATGCGGCTCGAGAAGGGCCGGATCGGCTGTCTGCTCGGACCGTCCGGCTGCGGCAAGACGACCGTCCTGCGTTGCATCGCTGGATTCGAATCGGTCTCCGCCGGCGAGATCCGCCTCGACGGCCTGTTGGTCAGCAGCACGTCCGAACACCGCCCTCCCGAGCAGCGACGCATCGGGATGGTGTTCCAGGACTACGCGCTGTTCCCGCACCTGTCGGTGTCCGGAAACATCGGTTTCGGCCTGCGCAAGCTCGACACGACAGCGCGCAACGCCCGCGTTGCGGAGTTGCTCGAGATCGTCGGACTCTCGGGTCAGGGACACAAGTATCCGCACGAGATGTCCGGTGGGCAGCAGCAACGGGTCGCGCTGGCCCGCGCGCTGGCACCGAGTCCGAGCCTGCTGCTGCTCGACGAACCCTTCTCCAACCTCGACGTGGAACTGCGCGAACGCCTGTCGCACGAAGTGCGCGACATCCTCAAGGCGACCGGAACCACCGCCATCCTGGTCACGCACGACCAGAACGAGGCTTTCGCCGTCGCCGACGAGATCGGCATCATGAACGAGGGTCGCATCCAGCAATGGGATTCCCCGTACAACCTCTATCATCGCCCGGGCAACCGCTTCGTGGCCGACTTCATCGGTCAGGGCGTGCTGCTCGATGCGGAGGTGATCAACGACCATCAGGTGCGCATGGAACTGGGCACGCTCAACAGCGTGATCCCTGTCGAATGCGGCGTGGGCTGCGGAAACTGCGAGCGGAATTGCCCGGTGGAGGTGCTGCTGCGCCCCGACGACATCGTCCATGACGATGCAAGCGTGATGAAGGCACGTGTGGTGAAGAAAGCCTTCCGTGGCGCGGAGATCCTGTACACGCTCGAACTGGCCAGCGGCACGCGCGTCCTGTCGCTGGTGCCCAGCCACCACAACCATGCGCTCGGCGAGATGATCGGGATCCGTCTCGATGTCGACCACGTCATCACCTTCCACGAGAATTCCGACCTGGCGGCACACGCCCAGTCCGCCAACCGGCTGCGTCAATCCGCCTGATGATCCCGTGGCTCGCCAGCCCGGCCGACTTTCCGCCCGTGGATCGTGCGCTGGCCGAACCGAACGGTCTGCTCGCCGCCGGCGGCGCGCTCGACCCGGACTGGCTGCTCGCCGCCTATCGGCGCGGCATCTTCCCCTGGTATTGCGCGGGAGAACCGATTCTGTGGTGGAGTCCCGACCCACGCCTGGTGCTGCAACCGTCCAGGATGAAGATCCGCCGTTCGCTGCGACGAACCCTGACGCGGGGACGCTTCGAGGTGCGATTCGATACGGCCTTCGACGCGGTCGTCGCCGCCTGCGCCAAGCCCCGTACTGCCTCCGGCGGCACCTGGATCACCCCAGAGATGCGTTCCGCATACGTCCGCATGCACGAACTCGGCCATGCCCACAGTGTCGAAGCATGGCGCGACGGACGGCTCGTCGGCGGCCTGTACGGACTCGCACTGGGCCGCGCCTTCTTCGGCGAATCCATGTTCAGCCTCGAGACCGATGCATCGAAAGTGGCACTGGCATACCTGACGCGCTATCTTGAATCGAGAAATTTCGACGTGATAGATTGCCAGATGACGACCAGCCACCTGTTGTCGCTCGGCGCAGAGGAGATTTCA
>JBJHDM010000102.1:0-5480 GCA_050486545.1 Rhodocyclaceae bacterium | reverse complement strand
AAACGGGCCCGACGGTGACGCTTCGCGTGCTCGATGCCGGCGATGCCGCCATCACGATCGAATTCGGCAATGCGATCGATCCCGCGCTGCAGGCCCGGGTCGAGGCGCTCGACCGGGCGATCACGGCAGCCTGCCGGGATGGTCGCATTCCGGGGCTGATCGAGGCGGTGCCGACCTTCCGATCGCTGACGCTGCTCTTCGATCCCCTTCAAACCGACCGCGAAACCTTGCTCGAGGCCGTGCAACCGCTCCTGGAACCGGGGCGGCCGAACGCACCGGGCGACGTGCGCCACTGGCGGCTGCCCGCCTGCTACGAGAACGACGCGGCGCCGGACCTGGCGGACGTCGCACGCCTGGCCGGCATCGCGCCCGAAGAAGTGGTTCGCCAGCATACCGATACCGAATACGTGGTCTACATGCTCGGTTTCCTCCCCGGCTTCCCGTTCATGGGCGATGTGCCCGAACCCCTGCGCCTGCCACGCCGACACGATCCGCGCACACACGTCCCGGCAGGAAGCGTCGCGATCGCCACCGGCCTGACCGCGATCTATCCGTGGGAGAGTCCGGGCGGCTGGCACCTGATCGGGCGCTGCCCGGCGCCGCTGTTCGATCCCGTCGGCAACCCGCCGGCCCTGCTCGCCGCGGGCGACCGCGTACGCTTCGAGGCGGTGGGCCGCGCTGAATACGAACGCATCAAAGCCGCAATCGCAAGCGGGGAGCTCGATCCGCGATCCTGGTGCCGCACCGGGCTGGAGCGCACATGAACGCCAGGCTGCAGATCCTCTCGGCCGGCGCCTTGACCTCGGTGCAGGATGCCGGGCGCTTCGGCTTGCGGCGGATGGGCGTCCCGTGGTCAGGCATCCTGGACCGCCGCCTGATGCGCATCGCCAATCGCCTGGCCGGCAACACGGAGGACGGACCGGTGCTCGAATGTTTCGACGGGGGGCAGCAGTTCACCGCACGCGATGCCGCCCTGCGCATCGCGGTGGCCGGCGATGCGACGCTCGAACTCGACCCGGGCGACGGCCAGGTTTACCCGCTCGAGGCCTGGCGCAGTTTCGTTCTCGAACCGGGCCAGCGCCTGCGCATTCGGGTCATCCGGCCGGGCAGGATCGCAGCCGTTGCGGTCGTCGGACTGACACTTTCCTCCGTGCTCGGAAGCGTGTCGACCTATGCGCGTGCGGTATTGGGCGGCCTAGACGGGCGTACGCTCGCGAGCGGGGACACGCTTCCGGCCGCCAGCGCCGCACCGGGGCCTGACCGGTTCCTGCCCGATCCGCCCGGATTCTCGTCCGCTCCGATCCGCCTCGTCGCCGGCCCGCAGCGCGAGCACTTCAGCGACGAAGCCTGGGCACGCCTCGTATCGACGCCCTTCCGGGTCGGCGCGGCGGCCGACCGCATGGGCGTGCGTCTCGACGGCCCTGCGCTCGATGCGATCCCGGCGTTCGGCCACGAGATCGTATCGGACGCAACCGTGCCGGGCTCGGTCCAGGTGCCCGCCAGCGGGCAGCCGATCGTGCTGCTTGCCGACGGCCAGACCGCAGGGGGCTATGCGAAGATCGCAACCGTCGTCTCGGCCGATCTGCACCGGCTCGCCGCAATGCCGCCGGGCACGCCCCTGCGCTTCGCAGCCGTCGATGCCGCAGAAGGCGTTCGCATCGCGCGAGACGAGGAGGCCTGCACACGCGAATTCCTCGCGTCGATCCGGACCCGCAGGTCGGAACAGCCCGACCTGCAGGCCCTGTACACGGCCAATCTGGTCGACGGCGTCATCAGCGCACGAACCTCCGGTGACGGCGAATAACCAAACGGACAGGACAGGAAGGGAAGATCACGATGGAACTGAACCTGAACGCCGACCTGGGAGAATCGTTCGGTGCGTGGAGGATGGGCGACGATCCGGCCTTGCTGGCCATCGTCGACAGCGCAAGCATCGCATGCGGGTTTCATGCCGGAGACCCCCTGGTCATGCGTCGCACGCTGCACGCGGCCCGCAAGGCCGGGGTAAGCGTGGGCGCGCATCCGTCGTTCCCCGATCTACAGGGATTCGGAAGACGGCCGATGCATCTGGCTGCCGACGAGTTGCAGGCGATGATCCTCTACCAGCTCGCCGCGCTGGCCGGCATGGCCCGCGTCGAAGGCCTGCCGATGACGCACGTCAAACCCCATGGCGCACTGAGCAACATGGCCGCCGAAGACACAACCCTCGCCGCACGGGTCGCCAAGGCCGTACGCAGCTTCGATGCCTCGTTGATCCTGCTCGCCCCTGCGGGCTCGAAGCTCGCCGAGGCTGGTCTGCGCGAAGGGCTGGCCGTCGCCGGCGAGATCTTCGCGGACCGGACCTATACCGATGGCGGACAGCTCGTGCCGCGCAATCAGCCCGGCGCGGTGCTGACTCGCACGGCCGAATGCGTGGCCCACGTACTGCGCATGCTCGACGCGGAAGGAATCGTATCGGTGTCCGGGAAGCGCCTGCAGGTACCCTTCCACAGCATCTGCGTGCACGGTGACAACGCCCACGCGGTGGAAGTCGCCGCCGCGGTCCGGGAGGCTCTGCGCGAGGGGGGATGTGCGCTCAAGCCGCTCCCACAGCTCGCGGCGTTCCAACGATCACGCACAAACCTCGCGTGATCGGCGACAATATCGCAAATTATGAATATACCCACTACGGGATGACAACAATGCGACTCAAGCCCCAGCACATCCAGCCGGTGATCATGGCCGGCATCATGGCGTTCCTGATGACCGCCCTCATCACCTGGATCAACCTCGGCTTTCCGTCCGACTACATCGTCCTATGGGCCAAGGCCTTCGTCATCGCCTGGCCGGCCGCCGCGGTGGCGGCGTACATCGCGATCCCCATCGCGCAACGGCTGACAAGAAGGATTTTGGTCGGACTCTACGGCGACGCCTGAAACCGCGTCGCCGCGGCGTCCGCCAACACTCAGCGGTTCTTTCCGACCTGATCGCCGACCACGCCGCCGATCGCCGCACCGCCAACGGTGCCGAGTACGCTGCCATCGGTCACGACCGCGCCGGCAACGCCACCGACTCCGGCTCCGACCACGGCGCTTTGTTGTCTTGCGGACATGCTGTCCCAGGTGGCACAACCACCCAGGGCCAGCATCAGAACTGCTGCAGGGATCAGAATCTTGTTCTTCATATCGGGCCTCCATACAAGATCAGCGCATCAGGGGACGAGCCCCTGGTGACGCTTATATCAATTGGACGGATCCTGCCGCAGGAGTTTCGCGTGCGGTGCGCAAGATTGTTTCAATTCTTGGCACCGAACCGAGGGATGGCCCGTTCAGCCGGCCCTCATCAGGCCGACCGGAGCTCGGCGGTCACCCGCACCCCCTCTCCAGCCGGAAGGTTCTCGGCACGCAGCGTGCCGCCATGGAAGGCGGCGATCATTCGGGCGACGAACAGGCCCAGCCCGAGGTGCGGCTCCGAATCGGTATCGCGGGACCGCGCCGAGACCATGGATTCGAACAGACGCCCCTCCAGCTCTGGCGGAAGCACCGGACCGAAGTCGGTCACCGAGAGCACGACCGTGGTCGTGCGAAAGGCGAGCCCGATGCCGATCGGCGTATCGGGAAAGGCGAAATCCGCTGCATTCTCGACGAGCTTGTCGAGCATCTGGGCCGCCAGATCCGGGGCACCGACGACCCAGACCGGATACTCCGGCAGGTCCACCTCGAAACGTCGTCGCGGGTAGGCGATCCGGTAGCCGTTGACACATTCCGACACGACGAGCCGCAGGTCGAAGCGCTCGGTTTCGGTGGTCGCCAGCGCCTGCTCCATGCGCGTCGCTTCGCTCATGCGCGACAGGATTTTCGACAAACGGGTCAATCCCGCCTCGGCACGATCCATGTAGGTCCGGGCGCCGTCGGGCAGGGTCTCCGCGCGCAGGTTCTCCAACGAGGAGCGCACGACCGCCACCGGCGTGCGCAACTCGTGCGACAGGCGGCTGGCCATGCTCTCGAGGTAGGTGTGGTGCCGCCGCAGACGGTCGAGCAGGGCCGAAAAGCTTCGTGACAAGTCGCCGACCTCGTCGCCTGCACCCGAACCGGTCGCCAGTCCGGTGATCCGGCCGCTCGCATCGATCGCGTTCTCGGCCTCGTCGCGCAGGCGGCGGATGCGCGAGGACAAGCGCGTGGCGAACCCGAAGACCAGTACCGCAACGACGACCACCCCGGCCAGGGTCAACAGCAACAGGCGCTCGAGCGCCCGATTGCGCAACAGCAGGATCTCGTGCGTGCTCTCTTCCACGACCACCGCGCCGAGAACCTGGTCGGCACTCCAGATCGGATGGGCCGCCGACACGACCACCACTCCACCCTCGCCGGACCGGCGCACACGCGATCCGGCTGCCCCCAGCAACAACGCTTCATACACCTCGCGGCCGCTGGCGATCGTGTCCGGGTCGAGCGCATCGTCGACGATTCCGGCCGGGGACGAGACGACGCGGGCGAGGAGGTCGCGCCAGTACCGGCGCCACTCGGGCTCCGAAGAGGGGTCCTCGGCCTCGGCGGGCCCTCCGGCAAGACTGCCCGCCAGCGCCAGGACACGCAGATCCCGATTCACGACCCAGATCCTTGCGGTCGTGCGCTCCAACCCCCGGAGGATCGCCTCGACCTCGCGCACCGCTCCCGGTTCCGGTTCGGATTCGCGCGCGAGTGGTCGCGGCTCGGCGCTTTCGAGCAACTCCTCGCCAGGCAGCAGGGCCACGTCGGGACGCAGGGCCGACGAACCGGTGCGCGGGCGCACGCGCATCAGTTCGGGCCGGTCGTGCAGCGCCGTAGCCACCGCGCGTGCGGTCCCCACCAGCGCCTGTCGCTGCCCTTCGAGCAGGAAGGCCTCCATCTCCTGAATGTAGCGGTAGCCGACCCAGGGAAGGGGCAACAGCAACAGGGACAATGCCGCAAGCTTGAGTCGCAGGCTGAAACGCAGGCCGGGACCGGGCGTCCTCATGTGCGTGCACTGCCTGCGCCGCGCAGGACTCCCCGTTCAGGACTTCCAGCGATAACCCATGCCATAGACACTCTCGATCGCATCGAAATCGGGATCGACGGCCGCGAACTTGCGCCGGATGCGCTTGACGTGGGACGTGATCGTGCCGTCGTCGACGAGGCGCGCATCGTGCATGAGCTGGTCGCGGCTCTTCACGTGTCCCGGATTGCGCACCAAGGTATGCACCATCCAGAATTCGGTGAGCGTCAGCGGCACCGCCTGCCCCTGCCATTCCGCAGCCAGGCGCATGACGTCCAGGCGCAACGCGCCGCGTTCGACCGTGTCCTCCCGGGGCTGGGCCTCGGCCAGCGCCTCGACCCGCCGGAACAGGGCCGCGACCCGGGCAAGCAGGTGCTGCAGGCTGACATCCTTGGTCAGGTAGTCGTCCGCCCCGAGCCGGAGGCCCGACACGATGTCGAAATCGCTGTCGCGCGCGGTGAGGAAGATGATCGGCAGGCGCACCGACA
>JBJHDM010000101.1:0-5734 GCA_050486545.1 Rhodocyclaceae bacterium | reverse complement strand
CCCTCGGAGCGCCCTTCCGGCCCGTGGCACGAGAAACAGGCGCTTGCCCAGACGACGGCCTGGAAGTCCTCGCGGTCGCTCGCCCGGGCCACCCCCGCGGCGAGCATGACGATGACGATGGCACTCGATACGCTGCGCAGCATTGGCTTCCTCCCAATATCCGATCCGGAAGGCTGGAGGCCTTCTCCCCGAATCTGCAGTGTGGCAGCCGAACGCCACGCCGGGTCGGTCGCATTCGGCAAGAATCCATGCATTCTGACCGGAACCATGCCGATCGAAAATGAAGACTAACCCAAATCGGGCAAGGCGTGGCCCACCCGTTGGGGTTAGCGCACCGTCCGGCAAAGGTCGCTGACGAGCGCGTGATTCCCCGGAGACGCAAGGCGGGCGGTGAATGCCCGCAATGCGGGCATGCAGGTCCGCCCCCGAGGCTCAGTTGCGACGGGCGAACAGGAAGGCCCGGCGGGATCGGGACGGCGGATCGTCCGTTGCCACCGGAAGCGCGCCGGCGGTGGCCGGAGGCATGACGATTGCCGTTGAGAGCGCATCGTGCGCTACCCGGCAGGCAGTTGCGTGATCGTCGATGCGGGTCACCGGTGCGATCAGTGGGCAGTACTGGAAAGCACCCAGACCGCCTTCGTCCTCGTCCCCGATGAAGACCACATCACCGGCCGGAAGGGGAACGGTCCGACGCATGCCGAGGGCGAGATCGTCCCAGAGTTCGCCCCCACCCGGCAGCAGCACGAGCTGGATCGACCACGGGGTGACCAAGGCGGCGAGCCAGTCGCCGCGCGACCGCAGGCAGCCGACGACCTCGACACCGATCCGTGCATTGAGAAACGGCAGATCGGACATGCGGTCGCGATGCAGGCATTCGAAATGGCGCTGCAGGCGCTGGGCCGGGCTCTCCTCCCAGGGCACGGCCGGCCGGGGCGTCGGCGGCCGGATCACAGGGATGCGGACGACCGGCAGGATCGCGTTCATGTCGGCTCCCGGCTGGAGGGCAGGTCATGCAGCGGCACGTGGCCTGCGTCGCCGCCGTCCAGTGCGGAAGCCAGCGCCGCCAGCGCATCCTCGATGAGCGGCAGCATGTCGGGCTCGACGACTTCCTTCGCAAAGCCCAGCGACGCGAGCACCCAGGTTCCGATCGGCTGGCGACCGATGAGCAGCATGTTGACGCGTTCGCTGCGGCCGTGGCGCTCGACCACCGCGATATCCCCATCGGCTTCCAGGGCCACGACCCGCATCGGAATCGACAGGCACATCAGGCAGCCGCCTCGATCGTTCGCGCATGCACCGGATAGCCCGCACCCTCGAAGACCGCGCGGATTTCGTCGAGCACCTGCGGCATGCACGCTTCGACCTGCGGCGTGAGCTGCATGTGCAGCTCGACCGAGACCGGTTGCACGCCGATGATGACGATCTCGCGCGGGGCGCGGCCGGTGAGCTGCAGCGTCGCGAACACGTCCGACAGCCCCACCTGATGCGGCGACAGGCGCTGACGGAAGAACACCGGGACCTCGTCGCCGGTGAGCACGACGACGGTGGCCGGAGGCTGGCCGACGCGCACGCAGTCGACGACCACGAGCAGGTCGAGGTTCTCCAGGTCTTCGAGCATCTCCATGGCGCTGGTGCCGCCATCGAGTACCGCGACCCCCTCGGGCAATGCGAACGCCGTCTCGAAGCGCTCGATTGCGCGCACGCCGACTCCCTCGTCGTCGAGCAGGAGGTTGCCGACGCCGAGCAGGACCGCCCGGCGAGCCTGGGGGTCCGCACCGATGCTCATGCCGCCTTCACCTGCACTTGCGTACGGTTCTCCTTGTCGAGCACATGCACGGCGCAGGCCAGGCAGGGATCGAAGGAGTGCACCGTTCGCAGCACCTCGAGCGGCTGCTCGGGATCGGCCACCGGGTTGTCGATGAGGCAGGCCTCGTAGGCGCCGGGCTGGTCCTTCTCGTTGCGCGGCGCGGCGTTCCAGGTCGTGGGCACGACGCACTGGTAGTTGCGGATCTTGCCGTCCTCGATGACGACCCAGTGCGACAGCATCCCGCGCGGCGCTTCGTGGAAGCCGAAGCCGCGCTGCTCGCCCTTGGGGAAGGTCGGACGGTTGAAGGTGGAAAGGTCTCCGGTGGCCATGTTCGCGAGCAGCAGATCCCACTGGTTGGCCAGTTCGTCGACCTGCACCGCGCAGGAGATCGCGCGTGCCGCATGCCGGCCGATTGTCGAGTGCATCGCCTCGATGCCGACCGGCGCGCCGGCGATCGACGAGACGCGTTCGAGGGTCTCGACGGCGTAGCGCTGCGTCGGCTCGTGACCGGCCGCGAACATCGCCAGCACGCGCGACAACGGTCCGACTTGCATCGGCTTGCCGTAGAAGGTCGGGGACTTGAGCCAGGAGTATTTGCCGTCGTCCTGGAAGTCGGTGTACTTCGGCGTCGTCTCGCCCTCGTACGGATGCAGCGACACGTTGTCGCCGCCCTTGTACTCGTACCAGGAGTGCTTGATCGCTTCGCTGACCCCGTCGCGGAAAAATGCGTCGGAGAAGGTCTCGATGCCGGTGTAGCGATCGAGGCTACCGTCGGCAACGTAGCCGCCCGGCAGCGCGAACTTCGTGCCCTTGCCGTCGAGCGGGATGTCGGGCACCGACAGGTAGTCGACGATGCCGCGCCCATGGGTGGTCCAGTCGGCGTAGAAGGCGCCGATCGCGGCGACATCGACGAGATAGACGTTCTTGACGAAGTCTTCGAGCTTGCCGATCCACTCCTTGACCGCCATCAGGCGCTCGACCGTCAGCACCGCCTGCGAGTCGACGGCGAGCGGGTTGGAAACGCCGCCGACGGCCACGTTCTGGATGTGCGGCGTCTTGGAGCCGAGGATCGAGACGATCTTGTTCGCATGGCGCTGCACTTCGAGCGCCTGCAGATAGTGCGAGACCGCGATGAGGTTCACCTCGGGCGGCAGCTTCATCGCCGGGTGACCCCAATAGCCATTGGTGAAGATGCCCAATTGGCCGGTAGAGACGAAGCCGGCCAGCCGTTCCTTGACCTTGCGGAACTCGTGCTTCGAGTTGCCCGACCAGTTCGACAGGCTCTCGGCCAGTGCCGAAGCCTTGTCCGGGTCGGCCTTGAGTGCCGAGACGACATCGACCCAGTCGAGCGCCGACAGGTGGTAGAAGTGCACAATATGGTCATGCACCGCATGGGCGAGGATGATCAGGTTGCGGATGTACTGGGCGTTGACCGGGATCTCGAGGTCGAGCGCGTTCTCGACCGCACGCACCGAGCAGATCGCATGCACCGTGGTACATACGCCGCAGATGCGCTGCGTGATCGCCCAGGCGTCGCGCGGGTCGCGGCCGACGAGGATGTTCTCGACGCCGCGCCACATCTGGCCGGAGGACCAGGCCTTGACGATGCGCCCTTCTTCGACTTCGACGTCCACCCGGAGGTGGCCTTCGATGCGGGTGACGGGATCGATGGTGATGCGTTGGGTCATGAACGGTTCTCCTCAATGGGCGGCCACGCGCTCTTCGCGCGGGAGCACCGGGAAACGGCGGGTGATGACGATGTAGGCGAGGATCTTCAGCGCGAAGATCCCGATGGTGACGACCAGTTCGCCGACCGACGGGAAATAGGTCCAGTTGCCGCTCGGCATGTAGCCGATCAGGTAGGCGTTGATGCGCAGCAGGATGCCGCCGAGCAGCAGCGCGACCCCGCCCAGGAACAGGTTGGCGGGATTGCGCCGCGCCGCTTCGTTGCGCAGCAGGTAGAACGGGAGCGCGAAGCCCGCCATCTCCAGCCAGAAGAACGCCGCCTGCAGCGAACCATCGAAGGCGAAACCCAGCGCTCCGCGCGCCAGCAGGTCCGCCAGCCGCAGGGCGAGATAGGCGCCCAACACCCATAGCATCACCTTCGCGAGCGGATCGAGGAGGTGTACCTCGATCGAACGCCGGTACCCGGCCGCCGCCACGCAGCTTTCGAACAGGATGATCGCGTAGCCCATCAGGACGGCGGTGAGCAGGAAGATCATCGGCAACCACAGGGTCTGCCACAGCGGATGGATCTGGTGGCCGAAGACGATGAGCAGCGACCCGAGCGAGGACTGGTGCATCATCGGCAACACCATGCCCAGGCCGATGAACACGTACATCGTACCGACGAGCTTCCTGCGCGCGTTGGCGAGCCCGAACTTCTCCAGCACGGCCGGGAAGAATTCGATCCACAGCACGAGGATGTAGAGCGCGACGCACAGCGCGACCTCGAACATCACCGAATTGGGCGAGGCGTAACCGGGAAGGAAGATGTGGTAGAAGTTCCAGTAGCGGCCTAGATCGAACATCACGCCGACCCCGGCCAGGGTGTAGCCGAGCAGGCTCGCCAGCAGCGCCGGACGGATCAGCGGATGGTATTGCCCGCGATTGAAGACGTAGACCAGCGCGGCGACCGCGAAGCCGCCGCAGGCGAAGGCCGAGCCGATCACGACGTCGCCGACGACCCAGATCCCCCACGGGTAGCCGTCGTTCAGGTTGGTGACGGCCCCCAGGCCATGGACGAAGCGCACGGCGAGCACCGCCAGCGCGAGGACGACGAGCGCCGCGAGGAAAAAGGTGACGGGCGTAAACAACCGTCCGCCGACCGGTGCGTGCGCCCCAGGACTGTGAGAACTCATCGCTCGCCCCCCTCGGTGGTGTCGTCATCGTGCTTGCTGTTGCGCCGCGCCGCCCAGGTCATTGCGCCGAACAGCGCGATCGGCAGCACGAGTCCCTGGTAGAGGCCGTGCTGCAGGGCTTCGGAACGCGAGGCATAGGAGCGCTCGGGCAGACTCGGCAGGCCCAGATGCTCGAACGGCACAGCGGACAGGTACAGCATCTGCGTACCACCGCCTTCCGTCTCGCCGTAGATGTGCTGGAGGTATTTCGCGGCCGGCCCCTCCCAACTGTGGTCGGGCCCATCGCTGAGATCGCCGCGCGGGAAGCGCGTCCACTCGCCGGGCTCCAGTTTCAGACGGCGGCGTGCCTCGGCATGCAGGTCGCCGAACCTCCCGTACAGCGTCGCACCGGTCGGGCACACTTCGGCACAGGCGGCATAGCCGCCTTCGGGGATGCGGTGCCGGCACAGCTCGCACTTGCCGATCGCGCCGGTCGGCGAATCGTAGTCGTATTTCGGCACTTCGAACGGACAGGCCGCAACGCAGTAGCGGCAGCCGATGCAGGCGTCCGGATCGTACGAAACGATGCCGGTCACCGGGTCCTTGCGCATCGCCGACACTGGGCAGGCCGACACGCAGGACGGTTCGACGCAGTGCAGACAGGACTTCTTGGTGAAGGCGTAGCCGTCCTCGACCTGGTCCTTGTTCACCGCTTCGCCGTTCTGGAACACCTTGATGACGTTGAAGGTGCGTGCCGTCGTATCGAGCGGCATGTCCCATAGCCCGTGCATCGGGGTGTTGTAGTCGGGCGGCAGGTCGTTGGCTTCCTTGCAGGCCGCGACACAGGCCTTGCAGCCCACGCACAATGTCGCATCGAAGAGCAGGCCGAGCGACTCGTCACGCGCGCCGGGTTGTCCCCGGCCGGTCTCGGTCGCCTGGGCCGAAGCGGTGCTCGTGGCGGCCACGCCGGCCAGCGTCGCCGTTCCTGCAAACGTCTTTTTGAAGAACTCGCGCCGGGCACTCATGGTCAGCCCCTCGTCGCGTCGCTTTCATTCCCGGCCGGTTCGGTCGTCTGCGTCCCCTTGCC
>JBJHDM010000100.1:0-5867 GCA_050486545.1 Rhodocyclaceae bacterium | reverse complement strand
CTGCGTCCTTCCCCCTCGGCCAGCCCTGCCTGCACTACGGCGCCCACGAGTTCGGCAAGATCGACGAGTTGCGGTTCCAGCGCACGGCGCTCCATGCGCGAATACGCCAGCATGTCCTCGATGAGCTGATGCATCTGGGTCACGCCGCTACGGATATTGGCGATGAACTGCTGCGCTTCCGCGTCGAGCGCGTCTCCGTACTCGGTGCGCAGCAACTGGCTGTAGCCGTCGATTCCGCGCAGCGGCGCCTTGAGGTCGTGCGAAACGGAGTAGGAGAAGGACTCCAGTTCGCGCACCGCCGCTTCCAGTTCGGCCGTTCGCTCGCCGACCCGTTGTTCGAGTTCGCGGTTGAGGGTGCGCAGCGCCTCCTCGGCGCGCTTCTGTCGGGTGATGTCGAGCAGGACACCGTGGATCAGCATCACCTTCCCGGCCTCGTCACGACTGAGCCAGGTGCGGTCGTCGACCCAGATCCAGTCCCCGTCGGCGGTGAGCAACCGGTACTCCTGCCGGTAGTCATCCGGTCCGTCGCGAAGGTGGATGGCCACCTCGGCCTCGATTCGGTCGCGGTCCTCGGGGTGAATGAGGTCGGAATACACGAGTTCACTTCCGAGGAACTGTTCGCGTGCATACCCCCAGCGGGCGACGCCGTCGCTGACGAACACGACCGGCCACCCCGGCTGGTTGGCCCATTCGATCGCCACCACGGGCGAGCGGTTGATCAGTGTAGACAGGCGCAGTTCGTCGGCGCGGCGCGCCTCCAGCTCGGCCGCCATGCGGTCGACGGCAGCACCGATGAACGCGATCTCGTCGCGACCGGCCAATCGAGCACGCGCGTCGAGCCGGCCGCCCCCGATCGCATCGACCGTCGCCTTCAGGTGCCGGGCACGGCGGAACCACACCACGTGCAGCACGCCCCACAGCAATACCGCCAGCGCCAGCATGGTCGCGGACTGGTTGCGCAGTACGGCGCGGCTGTCGGCGATTCGCGCCGCAAGCGGGCGCTCCAGATCGAGGCGCACGACAAAGGACTGACCGGATTGCAGCGGCGCATATCCGACCAGTGCCCGATCTTCGAGAGGACGATCGACCGAGATCCTGCCCGCATCGCCACGGATCGCATGCATCAGTCCTTCACGCAAACCCGTGGCCTCTTCGCTCAGCGCTTCTTCCAGTGTCCGGCCGATGTCCGTTCTCGAGAGTGCGGCGACCACGACACCGTTCGCATCGACGAGGTAGGCATGGGTGAGGCCCGGACGCATGCCGAGTGCAGCAACCTGTCGACGCATCTGCTGCCGGTTTCCGAAACCGACCTCGATCTCGAGCCGTTCCTGCTCGACGCTCAAACGCTCCAGCAGGCGCTCCCGCTCGGACGCCTCGACCGCCCGGGCATAGTCCCGGACGTGGTAGGCGTAGTTCACTCCGGCCGCCGCCAGGGTCAGGACCAGCAGTACGGCCGGCACCGCCACCCGGGCCGGCAGGACGAGAACGTTCTGCCACGTCATCCACCGCTCCCGGTGTGCTCCGCTACCCGTCGCACGGCCTGGGGCGCAAGCAGCGTCTCCCATTCGGGCGAACCCTCGATGAGACCGAGGCGCCGAAGCGTCCGGGCGAGCTCTTCGCCGCCACGGGTCACCGGCGCGGGGTTGCCGGACAGCATCTCCACGCTGTCCGCCAGTTCGACGAACCGCAGCCCGCCGAGCGTGGCCAGATACTCCTCGGGCGTCAGATCCATGCCATTGGACAACAGCAAGGCCGCCTCGCTCGGCTTTGCCTGCAACGCCTTCAGCCCGCCATGCCAGGCCAGCAGGAGCGCATCGACCGCGTCCGGCCGCCGTTCGAGCACCTCGGTGCGCAGGACGAGGACATCGACGATCTCGTCGGGCATGCTGCGCGAGTCGAACACGACCCCGTAGCCGCTGGCGGCCAGCCGGCTCTTCATCGGTTCGTAGGTGATCACGGCGTTGACACGCCCGGAGCGCAGCGCGCTTTCGTGGTACGAGGCCTCGGTGTGCAGGACCCGCACCGCATCGGCGCCGAGCCCCCCGGCCTCGAGCAGACGCTCGAGGATCATCGCTGCGAGCGCGCTGTCCTCCATCGCGATGCGCTTGCCACGCAGCGCGGCGGGATCATGGATGGACGGATCGGCCAGGACCGCGTCCGCACCATCGGACACGTCGAGCACCGCCACGATCCGCAGCGCGACGCCCTCGTCGGCCAGCCGCAGGGTTTCTCCCAGCGTCAGCGCGGCCCCCTCGAGCAGGCCGTTGCGCAGGTGGCGCACCACCTCGACGCTCGATCCCATCTCGACGATGCGCACGCGCGCCGGATCCACCATCCGACGGTCCTGGGCCAGCACCAGCGGGTCGAATCCGACCCAGGGACTCACCCCGACCCGCAGCGGAGACCTGTGCGAAGAGTCGGCACAAGCGGCGGCCAGCGTCAGCAGGACGGCTGCGAGGACCAGGCAAAGCAGGCGGGACATCCCGCGCATGGAATCTCCTTTCGCATGACCGGCAACTGCAGAACGCATAGCGGCGATTCCGCAGCATCCATGGCAAGTGCATGAACATGGAGCAAGCCCGATTGTGCGTCGACCCGCCGATGGCTGCAACCGCAGTACGTCCGTCAGTGTGACATTCGTCCCGGAACGGTGCCGACGCGCCGACCGCATGGCCCGGACCGGTCAGCGAAGCGGAGCGGTCTCCATGATCAGTTCGACCCGGCGGTTGATCGCCCGACCCTCGGGTGTATCGTTGGAGGCGATCGGGCGCGTGTCGGCATAGCCGGTCGCACGCAGGCGGCCAGCCGCAACGCCCTGCGCCGCGAGGTGGCGGACCACGCTGGTGGCCCGACCGGTCGAAAGCTCCCAGTTCGACGGAAAGCGTTCGGTCTGGATCGGGACATCGTCGGTATGGCCCTCGACGGCGATCCGGAGCTCGGTTGCGTTGAGCACTTCGACCAGGCGGTCGAGCAGCGCGAGCCCGGGGGCCGTCAGGGCCGCCTGGCCGGACGGGAACAGGATCTCGTTGCTGATGCGGAAGCTGATCGTGCCGTCCTCGACGAGGATCTCGACGTCGTCACCGAGACGGTCGAGCGGCAGTCCGGCCAGCGGATCGGGCGATTCGACCGGCAGGCCGGTCGGCGCCTCGTCGGGAACCCGCTCGCGTGCAGGCACTTCCGGTGTCGGCTCGGGCGCGGGCAGTCCCTCGAAGATGCCGGGCAACCCCTCCAGCACACTGTGCTGCGCAGGGTGTTCGGCCGGATAGGGATCGGGCAACCACACGCCGATATCGCGATCGGAAAACGCCAGCAGGATGACGAGCATGACGAGCAGCAGCGTCATCATGTCCAGGTAGGCGATGAGCCAGCCTTCCTCCTCGCGGTCCGCGGGCGGTTCCACGTGCCAGTGCGCGTAGCGTCCCCCCCGGATCCTCGTATCGACGGTCGCCGGATCGGCGGCAATGGACTGGTCAGCCACGACGCCCCGCGGGACCGGCCGCGGCACCACGCCCGCGAGCGGCCGGCTTGACGCCGGCGTCGTCGATCTCGTCTTCGTAGTGCGCCATGAACGACTTGAGCGTCTCGCGCATCAGTGCGGGACTGCGCTTTTCGCACATCATCGAGATGCCCTGCAGGATCATGTTCATCAGCACCACGCGCTGTTCGGTGCGCCGTTCGAGCTTGACCGCAACCGGCTTGAACACGAGGTTGGCGAGCAGGATGCCGTAGAAGGTCGTCATCAGCGCCACCGCCATGTGGCGGCCGATCACCGCCATGTCGCCGACGTCGATGATGAACATCAGGTTGATCAGGCCGACCAGCGTCCCGATCATGCCGAAGGCCGGCGCAAAGCTGGCCATGACCCGGAAAAGCTGCGCCTCGGCGTGCTCACGCGCCCGGAGCCGCGAGATCCGCCATTGCAGCAGGTCGAGGATGTCCTCCTCGGGCGTCAGATCGATGACCAGTTGCACGCCGGTGCGCAGGAACGGATTGGTCACCCGCTTCAAGGCCTTTTCGACCGCCTGCACGTCGCCCTGCATCCACAGCCGCGAGATCTGGATCAGCTCTTCGATGTCGCGCTGCGTATAGAGGCGTTCGTTGCGCAAAACGATGCGGAACAGGCCGAAAATGCGCACGACCTCGCGCAAGGGGTAACTGATGAAGGTCGCCGCGAGCGTGCCGCCGAGCACGATGGCCAGGCCGGGAAGGTTGACGAAGACGACGGCCTCTTCGACCGCGAACACCAGCACGACGGCCAGCATCAGCAGGCCCGCCACCATGCCGATCAAGGTGGATGGATTCATCCCGGAACTCCGTAGGCGGCACGATACGGACCGGTTCCGGATCCTGCCGATCCGGCACGAAGAACAGGACCCCTCGTCCTTCCGGAGCACAGCGCCTGCGCGCCCTGTCCACAGCCCTTCATGCCGACCGGATCAGTTTACCATGAGCCGCCCGGCGCCATGGGGCTTCAACCTTCCGAGCCGGCTGCGCCGAAACCGCCGGTCAGCCCGTCCAGCGACGAAAGCAGCCGAGTCCAGTCCACCGGCCGGTCCGTCCGGATCCGCAGCGTGCGGGCAGATTCGTCACCATCGGGCGGCTCGAATCGCTCGTGCTGCGACGCGAGCACCGCCAGATCGGCCTCCGACGCATCGGAGCCGGCGGCTGCACGGCGGCTCACGCGATCGCGCAGCACCTCGGGAGGCGCATCGCAGTGCAGGATCGCGAAACCGGCACCCAGCTCGCTCGCGAGCGCACGAAAGCGTTCGCGCCGGACATACCCCAGAAAGGTCGCGTCGATCAGGACGGGCCAGCCGGCCGTCACGATCTCACGTGCGTGCTCCGCCAACCGCGAGTAGGTTCGGTCGCCGGCGGCCTCACTGTAGATTCCGCCATCCGCGCTTGCCCCGGTCCGGGCCTCGGGGGGCAGCCCGAACAAACGCTTGCGCTCCACATCCGAGCGCACCCGGATCACGCCCCGGGCCTCGATCAAGCCCTCGGTCGCCGTGGTCTTGCCCGAACCGGACAGCCCGCAGGTGATCAACAGCGCACTGCGTCGGGGCCGCGTCGTCGCCCGCGCCAGCGCCAGATAGCGATCGAACGCCGCCCGCTCGGCTTCGCGCTTCGCGGCATCGACCTGCCCGAGCCGGATCGCAGCGATCTTGGCACGGACCATCGCACGATAGACGACGTAATAGCGCAGTACTGCGAGGCCCTCGTAGTCACCGCTGCGCTCCAGGTAGCCATTCAAGAAACGGTAGGCGAGGTCGGGGCGCTCACGTGCAGCGAGATCCATGAACAGGAAGGCGGCGTCGGCCATGACATCGGTCCAGCGCAAGGCGGCGTTGAACTCGATCGCATCGAAGAGCCGCGGCTCACCCCTGTGCAGGACCAGATTGCCCAGGTGCAGGTCGCCGTGGCACTCGCGCACTCGCCCCCCGGCCAGTCGCCGGGCAAACACCGGGGCCAGCGCCGTACCCTGCGCGTCGCTCCATGCCTCGACCTCCTTCAGGATCGCAAGCGCCTCCGGCGAATCGATCCGCTCGCGGATCTGTGCGAAGTTCTGCACGACCGGGTCGCGAACGGCCGCGACCGACCCGAAGCCGCTCGCCGCATCGGCAATCGCCGCTTCCGCATGAAAGACCGCGACGTGAGCGGCCACGCGATCGATGTCGCCGGCACCGAGCCCCCCCTTGTCCAGCCGCTCGGCCAGCAGTTCGTCCTGATCGAAACGGCGCATGTGCACGGCATAGTCCAGCACCGGACCGTCCCCACCGACATGGGGACGCACTTCTGTGCCGCGGATCTCGACGACGTCCAGGTACAACTCGCCGGCCGTTCTCCGGTTCAGCCGCAGCTCCGCTTCG
>JBJHDM010000099.1:0-6144 GCA_050486545.1 Rhodocyclaceae bacterium | reverse complement strand
TGATCCATCTGTGAGTGATCCACCTGATTACTCGTGCCATGCTGTGAGTGATCCATTTGACCACTGGCACCGTGTTGGGAGTGGTCCACCTGGCCACCGGCACCATGCTGTGAGTGATCCATCTGCGAATGGTCCGCATGATCCATCGCCGAGTGGTCACCGTGCTGCGCGTCGTCGTCCTCGGAGTGGCCGTCATGCTGCCCATGCTCCTGATGCTGGGCATTACTCGGCGACTCAGCCGAACGCGGCGTGGCCTCTTGCGCTTCATGTCCGGCGTGCTGCGCCTGGACCGCGACGGGCATCGACAATACCGCGACGATCGCTACCCACAAGGCGGATTTGATCGTGCTCATTCTTCCACCCTCACTTCGCGGAACATGCCGGCTTCCATATGAAAAAAGAGATGGCAGTGATACGCCCAACGTCCGAGCGCATCGGCCCTCACGCGGTAGCTACGCTTGGTTCCGGGCGGCATGTCTATGGTGTGCTTACGCAGGTGGAAGTTGCCCTGCTCATCCTCCAGATCGCTCCACATTCCATGCAGGTGAATCGGATGCGTCATCATGGTGTCGTTCACCAGCACGATGCGCATGCGCTCGCCGTAATTGAGGCGCAGCGGCTCGGCATCGTTGAACCTGATCCCGTCGAAAGACCACGAGAACCGCTCCATGTGTCCGGTCAGGTGCAATTCCACGGTCCTTCCGGGCTCGCGACCATCCGGGTCGGGGAACAGGCTTTTCAAGTCGGCGTAGGTGGCTACCTTGCGGCCGTTGTTGCGCAGGCCGATTCCTGGATCGGCCAATCTGGGCTCGGGCGTCATGGTCTGCATGTCGACCAGCGGATTGCGGGTTTCGCTGGCCGGGTGCGCCTGCATCTGCATACCATTGCCGCCGTGGTCCGCGTGCGCGTCCTGGGCGGCATGCGCCCCATGTCCCGCATGCGGATCGGCGGCCGGTGCGGCGCCGTGTCCGGAATGGGCGCTGTGATCGCCGTGACCCATATCGGCCATGGTCAAAAGCGGCCTTGGGTCCACCGCAGGCACCGACGCGCGCAGTCCATCGCGCACCGCCAGGGTGCCGCTGACGTAGCCGGTGCGGGCGTTGTCCTGGGCAAAGATCGTGAAAGCATCCTGACCAGAAGGCTCGACGATCACGTCGAATGTTTCGGCGGTCGCGATCCGCAACTCGTCCACCGTCAGTGGGTGCACATACTGACCGTCGACTTCGACAACCGTCATTTTCAGACCCGGGATGCGCACGTCGAAATAGGTCATGGCCGAGCCGTTGATGAAACGCAGCCGAATCTTCTCGCCGGGACGAAAGAGGCCAGTCCAGTTGCCCAGCGAGGTGGTACCGTTCATCAGATAGGTGTAGGTATGGGCATTGACGTCGGACAGGTCGGTCGGGGTCATCCGCATGCGGCCCCACTCCCCGCGGTCGCGCAGGGCTTCGCGTAGCCCATCACTGCGTGTGTCTCGAAAGAAGTCCGCCACGGTGCGCTTGTAGTAGTTGTCGTACTCGGAATATTTCTTCAGGCGGTCGAACAGCCTCGCCGGGTTCATATCGGTCCAGTCGGACAGAAACACCACATAGTCGCGATCGTAGGAGAAAGGTTCGGGTTCGATCGGATCAATGATCAGCGGCCCGTACATGCCGCCCTGTTCCTGGAAGCCGGAATGGCTGTGATACCAGTAAGTGCCGCCTTGACGGACGTCGAATTCGTACAGGTAGCTTTCTCCGCGATCGATACCGTCGAAGCTCAAGCCAGGCACGCCGTCCATGTTGGCCGGCAGCAGGATGCCGTGCCAATGGATCGACGTGGAGTCGCCGTGGATCGATCCACGCGGCAGGTCGTTGCGGACTCGAAGCTGTACACGTGTACCTTCCTTCCAGCGCAGGATCGGTCCGGGCACGGAGCCGTTGATGGTGATGGCCGGGCGCACCTTGCCTGTGTAGTTGACCAGGGTTTCGCCGATGCTCAGGTCGAACTGCGTGCCAGCCAGTACCTCGATTTGCCCCGGCGAGCGCAGCGCCCAGCTCTGTTTGGGCCATAACCCCAAGCCAAGCATTGCGCCACCAGCGGCCAGCCCGTGGACAAACTGCCGCCTTGATAGTGCGAATTTTTCCTCGGCGTCTGAGCCGAAAGGTCTGGACGACATGAATGATCTCCAGTGATCGATATGGATTGACTTCGGTGGCAGAGCACACGCATCGCTGCGGCACATGCCACCGGGTATCTGCTGCACCCGAGGTCACTATGGCGGGAGGATTCGATTCAGAGTGCGGCGGATGCTGCAAACCTCAGCGGCTGCGGTTATCCGGGCTTTTCTGGAACACAAATCACACAACGCATCGCCATAGAACCCAAGGCTGTGGAACTCACGGCATACGGCATCCAACATAGGCGACCGTCACTGTCATCGGGATGACTCGTCCATTACATTCCCGTCATTCCGCCGTCATTTTCGATTAACCTTGAGGCCACAGGTTTTCGATTACTTTCGGGAGGCTTTCCGCGATGCTTTTTTCGGCGGTGTGCGCCCACGTGGCGAACGGCCATCAACCGCGCCGCGCAAGCGTTTCGGTTCGCCACTTGCCGGCTCAGACGGCTGTTCGAGATCGGCCAGGATGGGACAATCGGGCCGATCATCCCCCGAACAGCACGCCGCCAGTTGTTCAAGCGTCGCAGCCATCTGCTGCATTTCTTCGATCCGCCGGTGCAGATCAGCGATATGGTCGAGCGCGATGCGCTTCACGTCAGCACTCTGCCGGCGGCGGTTCCGCCAGAGCTGCAGCAGGTCATCGATCTCGGCGACGGAAAATCCCAGATCCCGTGCCCGCCGGACGAAACGAAGCACGTGCACGTCCTTCGTGGTGTAGTCCCGATAGCCTGCAGCCGTGCGCCCGGCCGGCGGAATCAACCCGGTCTGCTCGTAGTAGCGAATCATCTTGGCCGACACGCCCGAGGCCTTCGCCGCTTCACCGATGTTCATGTCATCCTCCTTTCGGCCTCCGCACCTTTCGCCCCGAGGCTCGCCGACACGACAGCGCCTCTCTGGGAAGCAGGCGGGCCGGTCACCGCTGTTGCCATGGGCACACGAAACCGCCGCAGCCGGAGCGCGTTGCCGAGGACAAAGACACTCGACAGCGCCATGGCGCCCGCTGCGAAAATCGGCGAGAGCAGAATGCCATAGGCGGGATAGAGCACACCGGCAGCGACCGGAATCAGCGCCGTGTTGTAGGCAAACGCCCAGAACAGATTCTGCCGGATGTTGCGGATCGTCCCCTTCGACAGCGCGATGGCGTTGGGCACGCCTTTGAGGCTGCCCGACATCAGCACCACATCAGCCGCCTCGATCGCAATATCGGTGCCCGTGCCGATGGCCAGGCCAACCTCGGCCTCGGCCAGGGCCGGCGCGTCATTGATGCCGTCGCCCACGAACACCAGATGGCCGTGGACGGCCCTGAGCCGGCGCACCGCCTCGACCTTGCCTTCCGGCAGTACCTCGGCGACCACCTCGTCGATGCCGAGGCGGCGGGCGATGGCGTCAGCCGTGCGCCGGTTGTCGCCGGTGATCATCGCAACCTTGAGGCCCAGCGCGTGCAGCGCGGCGATGGCCTCGGGCGTGGTGTCCTTGATCGGGTCGGCGACGGCGATGACAGCCACGAGCTTTCCGCCGATCGCTGCGTAGAGCGGCGATTTGCCCTCGTCGCCCAGCCGCTCCGCGCTATCGGCGAAGACGGCGACATCGAGGCCCAGCCGGTGCATGTAGCGGTCGGCGCCGACCTCAACGCCCACACCGTCTACCACGGCCTTGACCCCGAAGCCGGTCTCGGATGCGAAGGCAGCGACCGCCGGCAAAACCAGGCCTTCAGCCTGGGCGGCCTCCACGATGGCGCGGGCGACGGGATGTTCCGACTTCGCCTCGACCGCCGCAATCCGCGCCAGCACCTGGGCACGATCGAAACCCTCGGCGACTTCCAGGTCGGTCAGCACGGGCCTGCCTTCGGTCAGGGTGCCGGTCTTGTCCAGCGCGACGACCTTCGCATCCTTGAGCAACTGCAAGGCTTCGCCCTTGCGGAACAACACGCCCATTTCCGCGCCGCGCCCGGTACCGACCATGATCGAGGTAGGCGTGGCGAGCCCCATGGCGCAGGGGCAGGCGATGATCAACACGGCGACCGCATTGACCAGGGCGAAAGTCAGCGCCGGCGCCGGGCCGAAGGCGAACCAGACGAGGAAGGTCAGAAGCGCCACGCCGATCACGACCGGGACGAACCACAGCGTCACCTTGTCGACCAGCGCCTGGATCGGCAGCTTGGAGCCTTGCGCTTCCTCGACCATACGGATGATCTGTGAGAGCACGGTGGATTCGCCCACCGCGGTCGCACGGAAAGCCAGCGCGCCGTTCTGGTTGACGGTACCGCCGACCACTGCGCTGCCGATGGTCTTCACCACCGGCACCGGCTCGCCGGTGATCATGGACTCATCCACATAGCTGTCGCCCTCGGTCACCTCGCCATCGACCGGCACACGTTCGCCCGGCCGCACTTCGACGACATCCCCCGGCGCTACCTCGCCGAGGGCGATCTCGGCCGTACCTTCATCACGGCGCACTCGCGCGGTCCGGGCCTGCAACCCGATCAGTCTCTGGATCGCCTCGGAGGCGCGACCCTTGGCCCGCGCTTCCAGAAAGCGGCCGATGAGAATCAGGGTGACGATGACGGCTGCTGCCTCGTAGTAGACGTTGACCGCTTCCGCGGGCAGCAGCGCGGGCATGAAGGTCGCGACCAACGAGTAGGCGTAGGCCGCCAGGGTACCTACCGCAACCAGCGAGTTCATATCCGGCGCCAAGCGCAAGAGCGCGGGAAAGCCATGCTGATAGAAGCGCCGGCCCGGCCCGAGGATCACCAGCGTCGTCAGCGCGAACTGGATGATCCAGTTCCACTGCATGCCGATAGTACGCATGATCAGGTGATGTACGCCGGGAATGAGGTGCGAGCCCATCTCCAGCGCGAAGACCGGCAAGGTCAGCGCCATGGACACGATCACTGCACGTTTGAGCGCCGCCTGCTCGGCATCCTTGCGAGCCGCATCATCAACCTCGCGCGCGAATGCCCGGTCGATCGGCCGTGCCGTGTATCCAGCCTCGCCAATGGCCCGAATCAGCAGCCTGGCATCAGCACCGCCTTCCACGATCGCGCGCTCGGTTGCCAGGTTGACACGTGCCGCCATCACGCCGGGGACAGTGTGCAGTGCACGCTCCACACGCCCGACGCAGGACGCGCAGGTCATGCCCTCAATGGCGAGTTCGGTTTTGACGACCGGAACCGCATAGCCGGCCCGCTCGATGGCCCCGACCAGCGCCCGGTAATCGGCTGGCGCGGCGATCCGCACTTCGGCCTTTTCGGTCGCCAGATTGACGTTCGCCTCGTGGACGCCGGGCACGGCTTTCAATGCTTTCTCAACCCGGCCCACGCACGAAGCGCAGCTCATCCCCTCGATCGGTAGCCGGACAGTCTCACGTTGGGGATGGTCTCTCATAGGAGAATCCATGGTCATCACCTTTCTGGAGCCGATTCATTAGATGCACAGCATGAGGCTTCCAACGCTGGGAAGGTCAACACGCCGATTACCCCTTGACCTTCCAACGTTGGGAAGGTTCATGCTTGGCGGGCATCAGACCGATAGGAGGCTCCCATGCAGAAGTTCCATATCCAGAACATGACCTGCGGTGGCTGCGTTCGCGGTGTCACACGGGCCATCCAATCCGCCGATCCCGCCGCACAGGTTCACGCCGATCCGGCCAACCGGAGGGTCGACATTGTTTCCGAGCAACCACAGGCGGTATTGCAAGCCGCGCTGACAAAAGCCGGCTACCGAGCGGTCGGGATTGATCCGTAGCGAACGCCCCAACGATTCCACCTTGGGGCTCAGGGGCCAACTCAAAAATTTCAGGACGATGACCGCAATGTAATGAACGAGTCATCCATGTGACAGCAACCGTTTCATAAGCTGACTTGGCGATGATCCGCGTCAATCGTCAACCCTGTACAACACCCCCGTTAGGAGGGCACCTATGAAACTTATGAAAGCACCTTGGATGGTCTTGGTGGCAGCACTTTTTGCCTTCGCCGCTCCCCT
>JBJHDM010000098.1:0-7166 GCA_050486545.1 Rhodocyclaceae bacterium | reverse complement strand
TCGGAAAGGGCACGAATCCGGCGCCTTGGGTTTCTTCTTCGGCGAAATCCATCGTACGATCAGCCGCGATTACTTCCGCCAGCACTATTCGGACAACCGATGCCCGCCGGGGCTGGCAAAGAAACGCAACGGCTGCATGCCGCCGGGGATCGCAAAGAAATGGTCGATGGGACACCCACTTGCACGCGGGGTGATCTTCCATGACCTCCCGCCGGGTCTCGTAGAACGGTTTGGCGCACCTCCGCCGCGGCACCGCTACGTACGTGTCGACTCCGACATCCTGCTCATCGAGATCGGCACCGGAATCGTTCGCGACGTCATCGAGAATCTCGGCTGGTAAACCCATGCGCCGGCACCCGGCGCTACCCCGCTCCGCGCCGGCCAACTAGAATGGTCATAAAGAGTTGTCTTCCCGACATGGCGGGCAGACAAGACCAGCGCTTGGACCGGACCGATGGTGGAAGAAGCGGAAGAACGGATTCGACGTGCAATGGGCGACGAGATCGAGATCGTGCCATACGATCCCGCTTGGCCGCGGCGGTTCGAGTCCGAGAAACACCACTTGCGCGACTGCCTGCCGCCTGAACTGATCGGGCGCATCGAGCATTTCGGCAGCACCGCCGTTCCGGGGCTGGCTGCCAAGCCGATCATCGACATGCTGGTCGAGGTCACGTCGCTGACCGAGGCCGCACGCCGGATCGTGCCGGTCCTCGAGGCGCAGGGCTACGACTATTTCTGGCGACCGTCCTGGTACGACGAGAACACACCGAGCTATATCTGGTTCATCAAGCGCAACGAAGCGGGCGAGCGCACGCACCACGTGCATTTCCTGGAGGCGGACTCGCATGAATGGGAACGGTTGCTCTTTCGGGACTATCTGCGCGAACATCCGGATACCGCACACGAGTACGCGGAGTTGAAGCACCGGATCGCCCGGGACTATCCGAACGACCGCATCGCCTACGCAAGGGAGAAGACCGCCTTCATCAACCGGATCACGAAGGCGGCCCACGAGCGCTACCACTCCTCCTGAAACCGGTCCGCGCTCCGCAGCTCCACCGCCATCACTGATTCATCATGTTCCCACCAGGGAACATTCCGGCCATCGCGTTGCCGGAACGGATGTCGAAACCGTCTGCCCCGAAATGAAATCGAACCGCATACTCACACGCCTGACGACGATCGCCCTGCCCTGGTTCACCGCGGCCCTGCTCGCGGGCTGCGGCCCGCAATCCGACATCGCCGATGCGGCACCGGCGGCCCGACCTGGGGAAACCGAGACCGAGGCACGGACCCGGATCGCCCGCGAAACCTGCCGTGAAGCACTGCTGGACACACTGGACCATCCGGATTCCGCAGCGCTCGAACCCCTCGAGGAATGGAGCGTGACGCGACAGCCCGACGACACGATCCGCGTCGAACTCGGTGGGGCGGTTCTGGATGCGCTGGGCGAAACGATCGACGGCCGGTGGGAATGCGTCGTGCTGCGCGACGGCGCCGGCATGCGGCTGGTGACGCTGACGGTCGTGGATCTGTAAGCAACTCTGGCCGATCAACCGCCCGAACCGAGCAGGTGCCCGAAAATGCGTGCGCCGCCGATGTAGGTACCCATGGCCGAACCGAGCGTCGTCAGGAAGAACACCAGCAGAACGCGCGAGACGCGGTTGTGCCACCAGCCCTTGACCTCGCTGACGTCGCTACGCAGGCGGGCAAAGTCGGCGACGCGAGGCTTGCGCAGGTAGAGTTCGACCGCCGCGGCGACGAAGCCGATGCCGATGGTCGGGTTCAGCGAGGTGAGCGGCGCCGCCAGCGCGGCGGTCAGGACGGTCAGGGGGTGTGCGAGCGCGATCAGGCCACCGATGGCCGCCAGTCCGCCGTTGATCAGGAACCATTCGGCGATCATCTGCACGCCGAGTTCGGTGTTGCGGCTGAAGCCGATGACGAAACCGGTCAGGATCACCGCCACGATGACCCACGGCAGGACCTTCGGCCAACGTGCCTTCGGCGGGGAGACTTCGAGTTCGCGCAGCGTTTCTCCGGCGGGCTGTTCGGACTGGAACAGGTAATGCTCGATCCCCTTGAGGTGGCCGGCACCGACCACCGCGAGCACCCGCCGTGCGCTTCCATCCTCGGCCAGCAGGCGCAGGCGGGCTGCCATGTAGCGGTCTCGCTCGTCGATCACCGGTCCGTAGAGCTCACCGGACTGCTCGGCGAATTCACTGAAGGTCGACTCGAGCACATCGCCCTCCTTGAGCTTCTCGATCTCCGATTCTTCGATCTTTTCACGGGACAGGACGCTGGCGAGAATACCGCCTACGAGCTCCATCCGGCGCCACCAGGGCACTGCACGATAGGCGCGACGCAGCGTCAGGCCGATGTCGCGGTCGATGAGACTCAGGGGAACGCCCCGGTCGAGTGCACCATCGATAGCGGCCCGCATCTCGGCGCCGGGCTCGATTCCGTACTGCTCGGCCAGACGCTGCTGATAGGCCCCGAGGGCGAGGCTCGCCCCGACCATGGGGGCCTGTCCGCGTCGAATGACGCTGAACAGATCCATCTTCCCCAGCGCATCCGGGTCGAGCATTGCACGCTGGCGACTGTCGCACAGCTCGATCGCGATCGAATCGTACTGACCGCTCTCCACCAGCGCCTTCACCGCGCGTGCGCTGGCGGGGGAGACATGGGCCGTGCCGAGCAGGGTGATTTCGGTTTCGCCGACCGTCACGATGCGATGCGGCTCTTGGGCGAGCAGTTCGTGCATGGGAAAGGATGGGTTGTCGTTGCCAGCGCGCCATCCTAGCAGACCGCCGCCCCGATCGCGCACGAGATTGCAGGGATTGACGGCAATCGCAAACATTGACGTCATGGCGGTCACCGCAATCGCACTTGCGGCTGCTCAAGGCGTAGAAGGGTGGATTCGCGCACAAGGCGCAATCCACCAACGTGCGCATCGAGCACACGGCGGTCGGGAAACGAACCTGTAAAGGCCGTCGAACTCCGACGTACGCAGTTGTCCGAGCACCGGATGGCGGCTTGCTTCGCGAAGCCGCCCTACGCATTTTGCGTACGCGATCGCCGTGGAAGGGATCGACGTCCCGACTGGAGGATCGGACATGCCATCGCATGTCTTGACGGAATCGCCCGAACCAAAGCACAACCAGCGAAAAAAACGGGCGGCCGCAGCCGCCCGCCTCATTCCGTCAGGCCGGCATCAGCCCCAGATGTCCTCGGTGATCCCGACGTACCAGCCCGAAGCGTAATTGGCCTCGCGCCGCAGGTCGGCGGCGCTGGCGTCTGCAGGGGTCAATCCGCCGGCACCCTGGACACCTGCGAGCGCGCCTTCCTTGAGCCGATAGACGGCAGCGATGCTGACGCCGTAGTCCGGCGCGATCAGGCTGTAGCAGGTATTGACGGCGGACGGTTCCGGCACCGGCCAGCCGCGAATCGCACTCACCACCGCCACGGCGGCCATCTTGCCCTGGTTGTTCGCGGCGTGGCCCGATTTCGGCATCGCGCCGGCAATCGCCGCATCGCCGATCACGTAGACGTTGGGATGCACGGTCGACTCGAAAGTCGCCTGATTGACCGGGCACCAGCCTTCGTCGTTGGCCAACCCGGCTGCGATCGCAAGATTGCTCGCCGATTGGGGCGGAATGATGTTGATCACATCGCCCTTGTGCTCGGTGAACCCGGCTTCGGTATAGACCGCCATCTTATTGACGTCGACCCGCTCGACACGGCCGCCCTTGGAGCCCGGCACCCACTCGATCATGCCCGCATAGCGGCGCTCCCAGCCGGCGGTGAACAACCCCTGCTTGGAGAAGTTCTCCTTGGCGTCGAGCACCAGGATCTTGGACTTCGGCTTGTGCTCCTTGAGGTAGTGCGCGATCAGCGATACACGCTCGTAGGGTCCCGGCGGGCAGCGGAAGGCGCCACCCGGCGCAGAGACGATGACCGTGCCGCCATCGCGCATCGCGCGGAGCTGGTCGCGCAGCAGTGCCGTCTGCGGGCCGGCCTTCCAGGCGTGGGGCATGCGACGGCTGGCATCCTCGTCGTAGCCTTCGATCGCGTTCCAGCGCATGTCGATGCCGGGTGACATGACGAGCTTGTCGTAGGTCAGCGTCTGTCCGCCGGCCAGGCGAACGGTACGGGTCGCGGGATCGATCCCGGTGACCGTATCATGCACGACGTTGACGCCGTGCTTGGAGCGCAAAGCGTCGAAGCCGTGGGCGATGTCATCCATTTCGCGAAAACCGCCGAGCACCCAGTTGCTGCCCGGGCACGTATGGTACTTGCGGTTGGCCTCGACCAGCGTGACATTGACGTTCTTGTCGAACCGGCGCAGGTACTTGGCGCACGTCGCACCCCCGAAACCGCCACCGATCACGACGACGTGCGGGGCGCCCGCCTGGGCACCCGGGGTGGCACAGCCGAGCATGGGGAGCGCCGAAACAGCCCCGCCCGCTCCGGCAATCTTGACGAATGTTCTGCGTGAGATAGGCTTCACTGTGTCTCCCCCCTTAACGCTTCTTGCCGAGTTTGGAGAGGTAGTCCGCCAGCTGGGCGATCTCCTCGTCGGAATAGCCTTTCGCATGCCGGTCCATGACCGTCGCAGCCTTCAGCCCCTCGCGATAGCCACGCATCGCCTTGACGATCTCTTCCGCGGGCATTCCGTCGATGGCGGGCATGTCGCCGCTGCTGTAGCCATCGGTGCCGTGGCAGGCGAAACAGCTCACCGCCATCAGTTCGCCACGCGTGATCTGCGCCTGTGCAGCGGCCGGCAATGCAAGCATTGCAGCCAATGCAAGCGCGGTCAGGGCGATCCTCCCCTTTCTCTGACTTGACATGTGCATTCACTCCTCCTAAGTGGTTACCGCCTGCCGCATCGGGGCGCCCGCGCAAATGCTCTTGTCCGCTGACCGATGCTTGATCAACTGCTTCCGAAGTGCCGTGGTGGTACTCCTGTGTCCCGGGATCCATCGCACGATGACGGACGGAGCCGGACTCATGCAAAACACATGAGACGGTACCGTTCGAACATCGCCAAAGCACCAAATGGCGGGATTCCAGGATCCTGTCGGGGTCGAAAAAGGAATCCCTGTCAGACTGTGCGCGACGGCTCATCCCTATTCAATACCCCATCGCGGTTAGCGTCAACTGGAGACCGCTACCCCAAAGTGGTATATATGAATACTTGTAAATATACGAAATTACAGAGATTTTTATAGACTCAGGTTCTACGTGGGGTTGAGCAGACCGCCGGATCGATTCTCATTCGATATAGAACTTCGTCTCCTTCCTGCGCCCCGGACGAACACGCTGGATGACCACGCCGCGCACGGAATCAAGATCCCCGATCATGACGTCTTCAACCGCAGGGTCGAGCGCACACAATCGCCAGTGGGATTCAACCCTTCGCAACTGGCGCAGGATCCACTCGTCCGCCACCTGCGCGAGCACGAACGACCCATCCTCGATCCGACCCGCCGGTTCGATCACGACGACTTCTCCTTGGGCGAACTCCGGACGCATCGAGTCGCCCAGCACCATCAGCGCGAAGGCCTCGCTGCCATCACAGGCGGAAGCCGCCGAAGCGCCGGGATCGGGTGCGATGGGGATGATGTGCGGCATGCCTTGACCTCCACGACAGGCGCCTCGCAACGCGGGCGTACGGACCGATGTCACGCGTTCGCTCATTCTGTACCCGAAGCGACCGGATCGCTACTACCGCCATGGATTACCCGGACCTGGTCCACGGTCCGGAAAGACTCTTCCACACCATTACCCATGTGAGCTAGAGGTGATTACCCAACACGGTAATAGACGTCATGCAGACCCGGCCCGCCTAATACCCAACATCCCGACAGGTGCATCCGCAAGATGCCGACGACGTACGGCCCGCAGAGGCACCCAGATCGCGATCCGCCCTAAACCAACATGGAAAGACACGGATGAACTTCGACAAGGAACTGGATACCCGCGGCCTGTCCTGCCCCCTGCCCATCGTCAAGACCAAGAAGGCCCTCAGCGGCATGAATGCCGGAGAAGTCCTGAAGGTCGTGGCCACCGACTCGGGTTCGGTCAAGGACATGCAGGCATTCGCCAACCAGACCGGCAACGCGCTGCTCTCGTCGGCCACCGAAGGCAAGGAATTCATCTTCTTCCTGCGCAAGAGCTGACCGGCTCGCGCAGTTCGCCGCACTTGCGGCAGCCGATGGACGCCCCGCTTGGCACGGGGCGAACCGCGTATGCAGTACACGATAAATCGCACGTTCGATCGCACGGACGGCAACCAGGAGAGAGACAATGACCGCCAAGAAGATGGCCATCATCGCGACCAAGGGGACGCTGGACATGGCCTACCCCCCCTTCATCCTCGCATCCACCGCCGGCGCGCTCGGCTACGAAGTGCAGGTGTTCTTCACCTTCTACGGCCTGCAGTTGCTGCGCAAGGATCTCTCCGACGTGAAGATCAGTCCGCTGGCCAACCCGGCCATGCCGATGCCGGTGCCGATGCCGGTCATGGTCCAGATGCTTCCGGGCATGGAAACCATGGCGACGATGATGATGAAGAACAAGCTCAAGTCGAAGGGCGTCGCATCGCTGGAAGAGTTGCGCGAGCTGTGCCTGGAGACCGACGTCAAGTTCATCGCCTGCCAGATGACCGTCGATCTCTTCGAGTTCGACAAGAGCGAATTCATCGACCAGGTCGAATACGGTGGAGCATCCACCTTCATGGAGTTCGCCGGCGAGACCGATATCTGCCTGTTCATCTGAGCAGATCCGATCGAGTCGGGTTCGAATGAACCGACGCCAGAATCCCGGAAGGAAGCCACCCGCCTTCCACCCCCTGCCCCGACACGCTGGACGCGCCGGGGCGAACGTCTTTGTGGACCACCCGTAGCAGCCGTTCCCATGACGCCCCGGAGAGGGCACACCAGGAGGAGACACGTCATGCATGCAGTCCGCACCGCCCGCACCATCCTTCCCTTGTTCGCAGCATTGCTCGCGGGCCCTGTCCTGGCCGACGAATCGGCCGTGCTCGGCGAGGCACGCGGCGTCGCCTCGTCGATCCCGCCCAAGCTCATGACCGTCCTCAGCGACGAAATCAGCAAGGGCGGCCCCGAAGGCGCCATCGGCGTGTGCCGTGACAAGGCGCCCGAAAT
>JBJHDM010000097.1:0-7669 GCA_050486545.1 Rhodocyclaceae bacterium | reverse complement strand
CACTCATTCCGAACTCCCGTTCCGCGGGCCCGCACGGCCCGCTTCCAGGCACGAAGCAATCACCGTGCCCGAGACACCCTTGCCGACGGGTTGACATGCGGCACGCGCACGGACCAAGCTCGACCGGCGGCCCACCGTTTGGATGACCGCGCAGACCTGCGGACCCGGGAGACCACGATGACCCCTGCCCACCCCGCCGACGAGATCTTCAACCAGCCCCCCGCGCTGGAGGACTTCAACCGCTTCCTCGGGAACCGCGCGCTTCAGGATGCGCTGGGGCGCGAAGGCGCGGCCTGGGCCCACGACGAACTGCTCGCCTGCGGTGCCGAGCTCGGGCGCGCCGAATGGATCGAACGCGGCGAGCTGGCCAACCGCCACCCCCCGCGCCTGCGGTTGTTCGACCGATTCGGCCACCGCCTGGACCGCTTCGACTTCCACCCCGCCTGGCACGCGTGCATGGACTGGCTGGCGCGCAAGGGGATGGCGGGGGCCGCTTGGGCGGACACACGCCCGGGCGCGCACGTGCGGCGTGCCGCGCTGTTCCAGCTCTTCGCAGAGGTCGAATGCGGCAGCCTGTGCCCGACCACGATGACCTACGGCTCCGTGCCGGTGCTCGCACGCTGCGAGGGACTCGCCGAGGCCTGGCTGCCGCGGCTGCATGCGCCCGAGTACGATCCGCACTTCCTGCCGGCGGGTGAGAAGCGCGGGGTACTCGTGGGCATGGGCGTGACCGAGCGCCAGGGCGGCTCGGACGTGCGCGCCAACACGACCCGCGCGGAGCGCGCCGGAGACGGCTGGTACCAGCTTACCGGCCACAAGTGGTTCCTGTCGGCACCGATGAGCGACGCCTTTCTCGTGACCGCACGCTCGACGCGGGGGCTGTCGTGCTTCTTCCTGCCGCGCTTCACCCCGGAGGGCCGGCCCAACGCGCTGCGCATCCTGCGCGAAAAGGACAAGCTGGGGGACCGCTCGAACGCCAGCGCCGAGGTCGAGTTCCACGGCGCGCTGGCCTGGCCGGTCGGCGAGGAGGGGCACGGCATCGCGACGGTGCTGGAGATGGCGAACTACACGCGGCTGGACTGCGCCAACGGCTCGGCCGGCATCATGCGCGCCGCCCTCGCCCAGGCCCTGCATCACGCGACACACCGCCATGCGTTCGGCGCAGCGCTCGTCGACCAGCCGCTGATGACCAACGTGCTCGCCGACCTCGCGCTCGAGGTCGAGGCCCACGTCACACTGTGCCTGCGTGTGGCACGCTGCATCGATCGCCAGGCCACTGATGCGGACCAAGCCGCGCTCAAGCGCCTGCTCACCCCGGTTGCGAAGTACTGGGTATGCAAGCGCACGCCGGCCGTCGTCGCCGAAGCGATGGAGCTCACCGGCGGCAACGGTTACGTCGAGGAAGGGCCGATGCCGCGACTGTTCCGCCAGTCACCACTCAACTCGATCTGGGAAGGCTCGGGCAACGTGATGTGCCTGGACGTGCTGCGCGCACTCGCACGCGAGCCGCGCGCCGGCGAAGTCCTGTTCGCGGAGCTCGAAGCGGCCCGCGGCCGGGTCGCGGCCTACGACCGCTCGCTCAAGGCCTTCGCCAGCGATCTCGTCGGACCGCAGGCGACGGATGAGGCCTCCGCACGTCGGCTGGTCGAACGCATTGCGCTGCATCTGCAGGCCGCACTGCTGCTCCAGGACGGCCTGACCCCGGTCGCCGAAGCCTTCTGTGCCAGTCGCCTCGGGGAGGCAACCGGACACGCGTTCGGCACACTCGCATCGAACCTCGACCTGCGCGGAATCGTCCAACGGGCAGGCCCCTGAACCGCTTCGTCCGATGGGCATGCGCCCCCACGGGAACAGGCTGCAATCCTGAAGCCGCCGTTGCAGGCTAGAATATTTTGTTCGACACGCAACGATCAGGAGGGCGCGATGTATATCGGCGGCGAATGGGTTCCGGCATCCGGCGGCGGAACGTTCGATGTATTCAACCCGGCCACCGGCGAGAAGATCGGGGAGATGCCCGACGGCCGGCGCGAGGATGCCGAGCGGGCCATCGCCGTCGCCGGGCAGGCCTTTCCCGATTGGGCCGCACGAACCGCCTACGAGCGCTCGGCCTGGCTGCGCAAGGCCTGGGAACTCATGCTCGAACGCCGCGAGGCGCTTGCGCGCCTGATGACCGCCGAACAGGGCAAGCCCCTCAAGGCCGCCCTGAACGAGGTCCAGTACGCGGCCGACTTCCTGCTCTGGTTCTCCGAAGAGGCCAAGCGCGTATACGGCGAGACGATCCCCTCGGCCCGGGCCGACCAGCGGTTCCTGGTCGCGCACCAGCCCGTCGGCGTGGTCGCCGCGATCACGCCATGGAACTACCCGGTCTCGATGATCACGCGCAAGCTCGCACCGGCGCTGGCAGCCGGCTGCACGGCGGTGCTCAAGCCCGCCGAGTCGACGCCGCTGTGCGCCCGTGCGGTATTCGAGATCCTGCACGATGCAGGGCTTCCGGCCGGGGTCGCGAACCTGGTCACCGCCGCCGACCCACGCCCCATCGGCGAAGTGTTCGCCACGCATCCAGCCGTACGCAAGCTCACGTTCACAGGCTCCACCGCAGTCGGCAAGCTGCTCGCACGCGAAGCGGCCGCGACGATGAAGCGCGTGTCGATGGAGCTTGGCGGACATGCACCGTTCATCGTCTTCCCCGATGCCGATCCGGTCCACGCGGCCAAGGGCGCAGCCGGCGTCAAGTTCCTCAACACCGGCCAGGCCTGCATTTCACCCAACCGGATGTTCGTACACCGCCAGGTCGCCGATGCCTTCGCGTCCACGCTGGCCGAACGCATCGGCAGGCTGCAAGCGGGCAACGGCCTCGACCCAGGAGTGGCCATCGGCCCGCTCAACAATGAAGCAGCGGTGCTGAAGGTCGCACGCCAGGTCGAGGATGCGGTGGCAAAGGGCGCCCGGATCGTGTGCGGCGGCGAACGGCTGCATCTTCCCGGCCTGGAGAAAGGCTGCTTCTACGCGCCGACCCTGCTCACAGGTGTCACACCCGAGATGCGGATCTACCGCGAGGAGACCTTCGGCCCCGTCGCTGCGGTCATCGAATTCGACGACGCCGACGACGTGCTGGCCATGGCCAACGACACCGACTACGGGCTCGCCGCCTATGTCTACACCCGTGATGTCGCGCGGGCCTTGCGCATGTTCGAAGGCCTGCGCTTTGGCATCGTCGGCATCAACGACATCAATCCCACCTCGGCGGCCGCTCCCTTCGGAGGCATGAAGGAGAGCGGACTGGGCCGGGAGGGCGCCCGCGAGGGGATCTTCGAGTACCTGGAAACGAAGCTCGGCGGCTTCTCCGTCTAGCAGCCCGTCGGGTTTGCGGCTGAACTGCTGCGCCCGGCCGCCCTACGGCTACCCGCTCCGGCCTGCGCGCTGGCGGCGGGCCTCGAACAGGCAGATCCCACTGGCCACCGACACGTTCAGGCTCTCGACGCTGCCGTGCATCGGGATCCGCGCGAGTTCGTCGCACGTCTCTCGGGTGAGGCGCCGCAAGCCGTCGCCTTCGGCACCGAGAACCCACGCGACCGGGCCGGTCTGGTCGATCTCGTAGATCGATTTTTCGGCTTCGCCGGCGGCACCCACGACCCAGACCCCGGCTTCCTGCATCTCGCGCAGGCTGCGTGCGAGGTTGGTCACCGTCACATAGGGCACACTGTCGGCCGCACCGCTGGCGACCTTGATCGCCGTGGCGTTGAGCCCGACGGCACGGTCCTTCGGCGCGATGACGGCATGGACGCCCGCCGCATCGGCCACCCGCAGGCAGGCGCCAAGGTTGTGCGGATCCTGGATGCCGTCGAGCACCAGCAGCAAGGCCTGCTCCTCGAGCCCCTCGAGGACATCGGCCAGCTTCAGTTCGCGCGCATTCGCATCGACCCGCGCCACCACGCCCTGATGCCGACGCGTGCCGACCATGCGGTCGAGCCGTTCGCCATCGGCCTGGACCAGACGCACGTCCTGCGCCTCGGCCAGCCTCAACACGTCCTTCGTCCGTGCATCGTGACGTTCCGAGGACAGGTACACCTCGCGCACCCCACCGGGGTCGCGCCGCAGCTTCCCCAATACCGCATGAAAACCATAGATCATGCGGCTGCCCGCTTCCTGCACGCCACCCCCCGCGACGCTGCGTGACGAAGTCCGCTTACCCACGACGACGCTCCTTGCGCTTTGCCGCACCGCCCACGCGCGAGCCTTCCGTCTTGACGGCCTTCGCCGTTTTCACCGTTCTCGCCGACTTTGCGGTCTTCGCGGGCTTGGCCCGGCCGGTCGCCTTCGCCACACCGGCTGTCTTCGCGGTCTTCGACGGCGCCTTTACCTTCTCGGATCTGGCCGGCCTCGCGGCCTGCTCGTGCGCTGCAGCCCTCGACTTCGCCGCCTTCGATCGTTCGGTCTTGCCGACCCGTTCGGTCGTGCGTACCGGCCCATCCACCAGGCGGAAGTCGATCTTGGTCGTCGCCAGGTCGACCCGCACCACCTGCACGCGAATCCGGTCCGAGAGGCGGTAGCGCATGCCGGTACGCTCACCCGCCAGCTCATGGCGGGCTTCGTCGAAGTGAAAGTAGTCGGTCCCGAGATCGGAGATATGCACCAGGCCTTCGATGAAGATGTCGTCGAGCGCTACGAACAGGCCGAACGGCACCACCGCCGAGACGCTGCCTTCGAATTCCTCGCCCACCTTGTCCTGCATGTAGAAGCACTTCAGCCAGGACACCACGTCGCGCGTGGCGTCGTCGGCACGGCGTTCGGTCTGCGAGCAATGCAGACCGATCGCATCCCAGTCCCCGGCGGATTGCTTGCCGCCTTCCAGCGCTGCCTTGATCGCACGATGCACGAGCAGGTCTGGGTAGCGCCGGATTGGTGAGGTGAAGTGGGTATAGGCTTCGTAGGCGAGGCCGAAGTGCCCGACGTTGTCTGGACTGTAGACCGCCTGACGCAGCGATCGAAGCATCACCGTCTGCAGCAGCAAGGCGTCGGGACGCGTCTTGATCTGCTCGAGCAGCTTCGCATAGTCGCGCGCGCGCGGTTCGTCGCCGCCCCCCAGCCCGAACCCGAACTCGGAAAGAAAGGTGCGCAGCTTCTCAAGCTTCTCTGGCGTCGGCCCCTCATGCACACGGTACAGGGCGGGCTGTTCGCGCGACTGCAGGAAATCGGAGGCGCAGACGTTCGCCGCGAGCATGCACTCCTCGATCAGGCGGTGGGCATCGTTGCGCACTTCGGGAACGATGCGTTCGATCTTGCCCTGGTCGTCGAAGATCATCCGCGTCTCGGTCGTTTCGAAGTCGATCGCGCCACGCCGGGCACGCGCCTTGAGCAACTGCCGGAAGAGCTTGTCGAGATTTTCTAGGTGCGGCAGCAACGACTTGAATTCGGCACGCAATGCCTTGTCGCCTTCGTACAGCATGGCGGCGACCTGGTTGTAGGTCAGGCGCGCGTGCGAGAACATCACGGCCGGGTAAAAGCGGTACGCCTTGATCTCGCCGCTTGCCGACAGGCTCATATCGCACGCCATGCACAGGCGCTCGGCCTGCGGGACGAGCGAACACAGGCCGTTGCTGAGCTTTTCCGGCAACATCGGGATGACCCGGCGCGGGAAATAGACCGAATTGCCGCGCTCGAGCGCATCGGCATCGAGCGCGCTGCCGCCCTCGACGTAGTGCGAGACGTCGGCGATCGCCACGATCAGGCGGAAGCCGCGCCCCTGGCGCTCGCAATAGACGGCGTCATCGAAGTCCTTCGCCGTTTCACCGTCGATCGTGACCAGCGGCAGGGCGGTCAGATCCTCGCGTCCACCACGGTCCTTCTTGCGCACCTTGTCCGGCAGCCGGCGAGCCTGCTCGCGAGCGGCCGGGGAGAAATCGAAAGGCAGCTGGTGCTTGCGCAGGGCGATCTCGATCTCCATGCCCGGATCGGCGTAGTTGCCCAGGACTTCGACGACCCGTCCGATCGGCTGGGCGAGCTTGGTCGGCTGTTCGACCAGTTCCACCGTCACGACCTGACCCGCACGGGGTCGCTTGCCTCCCGGGGCCACGAGGATATCCTGCGCGATCCGTCGATCTTCCGGCACCACAAGCAGCACGCCGTGCTCGTCGAGGACCCGTCCGACGACCTGCTTGTTCGCGCGTTCCAGGATCTCGACGACCTTGCCCTCCGGGCGGCCGCGCCGGTCGGTGCCGGCGATGCGGGCGATGACCCGATCGCCATGCAGGACTTCGCGCATCTCCTTGGGCCCGAGGAATACGTCGGGCTGCCCGTCGTCCCGGATCAGGAAGCCGAACCCGTCGGCATGGCCTGAGACGCGGCCGCGGATCAGGTCTGCCTTGTCGGGCAGGATGAAGGCGCCGCGACGGTTCCGGATCACCTGGCCATCGCGCTCCATCGCGCGCAGGCGTCGCTCGAACAGCCCGACCTCTTCCGAGGTGATGTCCAGCGCTTCGCACAACTGCTCGAATCGCAACGGGACGCCCTGGTCGGCGAGGATCTGCTCGACGTACTCGCGGCTGGGCAGAGGATTGGGATATTGCGCGATCTCGCGCTCCAGACAGGGGTCCGCCTGGCGAATCTCGCTCAGGCGGTTTCCGGGGGCGGCCTTGCCGCCCGATTTCTTTCTTTTCTTGTCGGTCATTGACTTTCTTCGTTCGGTGCTTATAATGCGCGGCTCCTGCCCAGATGGCGGAATTGGTAGACGCGCTAGTTTCAGGTACTAGTGCCGCGAGGCGTGGAGGTTCGAGTCCTCTTCTGGGCACCAGTTTCAAGCGATAGCCGGCCTCGTGCCGGCTATCGTGTTTTCGGGCATCCGGATCGTCGGATGGACCGCG
This sequence comes from Rhodocyclaceae bacterium, assembly GCA_050486545.1. Lineage (GTDB taxonomy): Bacteria > Pseudomonadota > Gammaproteobacteria > Burkholderiales > Rhodocyclaceae > DAOMNN01. The sequence goes on along the minus strand of JBJHDM010000097.1, from coordinate 809 downwards.
TTCTTTTCCTGCCTCCCGCTTGTCGATATAATGACGCTCGCTGCCCAGATGGCGGAATTGGTAGACGCGCTAGTTTCAGGTACTAGTGCCGCGAGGCGTGGAGGTTCGAGTCCTCTTCTGGGCACCATTATCAAGCAAAAAGCCGGTCGCAAGACCGGCTTTTTGCTTTTCTCGCGCTCAGGCGCCGAACGGATGGCGGCGCAGAATGGTCTCGTCGCGCTCGGGTCCCGTCGAGATCACGTCGATCGGAATCTCGCAGATCTCCTCGATGCGGTGCAGGTAGGCACGGGCCTCGGGCGGCAGGTCGTTCCAGCTCTGTGCACCGAAGGTCGTGCTGCTCCAGCCGGACATCGTCTCATACACCGGTTCGCAGCGCTTGACTTCCTCGGAGCCCATCGGCAGCAGATCGACCACTTCTCCATCGATCCGGTAGCCGGTGCACAGGTTCAGCTCGCGCAGACCGTCGAGGACGTCGAGCTTGGTGATGCACAGGCCGGTGACGCCGTTGATGATGATCGAACGCTTGAGTGCCGCCAGGTCGAGCCAGCCGCAACGGCGCTTGCGACCCGTCACGGTGCCGAACTCGCGCCCCTTCGAAGACATCTGCTCGCCCGGAACGCCCTTGGTCTCGATGTCGAGTTCGGTCGGGAACGGTCCGGCACCTACGCGCGTGCAATAGGCTTTGGTGATGCCCAGCACGTAGTGCAGTCGCCCGGGCCCGACCCCGGAGCCCGCAGCCGCCTGACCTGCGACGCAGTTGCTCGACGTCACGAACGGGTAGGTGCCATGGTCGATGTCGAGCAGCGCCC
>JBJHDM010000096.1:0-8483 GCA_050486545.1 Rhodocyclaceae bacterium | reverse complement strand
CTTCCTGCGCGGCGCCGGAATCTGGAGTGCTGCCTCGCCGGCCCCGAAGCACGCCGCAATCCCGACGGCCTCCTCCGTACACGAAACCAGTTGCGCCGTCATCTGCTCGACCGGTATCCCCACAAAGTCCGCCAGCTTCGCCACGAGTTCGACCGACGCCGGGCTTTCCCAGCCCTTGCGGGTTTCAGCCGCCACTCGCAGGGCGTAACGGATCGACACCTCGGGCGGACCCGGACGCCGTTCTTCGAGCACCGATTGCAACAACGGGCCCAGCTTCCATTCACGGGCCAGTCCGACCGAAAGCTGTCGCAAGCGAAAACCGACGACCGCCACTTGCGCCGCCTCCGGATCGAGCTCGCCCTTGCCCAACGCCTCGTCAAGTTGCTGGGCGGCCTCCCCGCCGAACGACCAGAAGGCCATCTCGCCGACGTTCGACAACAGCGCGGCGATGAACATCTCTTCACTACGTGGATCACGCCGAATCGTCGCAATCGATCGGGCCAGCACGGCGGCGTGGAAGCTGCGCGCCATCTCCTCCACGACACGCTGTCGTACGCCACCGGAAAGCAGTGCGTCGACGAGCCGGATGCCGACCGCCATCTCGGCCACGACATTGAACCCGAGTACGATGATCGCGCGGCTGATGGTGCTGATGTTCAGGCGCGAGGGATTGTAGAAGGCGCTGTTCGCGAGTTTCAGCACCTTCGCGGTCATCGCGGCATCCTGCAGGATCACGCGGGCCAGACGATCCGTGGATGCCGTTTCGTCGTCCGTGATGGACTGGACCAGGGCCACGGTGGCCCCGAGCGCGGGCATCTCTTCTTCGCGAATGCGTTCGACCCACTCGGCCGCGGAGACCGGACGGCGAGCCGCCCCGGTGCTTCGCGCTTCAGGCCGAACGGACGCGGCCGATGCGTCCCGCGCAGGGGCGGGAGGACGGCGGTCGCCGGGTACGGGTGAATGAGCCATACGCAACCTGCTCGATTACGCGGAAGGCATGAGCACGCTCAGTTGAGCTTTCCGTGGCAGTGCTTGAACTTCTTGCCGGAGCCGCAGGGGCACAGTTCGTTGCGCCCGACCTTGGGCATCGCATTGACTTGCGGCTGCCCGGCGCCCTTCGGCGCCCCCTGATTGCCCAGGGCCTCGTCGTAACTGGAGTGATGGTACTCGACGTTCTCCAGTTCTGGTGGCCGTTCCGCTTGTTCGAGCTGCGATTCGGCGCGAATCTGCACCGTCATCAGGAGCTTCGTGACGTCCTTGCGAACCGTATCGAGCAAAGACTCGAACAGCTCGAAGGACTCGCGCTTGTATTCCTGTTTCGGATTCTTCTGCGCGTAGCCGCGCAGATGGATTCCCTGACGCAGGTGATCGAGGGCTGCCAGATGCTCGCGCCAGTGGTTGTCCAGGCTCTGCAACATGACGTGGCGCTCGAACTGGCGCCATGCGCTCGGATCCACCTTCGCGGTCTTCGCTGCGTACGCCTCGTCCGCAGCCTCGATGATGCGCTGCAGAATAACGTCGTCGTCGAGACTGGGGTCCTCCTTGATCCACTCGCCGACCGGCTGGCGAATCTGGAACTCCGCGGCGAGTGCCTGCTCGAGGGCCGGAATCTCCCATTGCTCTTCAACGGTCTCGGCCGGCACATAGGTCCGGAAGGTATCATGCAGCACGCCATGGCGCATGGCCCGGATCGTATCGGAGATGTCCTCGCTGCCGAGCAGTTCGTTGCGTTGTTCGTAGATGACCTTGCGCTGATCGTTGGCAACGTCGTCATACTCGAGCAACTGCTTGCGGATATCGAAGTTGCGCTGCTCGACCTTGCGCTGGGCGGACTCCAGCGAACGGGTCACCATCGAGTGCTCGATCGCCTCGCCTTCGGGCATTTTCAGCCGCACCATGATCGCATTCAGGCGCTCGCCCGCGAAGATCTTCATCAGCGGATCCTCGAGCGACAGGAAGAAGCGCGAGGATCCCGGATCGCCCTGCCGCCCGGCCCGGCCGCGCAACTGGTTGTCGATCCGACGGGATTCGTGCCGCTCGGTACCGATGATGTGCAGGCCGCCGGCGCCGATCACCTGGTCGTGGACCTTCTTCCATTCCTCCCTCAGCGAGACGATCCGCGCCTCTTTCTCCGCATCGGAAAGATCGGCGTTCTGGCGAATGGCATCGACCTCACGCTCCACGTTGCCGCCCAGGACGATGTCGGTCCCCCGACCGGCCATGTTCGTCGCGATCGTGACCACTCCCGGGCGCCCCGCCTGCGCGATGATTCCGGCTTCGCTGTCATGCTGCTTCGCGTTCAGCAACTGATGTTCGATCTTCGCCTTGCGCAATTCATTGGACAGGAACTCGTTGACCTCGATCGAGGTCGTGCCGACCAGCACCGGCTGCCCGCGCCCGACGCAGTCGCGGATGTCGGTGATGACCGCATTCCATTTCTCGGCGGCGGTACGGTAGACCTTGTCGTTCTCGTCGTTGCGCACCATCGGCCGGTTGGGCGGAATGACCACGGTCTCCAGCCCGTAGATGGTATGGAACTCGTAGGCTTCGGTATCGGCCGTACCCGTCATGCCGGCCAGCTTGCCGTACATGCGGAAGTAGTTCTGGAACGTGATCGATGCAAGCGTCTGGTTCTCGGCCTGGATCTTCACGCCTTCCTTCGCCTCGACCGCCTGGTGGAGACCCTCCGACCAGCGCCGGCCGGGCATCAGGCGACCGGTGAATTCGTCGACGATGATGACTTCGCCGTTCTGGACCACGTAGTGCTGGTCCTTGTGGAACAAGGCGTGGGCCCGCAACGCCGCGTACAGGTGATGCACCAGCAGGATGTTGGCCGGATCGTAGAGACTCGCCCCTTCGGCGAGCAGCCCCATGCGCGTGAGGACCTGTTCGGCGCTCTCGTGCCCCTGCTCGGTGAGCAACACCTGACGGGCCTTGAGATCGACCGTATAGTCGCCCGGCTCGGTGATGTTGTCGCCCTCGCCTTCCTGCTTCTTGAGAAGCGGTGCGGCCTGATTGACCTTCAGATACAGCTCGGTGTGGTCTTCGGCCTGTCCGGAAATGATGAGCGGCGTGCGCGCCTCGTCGATGAGAATCGAGTCTACCTCGTCGACGATCGCGAAGTTCAGCCCCCGCTGCACGCGTTCGCCAAGTGCATACACCATGTTGTCGCGCAGGTAATCGAAGCCGAACTCGTTGTTGGTGCCGTAGGTGATGTCAGCGGAATAGGCCGCCTGCTTTTCGGCATGAGGCATCCGCCCCAGGTTGCAACCGGTCGTCAGGCCGAGGAATCCGTAGATCCGTCCCATCCATTCCGCATCGCGACTGGCGAGATAGTCGTTTACCGTGACCACATGAACGCCCTTGCCCGTGAGCGCGTTCAGGTACGCGGGCAGGGTCGCGACCAGGGTCTTGCCTTCGCCGGTGCGCATTTCGGCGACCTTGCCATTGTGCAGGACCATACCGCCGATGAGCTGCACGTCGAAGTGGCGCATCGCATGGACCCGCTTGCCCGCCTCGCGCACGACCGCAAACGCCTCCGGCAACAGGCTGTCGAGACTCTCGCCGTTGGCGACACGCTGCTTGAACTCTCCCGTCTTCGCACGGAGCGCCTCGTCGGAAAGCACCGAGATTTCGGGCTCGAGCGCATTGATCGCGCGCACGGTCTGCGAATACTTTCGGATCAGGCGGTCGTTGCGACTGCCGAAGATTTTCTTGAGGAGACCGGAGATCATGGATGTGTATGAGGTCGATTCGGCAAAACCGGTAGTTTAGCATGGCACCCCTTCACGCCCGAAGCATGTCCCGGTTGCGCGGTCGAACGCGGCTGCATACCATCGATAGATCCAGACCAGCGGCAGACGACCGATGACCCGTTCCTTGCAGGGCTTCCTCGATCGAGGCGAGACCCTCGAACGCCTGCACGATCACGCAGCCCGTCTGCGACGGCTTCAAGGCCAGCTCGAGCGCCTGCTGCCACCACAGCTTGCGGGAGTGTGTGCAGTCGCGAACCTGAAGGGCGATACGCTGGTGCTGCTCGCACGCAACGGCGCCGCAGCGGCCCGCCTGAAGCAGACCGTGCCAAGCCTCCTCGAGCAATTCGCGCAGGACGGTACGGTCCTGGGCAAGATCCAGGTGAGGGTCAGCCTGGCGGATCCGGTCTCGGCGCAGCCGGATCGCGTGGCGAGAACCCTTCCGGAAAGCGGGCAGAAGAGCCTCGAATCCTTTGCCGAATCGCTGCCGCCCGATGCCCCGTTGCGCGAATCCATCGAGCGATTGCTCGCCAGGAGCCGGCGCGGCGACTGAACTCCCGAAGCGAAGGCGTGTACCCGACGGCACAGCTGCAAACTGGATGCAAGGTGAAGGTGCCGGAGGTGGTCAGGGAAGCGGGGTAGCAATCCGCTCGATCGCGAACAGGATCATGAGCACGACGAGAATGGCAACGGCCCCCTGGAACAGGAGCCAGGCCCAGCGCCGGTAACGGGTGTCGCCGGTCAGCAGCCAGGCCAGAAGCGTTCCGCCAACGCCGAGCAAGGCAAGGAGCGCGAAAAGCCGGACAATCAGCATCGCGCGGATCTCAGGCGGCCGGCAGCGCGAACTGCCGGCTTACCGATGCCGGCGCAAGCGCCGTCTCCTCGAAGGTCACGATGTCCCATGCGGTTCGGTCCTCGAGCAGGGCACGAAGGAGCTGATTGTTCATCGCATGCCCGGCCTTGTGCGCGGAATACGCAGCCAGTAGCGGACGGCCGCACAGGTACAGGTCACCGATCGCGTCGAGCACCTTGTGCTTCACGAACTCGTCCGCGTAGCGCAGGCCTTCGGCGTTGAGCACCCGATACTCATCCATGACGATGGCGTTGCCCAGGCTCCCTCCCAGTGCGAGGCCGTTGGCGCGCATGAACTCCACGTCCTGCATGAAACCGAAGGTGCGCGCACGGGACACGTCGCGCTCGTAGGACTGGGCGGCGAAATCGATCGTGACGCTGGTCGCGGTGCTGTCGATCGCAGGATGATTGAAGACGATCGAAAAACTCAGACGGAAGCCGTCGTGGGGGTCCAATCGCACCCACTTGTCGCCCTCGCGCACCTCGACCGCACGTTTCACACGGAGGAAGCGCTTGGGCACGTTCTGTTCCTCGAGTCCCGCGGATCGAAGCAGAAACACGAAAGGCGCAGAACTGCCGTCCAGGATCGGGATCTCGGGTGCATCGACATCGACATGCACGTTGTCGATCCCGAGCCCGGCCAGAGCCGACATCAGGTGTTCGACGGTGGCGACCTTGGCGCCTCCCGGATGTTCGAGGCCCGAACACATCCGCGTATCGCAGACCGCATACGGATCGGCCTGGAGCGATACGGGCGGCACGAGGTCGACCCGGTGGAAGACGATCCCGGTGTCGGGAGCCGCGGGTCGCAACACCATGTGGACCTTGCGGCCTCCGTGGAGTCCGACCCCCGTCGTGCGTACGATGGACTTGAGTGTGCGTTGCCTGATCATGGTCGAGTCGATTTCTGATGGCGCCAATTCTAACACGTGGGTCGTTGCCGCAAGCCGAACCACTTCATTGAACGAGCCTATGGGCGCACTCGAGCGCTGCGGCGTGCAAGACGAGACGCCCGTGAAACGCGGACGGGCGCCCGCTGCGGACCGGAGGCAGGAAGGTCCACACGCGAGCGCCCGTACTGCAGGCAGGAAGACGAGGGGCGTCAGTCGGCCTGTTTGCGCAGGAACGCCGGGATGTCGTAGGTACCCATGCCGTTCGCGCTCATCGCCTCGACCGTGGTGCGCCGGCCGCTGCGAATGACCGCGGGTACATCGAGATCGGCCATCTGCGCGCCGCCCACCGGCCCGTAGGTTCCGGTCCCCTGGACCACCTGCATGACCGGCTGGCGGGCAGAAGCCGACGGTGTGCCCAGCCCTGTGGCGACGACGGTGACGCGCACGCGATCCTCCATCGACTCCTCGAAGACCGTCCCGTACTTGACGAAGGCTTCAGGTGCGGCAAAGGCCTGCACCGTCTTGACTGCGTCGCGCACCTCGGACATCTTCAGCGAACGGCTCGCTGTGATGTTGATCAGCACGCAGCGCGCACCGGACAGTTCGGTACCCTCGAGCAGGGGACTGACGGCGGCCTGTTCGGCGGCGATCCGCGCGCGATCCACACCGGAGGCCTCGGCCGATCCCATCATCGCCCGACCCATTTCACCCATGGCCGTGCGCACATCCTGGAAGTCGACGTTGACCAGACCCGGGACGTTGATGATCTCGGCGATTCCGCCCACGGCGTTCTTCAGCACGTTGTCGGCCGAACGGAAGCAGTCCTCGAAACCGGCATCATCGCCAAAGACTTCGAGCAGCTTGTCGTTGAGCACGATGATCAGCGAATCGACATGGCGAGACAGGTCGTCGACGCCGCTTTCGGCCACCCGCAGGCGGTTCTCGAAGTCGAACGGCTTGGTCACGACCGCGACGGTCAGCACGCCCATTTCCTTCGCGATCTCGGCAACGACCGGGGCTGCACCGGTACCGGTTCCCCCGCCCATCCCGCCGGTGATGAAGCACATGTGGGCGCCTTCGAGGGCGGCGGCGATCGCATCGCGCGAATCCAGTGCGGCGGCACGACCCGCCTCGGGCTTGGACCCGGCCCCGAGGCCGCTCGAACCGAGCTGTACCTTGTGGGGCGCCAGGCACCGCCGCAAGGCCTGCGCATCGGTATTCGCGACCACAAAATCGACGCCCTGGACCCCTTCGCGGATCATGTGGTCGACGGCGTTTCCGCCGGCACCGCCCACACCGATCACCTTGATGACGGTCCCGGCCTGCTCCTTCTCAACGATTTCAAACATGATTCCTGCCTCCTGTCTAACAGCTTACTGCACACCGAACCCCTGCCTACCCTATATCTAGTATTGTCAGTAAAGTCTACTACTAAATAAAGGGCAAGAACAGGAACCCATTCCAGTCCTGCCGATCACCACGTCATCGGCTCAGAAATTCCGTTCCAGCCACGATTTCATCTTCCCGAACACTTGCCGCAGACTGCGCGTTTCGCGCGCCATGATGCCGCGTCGCCGCTGTGCCGCACCTTCCATCACCAGACCCATCGCGGTTGCGTAGTAGGGCTGGCATACGACATCGGCCAGCCCGCCGTCGTACTGCGGGGCGCCGACCCGAACCGGCATGTGAAACACCTCCTCCCCCAACTCCACCATGCCCCGCATCACGGAGGATCCGCCGGTCAGCACGATGCCCGACGACAGCAGCTCCTCGTACCCGCTGCGCCGCAACTCGGCCTGAACCAGCTCGAACAGCTCGGATACGCGTGGCTCGATGACGTCGGCCAGGCGTTGCCGCGACAGGGGCCGGGGCGGCCGATCTCCGACCCCCGGCACTTCGATCATCTCTTCAGGATCGGCCATCGCATGCATCGCGACGCCACGGCGGATCTTGAGCTCCTCGGCTTCGGAGGTAGGGGTGCGCAAGGCCATCGCGATGTCGTTGGTGATCTGGTCACCGGCAACCGGCAACACCGCGGTATGGCGGATCGCGCCCTGCGTGAACACGGCGATGTCGGCCGTGCCACCCCCGACATCGACGAGACACACGCCGAGATCCTTCTCGTCTTCGGTGAGTACGGCATAGCTCGACGCCAGCGGCTGCAGGATCAGGTCCATCACCTCGAGGCCACAGCGGCGCACGCACTTGACCACGTTCTGGGCCGCCGAGACCGCGCCGGTGACGATGTGGACCTTGACCTCGAGCTTCACGCCGCTCATGCCGATCGGCTCGCGCACACCGCCCTGCCCGTCGATGATGAACTCCTGGGTCAGGATGTGCAGGATCTGCTGCTCGGCCGGAATCGGCATCGCCCGGGCAACCTCGATGACCCGCTCGACGTCCATCGGCGAGACTTCCTTGTCCTTGATCGCGACCATGCCGTTCGAGTTGAAGCTCTTGATGTGGCTGCCCGCGATGCCGGTATACACGTCGCGGATCTTGCAGTCGGCCATCAACTCGACCTCCTGCACCACCCGCGAGATTGCATCGACGGTGGCCTCGATATTCACGACTACGCCGCGCTTCAACCCGCTCATCGGATGCGTGCCGAGCCCGACGACATCCAGACGGCCGTCCGGCTTGACCTCCGCGACCATGCAGGTCACCTTCGAGGTGCCGATGTCCAGTCCGACGATCAGATCCTTGTATTCCTTGCTCATTGCCCGCCTTTAGCTGCTTGGTCCATTCCTGCCGGGGTCAGGGCAAAGCCCTGCTGGTAACGAAGATCGGCGATGGCGACTTCCTTGCCGAGCACGTCCCGCGCCTCGGGCCATGCTTTGACGAAACGCTTCAGGCGTGCACCGATCGGTGCACGGTCCTGGTCGCGTCCGAGCAGGATGACCATGCCGTCGTCCAGTTCCAGCTCCCACGCCTCCCTGGCCGAAAACCAGAGTCCCACGAGTCGCCGTCCGAGCGGTTCGAGGGT
>JBJHDM010000095.1:0-8494 GCA_050486545.1 Rhodocyclaceae bacterium | reverse complement strand
ACCATGCGTCGCGGCGGCGGCGTGGGCTACGATTTTTCCAGCATCCGCCCCAAGGGCGCACTGGTGAAGGGCACGCAGTCCAACGCGTCGGGCCCGGTGTCCTACATGCGCGTGTTCGACCGCTCGTGCGAGACGGTGGAATCGGCCGGTGCCCGCCGTGGTGCGCAAATGGGCGTGCTGCGCTGCGATCACCCCGACATCGAGGAATTCATCCACGCCAAGGATGAAGGCGACCTCACCAACTTCAACATCTCGGTCGGCGTCACCGACGCCTTCATGAGCGCCGTCGAGAAGGACACCGACGTCGAGCTTGCGCACAAGGCCGAGCCCATCGACGATCTCAAGCAGTCCGGTGCCTACCAGCGCGACGACGGCGCGTGGGTCTACCGCAAGGTGCGCGCGCGCGACCTGTGGGACCAGATCATGCGCTCGACCTACGACCACGCCGAGCCGGGCATCCTGTTCCTCGACCGCATGAACGCGGACAACAACCTCTACTACTGCGAGACCATCGAGGCCACCAACCCCTGCGCCGAGCAGCCGCTGCCGCCCTACGGCTGCTGCGACCTCGGTTCGATCAACCTCACGCCCTTCGTCAAGCAGCCGTTCACCGACAAGGCCAGCTTCGATTACGAGGGCTTCGGCAAGGTCGTCGATGTCGCCATCCGCATGCTCGACAACGTGCTCGACGTCACGCACTGGCCGCTCAAGGAGCAGGAAGCCGAAGCGCAGTCCAAGCGCCGCGTCGGCCTCGGCTTCACCGGCCTGGGCGACACGCTGATCATGCTGTGCCAGCGCTACGACACCGCCCAGGCGCGTGAAACGGCCACGAAGATCTCCGAGTTCATGCGCAACCGCGCCTACCTCGCCTCGGTCGACCTCGCCATCGAGCGCGGTCACTTCCCGCTCTTCAATGCCGACATGTATCTGTCCGGCGGCAACTTCGCCTCGCGCCTGCCGGCCGACATCAAGGAGAAGATCCGCAAGCACGGCGTGCGCAACTCGCACCTGCTGTCGATCGCCCCCACCGGCACGATCTCGCTGGCCTTTGCCGACAACGCCTCGAACGGCATCGAGCCGCCCTTCTCCTACACCTACACGCGGCGCAAGCGCATGGCCGACGGCACCTTCAAGGAATACGCCGTCGAGGACTACGCGTGGCGCCTGTACAAGCACGGCGGCGGCAACGTCGAGAAACTGCCCGATTACTTCGTCACTGCGCTGGAAATCTCCGCCCAGGCCCACAAGGACATGGTCGCGGCCGTCGCCCCCTACGTCGACACCTCGATTTCCAAGACGGTGAACGTGCCGGCCGACTACCCCTACGCCGACTTCGAAGACCTCTACATGACGGCCTGGAAGGCCGGCCTCAAGGGCCTCGCCACCTACCGTCCGAACAACGTGCTGGGCGCCGTGCTGTCGGTGACCCCGACCGCCGAGCAGAAGCAGCCGCAGGACGTCGAACTCTCCGACGCCAACCGTCGCCTGTCGATCAAGAGCCTGCCCGCGCCGGTGCTTTCCAGCCTGCGCTGGCCCGGCCGTCCCGACATGCCCGACGGCAACATGGCCTGGACTTACATGCTCAACAGCCCGCAGGGCGAGTTCGCGCTGTTCGTCGGCCACGTCCAGCGTGACAGCGAAGGCAACTTCACCAACGACGCCAAGGGCCACGACGCCTTCCCGTTCGAAGTCTGGGTCAACGGCGCCGACCAGCCGCGCGGACTCGGCGCCGTCGCCAAGACGCTGTCCATGGACATGCGCGCCAACGACCGCGGCTGGCTCAAGCTCAAGCTCGAAACCCTGGCCCGCACCATCGGCGAGAAGTCCTTCGAAATGCCCTTCCCGCCGCACGGCGAGAAGCAGCTTTTCCCGGGCGTGGTCTCGGCCTTCGCCCAGGTCGTGCGCTACCGCTGCGAAAAGCTCGACGCCCTCGACGGTGAAGGCGCGACCCCGGTGCTGGACAGCCTGTTCAGCCTCAACGAACCCAAAACCGGCACCGACGGCACGCTGTCCTGGACGGTCGACATCGCCAACCCCGCCACCGGCGAGGACTTCGTGCTCGGCCTCAAGGAAATCACCCTGCCCGACGGCGTCACCCGCCCCTACTCGCTGTGGCTCTCGGGCAACTATCCGCGCGCACTCGACGGCTTGACCCGCATCCTCTCGCTCGACATGCGCGTGATGGACCCGGCCTGGATCGGCATGAAGCTGCGCAAGCTGCTCAACTACCCGGAACCCCTGGGCGACTTCATGGCCTTCGTGCCCGGCACCAAGCGCCAGCAGAACTACCCCAGCACCGTGGCCTACATCGCCCAGCTCATCATCCACCGCTACGCGATGCTCGGCGTGCTCGACGAAAACGGCTTCCCGACCCGCGAAATGGGCATCCTCGAAGCCCCGCACAAGGACAGCGACCCGCAAGTCATGCAAGGCGGCCAGTGCTCCGAATGCGGCAACAACTCGGTGATCCGCAAGGACGGCTGCGATTTCTGCACCGCCTGCGGTGCGGTGGGAACCTGCGGGTAGAACCATGGGGCTGGTTTCAACACCAGCGTAGCCCTTGGCCGCACGCTCCAACATGCAACCCCAACTCTCCAAAGGAGTTGGGGTTGCGTTTTGGTTCCCAGAACATCGACCCTGCGCACTTCTGGCTTCGGATGAAATTTGACTGCGGGAGGCTGAAGAGCCCTCAGGAAGCGCTGAAGAATCCGCCTCGCGCCTGGGCGGAGCCGCTCCTGCAGAAACACCGCACTGACGACTCCGCAACAAATCAGCGCTTCCCTGACTGTTGTGCCCCTGTCGGCTCACTGTTTCTCGCTTCGCGGTTGCAAGCGAAGCGCAAGAGACTTCATCGACATGCCTGACCGGCAATCATGCTGCGTCGTCAGGCTCGGATTTCATTCACGACAGTCGCTTCATCAGCGGGACTCGCACCGGGCATTCGTTCCAGATGATGCTGCCCCCGAAGCCCCCACTGTTTTACCACTGCATAAATTGCAGGGATGACGATCAGGGTCAGAACCGTCGAGGACACCATGCCGCCTACCATGGGCGCGGCGATGCGACGCATTACCTCCGAGCCGGTGCCCGTACTCCACATTATCGGCAAAAGGCCGGCAATGACGGTGATGGTGGTCATCATCTTGGGCCGCACCCGCTCGACCGCACCTTCCATCACCGCACGGTAGAGGTCGGCTACGCCGGGCCCGCGCCCTTCCTCGGCGCAGCGAGCCTGCGCATCACGCCACGCGTGATCAAGATAGATCAACATGATGACCCCGGTTTCGGCGGCGACCCCAGCCAACGCGATAAAGCCGACCGCAACGGCGACACTCATGTTGTAGCCAAGCCACCACATCAGCCAGATACCGCCGATCAGTGCGAACGGCACCGTGCTCATCACGATCAGGGTTTCAGTGAGGCGCCGGAAGTTCAGATAGAGAAGTACGAAGATCAGCGCCAGCGTCAGCGGGATAACGATCTTGAGCTTCTCCTTGGCGCGCTCCATGTACTCGAACTGTCCGCTCCACGTTGCATAAGTGCCGGGCGGAAACGTCACTTGCTCTGCAACAGCCAGTTGCGCCCGGCGCACAAACGCGCCAAGGTCGGATTCACGGGTATCAACGTAGATGTAGCCGACCAGCATCGCGTTCTCGGTGCGGATCGCCGGGGCTCCGTTGCGTATGCTGACCTCGGCCACTTGACCGAGCGGAACCATGCCATTGGCGGTGGGCAAGAACACTTCGCGCGCGATACGTTCCGGGTCACTGCGCAGACTGCGCGGATAGCGTACCGTCACACCGTAGCGCTCCAGCCCTAGCACGGCGGTGGTGACCTGCTCGCCGCCGAGCGCGGTCGCCACCACTTGCTGCAAGGCGTCGACGGTAAGGCCGTAGCGGGCGAGCTGGTCACGACGCGGCTCAATGTCAAGGTACAGCCCGCCGGTGACGCGTTCCGCGTAGGCGCTGGTAGTGCCAGGCACCGATTTCACGGCAACCTCGACCTCACGCGCAACCCGTTCAATGTCCTCCAGGCTTCGGCCGAAGATCTTGACCCCGATCGGTGTGCGGATACCGGTCGAGAGCATGTCGATGCGGGCTTTGATCGGCATGGTCCACGAGTTGGCCAGTCCCGGAAAGCGCAGCGCAGCGTCCATCTCGGCAATGAGCGAGTCGACCGTCACGCCCGGACGCCATTCTGATTCGGGCTTGAGATTGATCACCGTCTCGAACATCTCGATCGGTGCCGGGTCTGTCGCCGACTCGGCACGACCCGCCTTGCCGTATACCGACTCGACCTCGGGGAAGGTCTTGATGATTCGGTTGGTGGTGGCAAGCAGGCGTCCCGCCTCGGTCACCGACATACCGGGAATCGACGCCGGCATATAGAACAGTGTGCCTTCGTTGAGCGTAGGCATGAACTCGGAGCCGAGCTGACGCGCTGGGTAAATCGTCACGATCATCGCCGCTAGTGCGAGCCCAATTGTGATCCATTTGAAGCGCAGTACGCCCTGGATCATTGGACGGTAGCTCCATATCAGCAATCGGTTCACCGGGTTACGCTTTTCAGGCAGGATGCGCCCGCGCACGAAGAACAGCATCAGCACCGGGATCAGCGTCAGTGACAGGAAGGCCGCACCGGCCATCGCGAAGGTCTTGGTATAGGCCAGTGGCGAGAAGAGGCGCCCCTCCTGGCCTTCCAGCGCAAACACCGGCAGGAAGGACACTGTGATGATGAGCAGCGAGAAGAACAAGGCGGGACCGACTTCCTTGCAGGCGTCGATAATGACCCGCGCGCGCTTTTTCGCATACTCGCCCGGACTGAGCCCGCCCGCGCTCGCATCAAAGCGCTCCAGGCGCTTGTGAGCGTTCTCGATCATCACGATCGCGGCATCGACCATCGCGCCGATCGCGATCGCAATCCCGCCCAGGCTCATGATGTTGGAGCCGATCCCGAGCGCGTTCATTGCGATGAACGCGAACAGGATGCCCAGCGGCAAAGTGACGATCGCGACCAGGGCGCTGCGCACATGGAGCAGGAACACGATGCACACCAGGGCGACGATCAGGCTCTCTTCGAGCAGAGTCCGTTTCAGGTTGTCAATTGCCCGCTGGATGAGTTCCGAACGGTCATAAACCGGCACGATCTCCGTGCCTGCAGGGAGACCCGGGCTGATTTCGGCGATCTTGTCCTTGACGTTGGCGATCACATCTAGTGCATTCTCGCCGAAGCGGGCCATGACGATACCGGAGGCCACTTCGCCCTCGCCATTGAGCTCGGCGATGCCGCGCCGTCCGGCCGGCACCAGCTCCACCCGCGCGACGTCACGAACGCGCACCGGCGTGCCACGGTCGTCGCCCAGCACCAGGGCCTCGATGTCTTCGATGCTGCGCAGATAGCCGCGGCCGCGCACCATGTATTCCTTCTCGGCCAGTTCAATCACCCGACCGCCGACGTCTCGGTTCGATGCGCCGATGACCATCCCGACCTGCTCCAGCGGAATGCCGTAGCTCGCCAGGCGATGCGGATCGACCACCACCTGGAATTCCTTGACGAAGCCGCCGACGCTGGCCACTTCCGAAACTCCATGGGCTTGGCTCAGCTGATAACGTACATACCAGTCCTGCAGGCTGCGCATCTCGCCGAGGTCCATGTCCCCGCCGAGCAGTGCGTACTTGTACACCCAGCCGACGCCGGTTGCGTCCGGGCCGATCTGCGGTGCCACCCCCTGTGGCAGGCGCCCGGCCGCCGAACTGAGGTATTCCAGCACCCGCGAGCGTGCCCAGTAAATGTCGGTACCGTCTTCGAAAATCACATAGACATACGACGCACCGAACATCGAGAAGCCGCGCACCACGCGGGCGCCGGGCACCGACAGCATCGCGGTGGTGAGCGGGTAGGTAACCTGATCCTCGACCACCTGCGGCGCCTGGCCGGGGAATTCGGTGAACACGATCACCTGAACGTCGGACAGGTCCGGCAGCGCGTCGAGCGCGGTGTTCTTTATCGCATAGAGTCCGACGCCGATAAGGCACAGCGTCGCCAGCATGACGATGAAGACATTGCGCCCGGACCACTCGATGAGACGATTGAGCATGTCAGTGGCCCTCGTGGCGGTGGCCGTCGCTCGCCTCAGGGACGATTTCGGTTACGACGAACTCACCACTGCCCCGGTCCTCGAAGGCGAAGCGGATCGGTGTCCCCGGGGTCAGCCCCTCGACCAGGAGCGGATCGGTCAGCCCGAACTCCATCGTCATCGCAGGCCAGTGCAGTGCCGGGATTTCCTCGTGCATCAGCATCACGCTGCGGCTGTCGTCGAAATAGTCCTCGAATGCACCACGGGATTCATAGCGTGTTGGCGCATGCTCCGGGTCGCCTTCGCCGAAATTCGCCAGCGCCGCTTGTAGATTGCTCTCGGCATCAATCAGAAAGTTGGCCGAGACAACCACCCTTTCGCCGCCTTCGAGCCCCGACAGTATCTCCACATGCTCACGGCTGCGCAGCCCGGTCTCGACGACTTGCGGGCGGAAACGCCCTTCGCCCTCGGCAATCAGCACGATGCGGCGCTGTCCGTCATCGATGATCGCCGAATCGGGAACGGTCAACCGGGGCGCATCTCCGCCGGTCAGCAGTTCGACATGCGCGAACATCCCCGGGCGCAACAGCCCATCGGAGTTGGTGAGCTCGAGTCGAACCGATGTGGTCCGGGTCGCGGCGTTCAAGGTCGGGTAGATGTAGGTGATCCGTGCGTCAAAATTCCGTCCGGGATAGGCGTCGATGCCCACCCGCGCCGGCTGGCCGGGGGTGATGCGGGCGAGATCCTGTTCGTAGATGTCGGCGAGCACCCACACGCTGGAAAGATCAACGATGCGATAGACCGGCATGCCCGGGGTAAAGCGCATCCCTTCAACCGCGGCCTTCTCAAGTACGATGCCGTCGACCGGAGCACTGAACACCACGCTGTTGCCATCGCCTCCGCCAGCCGCGTTCCAGTTGCGCAGGCGCGCCCGAGTCGCATCCACGAGGCGCTGGGCGCCCTGTCGTGCCACCGGATCGACATCGGCAGCACTTGCCAGCCGTTCAGCAATCGCCAATTCCTGGCGCGCCGAGGCAAGCTCCGGGCTATACACGGCAAACAGCGGTTGCCCTCGACGCACCGGATCGCCGGTGGCATTCACATGCAGGCGCTCGATCCAGCCCTCGAAGCGCGGCGACACATCGTGTATCCGCCGCTCGTCGAGTTCGACCCGACCGACCGCGCGCACCGCCGCATCGAGCGAACGGAATTCAACAGCTGAGGTACGCACCCCCAAGCTTTGCAGACGCGCCGGACTGACCCGGACCGTGCCGACGTCATCGCCCTGCTCGTCGGCATAGACCGGAATGTAGTCCATGCCCATAGAATCTTTCTTCGGCACCGGAGAGGTATCCGGCAACCCCATGGGGTTGCGGTAATAGAGGACGACCCGCTGGCCCGGCTCGCCGGTCGCCGCACCCGAGACGGCTGGCGATGACGCGTCGCTGGCCGCATGAACGTCGGGTACATACCGTTGACCGGCTTGCGACGCGTGCTGGCCAAACTGATACCCGGCGAGGAGTGCAAGCGGCACCGCGATGACGATCAGAGTGGATTTCAGTGTGGGTGTCACAGCGAGACTCCCAGAAGCTGTTCAAGGGTGGCCGCGCTGAGAGCAGCCTCGACTTCAGTGTCGAGCAGTGCCAGGCGGGTATTCAGGACACGCTGTTGTGCCGCGAGTAACGCGGCAAAACCGACGCTGCCGGTTTCGTAGCCGGCGCGAGCCGAGGCCAGGCCAGCTTCGGTCTGCGGCAACAAGGTGCTGCGAATCAGCGCTGCTTGCGCACGACGGGCTTCAAGTGCGGCATGGGCATCTCCCACGGCACCAGCCAGTTGATGCTCGGCTGCGTCCCTGCGGGCCTCGGCCGCGGCTCGCGCATATTCGGCTTCACGTTCACGCGCACGACGGCTTCGCTGCTGCAGCGGAATATTGAGCTCGAACATCACATCCCAGCTTTCGCGTCCGCCCCGTGGACGATTGTTGGCGATCGATACGCCGAAGTCCGGATAGCGCTCACGGTAGATCAGCGCGCTGTTGCGCTCGGCGGCAACGACTTCCGCACGGCTGCGGCTGAGTGCCGGGGCATACAGCGGCACCTGCTCGACCAGGGTGGTGAGCATCGCCGCCGGAGGCAAAGGCGGCAGGGCGACCGGCTCAGCCAGTGGTGCGTCCGGTGCGCGGGGCAACAAGACATTCAGACTCGCCTGCGCACTGACTCGGCGACGTACGAGTTCGGCCTTCTCCAGACGAAGCGCAGTCAGCTCACCCTGGACCTGAAGCACCTCTTGCTGGCTGGCGAGCCCAAGCGCATAACGACTCAGGACCAGCGCCTCCAGGCTCTCGTTCAGCGAAATCGAACCATCCAGAATGCGGGACTGGCCCACGACTCGAAAATAAGCGATGAAGGACTGCCGGAT
>JBJHDM010000094.1:0-8535 GCA_050486545.1 Rhodocyclaceae bacterium | reverse complement strand
GTGTGTAGGTATTCGACCATGTCGTCCAGGGTGCGCAACTTGCCGTAGTCGCGTTCCGGAATCTTCAGTCCGAGCCTTTCGCCGAGTACGGTCAACACGTTGAGCCAGTCGATGGAGTCGAGATCGACCTGCGCGCGCAGCGACGCCTCGCCGTGAATCCGGGACGTATCCGTACCGGGGAGGATGGTCTCGACAGTGTCGAGCACGATCTTGCGGATGTCCCCGGTCTGCACCGTTTCTCCTCTCTCCGGCTGGGGATGCCGGCCGTACGGCCGCCATCGGTCAAAGAGCGATCTTACCGCCAGTTCCGGGTTACGGGCCAGACGGGTGTTCTTCCGGCTGGCCCGGAGCTACCCGGAACGGGTCTTCCGGGTGCCGTCCACAGGGGTCTCAGCCGAACCGGGACCGAGACAGCCGATGTGCCCTTCGGTTATCTTCGCCGCACGATGAATGTCTCTGCACGCCGCATCGCCCACCTGGACATGGACGCCTTCTATGCGTCGGTCGAATTGCTGCGTTATCCGGAACTGCGCGGGCAGGCCGTGGTGATCGGGGGGCGGCGCGCCCTCGCACCCCAGGCGCAGGCGGACGGCGGCCGCCGATTCGCACGGCTGCGCGACTATGTGGGGCGAGGCGTCATCACCACCGCCACCTACGAGGCACGCCGGCTCGGCGTGTCCTCGGGTATGGGCCTGATGAAGGCGGCCCGGCTTGCCCCGGATGCGATCCTGCTGCCTGCCGATTTCGAGGCCTATCGCCATTATTCCCGCCGCTTCAAGGCGGCCGTTGCAGCGCTCGCGCCGCGGATCGAAGATCGGGGCATCGACGAGATCTACATCGATCTCACCGATCTCTCCGAGGACACGGACGGACTCGCCCGGCGCATCAAGCAGGCGGTGCGTGACGCCACCGGACTGTCGTGCTCGATCGGCGTGGCGCCGAACAAGCTGCTGGCCAAGCTGTGCTCGGACCTCGACAAGCCCGACGGGGTGACGATCCTGGCCCCGGATGCCGTTGCGGCACGCATCGGCCCCCTGCCAGTGCGCAAGATCAACGGTATCGGCCCCAAGGCGACCGGGAAGCTGGCGGCGCTCGGCATCGAGACCGTCGCCGAGCTGGCGCAGGCCGATCCCGGCGTGCTACGGGCGCACTTCGGACGAAGCTTCGCGGCCTGGCTGCACCGGGCTGCACGCGGCCTCGACGACCGGCCGCTCGTGACCTCTTCCGAACCCCGCTCGGTGAGCCGCGAGACCACCTTCGAACGCGACCTCCATCCGGTCCAGGACCGGGCCGTGCTGTCCGGGATCTTTACCGACCTGTGCGTGCGTGTGGCCGAGGATCTGCGGCGCAAGGGCTATGCCGGGCGTACGATCGGCATCAAGCTGCGCTACCAGGATTTCCGCACCGTGACCCGCGACCTCACGCTGCCCGAGCCGGTCTCCGAGGCGGCGGCGATCCGTCGTGCGGCCGGCGAATGCCTGCGCCGCGTGCCGCTCGATCGGCGCTTGCGCCTGCTCGGCGTGCGCGTGGGCAGCCTGTGTGCTCCGGAACCGGATTCGGACGGTGGCGCAGCGGAGCTGCAGGGGGAACTGCCGCTCTGAACGGCACCCGTCAACGGGCGGACGGAAGGTCGCCGGGTGAATCCACGTCGATGAAGATCGCGTCGTCGTCGATCGCCACCCGCCGGATGCGGTCGGCATGACGTTCGAGCAGGCCGCGGGCACCCCGGTCGCCCTCGATGGCCTCCATCTCCGGGAAGTAAGCACGCGGCCACAGCACCGGATTGCCGCGCCGCCCCGCATGCTCCGGCACGACGATGGCGGGGGCGGCGGGGTCGAAGCCGTCGAGGACGCGGTCGACATGATCGGCGCGGATCCACGGCATGTCCCCGAGCAGGACGACGACCGCTTCGGCCTCTGCGGGCAGGGCGGCGAGCCCGCGACGAAGCGAACTGGCCAGCCCGTCGCCGAACTGGGGGTTGCGCACGATCCGTACCGGGCGACCGGCCAGGGCCGCCTCGACCGCTTCGGCCTCATGGCCCGTCACTACCGTCACCGAAGCGACGCGCGAAGCGAGTGCGGCATTGACCGCACGCACGACCATCGCGACCCCGTCGACCTCGATCAGCAACTTGTTGTCGGTCCCCATGCGCGAAGACGTGCCGGCCGCGAGGACGAGGGCCGCGACCTGCGGGCCGCAAGTCGTGTGCGGCCGTCGGGCACCCGGGCTGCGTTGTGACGTTCCGTCCGGCTCGTCGTCGGGTTCGAGCGGACTGCGGATCAGCCCGCCGACGCCCATGCCCATGATGTCCCGGCGGGTGACCGGCAGGCGGGCGAGCAGGCGGCGCAATACCCAGTCCAGGCCGTTGATGCGGCGCGAGCGCGCACAGCCGGGCAGGATCACCACCGGCATCGGCCCGATGTGCGCGAGCAGCAGCATGTTGCCCGGCTCGACCGGCATCCCGAAATGTTCGATCACCCCGCCGGCGGCGACCACCGCGGACGGCACCAGGTCCTTGCGGTCCTTGGTCGTCGTGGCGCCCGCGATGAGGGCGAGATCGCAGCCGGCAGCACGCGATTCGTGCAATGCGGCCATGATTGCCTGCGCTTCGTGGGGGCAGCGCAGTTCGAGCGCAAGACGGCTTCCCAGTGCTTCGACGCGCTCACGGGTCACGGCCGAGGTTGCATGCAGGACGTCTTCCTTCAGGCCGGGCCGTCGGGTCAGGACGAGGGCGACGCGCTGCGGCTGCAGCGGGACGGCCCGCACCAGCGGTGCTTCGGCCGCGATCTCGCGACAGGCGTCGACGAGGCGGCGGGGCACGGCGAAGGGAATGATCTTGACCGTTGCGATCACCTGCGCGTCGCGTGCCACGGCGAAATCGGGCAGCGTCGCCACGGTGATTGCCTCGTCGAGCCGGTTGATGCGGTCGATGCGACCCGCATCGATGCGGATCAGGCTTTGGGTGGCGGCGTGGAGGTTGCAGCGGCCGGTATAGGGCGCGCGCGTGGTCGTCCCCTTCCCGGCCAGGGCGGCCACGATCTCGGCGGCGGCGGCATTCTCGGGAATGTCGTCCGCTTCGAGCCGCGCCCCGGTGACGGTCTCGATGCCCGCTTCGCGCAGCAGCTCGAGATCCCGATCGGTCAGGCTGCGGCCCTTCTTGAGCTTGCGCCCGCCCGCTTCCAGGGTGTGCGCGAGCAGTACCCCGGCAGCCTCGTCGCGTGGAAACGTTCCGAAGATCATGTCCGGTAGCGCGCCTGGATGAGCTGGGCCAGGATCGAGATGGCGATCTCGGCCGGGCTGCGCCCTCCGAGATCGAGACCGACGGGGGCGTGGATGCGATGCACGGCGTCGCCGAGCCCCGCTTGCGTGAGCCGCTCGATCCGCTGTGCATGGGTCCGCTTGCTACCGAGTGCCCCGATATAGAAGGCTGGACTGTTCAGGGCCGCGACCAGTGCGGGATCGTCGATCTTGGGATCGTGGGCGAGGGTCACCACCGCCGTGCGCGCATCGAGACCGATCCCGGCCAGGGCCTCGTCCGGCCATCGGGTCGACAGGTGTACGTCGGGCAGGCGAACGGGGGTCGCGAAGGCGCGGCGCGGGTCGACGACGAACACCTCGTAGCCCGCGACGGCCGCCATCGGTGCGAGCGCCTGGGCGATATGGACGGCACCGACCAGGACCAGCCGGGGTGAGGCGACGTGGCAACGTACGAAGAGCCCCTCGGCGTATTCGAGCAGCCCGCTTCGATCCGTTCGCAGCCGCTCGCGCGCCTCTGCGAGTGCTGCCGGGGCGAGTTCCAGCTCTCCGACCGTATCGTCGGCTTCCACGAGCGACTGCAGCCCGTCGGTCATGCGCGTGACCACCGCCACCGGCTGGCGTGCGTGGCGAAGTCGGAGCAGCCGTTCGAGCAGGTCGGCCTTCTCGAAGCGTTCGACGAAGACCTGGATCCGGCCGCCGCAGGCGAGTCCGACGTCCCAGGCCTGCTCGTCGCTGACGCCGAACTCCAGGGTGCGCGGTTTGCCGTCGGCGATCGCTGCAAGCCCTTCCGAGATGACGGCGCCCTCGACACAGCCGCCCGAGACCGATCCGATGAATGCCCCGTCCGCCTCGACCGCGAGATGGCTGCCTGCCGGGCGTGGAGACGACCCCCAGGTGCGCAAGACCGTCGCGAGGGCCACGCCGCGTCCGGCAGCACGCCAGGAGCGGATCGTTCCGAACAGTTCGTCGTCGGTCGCGCGGGCGGCTGCCGCTCCCTCGTCGCGGTTCGCTCTATGGCCTGTGCCGGCATGGCGTGCATGGTCGGAGATCCGGTCGACCAGTTCGGCAATGCCCTCGCCACGGGTCGCGACGGTGGACAGCACGGGCACCGTCCAGCCCGTGGGGTCGGTCCCGCGCCCGGGCATGTGCTGCAGATCGATCACGGTGCGAACGGCGTCGGGGTGGTCGGCCTTGCTGACGACCAGGATGTCGGCGATCTCGAGGATGCCGGCCTTGAGCGCCTGCACTTCATCGCCGAGGCCGGGCGGGCAGACGACGATGCGGGTGTCGGCGAGCCGCGCGATCTCGACCTCCGACTGTCCGGTGCCCACGGTTTCCACGAGGATGGGGTCGAAGCCGGCCGCGTCGAACACGTCGAGGATGCGCCCGGTCGTACGCGACAGCCCGCCGAGGTGTCCGCGTGCCGACACCGAGCGGATGAAGACCCGGTCGCCGGCGTCGTGCTCGTCGCCCATGCGGATGCGGTCGCCAAGGAGCGAGCCGCCGCTGAGCGGGCTGGAGGGGTCGACGGCGACGACCGCGACCCGCCGCCCACGGCGCACGAATTCGGCGAGCAGGGCATTGATCAGCGTCGATTTGCCCGCCCCGGGCGCGCCGGTGATGCCGATCACCTGCGCCCGGCCCCGATGCGCGGCCAGCCGCGCGGCCAGCTCGGCAGCCCCCGGTCGTTCGTTTTCGATCAGCGTCACCGCACGGGCGATCGCCTGGCGAGAACCCTGCAGAATGGCCGACAGGTCGGCGGGGTCGTTGGAGGTCATGCTCGCGTCGTCCTGGTCGCGTCGATGCATATCAGACACGATCGTACGGCAACATGCAATACGTTGCATCTCTGGAACGGATAATGCAATATATCGCACATTGTCACGATCGACTGCAGGAACCATGATGAACGTGACCGGGTGTGATTGCCAACTCGACGTCGGACGCTGGCAGGCTTGGCTTGAACGCGAGGCGGTGCCGTCTGCCGGGTACGTCGGCGTGGTCGGTCCGAACGACTTCGCTGCGCGACAAGGTCGCCTGTTGGCCTGGCGTGGGGCGGCGGGTGGGGTCGAACTCTCGCTGCGTGCCTTCGACGGATCGCCCGGGGCCGACGTCGCCGTGCTGCTCGTACTCGATCGCGACGCCGAGGAGGTCGTGCTCGGCACGGGGATCGAGGCGATCGGACGCCTGTCGCGCCAGGGGCGGCTGCACGTGTACATGCTGCAGACGATGGATGAACTGGAAGACTCGGGGCTGGCGGACTTCGTCGAAGACCTCGGGCTGGTGTTTCCAAAGCATTGATGGACGTGGATACGCGCTCCCCCTTCGGTCCGATCGAAGCCTGGCAGGCGATGCTCGATCGCCATGCGGAACTGTTCACGGACATGGATCCGGGTTCGGCGGTCGGATTCGTGCGCCGGAGCGGATCCGGCCTGCAACCCGGCAAGCATGCCGGAGGCCTCGCGGATGCAGGCGGAACGGGTCGGATGATGAACTGGGAAGTCGGTACGGAAGGCATGCAGGCATCGATGCGCAGCTATTCCGGTTTTGCCGATGCCGGGGTGGACCTGCTGTTCGTGGCCGAGGATGCCGCGGTCGATGCGCTGGTTGAAGCGCTGGAGGGCGACGCGCTGTCGATGCTCCGCCGCCTGATTCGCCAGGGAGGGATCATGTTCTACGTGATGCGCACCAAGTACGAACTGCAGGATGCGGGCTACGAGGATTTTCTCGACACGCTCGGCCTGGCGTTCCTGGGGGCATGCCGATGATCTTCCACAATCCCGCCGGCGCGCCCGAACTGGCGTGCGACCAGTGCGGTTGCCGCTGGTTCGATCGCATCACCAACACGTGCTACGAGTGCGGAGCGCCCGTGACCCCGGAGAACCTTGAGGAGATCCGCGCGGCGCTGGTCGCATTCGAAGCCCGACGCACAACGCAAGAGAAGAAGGGGAAGGAATCATGATCCTGAAGGACAGAGTCGCCATCGTCACCGGTGCCGGACAGGGGCTCGGCGCCGCCGTCGCGCGTGCCTATGCGCGCGAGGGGGCGAAAGTGGCCGTCATCGATCTCGCGACCGACGTCGCCGAGCGCGTCGCCGGCGAGATCGTGGAGAGCGGCGGTCAGGCCATCGCCGTCGCCTGCAACGTGGCCGACCGGGAGCAGGTCGAGGCCATGGCCGCGCAGGTTACGAATACCTGGGGGCGGATCGACATCCTCGTCAACAACGCCGGGATTACGCGCACCGCGATGCTCCACAAGATGACCCCGGAACAGTGGGAGCAGGTGCTCGCCGTGCATCTGACCGGATCCTTCAACTGCCTGCAGGCGGTCGTCGGCGGCATGATCGAGCGGCGCTACGGGCGGATCGTGTATGTCACCTCGGCCGCCGGCGTGCTCGGCACGATCGGCCAGATCAACTACAGCGCCGCCAAGGCCGGCATTCTCGGGATGACCAAGAGCACGGCCAAGGAACTGGCCCGCTACAACATCACCGCCAACGCGATCGCACCGGGCGCGGCCACGCCGATGACCGAAACCATCCGTACCGACGATCGCTTCAAGGAAAAGTACCTCGATCGCATCCCGATGGGGCGCTGGGCCGAGCCCGACGAAGTGGCCCCGGTCTTCGTGTTCTTCGCCTCGGATGGCGCCAGCTACGTGACCGGACAGGTGGTCGCGGCCGATGGCGGCATGACCATCTATTGATCCGGCGGCATGCCGGATTCGGAAAAGTCTCTCCCTTGGCGGGGTGGGTCCCGGTAGTCCGATCCACCCCGTTCTTTTTCGATTCGACTGGTCGGCCGGCGCACGTGGAACCCATCCAGAATGATGGTATATAGTGCCGATCTGAACATGCAATAAAGTGCTTGACCCGCGTCCGGAGGTGTGTATTCTTGTTTCTCCGGGGCGTGTGCAGCGGCGATCTTTGGGGTAATGTTATCCCCCGGACCTGTGCGGTACCCGGTTTTTGCGCAAGGAGAATCGAATGACTCCCGAACGCTTCCAGACGCTCGTTGCCCGGGTGACCGGAACCATCGACGGACTTCCCGTCGACAAGCAGCTCGAATCCCTGCTGAACGAACGTTTTCCCGCCGGCGGCGAGGCATTCGAGGCGCTCGCCTCGGCCTGCCGCGATGCGGTCGCTGCCGGGTGGATGTGCGACCGCGAGCACGGCGGCATCCGCTACGGGCGCGTGATCAAGCCCGGTCCCGCAACCCATGGATTCAGCGTCGACGTCGTCGACATGAACGAGGTCGTCGGGCCGCGCCATGCACACCCGTTCGGCGAAATCGACATGATCATGCCAATCGAAGGCGATGCCCGGTTCGACGGGCAGGGACGCGGCTGGCTCGTGTACGAGCCGGGGAGCGTGCACCGCCCCACCGTTTCCGGTGGGCGCGCCTACGTGCTCTATCTGTTGCCGGAGGGCGCGATCGACTTTGGCCGCTGACCTCCTGCGGTCGCGATGAGCCGGCGACAGATCGGCCTGACGACCCCGGGAACCCGAAATGAAGGAGGAGGAGACAGATGACGTACACGCTGAGCACGGCAGACCACGGCAGCAGTCCGCCGCGCGTATCGATTCCGCGCCGCTACAATGCCGCGGATGATCTGATCGGGCGCAACCTCGCCAACGGCCGCGGCGACAAGACGGCCATCATCGACGACGCCGGCCAATACACGTACGCCGAACTGGCCGGACGTGCCAATCGCTTCGCCAACGTCCTTGGTTCGCTCGGCATTGCGCGTGAGCAGCGCGTCCTGGTGTGCATGCACGACACGATCGATTTTCCGGCCGTGTTCCTCGGCGCGATCAAGGCCGGGGTCGTGCCGGTGGCGACCAATACCTTGCTGACGCAGTCGGACTACGAGTACATGCTCACCGACAGCCGTGCGCGCATTGCCGTCGTCTCGGCGCCGCTCGCGTCGCTGTTCGAACCACTGCTGGGCAAGGTGCAGACGCTCGAACGCATCGTGGTGTCCGGCGCTGCGGCCGGCGACCAGTCGCTGGCTGCGCTGATGGAAGCGGCGTCGGACCGCTTCGAGACGGTCGACACGACCTGCGACGACGCCTGTTTCTGGCTCTATTCGTCGGGTTCGACCGGTGCGCCGAAAGGTACGGTCCATGCCCATTCCAGCCTGATCCAGACGGCTGAGCTGTACGGCCGGGCGGTGCTCGGCATCCGCGAAGACGACGTCGTCTTCTCCGCGGCCAAGCTGTTCTTCGCCTATGGACTCGGCAACGGGCTCTCCTTTCCGATGTCGGTCGGAGCGACC
>JBJHDM010000093.1:0-8554 GCA_050486545.1 Rhodocyclaceae bacterium | reverse complement strand
CAAAACTCATCATCGGCGCCATGATGCGAAAACTCGCTCAAGTCGCCTTCGGCGTGCTCAAGTCCGGAAAACCATTCGATCCCTCACTTCATGGGGTTTGACGGGCGATAACAGTATCTACGCCCTGGGGAACCGCTCGTGCAATTGGAGTGACGGCCCACCCCGGTCCCCGCTCGACGGGATGCCCTGTCCCGGGGTCTGGCGTGATTGTCGGACAAGAACCAGAAACCATACTGCCATCAAGGCTTTAGCGCATGCTTTCGTTCTTGCGTCCCACCCCTGTTGACCTATATTGAAAGATGTCTGACAAGTGCAGACCAGACTGTGGGAGTCGTCCTGTGAATCTGGAATCCCAACTCCGGAAGGATTCGCTCGAGACCTGGCACCACGATGCGGTCCTGCCCGTTGCGGTCATGATCGGGGCCCCAGGCGGCGAACTCGCGACCGACCCGATGCTGTGGCGGGTGACCGGTATCGTGGTCGGCGAGCAGTTCGCGTCCGCGACACGTGAAGGGGCATGTGTGCGATCGGGACCGAACGGCGCACTGTTTCTGTGGCGCGGGTTCCGGCTGCGCCTGCGACCGAGCCAGGCCGAGGACTATGCACTGAACCTCGGCAGCGACCGTCCCGAAGTCTTCGTCATCGCCCGCTTCGACCCCCAGCGCGGCGTGGAGCCGCTGGAGGTCACCGTCAGCCTCGACGATGCGCAAGGGCTGGATTGCACCGAACTGCGCAGTCCGGACGAGATCGTCCTCGGCGCTCCGATGCCGGCCGAAGTCGGCCGCTGGATCGAAGCCTTCGTCCAGGCGCATTACCAGCCCCGCCGCAAGGGCAAGGGTCGCGGCAAGCAGCGGAGCAAGGCGATCTACGACGCCGAGGTCGGCGACTGGGCAGGAGACCAGTCATGAACCCAATGCCTCACGAATTGCCGGCGGAAACGCCGACCCGACCGCTCGAGGAGCCTCCGTTCCTCGTGCGTTGGTCGCGGCGCAAGCTCGGCCAGGACCCGGGGCGGGATTCCTTGCCCGAAGAAGAGGCGCCCCGCTCCGCGCATCCGCTGCCCGGTGCGGTGCCGTCCGATGCCCCCCCGGCATCGGTCACGCCCGAACCCGAGGAAGCGATCGACCCGCGCACGGGCAAGCGCATGTCCGAGCTCACCGACGCGGACATGCCCGACCTCGAAACGCTGGACGAGAACTCCGACCTCGCCGTGTTCATGGCGAAGAAGGTTTCGAACGCATTGCGCATGAAGGCCCTGACGCGGGTCTTCCACTCGGCCAAGTTCAACCAGGTCTGCCTGTGCGCCGAGTACGCCGACGACTACACCAACTTCACGCCGATGGGCGACGTCGTGCCGCACGACCTGCGCCAGGCGATTGCGCGCGAGGCCGGAAAACTGGTCGAGCGCCTGGCCGGACGCGGCATCGAACTCACGCCCGAAGAGGCCCATGCACGCGTCGCCGCGGAGTTTCGCGGAGAACGCGTGCCCGAATTGCCAATCGCCCAGGCCGACACCGAGGCCGCACCGAGGAGCAGCGAACCGACCCTCGCGGCCTACAAGCCGGAAACAGAACCGGCACGGCCCCCATCAACCCCCGAGCACAGAGAGCATGACCGACCTTTCGAATCCTTATGACATCCCGGAATTCGGCGCCGGCGGCCCCGAGGCCGCTGCGCGCCTGGCGGCGCTGAAGGCCGCGACCGAAGTCGAGGTCGAGGCCACGCCCATCGTCGCCTACGATTCGGCCGGCTACGTGCTGATCGTCGGGCCCGAACGCGACGCGCTGGAGTGCGCGGCAGTCCTGCGCGACCGCCTGCACTGCACGCTGTTCGTGACGGCTCCGGCCACGGGCACCCTGTCGGGGCCGGCGCTCGCCGCCCGCGAGGATGCCTTGCGGGTGGAAGTCCTGCACGGTGCTCCGGGCACGATCGAAGGCCACCTTGGCCGATTCGCCTGTACGTTGCGCCTTGCGGACGGCAAGGAGGTCTCGCCGGCCGCGCTCGCACGACCCGACCGCCCCTGGTTCGACCTGGTCCTGGACCTGCGCCGCGAACCGGGCATCCGCCTGGAGATCCCGCCCCTGGGCTATCACGCCCCGGCCGGGGATTCGGCACAACTGCAGCGCATGCTTGCCGAACTGCCGGAGATGACCGGGGAGTTCGAGAAGCCGCGCTTCTTCCGCTTCGACTCCGATCTTTGCGCGCATGGCGACAGCGGCCTGACCGGTTGCACGCGCTGCCTCGACGCCTGTCCGACCGGCGCAATCCGCTCGATCGGCGATCTCGTGGACATCAACCCGTACATCTGCCAGGGCGCCGGCACCTGTGCCAGCGTCTGCCCGTCCGGTGCGATCACCTATGCCTACCCCGGCCCACGCGACCAGATGGCACGCATCAAGCGCATGCTCGAGGCCTATCGTTCGGCCGGCGGCCAGGCTCCCTGGCTGCTGTTCCATGACGACGAGGCGGGCCTGGAGCGCCTGCGCGCGATGGCGCCCGACCTGCCCGCTCAAGCCCTGCCCGTCCAGATCGACGAAATCGGCTCGGTCGGGATCGATGTCTGGCTGACGGCATTCGCGCACGGGGCGAGCGCGATCGCGCTGCTCGACACCGATGCGGTCGCCCCAAGCGTGCGCGCGGCGATGCACACGCAGATCACCTACGCGAAGACCCTGCTCGACGCGATGGGCTACGGGGGCGATCGGCTGGCCTGGCTCGCGCCCGGGCAATCGGTTCAGGCCGTACTCGGCGCCGCGCAGGCCCCGGCAGTGGACGAACCGGCGCGCTTCGATGCGCCGGGAGAAAAACGGGCGAGCGTGCACCGCGCACTGAGTCATCTGTATGCGCATGCCCCCGAGCGGCCCGCCGTCGCATCGCTCCCGACCGGCGCTCCGTTCGGGCAGGTCCACGTCGACCGTCAGGCCTGCACGCTGTGCATGGCCTGCCCGCAGGTCTGCCCGAGCCACGCATTGACCGACGGTGGCGAGGAGCCGCGGCTGTCCTTCACCGAAGATCGCTGCGTGCAGTGCGGACTCTGCGCGAAGGCCTGTCCGGAACAGGCGATCACGCTCGAATCCCGCTACCTGTTCGACGACGCGCAGCGACGTGCACCGAGGGTCGTCAACGAAGAGGAGCCGTTCTGCTGCATCCGCTGCGGCAAGCCGTTCGCCACGCAGCGCCTGATCGGACGCATGACCGAGAAGCTGCAGGGCCACCACATGTTCCAGTCGGAAGAAGCCCTCCAGCGCCTGAAGATGTGCGGCGACTGCCGCGTCGTGGACCTGTTCGCGCAGGACCTGCAGGGCGGTTCGAAGCCGCGCTGGCTGGGGCCGAGGTGAGGACGATGACGATGACCGAAGCGCCGAATCTCGCTGCGCCCCCCCACGACACCGATGCGCTGCGCGCGGGAACGTGGGCGCTGCTCGGGCGATTGCTGACGGAGGCGCCGTCGGACGAGATACGCCGGCGGCTGCGCTCGATCGAGACGGGCGGCCACGTCGGCGATGCGCTCGGCCACGCCTGGGCGGCATTGCGCGATGCGGCGCTCGACGCCCGGGACGACGCGCTGCAGACGGAGTTCCAGGACGTGTTCATCGGCGTAGGCGGCGGCGAGGTCACGCCCTACGCATCGTGGTACCTCACCGGCTCGCTGCTCGACCGGCCGCTCGTGCGCCTGCGCGAGGATCTCGATGCGCTGGGCATCGTGCGCAGCGAGGGATGCAGCGAACCGGAGGACCATGCGGCCGCGGTATGCGAAATGATGGCGCTGGCGCTGCTCGACGAAGACATCGATCCCGGCTGGCAGAAGGAGCTGTTCCTGCGGCACATCGACGGCTGGATGGTGCGCTTCTTCGAGGACCTCGAGCGCGCCCCGGGCGCGGAGTTCTACCGCGCCGTCGGTGCGCTCGGCAAGGCCTTCGTCGAACTGGAAAAACGGATTTACGCAATGCCGGCCTGAGCCGGCTCGAAGAGACAGCGGCGACGCATCGATCGCCCCTGCATGAACGACAACGAGGAGTGGACGATGGACAAGAGAGACGAAAACGGGCGCGAGTCCCGGCGCAAGTTCCTGAAGTCGATGGCGCTGACCGGGGGTGGCGTCGCCGCGGCCGCGGCGATGGGCCAGGCCCTGGCAACCGACGAGGCCGAGGCCCCGCAGGCCGCACCCGAGCCGACGGGCTACCACGTCACCCAGCACATTCGCGACTACTACGCCAGGGCGCAGTTCTAGCGTGACCGCGGGCGCGGCTTGCCGCGGTCGCCAACGAGGAGACGAACCATGAAACTGGTCAAGAAAAACGGTACGGCCTCCGCCCCCTCCGGCGGCGGCCTGCTCGGCCGGACGATCAGCCGGCGCGGTTTCCTGCAGGGCTCCGGCCTTGCGGCAGGCGGCGTGGCGGTCGCCGGCCTGATGCCGGGCACGATGGTCCGCAAGGCACGGGCCGCGCGCCGCATCGACCCCCAGGCAGAAATCAAGCAGATCAAGACCGTGTGCGGCCACTGTTCGGTGGGCTGCAGCACGATCGCCGAGGTCCAGAACGGCGTATGGATCGGCCAGGAGCCGGTGTTCGACAGCCCGATCAACCTCGGGGCGCACTGCGCCAAGGGCGCGGCGCTGCGCAACCACGGCCACAGCCAACGCCGGGTGAAGTACCCGATGAAGAAGGTCGGCGGACGCTGGCAGCGCATCAGTTGGGAACAGGCCATCGAGGAGATCGGCGACAAGCTGCTCGCGATCCGCGAGCAGTCCGGCCCCGATGCGCTGTGGTTCGCCGGCTCGTCCAAGGCCAGCAACGAGGGGGCCTACCTGCAGCGCAAGTTCGCCGCCTTCTGGGGCTCGAACAACTGCGACCACCAGGCGCGGATCTGCCACTCGACCACGGTGGCCGGCGTGGCCAACACCTGGGGCTATGGCGCGCAGACGAACTCCTACAACGACATCAACCGATCCAAGTGCATCATCATGTGCGGCTCGAACGCCGCCGAGGCGCACCCGGTCGCGATGCAGATGATCCTGCGCGGCAAGGAGGCCGGCGCCAAGCTCATCGTCATGGACCCGCGCTTCACGCGCACCGCGGCGCACTCGGACATCTACGTGCGCTTCCGCTCCGGCACCGACGTGGCGCTGATCTGGGGCATCCTGTGGCACGTCTTCGAGAACCAGTGGGAAGACCGCGAGTACATCCGCCAGCGCGTCTACGGCATGGACCGCGTGCGCGAGGAGGTTGCGAAGTGGACGCCGCAGGAAGTCGAGCGCGTGACCGGCGTCAACGGCGAAGCACTGTACGAAGTCGCCAAGGTCATGGCCGAGAACCGGCCGGGCACCTTCGTGTGGTGCATGGGCGGCACCCAGCACACGATCGGCAGCAACTACGTGCGTGCCTACAACTGCCTGCAGCTCGCGCTCGGCAACATCGGCGTCGAGGGCGGCGGCGCGAACATCTTCCGCGGCCACGACAACGTGCAGGGCGCCACCGACATCGGCCCGAACCCCGACAACCTGCCTGGCTACTACCCGATCGCAGACGGCGGCTGGCAGCACTGGTGCCGCGTCTGGGGCGTGGATTTCGCCTGGCTGCAACAACGCTTCGACCAGACCGAGTACGACGACGGGCGCGGTGGCAAGGTCAAGCCGATGAACACCGGTGGGATCACGGTGTCGCGCTGGATCGACGGCGTACTCGAGGACAAGGCCAACATCCAGCAGCGCGACAACATCCGTGCGGTGATGTTCTGGGGTCACGGCCCCAACTCGCAAACCCGCGGACCGGAGATGAAGCGCGCGTTCGAGAAGCTCGACCTGCTCGTGGTCATCGACCCGTATCCGACCGTCTCGGCGGTGCTGCACGACCGCACCGACGACACCTACCTGCTGCCGGCGGCCACGCAGTTCGAGCAGGCCGGCTCGGTCACCGCGTCGAATCGCTCGATCCAGTGGCGCGAGAAGGTCATCGAACCGCTCTACGAGCACAAGCCGGATTCGGAGATCGCCTACCTGCTCGCGAGGAAGCTCGGGTTCGCGGACGAGATGTTCAAGAACTTCGAGATCGTGAACAACATGCCCACGCCCGAGAGCGTGCTGCGCGAGATCAACCGCGGCGCGTGGTCGATCGGCTATACCGGCCAGAGCCCGGAACGGCTCAAGGCCCACATGGCCAACCAGCGCCATTTCGATGTCGTGAGCCTCAAGGCCGAGGGCGGACCGCTCGACGGCGAGACCTACTGCCTGCCATGGCCGTGCTACGGCACGCCGGAGATGAAACACCCCGGCACCCACGTGCTGTACGACACCAGCAAGCACGTGATGGAAGGCGGCGGCAACTTCCGCGCCAACTTCGGCACCGAGCGCGACGGCGAGACCCTGCTGGCCGAGGACTCCTGGTCCAAGGGCGCCGAGATCCAGGGCGGCTATCCGCAGTTCGACCATGCCCTGCTCAAGCAGCTCGGCTGGTGGGACGAACTCACACCCGAGGAGAAGGTCGCGGCCGAAGGCAGGGCGTGGACCACCGACCTGTCGGGCGGGATCATCCGCGTGGCGATGAAGCATGGCTGCCACCCCTTCGGCAACGCCAAGGCGCGCGCCTACGTATGGAACTTCCCGGACGGCGTGCCGATTCACCGCGAGCCGCTGTATACGCCGCGCTACGACCTGGTCGCCGACTACCCGACCTACGACGATCGCAAGGTGTTCTACCGCCTGCCCACGCGCTGGAAGTCGGTGCAGGCGCGTGACTACAGCGGCGAGTTCCCGCTCATCCACACCTCCGGGCGCCTGGTCGAGTACGAGGGCGCGGGCGAGGAGACGCGTTCGAACCCGTGGCTCGCCGAACTCAAGCAGGACATGTTCGTCGAGATCAATCCGGCCGACGCCAACAACGCCAACGTGCGCGACGGCCAGATGGTCTGGCTCGAGGGTCCGGAAGGCGGACGCATCCGCATCAAGGCGCTGGTGACCAACCGGGTCGGGCGCGGCACCGTGTTCACGCCGTTCCACTTCGGCGGCCACTTCCAGGGCGAGGACCTGCTCGCCAAGTATCCGGAAGGCTCGGCGCCGTACGTGCGCGGCGAATCGACGAACACCGCGACGACCTACGGCTACGACGCCGTCACGATGATGCAGGAAACCAAGACCACGCTGTGTCGTGTGGTGCCCGCATGAGGATCGATGCGATACCGGATAGAGGAGAGCCAAGATGGCCAGAATGAAATTTCTCTGTGACGCGGAGCGCTGCATCGAATGCCAGGCCTGCGTGACCGCGTGCAAGAACGAGCACGAGGTGCCCTGGGGTGTGAACCGCCGCCGGGTCATCGTCATGGACGACGGGGTGCCGGGAGAGAAGTCGATCTCGGTGGCCTGCATGCACTGCACCGACGCGCCCTGTGCGGCGGTGTGCCCGGTGGACTGCTTCTACACCACCGCCGACGGCATCGTGCTGCACGACAAGGACCTGTGCATCGGCTGCGGCTACTGCTTCTACGCGTGCCCGTTCGGCGCGCCGCAGTATCCGAAGCAGACCGCCTTCGGCGTGCGCGGCAAGATGGACAAGTGCACCTTCTGCGCGGGCGGACCCGAGGCGACGCATTCGGAGGCCGAACTGACCAAGTACGGCACCAACCGCATCGCCGAAGGCAAGCTGCCGCTGTGCGCCGAGATGTGCTCGACCAAGGCATTGCTCGCCGGCGACGGCGATGTCGTGTCCGACATCTATCGCCAGCGCGTCATGCGCCGCGGCGGCCGCCCGCAGACCTGGGGATGGCAAGCCGCCTACGGAAACGCCTGAACTCGACTGGCGCGCGCGCCCAACGGTGCGCGCGCCGGTCCGGCCAGGGCGAAGGAGGGAGACGATGCCGTACAAGACGATGCTGCTCGCGCTGGCCATCGCCGGCGCCCCGTTGCTCACCGCCTGCGATTCCGAGGTCGTGCTTTACGAGCCCGGCGTCTACAAGGGCAAACCCGACGAGACGGCGACCCGCGAAGCCGCGGAGCGCCGCCAGGAGCAACTTCGCGAACGCGCGATGACCGGCATGACCGACCGTTAGGAGTGGCTGCCATGACAGAACAAGACACAACGAGTCCGCAGCGCCGCCGCTGGCGCGCAATGCTTTGGAGCGTGCTGGCGATCGTCGCGCTGTCCCTGGCGCTACCCATGCTCGGCACCGTACTGGCCCAGACCGGGCAAGGCCTGCAGGAACCGCAGCGCATGCAGCAGCGCACGCAGCAGCAACAACGCTTCGGGCAGGAGGGCGCCACCAATCCGCGCTCCGACACCTGGCGCAGCGCGCGCGAAGGGCAGGCCGGCTTCACGACCCAGACCGGGCCCTACGTGACCAATACGCTGATCTCCAACATCGGCGAGAACTGGCGCCAGTTCCGCACCGGCCCGCTGATCACCTACGGCGGCTGGTTCCTGGTCGGCGTCGTGATCGTGATCGCGCTGTTCTTCACCCTCGTCGGACGCAACCGGCTCGCGCACGGGCGCTCGGGCACGACCATCGTGCGCTGGAAACCGCACGAACGCTTCGTCCACTGGTTCAACGCGATCAGCTTCGTCCT
>JBJHDM010000092.1:0-8957 GCA_050486545.1 Rhodocyclaceae bacterium | reverse complement strand
ACCCACGTGAAGGCCGCCGAAGAGGAAGCCCTGCGGCGCCACGACGTCCTCGCGAGAACGGCAGAGGCATTGCGTATCAGCGAGGAGCGTTTGCGCCGCAGCCAGGCCTACGCGAACATCGGTACCTGGGACTGGAACATCCAGACGGGCGAACTGTACTGGTCGGACCGGATCGGGCCGCTGTTCGGCTATGCCGAAGGCGAGTTGGAGACTTCCTACGATAATTTTCTCGCAGCGGTGCATCCAGACGATCGCCAGAAGGTCATCGACGCCGTGGAGAGCTGCGTCGCCGAAGGCGCCCATTACGAGATCGAGCATCGCTGCGTGTGGCCGGACGGCAGCGTGCGCTGGCTGCTGGAGCGCGGCGATACCGTGCGCGATGCGCAGGGAAACCCGCTACGCATGCTGGGGGTCGTCCAGGACATCACCGAGCAGAAGGTGGCGCAGAAGCGCCTGGCCGAGATGAACGAAACACTCGTGGCTGCGAGTGAAACCGCCGAGCGGGCGAACCAGGCCAAGAGCGAATTCCTCGCGCGGATGAGCCACGAGCTGCGTACACCGATGAATGCGATCATCGGGTTCGGCCAGATCCTCGAGCATGACCACACACTGGACGAGGATCAGCGTGACAGCGTCCACGAGATTCTCAAGGCGGGACGTCATCTGCTCACGCTGATCAACGAGGTCCTGGATCTGGCCAAGATCGAGTCGGGGCGGATCGACCTGTCGCTCGAGCCGATCGACGTCGACCACGTGATCGAGGAATGCCTGTCGCTGATGCGACCGCTTGCGGCCGATCGCGGGATCGAGCTGGAATGGCGGGGCGAGCGTGCGTTGGTTGCCCGTGCCGATGCGACACGATTGAAGCAGGTGCTGCTCAATCTGCTGTCGAACGCGATCAAGTACAACGTTGTGGGCGGTCAGGCCTGGGTCGAGGTCGGTCGGCCGGACACCGGCTTCGTGCGCGTTGCGGTCTGCGATACGGGGCACGGGATTCCTGCGGAGAGAATGCGGGAATTGTTCCAGCCGTTCAACCGCCTCGATGCCGAAGGCGGTGAAGAGGAGGGAACTGGAATCGGCTTGACCATCTGTCGCAGGATCGTCGACATGATGGGTGGCGTCATCGAAGCGGATAGCCGTGTCGGCGAAGGCAGTCGCTTTCGTGTCGATCTGCCGCAGGGCGAGGCCATTGAAGGTGCGCAAGCCCGAAGGGACGACGAGCCGGCGACTGCAGGAGCGCACGGCCCGCGGCCCCATCGCCACACGGTCATGTACATCGAGGACAATCCGGCCAACCTGAAGCTGGTCAGCCAGATCTTCGCGCGGCGCCCGCAGGTGCGCCTGCTTACGGCCCACACCGCTGAGCTGGGACTGGAATTGGCGAGTGCACATCGGCCGGACTTGATCCTGCTCGACATCAATCTGCCCGGAATGAACGGCTACGAGGTACTGAGCGTGATCCGGTCCGATCGCCGCTTGCGTCAGGTGCCGGTGGTCGCAGTCACGGCCGTTGCGATGCCTCGCGAGATCGAACGTGGGCGCAAGGCGGGATTTGCCGATTACCTGGTGAAGCCGCTCGACCTGACTCGGTTCCTCGAGACCGTCGACCATTGTCTGCACGAGTCACACTGAAGGTCATCCTGCGAGGCCACCCACGATGTTTGCCAGTGCGCGCATCCTGATCGTCGATGACGAAACCAGCAATCTCAAGCTGCTCGATCGCATGCTCGGGGGGCAGGGCTACACGAACCTGGTCCTGGTCCAGGATCCGCGCGAGGTGGTTGCTGCGTATCGGCAGGCCCCGACCGATCTGGTGCTGCTCGATATCAACATGCCGCACCTGGACGGCTTTGCCGTGCTGGAACAGTTGCAGGGGCTGGGCGATCCCCTGCTGCCGCCGATCGTGGTACTGACCGCACAGCACGGACGTGACCACCTCTTGCGGGCACTCAATGCAGGTGCGCGGGACTTCATTACCAAGCCCTTCGACCGCAACGAGCTGCTCGCGCGCGTACGCAACCTGCTCGATGTGCACCGGGCGCATCGACTGGTGCATGACCAGAAGGGGGTACTCGAGACGATGGTCCATGAGCGCACGGCCGAGTTGCAGGATACCCGGCTGCAGGTGGTGCGCCGACTGGGGCGCGCAGCCGAGTATCGGGATAACGAAACCGGGAATCACATCCTTCGCATGAGCAAGGTGTCGACGCTGCTGGCTGGGCGGGCGGGCTGGAGTGCGGCCGAATGCGAGCTGATGCTCCACGCCAGCCCGATGCACGACATCGGCAAGATCGGCATTCCCGATGCGATCCTTCTCAAACCGGGCCGGCTGACCCCGTATGAATTCGAGACGATGAAGACGCATGCGACCATCGGTGCCGCGCTGCTCGACGGCGACGAGTCGGATCTGTTGCGGCTGGCACGTGAGATCGCGCTGACGCACCACGAAAAATGGGATGGAAGCGGGTACCCCAACGGGCTTCATGGTCAATCGATCCCGCTGGCCGGGCGGATCGTCGCGCTTGCCGACGTATTCGATGCCTTGACCTCGATCCGTCCGTACAAGAAGGCGTGGCCCATCGACGAGGCGGTGCAGTACCTGCGCGACCAGGCGGGCCGGCATTTCGATCCCGCCCTGGTCGCTCACTTCCTCGATTGCCTGCCCGAGATCCTCGAGATCTGCCAGCGCTTCGCCGAACCGGAAAAGACTCGGCCGGCTACGGAGCCGCCCCTGGGGTGACGGGCCGCTTCATTCGGCCTCCGATCCCGGCTTTCGACCCTTCGCACGCATCTTCGCAGCTACGTAGACGGACTCGGAGACGTAGAGCAAACCAGCGATCTTGCGCATCAGGTGATGCTCGTGGGCGCTGAGGTGGCCGTCTGCGTACGCGACCTGCCACATGTATTCGATGATCCGCGCGCGTTGCTCGGCGCTGAACCCGCGGTTGATCACGGAGGTGAAGCGGTGATAGTCGTAGGCCTCGCGCGATGCATGCTCTGCCAGTTCGACCAGCCGTGCGACCTCGTCGTCGGCCAGTTCGAACTTCTCCTGCAAGGCCGCGAGGACGACGGCACGCTCGGCTGCGCCGATCTCGGGTTCGGAACGCATCACTTCCACGAGCAGTACGGCCGTCGCCAATTGCAGGGTATGTTCGGCGGCCGGGCCGGATCGCGGCTCCGGGGGTGGCTGTACGGCATCGAACAGGTCCTTGAGTGTGCGCAGCATGAATCGTGTTCCAAGTGGCGGCAGTGCGGAAGTATGACTGAGTGCCCGAGTCCCGCAAGGGTTCCCGGTGATGACGACCGTCTAAAACGAGTCGTTCTGAAGCGGCTTGCGGCTCTCCAGTCCGTTATACTTCAGCGTTATTGATGAGCTTCCAACGACTGCCGACCGATCGATGCCGATACCCTTGTTGATTTGCGATGACTCGAACATGGCCCGCAAGCAGGTGCACAGGGCTCTGCCCGCTTCCTGGGAGGTGGAGGTCAGCTTTGCTGCGAACGGTCGGGAGGGGCTGCAGGCCATCCGGGAAGGCAGGGGAGAGGTCGTCTTTCTGGACCTGACGATGCCGGAGGTGGACGGCTACGAGGTGTTGCAGACGATCCGGGAGGAAGGCCTGAAGTGCATTGTGATCGTCATCTCCGCCGACATCCAGCCGGAGGCGCGCGCGCGGGTCATGAAGGCGGGTGCGATCGATTTCATCAAGAAGCCGGTCAATGGCGAGAAGCTCGCGGAAGTCCTCCGGGGATACGGCCTGATATGAACGAAGCGCTTCAGTTGTCCGAAGACCAGTGCGACTGCCTGCAGGAAATCGTCAACGTGGCGATGGGGCAGGCGGGAGATTCCCTTGCCCGCCTTCTGGGCGTGTTCGTCACCTTGTCGGTGCCCAGAATCGGGATCCTGACGCCTGCCGACGTGCATCGGCTGGTCGGGCAGGGCTGCGTATCGGCGACGCGTCAGGCCTTTCAGGACGGAAAGGGCAAGGACGGCTTGCGTGGCGAGGCACTGGTCGTCTTCGGCGACTCGAGCTTCCGGGAGCTTGCCGACCTGCTCCACTACGAGGAGGAGGACATGGAGGGCGATGCGGAGCACGAGTTGCTGCTCGATATCTCCAACGTCCTCAACGGAGCCTGTCTGACCGGCATTGCGGATCAACTCGGCGAAGAGCTTTTCTACAGTGCCCCCTCGATCCTGGGTGAGGGCGAAAGGATTGCGACGATGCTCGAGCAGGATCGGCTGCAGTGGGAAAGCGCCTTGTCGGTCGAGATCAACTACCGACTCGAGAACCGCTCCTTTCATTGCGACCTGTTGCTGTTGATGCCCGACAGCGCGATCTCGCACCTCGCCGGAAAGCTGGACCAGCTGCTGGAAGACCTCTGAGCAATGCGGCTCTCGGAAGAAGCGCTTTGCGATGTGATCGACCGCCTCGATATCGGTGTCTTCGTGCTGAATCGGGATCTCGAGGTGCTCTTCTGGAACAGCTTCATGGCGGCCAACAGCGGCGTACCGGTCGCCGAGATTGTCGGCCACCGCTTGACCGAACGGTTTCCGGATCTGCCCGAGCGCTGGTTGCGGAAGAAGATCGAGACGGTGTTCGTGCTGCGCAATCGTTCCTTCACCGCGTGGGAGCAACGGCCCTACCTGTTTCGCTTCCACCACAACCGGCCGGTCACCGGTGGCGTCGAGCACATGTACCAGAACTGCACCTTCAGTCCTTGCCGCAACGACGAGGGCGAGGTCGAAACGGTCGTCGTGACCCTGCAGGATGTCACCGACCTGGCCATGGCCCACCGCGCACTGGAACTGGCCAAGGAGCGCCTCGAGCAGAGCAGCCGTCTCGACGGGCTCACGGGGCTGTTCAATCGCAGCCACTGGGAGAGCCGGCTGGCCGAAGAGTTCCGGCGCAGCCGACGCAGCGGCGCGCCACTCGCCCTTGTCATGTTCGACCTGGACCACTTCAAGGCCATCAACGACACCTTTGGACACCCGGCGGGCGACGACATCCTGCGCGGGGTCGGGGACCGACTGCGCATGATCCTGCGCGAGACCGACATCGCCGGCCGCTATGGGGGGGAGGAGTTTGGGGTGATCGCGACCGACTGCACCGCCGAAGGAGCGTGCGTGCTGGCCGAGCGGATCCGCAGCGGGATCGAGGCGCATGCGTTCGAGCACGACGGGCGGGAGATCCAGGTGACGGTCAGCCTGGGTGTGGCCGGCAGCGACTGCACTGCGGACAATCACGAAAGGTTGATCGCCCGGGCTGACGAAGCGCTGTATCGGAGCAAGCGCGAGGGGCGCAATCGGTACAGCGTCTGCCCGCCCGGCTGACCGAAGTACCGACCGGGTCTGCCGCAGCGACCGGACCTCAGCGCTTCAGGGCCAACGCAATCCGGGCCACGGCGGCGCCAACGGCTTCGACCGATCGTTGCTGACGGGCGTCACGCAGGCCCCCTTGCTCGTCGAAGGCCTCCCTGGCACCCGGGATGCCGACCTGCTCGGGCACGACGAGGAAACCAAGGTTGGAGAGGTACTGCCGCGTCAGTTGCAGGGAGCGGATTCCGCCCAACGCACCAGGCGAGGCCGAGACGATTCCGGCGGGTTTTCCGGTCATGAAGTCGGTGCCGAATCTTCCGGATCCGTCCGGAAGCGGGCAGGACACCCAGTCGAGCGTATTCTTGACCAGTGGGGTCAGGAAACCGTTGTACTCGGGCGAAGCCAGCAGAAATCCATCGTGTTCCGCAAACAGTTGCTGGAGGCTGCGTGCAGCGGCGGGCAGTCCTTCGTTCGCCTCGATGTCGCCATGGTAGAGCGGCATCACGAATTCGTTCGGTTCGATCGCCGTAACCTCGGCACCTGCGGCGCGCGCCCCCCGAATCAGGATGTGCAGGAGCCGGCGATTGAACGACTCCCGGCGCGCGCTGCCCGGAAAGGCCAACAATCGGACGGTTTGCATAGGGTCTCCGCGTGGATTGAACGATTGTGGTTGGCCGTGCGCAGCCGTCCTGCACCCCCTGCCCGAATCGGGCAGAAGGGGTATCATCCGGTGAAAACGACCGATCACCCGGACGGCACAACCCTAACATGAACTCGCCCGAAGCGCTTCCCCGGCGCGACCTCGGCATCATTGCCGCCGTCGGGATCGCGCATGGAACCTCGCACTTCTTCCATCTGCTGCTGCCGGCACTGTATCCGTGGCTGATGCCGGCGTTCGACCTTTCGTTCGCACGCATCGGCATGACCATGACGGTGTTTTTCGTGATTTCCGGAATCGGTCAGGCGCTTGCGGGCTTCCTGGTGGACCGGTTCGGGGCGCGGCGGGTCCTGTTGGCGGGGATGGGACTGCTGGGCGCAGCGGCTGTCGTGCTGGCGTTCGCCCAGGGGTTCTCCGGCCTGATGCTCGCGGCAGTGCTGGCAGGGTTGGGCAACGCGGTGTTCCACCCGGCCGACTTCACGATCCTGAACCGCCACGTCTCCCAGCCCAGGTTGGGCTACGCGTTTTCGGTTCACGGCCTTTCGGGTTACATCGGGTGGGCCTTGGCGCCGATCTTCCTGGCCGGCCTGGCGGGAATCGCAGGCTGGCGATGGGCGGCCCTGGGCGCTGCGGGCATTGCCTTGCTCTGCGCGGTCATGCTGATCTTCGGTCGACGTTGGTTTCCGGACCATCCGTTGGCCAGGGACGAGACCGGTCCGCGCACGTCCTCTCTTGCCTTTCTCCGTGTCGGGGCGGTGTGGTTGTGCTTCTTGTTCTTCCTGCTTACGACGATGGCGTTCGGGGCCTTCCAGGGATTCGGCGTGCCCTTGCTTCAGGCCGAGTACGGGCTGAGCGTGTCGCTCGCGGCAACCGGGCTGACCACTTTCCTGCTGGGCGGAGCGGTGGGCGTGTTCTTCGGGGGCGTGCTCGCCAGTCGCAGCAGCGCGCACGAGTACCTGGTCGCGCGTTTCCTGACGCTGGCGGCGGTGCTGGCGGCGCTCCTGGCGCTGGGTCTGGTTCCCTCGGGCGTCGTCGTTCCGATGATGGGTGCGATTGGTTTCTGCACGGGGCTGGCCGGACCGTCGCGAGACATCCTGGTCCGCCGCGCGGCGGCGAACCGGTTCGGTGCGTCGGCGTACGGGCGGATCTACGGTCTGGTCTATTCAGGACTCGATGCCGGACTCGCCCTGTCGCCGCTGGTATTCGGTCCGATGATGGATGCGGGGGCGCATTCCACGGTGTTCTGGGGGGTCGCGATCCTGCAGATCCTGGCGGTGGCGGCGGCCGTATTCGCTTCGCGAGCCGGGGGCTTTGGTGCCAGGGTGCCCGCTACCTGAGCAGTCGTCCGGACAACGGCCGGTCGGATCAGTGGGATACGGCCTTGCCTTCCAGAACCCGGGCCTGGACGGGGGCGGGAACGCCGTTTTCGATCATGTTCATGCGCGCATTCGCATG
Organism: Rhodocyclaceae bacterium; assembly: GCA_050486545.1. Classification (GTDB taxonomy): domain Bacteria; phylum Pseudomonadota; class Gammaproteobacteria; order Burkholderiales; family Rhodocyclaceae; genus DAOMNN01. Next base: position 1,530 of record JBJHDM010000092.1, on the reverse strand, counting down.
ATCTCCACCTTGCGAGAGATACTCGATGATCTTCGCGACGTAGTCGCGCATGGCGTAGTCGAGGCGCAGGTCTTGCCCGCTGTAAGTCATCGGCCGCTCCCCCGGCGGAATTGCGATACACACTCCTCCGTCACGACCCGCGCTGTCTGCGACTTGTGATCGTGAGTGTGTGACTCAACAAGCACGAATCCTGCCACCCGCGTGAATCCCTTGGATGGTGCGCGTTTCAGAGTGCCGGTCGGCTGGTTTTCGGCACCGGTGTGTAAAGATTTCCGACAGGTCCTTGGCCGAGGACGGAGAGGGGGACGTCTCAGATCCAGCCCATCGCACCGACGACGGCCCCCGCGGCGATCAGCCAGATCGGTGCCAGACGGGTGCCGAGCATGACAGCGACCGTAACGCCGATCAGCGCCATTGCGCCCAAGCGATGATCCGGTTCGCGAAGGAAGGGAAGTGCGAGCACCCAGCCGGCAGTCATCAGCAGGCCGATCGTCATCGGCGCCAGCCCCGCGGTGAAGGCCCGCACCGCCGGCGTATCGCGACGCCGCGCACCCCAGCGGCTGACCGCGAGCGAAAGCAGCGTCGAAGGAAGCAGGATGCCGATCAAGGCCGCGGCAGCGCCTGCGACGCCGGCGACCTGATAGCCGAGTACCGGCACGAACAGCACATTCGGACCGGGTGCAGCCTGGGCGAGTGCGATCGCGGTGGTGAAGTCGCCATCGTCGAGCCAGCCGCGCTCGCCGACGAGGTAGCGGTGCATTTCCGGAGCGGTCGACATCGCCCCGCCGATGGAAAGCAGTGACAGGGCGAGGAAGCGGAGAAAGAAGTCCGGAAAGTCGGCCAGTACGAAGGCTTCGGTCATCGGGGCTCCCGGTGGCGCGACAAGCACCAGCGCGCGATGATCCAGCCGGCGAGCCCGACTCCCGGCACGACCCAGACCAGGGACAGGCGCAGGACCGCGACCAGTACGATCGTCGCCAACCCGATCAGCCCGCAGACCACCAGGCCCATCGGGTTCGTTCGCAGGGTCACCGCCAGTCGCAAGGCCATGGCGATCATCAGTCCGGCTGCGACGGCGCCCATCCCTCGAAGTGCTCCGGCAACCATCGGGTTTTCGGCAAGCACGTTGTAGCTGGCCGCCAGCGAAAGCACGATCAGCAGCGGCAAGGTAAGCATCCCGGCCAGGGCGGCGATTGCGCCACGCCAGCCGAAGAAGCGGTCTCCGAGCATCAACGAGAGATTGACCACGTTGGGCCCGGGCAGCAACTGGGCGACCGAGTAGGCCTCGACGAACTGCTCGCGGGTCAGCCAGCCCTTGCGGTCGACCAGTTCGCGCTGCGCGACGGCGAGGACCCCGCCGAAACCTTGCAAGGCGAGCACCGAGAAGGTGATGAACAGGTCGAGTGGAGATCCAGGGGTACGCGTTTCCAAGGTCGGGTCGGAGTCAGTCGGATCGACTGCGGAGCATAGCAGCTTCGGACCGTCCCGCGCATGGGCGACGGGCTCAGGCTTCGGCGGCGATGATGCGGT
>JBJHDM010000091.1:0-9017 GCA_050486545.1 Rhodocyclaceae bacterium | reverse complement strand
GCATGAGCCCTGATGCCGCCGGCGTTGACTTCCCGTTTCGCTGTTCTATTGCTAAAGCATGAATGCAATCGAATTGGCCATTGGGATGGCGCTAGAGGATGCGTGCGTCTCCTGCCGGGAGGTCCGGCTACGCCAGGGGTTTCAGTGACATCCCGCCGACCAGGGGCTTCGTCATGCTTACCGATCTGCAGCGCCGAACTGCTCAGGCCATCATCCACATCTTCGAAACGGGTCGGCCGGTGGGAGGCTACGATACGGTCACCGTGCTGCCCGGCGACACCGGACATCTGACATACGGAAAGCTGCAGACCACGCTCGGCAGCGGCAACCTGTTTCTGTTGATCGATCGTTATTGCGGAGAGCCGGGTGCGCTCTGCGCCGACCGGCTGCGTCCGTTCCTCGGGCGGCTGCGCGAGCGCGACACCAGCCTGGATCACGACGCCACCCTGCGCGGAACACTGCGTGAAGCCGGCGGTGATCCGCTAATGCAGGCCGTGCAGGACGCGTTCTTCGACAGGGTGTTCTGGCATCCGGCGGTGGCCTCGGCCGAGGCGCGCAAGATCACCAGCGCGCTCGGCACCACGGTGGTGTTCGACAGCTTCATTCACGGCTCGTGGGCGCGCATGCGCGATCGCACCGACCAGAAGGCGAAAGGCAAGGCCAGGACATCCGAACAGGCGTGGATCGAGCTGTACATCGCAACGCGCCGCGACTGGCTCGCCAACCATACGAATCGCCTGTTGCCGCGTACCGTCTATCGCATGGATGCGCTGAAGGGCCTGATCGATGCCGACAAATGGGATCTGCCGCTGCCGCTCACGGTGCGCGGCCAGTTCATCGACGAGGGCGTGCTCGATCCCGCGAGCCATGTACGCGCGGTGAGCGATGACGAGCGGCTGCTCATGCTGAGAAGCCCGATGCTGCGCGGTGCCGACGTCAAGGCCGTGCAGCAGGCGCTCAACGCACGCGGCGAGTCGCTGGTGGAGGACGGCATTTACGGGCATGCGAGCGCGGCCGCGGTGCGCCGCTTTCAGGCCCTCAACGGGCTGAGTGAGGACGGCATCGTCGGTCCCGCCACGCGCTCGGCGCTGGGCCTGCTGTAGAACGGAGCGCGCGTGAGAGGCCGGCCATGGCGAACGACAGCGGCGGGGACTACGCTTTCGGGCGTCTGATTCTCGACTACCTCAAGGCCTTCCTGTGGCCGGTGGTGGTGATCGCGATCGTTCTCGTGTACCGCGACGATGTGCGTCAGATTCTCGCCGAGCGCGAGGTCGACATCCTCGGCGTGAGGATTGGCGACCGGATAGCGGGCATTCAGGCCCAGGCCCGGGCCGAAATCGACGACATCCGCATTCTGCTCGAGGCGCAGGCCGAGGCGCTCAGCGTGGAGGGCGGTTCCGAACTGGTGGAGAGCATCGATACCAAACTCGCCAGTTTCGAGCGCAACCTGAGCCAGGCCATTGCCGATGTCCAGATGGAACAGCGCGCGATGCAGGTCGCTTCGACGGCCCAGCGCACCCGGGAACCGGTTGCCGCCGCCGCGCCCAGCCGCGGGGAGCTGGCCGGGGCCGCGGAGCGCCGCGGTTTCGAAGCCCTGCTCGCGCGTGATGCCGCCGCCGCGCTGGCCGCTTTCGACGAGGCCCGGCGCATCTGGCCGGAATACCACAACGTGGCCGAAATCGGCCGGGCCATCCGGCGCTACGGCAACAGTCTGGCCGATCCGCGGAGCCCGGCCTGGCAGCAGCTTTACAGGGAGATCCTGACGCAGTATTCCTGGGGCATGCCGGAAGACCTGCGTCCGCGCTTGCGGGCCGCGGCCACGGCAGATTGAGGAACGGGCAGCGGAAGCCCTGCCGCCCATCCGGGAGCGAGCACCGATCCCGTGTCTCGCCCTGACGAAGCCTTTCCTGGGGAGGAATGATGCCCACGCATCGCATTTTCACGATGGCGTTCTCGAAGGTCTATCCGCTGTACGTACAGAAGGCGGAACGCAAGCAGCGCACACAGCAGGAGGTCGACGAGATCATCCGCTGGCTGACCGGATACAGCCGCGAAGGGCTGCAAAGCCAGCTCGAGAAACAGGTCGACTTTGAAACCTTCTTCGCCGAGGCCCCGGCCATGCATCCCAATGCCGAACTCATCAAGGGCGTGGTGTGCGGCGTGCGCGTGGAAGAGATCGAGGACCCGCTGATGCGCAGGATTCGATACCTCGACAAGCTCATCGACGAGTTGGCGAGGGGCAAGGCCATGGAGCGGATTCTGCGCTGATCGCGGGGGCCTGCTCGCCGCTGATTTATTGCATAGTCGTCAGTGCGTGTTTCGGTAGGAGCGGCGATAGCCGCGAAACGGCGGTTGTTCGCGGCTATCGCCGCTCCTACAGCACAGCTCCGCCGAGGCGCGAGGCGAATTCTTCAGCGTTTCCATAAGGCGCGACGTATTCGAGCCGACAGTCAGGGGGCACCATGCCAATCAAGACGAAGAGCGCTTCGATCGATCGGGAGGAGGTCGAACACTGCCTTGCCCTGAGCGACGAGGAACTGCGCCAAAGGGTGACGAGAGACCTGAAGGCCTACCTCGTGTGGTCGCCGGTACGGATTCTGATGGGCCGGCAGAAGCCGGGGCTGGTACGGCGGCTGTTCGACGAGTACTGGAGGCTCAAGAGAAGGGCGCAGAAGAGAGTCGGACTGCTTCTGGTTTTGCCCTTGCGGCAAGGAGGCGGGAACCGCATCTGCGATGAATACGACTATTGCCGCAGGAAGGCAGAGCTCTTGAAGGCGATGGACGACTACCTGAAGAATCCCGAGATTGTTGCCGTGGCGGCAAAGTATTCGGCATCCGTGGACTGGCTGCTGGAGGTGATGCAGGAGATGCTTGAAATCATCGGCGATTCCGCCATCCCGGTGTCCTTCATTGTCCTGAGCATCAAGGAAGGGCTTGACGACCTGTGCACGTGTTGCGAGGCCTGTGGTGGTTCGGGTCTGCTGGATAACGGCGAGTCATGCGGTGCCTGTGACGGTGAGGGCGTGCGGCGACCTGCGTGAGAGCGACGGCCTGCTTTTTCATGCCGGGCGTGCGCTGGCGTAGAGTTCCCGCAGCAAGCCGCGCAGTACTCCGGGTGTTGCCCCGGATGCCTTGAGCAGTCGGGCGGTCGGGGCCGCTGCCCGCCGGTTGGGCGAGTCGGCGGCGGTTCTGCGCCACAGCGCGGCGAAGGTACGCTCGAGCAAGGGTGTGTCGGTGCTGGCGTCGACGACGAAGACAACCCGGTTCAGGTCGACCCGGTCCAGCAGGTGGGAGAGTTCGTAGATGCAGCCCTGATTGCCCGCCGAGAAGCTCCTCAGGTCCATCAGGATGGCATCGCTGCGCGCCGCCAGTGCGCGCATGCCGGCCTGCCAGGTATCGGCGTGGCAGAACAGTTCGTTGACGCGATAGCGCCCGTCCGGGTCCGGGTCGGCCTCGAGTTGCGCCAGCCGGCGCGCCAGATCCGCCTCGCCGCGCACGAAATTGTGCGCCAGCCGGCCTCCGACGAAGTCGAGAAACTCGTGCGGTGCGGCGGTGCGGGTCACCAGGTCGGGACCGGCGATCAGCGTGATCGGGCCCGAACGCAGCCAGCGCGTGGTCAGCAGGTCGAACAGGCGTTGGCTGCGCGTTCCCAGCGCAAACACCCGCAGCACGAGCAAGGTGCAGGCGGCCTGCTCAGGGGCGCGCGCCAGTCCGCGCAAGGCGACCGTGGCGACGCCCTTGTAGGCCACGAAGGCCAGCGGTGCCGCAAGCAGCCAGATCAGGCCTTCGAAGGCGAAGGTGAACGACTGTGCGACGGCGAACAGCAGCCACAGTGCGTCGAGCCGCAGGGACTCGTCGCTGGTGCGCCGGCTGCGGTAGCGTTCGCCGACCCAGCCCAGCAGCCAGCGGCCGAGCAGGCCGAACGCCAGTATCCCGACAAGCTGCAGCAACAGGAACGTGCCCGCTGCGCCCAGTCCGAGCGCCGAGCCGACGGTGGCCATCGCCAACAGCACCGGCTCGAAATGACGCGCCGCTTCGACCGCCAGAAAGGCGCCGGTGACGACGGCTGCCATGAAGGCGAACACCAGCGGGCCGACCGCCCGCACCGGGCGTCTCAGAAAGGCCGCCAGCAGCAGCGTCGCCGGTGCGTTGGCATAGAGCCAGAAGAACGCGAGCTGGCCGGGTGTCAGGCCGGGATTGCGGACCAGAACGAATGTGGCCACGACTGCGAGGATGAGCGCGTAAGCCCCGACCAGCCGACAGCGCTCGCCGGGGCTGGCGGCCGCGACCAGGCCGAGCGCGAGGGTGGCGGGCCAGGCATAACAGACGAGCAGCCAAAGCCAGCGCCCGAGCGACCAGCCGTCTCCGGCGAACAGCATCCAGGGCGTGGCCAGCACCACGGCGTAGGCCAGGCCCGCGAGCCCATAGGCCGTGGCTGCCCGGCGAAGCGCCCGCGCGCTCTCGAGCGCCAACGCGGGTGGTGGCCCGGGGGCGGCCCGCGCCTCGAGGGGGACGATGCGCAGCGGGATCTCGGGCGGCGGTGCCGGCAGGGTTGCTTCGGCTGCGCTCGGCACGCCCGCAATGCGCGCCATGCCGCGCAGCACCGCCCGGCGGTAAAGCCACAGCAGCCATGCCGACACCAGGGCACTGAGCAGCGCACTGAACACCAGGCCCGCCGGCAGCATGGCGGTGGCGAGCAGGGTGCCGTTGTCCGGCGTCATGGTTGTCTCCCGCTTTCAGTCCGGGCTGCGTTCCCTGGCCGTTCCACCCTGGCGCTCGTCGCGATAGCGGGCCAGCATGCCTTCGAGCCGGTCGACGGCCTTGCTCGCGGCTTCCTGCTCCTCGAGCCATTGCCGGTGCTCGAGCGAAAGCTGCTCGTGCACGACCTCGACGAACTGCTCGAGGACCTGCCGGTCCCCGCCGGCCACGGCCTCGCGCACCGCTTGCAGACGCTCGAACAAATGGTCGAGCGTGTCGCCGGTGCGCTCGTAGCGCTCGGCATTGCGCTGGTTCTGGGCCGTGGCCTCGGCGTTGGCGATGCGTGTCGCCCAGGCCTGCCCGATCAGGCCCAGTCCGGCCAGCGCCGTCCACCCCAGGTGTATGGCCGCCAGCACGCCGGCCAGTCCGCTGGCGGCCGCGCCCGCGGCCATGCCCAGACTGCTGCGCGCCAAGGCACGGCTTGCCGCGCGGCGGTGGTCGTCACCGCGACGCCGGTAATAGGTGCGCTGAACGTCGAACTGGTAACGCCGGAAATATTCGAGTTGCAGCAGGGGGGCCTCGCAGTCCGCACCGGTGACGCGCGCGAAGTAATCCAGCCGGTGGCTCTCGGCCCGGGCGCGTTCGGTCATCCAGCATTCGAGCAGGCGCCCGTCCTTGATGCGCCGGATCCACATTGCCGCCAGTGCGCCGGAAAGAATGGTGACCACGCCGGCGCCCACCAGCAGCGGTTCGAGCCCGAAGCCGGGAAACAGGCCGCTGACGCCGCCCGCGGCGAGCAGCACGGCGGTGGCGGAACCGGCGGTGAACACCGCCGTTCGGGCGCGCCGCGAGGTGGTCTCGAAACCGGTCTGGTACTCGAGCGCCCGCGCGTCATGCCGCTCGTAACGTTCGGCGGCGAGTTGCGCCGCGCTGCCGTTCAGCAGTCGCGCCAGTGGCGTATCGCGATAGCGCTCGGCATGGGTGAGGGGGGCGATGACGTAGTCGTCGCGATCCGAAGCGCCGATGGCCCCGATCGCCGCCGCGATGCGCGCGGCGCTGTCGGCCTCGGGGGGCGGCGGCACCAAGAGGGGCTCGGACATGCGCGTGCTCCTTCGGATCGGTTTTGACGCTTTCGTGCGGCGGGCGAACCTCCGCTGTCGGCCCGTTCCGTGGCACGGGCCCGGAATCCTTGTCCGGGCAACGGCCGGTGCCGTCGATAGCGGGCCGTTCTTGTCGGGCCGGCATCCCTTTCCAGCATAGCTCCCGATCCCGGCTCTTGGAGTGCAGGAAGACGATGCAATCTCGCAGTTCAGCGAGGGTGTGCAGTGCGTCCTGCAAGGCGCCGGAGAGAAGCAGGCCGCCGGTCAGGTGCGCGCCGGCGGACCCGACTCGTTTCATCCTCCGGGAGGCGATGCGTCACGCATGAAGGCCTCCACGCGCCTGTGCGCGGGGCGGTCCTTGAGGCCGTTCCAGTAGGTTTCGAATTCCGGCCGTTTCTCGAGCGAGCCGAATTGCATGCCCCAGCCGATGTGCGAGCCGACGTAGACGTCGGCGGCGCTGAAGCGTGTGCCGGCGATGTAGGGGCGGTCGCGTACGGCTGCGGCCAGCGTGTCGACAACGCGTTGATAATTGCCATGACCGTAGCGGGCCTCCTGTTCGGGTGACGGGGTGATGCCCGCGTCCCGCAGTGTGATGGCGGTTTCCAGCGGCCCGGCGACGAAGAACAGCCAGCGGTAGTAGTCGCCGCGCTCGTCGGTGGGCGGTGCAAGACCGGCGTCGGGGAAAGCGTCGGCGAGGTAGGCACAGATTGCGGCGGCCTCGGTGACGACGGTACTGCCGTGACGGATGGCCGGAACCTTGCCCATCGGATTGATGGCAAGGTATTCCGGGCGCTTCATTTCCGGGCCGAACTGCAGTGTTTCGATGCGGTATGGCGCGCCGACTTCTTCCAGCATCCAATGGACGATGCCGCCGCGCGAGAAGGGGTTGGTATGGAAGACGAGTTCGGTGCTCATGCGGGAAGCCTCCGTGTTCGGTCGGGCCCTGAAAGTATAGGCGGCGTCGGTGACCGGCGAGCTGTCACGCGGCCCGGCTTGCGTGGCGCCCGAAATTGTCGAGGATGGCCTGCCAGCCGGCGCGCTGCATTTCCACCGGATTTGCGTCTTCCGGCTCGAACGCGGTGCTGACGAGGACGCCGTCCGCGCGCGCGATGAATTCGACGGCGACCGCGCGCCCGTCACTCAGCCGGTATTCGATGAGCCGGTGCGGCACGATGCGCGTGTAGATGCCTTCGAAGTCGAAGCCGGCGCTGCCGTCCCGGGCCTCCATGCGCGACAGAAAGCGTCCGCCTTCGCGCAGGTCTACGGTGCTCACGGTGGTGTGCCACGCGTCCGAGGCGGTGTTCCACTGCTTGATGTCGTCGGGCGTGGTCCAGGCCTGCCAGACGCGGTCGAGGTCATTGTGCACGAGCGTTTCGATGGTGATTTTCATGACGGGCTCCCGGGCCGTGTGGTGTGGGGTGTAGTCGAACGGGCCGTCGCCGGTTCGACACGGTCGCGACGTCACGCCCAGTGCATGCGACGCACGCGTCGTGGCCGCGGGCTATTGCCCGTTCAGTCGGCGGAGTGTTGTGCGGCGGGAGCGCGTGTGGGCGGTGAGAAGGTCCAGTGTGAGCGCGCCTGCCAGTCGACGAGGGTTTCGACCGGGATGGGTTCGGAGAGGTAGTAGCCCTGCGCGATATCGCAGTGCAGGGTCGCGAGGTGGTCCCAGATCGGCTTGTCTTCGACACCTTCGGCGACGACTTTCAGTCCGAGGTCGTGCGCGAGGTCTATGGTCGAGCGCACGATGGTGGCGGAGTTCTCGTCGCTGACGATGTCGCGCACGAAGGACTGATCGACCTTGAGGGTGTCGACCGGCAGGCGCTTGAGATAGCTCAGCGACGAGTAGCCGGTGCCGAAATCGTCGATACAGATCTCGATGCCCATGCGGTGCAGCTCCTCGAGGGTTTCGAGCGCGCCGGCCGGATCTTCCATCAGCGCGCTTTCGGTGACCTCGATCTGCAGCAGCGCGGGGTCGGTGCCCCAGGTGGCGAGCAGGTTGCGCACGCGTTCGATGAAACGTGGCTCGCGCAGATTGCGCGCCGACACGTTCACCGCGAGCGGTATCTCGAGGCCGCTTTCGGACCACGCATGGCCCTGCCGCAGCGCCGCGCTCATGACCCAGTAGGTCAGCGGTCGGATCAGCCCGGTCTGCTCGGCCAGCGGGATGACCTCGTTGAGCGACATCATGCCGTGTTTCGGGTGGTTCCAGCGCACCAGCGCCTCGGCCCCGCACAGCGTCGCGGTGGGCATATGTACCTTGGGCTGGCAGTAGAGTTGCAACTCGTCGTCCTGGATGGCACGGCCCAGCTCGCCCACGAGCGCCAGCCGGCGCGCGTGGTCCTTGCCCTTGCCTGCCGGATAGAGGGCGAATCCGAGCTTGGAGCGCTTGGCCAGATACATCGCCGAATCGGCGCGCAGGATCAGCGAGTCGGGATCGGCGCCATGGCCGGGGAACAGCGCGATACCGACGCTGGCACGGACGTCGATGCGCAGTCCGGCCAGTTCGAACGGCTCGTCGAAGGCTTGCAGTACCCGGCGCGCGGCTTCCTGGCCGAACTCGGCGTCGCCGGCCGGCGTGAGTACCGCAAAGGCGTCCTCGCCGATGTAGGCGAGGAACTCGCCTTCTTCGAGCACCGTGGCGAGCCTCGGCGCGATGTCGCGCAGCAGCGCATCGGCCTGCTCGTAACCCAGAGCCTCGTTGATCTCGCGAAAGCGGTCCAGGTCGAGCACCAGCAGCGGGAAGGAGGCGTTGGCGAGCTTGGCCCGCGCGATGGCTTCGTCAAGGCGTTGCTTGAGCATGAGCCGGTTGGGCAGCCCGGTCAGCGGGCTGTAGTAGGCGAGGCGGCGGATCTGTTCTTCCGCCTCCCGGTGCCGGACCCGCATGCGCAAGGCCGAGATACCGTAGGCGAGGTCGTCGGCCATTTCGGAGAGCAGCTCGAGTTCGGCCTGGTCGAAGGCATCGGGTTCCTCGGCGTAGATCACCATCGCCCCTTGAGTCTCGCCGTCGATGCGCAGCGGCAGGCCCAGCACCGAGGCATAGCCACGTTCCAGCGCGGCGCCGCGCCACGATGCCGGATAGGCGTCGGTCGCGAGGTTGCGGATCACGAAAGGCTGGCCGGTACGAATCGCCGAGGCGCTGGCGCCGCGGCCGCGTTCGCTGCTCTCGTCCATGGTCGGCACCGGGCGCTGCAGAAAACCCTGTTCGAAGCCGGCATGGGC
>JBJHDM010000090.1:0-9150 GCA_050486545.1 Rhodocyclaceae bacterium | reverse complement strand
GCGATCACGCTGCTGCTGTCGTTCAATGCCGCCCGCGCACTGCGCGAACACGCCTCCGATCCGTCGGCGCTCGCACCGGCGATCAAGCTCACGATCATCGCCGCCCTGCTGCACGGACTGATCATGGCAGCCATGCTCGCCTTCAATTGGCGCTGAAACCGACCCGCACGGAGAATTCATGATCGGACGCATCCGCGGCACCCTGCTCGAGAAGAATCCCCCTCAGATCGTTGTCGACGTCCATGGCGTGGGCTACGAACTCGACGTCCCGATGAGCACCTTCTACGGACTCCCGGCAACCGGCCAGACGGTCGATCTCCATACGCACTTCGCGGTTCGCGAGGACGGTCATTTCCTGTACGGGTTCGCCACCGAGAGCGAGCGTGGCGCATTCCGCCAGATCCTCAAGGTTTCCGGGATCGGCGCCCGCACGGCGCTGGCCGTCCTGTCGGGCCTGTCGGTCACCGATCTCGCCCAGGCGGTGGCACTGCAGGAGTCCGCCCGCCTGATACGGATCCCGGGGATCGGCAAGAAGACCGCCGAACGCCTGTTGCTCGAACTCCGCGACAAGCTCGGCAAGGCCTTGCCCGAACTGGCCGCGGCCTCGGCAGGCATCCCCGCGACTTCCACCCACGAGGGGCGCGGCGATGTGCTCAACGCCCTGCTCGCCCTGGGCTACAACGAACGCGAAGCCCTAAGCGCGATGAAGGGACTGCCCGAAGACGTGGGGGTCTCCGACGGGATTCGCCTGGCGTTGCGAAATCTGTCCAAGGCGTGATCGAAGCCACCTCGAGGCGCTAAACTGCCGCAATGATCGAAACCGACCGAATCACTCCCCCCGAACGCCTGGTCACCGCCGCCACGGCGGATCGCCATGAAGACGCGCTCGAACGTGCCTTGCGACCGAAACGACTGGCCGAATACGTCGGCCAGGCGAAGATCCGCGAACAACTCGAAATCTTCATCCAGGCCGCGCGCAAGCGCAGCGAAGCGCTCGACCACGTGCTGCTGTTCGGGCCCCCGGGCCTGGGCAAGACGACGCTGGCCCACATCGTCGCTGCGGAGATGGGCGTAAACCTGCGACAGACGTCCGGCCCCGTACTCGAACGTGCGGGAGATCTGGCCGCCCTGCTGACCAACCTCGAGCCGCACGACGTCCTCTTCATCGACGAGATCCACCGCCTTTCGCCGGTCGTCGAGGAGATCCTCTACCCGGCCCTCGAGGACTTCCAGATCGACATCATGATCGGCGAAGGCCCCGCGGCGCGCTCGGTCAAGCTCGACCTGCCTCCATTCACGCTGGTCGGCGCCACCACCCGTGCAGGGATGCTGACCAACCCGCTGCGCGACCGTTTCGGGATCGTGTCGCGACTGGAGTTCTACACCGCCGACGAACTCGCCTGGATCGTCGAGCGCTCGGCACGCCTGCTCAACGTCGAGGTCGACCAGGGCGGCGCCTTCGAGATCGCGCGTCGCGCCCGCGGAACGCCGCGCATCGCGAACCGCCTGCTGCGACGTGTACGGGATTTCGCAGAGGTCCGGGCCGAAGGGCACATCACCACCGCGGTCGCGGACGCTGCCCTGTCGATGCTCGACGTCGATCACCTCGGACTGGATCTGATGGACCGCAAGCTGCTCGGGGCGATGCTCGAGAAATTCGGCGGCGGTCCCGTCGGGCTCGACAACCTCGCCGCGGCCATCGGGGAATCCACCGATACGATCGAGGATGTGCTCGAACCCTACCTGATCCAGCAGGGCTACCTGCAGCGGACCCCACGGGGACGTGTGGCAGCGGCATCGATCTGGCTGCATTTCGGACTCGCACGACCGGGCACGGACGACGACCTGTTCGCCGGAAGCTGACGCGGGGACGCGCATGCGCACCTTCCAGGCCTTCGTCATCATCCTGTGCCTGATCGGCGGCCTCTACCTGCTGCAGGGACCCGAGTTCTACTGGCCGGATCGCCGGGACCCCTCGCAGGCGACCTTCCTGAGCGGGCTGTCCTCGCAGTTGCTGGGCCTGGCGCTGCTCACGACCGCCGGCCTCGGCCTCATGGCCGGGCGGCAAGCCGGGCGGGCTGACGGACGGGCGGCATCTCGAAACTGGCAGCTCTGCTTCTTCGTGCTGCTGATGACCGTCATCGGCCTGATCACCGCCGCCTTTCATCTCGGCGAATACGGACCCAATCCCGAATCGAGCGCACATGTGGAGCGCCGCTGAAACCAACCCGGGCAGTCGGCGAGGCCTTCTCGGTGCGATTCAGCCGACTGCGGGCCCGGCATCCGGATCGGCGGTCGGAATGGATATCGCATCGGCACTCTGGCCATCCCCTTCGTCCGCTCGCTCCGGGGACGGCCCCCCTCTCACAAGGATCTCCCTGCGCACACGCAGCAATTCCCGCAAGGTGTCGCGGACCGGGGCCGACAAGGTCAGTGCGAACTCTCCATGTGCTTCGAGATCGGCGTCGAGCCGGTCGAGTCCGGACGAGACCGGAATGGAAGCCTCGCGGCAGATCTCACGAATCTCGTATTCGAGGATCGCAATCATTCGCGAGGCGGGCGCCTTCACTTCACGGGCACCTCGCCTGCCTGATGCATCAGGCAGCGGACCCGGTCGGCGATCTGGAGCAGTTCGGGCAGGTCGCGCGAACGCAGCAGGTTTCCGAAATGCGCCAAGGCGTGTGCGGTCACGTACAGATGGCCGTTCGAACGCTTGGAGATCCAACCCAGTTCGACCAGCCGGCAGATCTTGCGGCGGACCGTTTCGCGGGGCAATCCGGTCGCCGCTGCGATCGAGTATGCGTTACAGGGTCGTAACGGACAGTCGTAGGCCTCCGTATCGGGATCATCATCCCCGTCGTCCCCGAGCGGCCCGCCGTTCTCGAGCACGCCGATGTTGTACAAGGCAATCTCGCCAAGCAGCAACGGGAGCAGGATGTCATGGTCGAACTCGTCGTAGAGCCGCTTGAGACTGCGCATCTCGTAGCGGGCCAGAATAACGGCAACCGTTCTCAAGGCGCTGCGCGCGCCTGGAGTTGTGCTGCGCTTCCCTCGGAAGGGGACTGTTTGCTCTCTCATCTCTGGGGTTCCGCAACCCGGCCACACATCGACGCACCCTTCCGGACGCGCACGTGCCGCACGCAATTTCTCGTTACAAAAAGGCTTTCCGAAAGAAGCTTAACTGAAGCGTCGCGCCCAATACGGGTAGCCGCTGCCCGAAATGGGGAGTTACAGGTGTAAGCGCAATCCTACAGTCAAAGTAGGTCAAGATCCTACTCTAGAAGAACGGTACTGATTTACCGTTTCCTCGCACGCGGATGCGCCGCATCGTAGACACGCGCAAGATGCTGGAAGTCGAGATGGGTGTAGACCTGCGTGCTGCGGATCGATGCGTGGCCGAGCAACTCCTGGACCGCACGCAGATCGCCACTCGATTGCAGCAGGTGGCTGGCGAAACTGTGCCGCAACATGTGCGGATGCACCTGCACGCCCAGCCCGCGCCGACGCGCCCACCGGGTCAGCCTCGACCGGACCGCCGCGGGACTCATCCGCTTTCCCGTTCGGGTCACGAAAAGCGCGGGCGCATGCGCCGCGGATAACGCCGTTCGCGATGCGAGCCATGCATGCAATGCCACGGATGCCGCGGCACCGATGGGCACCGTGCGGGTCTTGCCGCGCTTTCCGGTCACCGTCACCAGGCCGGCGGACAGGTCCATTCCGCCCCCGACGTCGAGCGAGACCAGTTCGGCCACGCGCAGACCGGAGGAGTAGACGAGCTCGAACATTGCGCGGTCGCGCACCTCCAGCGCATCCTCGGGCTCGCTGTCGAGCAAGGCGCCAGCCTGTTCGGGAGAAAGCACACGGGGCAGCCTGCGCGGCGACTTCGGCGCCCGCACGCCATCGGCCGGATTGACCGCGAGCCCCGCATGGCGCACGAGCCAGCGAAAGAAGCCGCGCCAGGCCGAAAGAATTCGTGCGATCGACGTACCGCCCAGACCTTCGCCATGCAAACGCCCGACGAAGCGACGCAGATCGTGCGTATCCAGATCCGAAGGCGGCCGTCCACCCGCCAGACGCGCCAGACGCTGCAGATCGCGACGGTAGCTCTCCAGCGTCAATGTGGCCGAACGTCTCTGTGTCGCGAGATACTCGAGATAGGCTGCAGCGGCCACCGGAAGCGTTGCCGCATCGTTGTCCGGAGGCGCCTCGGGCGGCTGCATGCTCAGCCGCAGGTTCTGCGTAATGCGGTGGCGACGAGATCGCCGACCCGTGACAGGTAGAGCGTTCCCATCCCGGGATAGAATCGCTCGGTCTCCTCGCTGCCCAGCACCAGCAATCCGAAGACCTCCGCGCCCCATCGCAGGGGGACGAGCGCGACCGACCGCACATGCGGAGCGGCCTCGCCCAGCCATTCAAGCAACTCCAGATTCGTCGGCGCACCACAGTAGGGTTGGTGAAGATCCGAAGCGACGCTCCGCACCGCCTCGCTCACTGCCGGGAACATCTGCTCGCTTCCCGGCATGCCGTTCCAGATCCTCAGCCCCACGTGAGGTACCGAGAAATCATCCTTGAGGCTGCGGATCAGCCCATGGTGGAGAATCGCGTAGTCTGGCGCTTCGATCAGCGTCAGGCACAACCGATGCACCTTCTCCCCGATCTCGTCGTTCTCCTCGCCGAAACGAATCAACTCCGCAAGCTTGCTTTCGAGTTGCCGGATCTTGTCACGCAGTGCGTGGAGTTGGCGTTCGGCCAGTGTGATCGCCTGTCCGCCATGCGGATGGGGAACGGTCACTTCGGCAAAAATCTCTCCATGCTGCCCGAGAAAATCCGGGTGCTCCCTGAGATAGTTGAGGACATCATCGGCGTTCATGGACAAAGGGGTTCCTCCAGGCCTGGCTTCAGCTGCGGGCGATATCGATCAGGCAAGCTCGATCTCACCCTCGAAAACGGTCACCGCCGGTCCGGTCATGAACACCGGCTGCCGGGATCCGGCCCAGCGGATCTGCAGTTCCCCGCCGCGGGTTTCGACCGCGACCGGCGACGTCAGGAGTCCGCGAACGATCCCCGCGACGACCGCCGCACACGCCCCGGTTCCGCATGCGAGCGTCTCGCCCGCGCCTCGCTCGAACACTCGCAACCGGACGTGCTGCGGGTCCACGACCTGCATGAACCCGGCGTTGACCCGCTCGGGGAAACGCGCATGCGATTCGATCTGCGGTCCGAGTTGCCCGACCGGCGCCGAATCGACATCGGCCACCACCTGCACCGCATGCGGATTGCCCATCGACACCGCCGTGATCGCAATCCGGGTACCGTCGGCGAGCACGAGTGGTTGAACCACTTCGTCCGAATCCGAAACGAACGGCACGCGCGACGGTTCAAGCACCGGAACACCCATGTCCACCGTGACCAGTCCGTCGTCCTCGAGCCGAGGTGCGATGACACCGGAACGCGTCCGGACCCGGATCTCACGCCGGTCGGTGAGGCCTTTCTCGTGCACGAAGCGCACGAAACAGCGTGCGCCGTTGCCGCACTGCTCGACTTCTCCACCGTCGGAATTGAAGATGCGGTAGCGAAAATCGATGCCAGGTTCGGGCGATGGCTCGACCACAAGCACCTGGTCGCAGCCGATTCCGAAATGCCGGTCGGCAAGGTAGCGGACCTGGTCCGGCGTCAGGTCGATCGGCTGGCGGACCGCATCGACGACCACGAAGTCGTTGCCCAGGCCGTGCATTTTGGTGAAGCGCAGGCGCATTGCGGAAACCCTGTCCGTTCCGATGGATGATTCTGGTGCAATTCTCCCCCACCGCAGGAAGCGCGTCCAGCGATGGCGGGGGAATCGGTCAGGGAATCAGTAGGGCTTGCGCTCGCCCGGCGGCCGGGTCTTGAAGCGGCGATGGACCCAATAGTACTGCTCGGGCATGGTTCGCACGACGCTTTCGAGCCAGGCATTCATTCGCCGCGTGTCGGTTTCGACATCCTCCCCCGGAAAGTCCTCCCACGCCGGCCCCAGTTCGACGACATACCCGTTCCCGCCGGGAAGCATGCGGGTCACGCACGGCACCACCACGGCATCGGCCAGCCTGGCCAGGCGCGGAAGGCTCGTGATCGTCGAGGCCATCACGCCGAAGAACGGCACGAAGATGGCATCCCGCGTGCGGAAATCCATGTCGGGAAGGTAGTAGAAGGGGCGACCGCTCTTCATTGCCTTGACCGTCGGCCGGACCCCCTCGCTGCGTGCAAGCAGCAGCTGGTCACCGAACCGGCTACGGCCGTGGTAAAGCCAGCGATCGATGACCGGGTTCGTCTGCCGCTTGTAGATGCTCAGGATGTCGAAGCGCATTGTGATGGCCGTCCCGCCTGCGTCCAGCCCGACGAAATGCGGCGCGAGCAGGATGACCGCACGACCTGATGCGAGCAGGGCCTTCACCCTTTCCGCCCCGGGCACCCGGATCAGCCGCGAGAGACGTTTCGGGCTGGCCCACCACAACAGGCCCCGCTCGAGCAGACTACGGCCGAGTACTCGAAAATGCGCCCTGGCCAGGCTTTCGCGGGCCTTGTCGTCCAACTCCGGGAAGCACAACTGGAGATTGGTGCGCACGACATGACGACGGTGCACCGCCATCACGTAAAGGCCCATGCCGAATCCCTGACCGATTCGCGCAAGCACCGGTAGCGGCAACCAGTGGAGCGACCACAGGAGAACGATGACCAGCCGGCTGAGGAGCAAGGTCATTCGGGCTCTCCGATCCCGGCCACCGGTTGCGCACGAGGCGGCGCAGGCACCCCGGACGGTCGCTTGTAGCGGTCGTACCCCCAGAGATACTGCTGCGGACACGCGCGAATGAGCCGCTCGATTTCCCGGTTGATGGTCGCACAACGAGCCTCGAGCGTCCCGACGACCGGATCGACCGGTTCGGAAAAACGGATCACATAGCCCGCCCCACGAGGCAGACGTTCGGCCCACATCATGATCGTCCTGACCCCGCGAATCTCAGAAAGGCGTGCGGCCAGGGTCATTGTCCACGCCGGCCGCCCGAAGAACGGCGCCCAGAGCCCTTCCCCCTTCTTCGGAACCTGATCGGGCAGTACGACGACCATCTCCCCCGAGCGAAGCGCGCGGACCAGGCGGCGGACCCCGGATACGTCCGCGGGGGCGACGTGAAAACCGGGGCGCGCCCGCCCCGCGGTCATGAAGGGCAACAAGGCGGCCTGCCGCGGTGGGCGGAACAGTGCCGTGATCGGCCAGCGGCTGCACAGGAACTGGCCGCAGACTTCGAAGCATCCCAGATGCGGGGTAAGCAGCAGCACACTGGCCGATTCGGCACGCGCCCGTTCCAGCAGTTCCAGCCCCTCGACGCGCATTACCGTCGCCAGGACTTCCTCGTGCGGACGCAACCAGACGAAAGGCAACTCGAGCAGTTGCCGCCCCGACTCGGCAATGGCTGCATTCAGCGTCACGCGGTCGGGCGTTCCGAGCGCCTGGGCGAGATAGGCGCGCACTCTTCGACGGTGCTCGGGAGACAACGTCCACACGAGCCACCCCGCCCATGCGCCGAAACGATGGAGCCAGCGAAGAGGCAGCAGCGACGAATAGCGGAACAGCAGGCGTAGCAGCACGATAGGCGTACGCGGCAGCCATCGGGCCCCATTTCCGGGCATCTTTGACCGCCGAACCCAAAAGGCTATAATTATCCCCTAGCCGCCGAGTTAACACGACAACTTGCAGGGCGGATGTGGAACGGGTCGCGGCACGCGTCGCGATCCAGCACGGCAAATACTGCTAAAGCGTCGCCGCTCGACGAAATCCCCGGAGCCGGCCACGCCGGACCAGCCGGGGATTTTCGTTTTCTGGAGCAGCACGATGCGCAAGGAATTTCTCTTCACGTCGGAATCGGTTTCCGAAGGTCACCCGGACAAGGTGGCCGATCAGGTCTCCGACGGCATTCTCGACGCGATCCTCGCGGAGGATCCCAAGTCCCGCGTTGCGTGCGAGACACTGGTTTCGACCGGCCTCGTGGTCATTTCGGGCGAGATCACGACCACCGCGCACCCGAACTACAAGGAGATCGCCCAGGACGTCATCCGCCGCATCGGATACGACGACTCGAGCATCGGCTTCGACTACAAGTCGTGTGCGATCCTGACCGCCATCAACCGGCAGTCGCCCGACATCGCCCAGGGGGTAAACGAGGGCGAAGGGCTCGATCTCGACCAGGGCGCCGGCGACCAGGGCCTGATGTTCGGCTATGCCTGCAACGAAACCCCTGCGCTGATGCCGCTTCCGATCCATTACGCGCACCGGATCATGCAGCGGCAGGCCGAGCTGCGAAAGGACGGGCGCCTGCCCTGGCTGCGCCCGGATGCGAAGAGCCAATTGACCGTGCGCTACGTCGACGGCAGGCCCGTGGCGATCGATACCGTCGTCGTATCCACTCAGCACAGCCCGGAAGTCTCCCATGCGCAGATCTCCGAAGCGATCATCGAAGAGGTCATCAAACCGGTCCTGCCGAACGAACTGCTCGGCGACAACGTCCGGTACCTCATCAACCCGACCGGCCGTTTCGTCGTCGGCGGTCCGCACGGCGACTGCGGCCTGACCGGACGCAAGATCATCGTCGACACCTACGGCGGCACCGCCCATCATGGTGGCGGCGCCTTCTCGGGGAAGGATCCCTCCAAGGTAGACCGTTCGGCCGCCTACGCAGGCCGCTACGTCGCGAAGAACATCGTCGCGGCCGGCCTCGCAGAGCGCTGCGAAGTCCAGGTCGCCTACGCGATCGGCGTCGCCAGGCCGGTCAGCCTCATGGTCGACACCTACGGCACCGGCAGGATCTCCGACGAGCGTATCGTCGAGCTGATCTCCCGCCATTTCGACCTGCGGCCCAAGGCAATCATCCAGACGCTGGACCTGCTGCGGCCGATCTACTCCAAGACGGCGGCCTACGGCCATTTCGGGCGTGACGAACCCGAGTTCACCTGGGAATCGACCGACAAGGCGGCCGCCCTGCGCGACGACGCCGGTCTTTGAGGAGCAGGGGTCAGGTCTAGCTTTGTAGCATCAGTCGATGCTACAAAGCTAGACCTGACCCCTCCCTTTGCTTAGCGCCTCGTCCAAACTCCCCCCCCCAAGCTCATTCACGCCCAGTT
>JBJHDM010000089.1:0-9270 GCA_050486545.1 Rhodocyclaceae bacterium | reverse complement strand
TGATCGTCGGCCTCGTGCGCTGCGACGCCGGCACCATCGTGCTCGACGGCGCCGAGCTCACGCACCTGCCGGTGCACGCCCGCGCACGCCTCGGCCTGTCCTACCTGCCGCAGGAAATGAGCGTGTTTCGCAAGCTTTCGGTGGCGGACAACATCCGTGCCGTGCTTGAATTACAGGGACTGGACCGTTCGACCGTCGAAACGCGTCTTGAAGCCCTGCTCGGCGAACTCGGCATCGAGCACCTGCGCGATGCGGCCTCGGTCTCGCTTTCCGGCGGCGAGCGACGACGCTGCGAGATCGCCCGCGCGCTGGCCAGCGAGCCGCGCCTGATCCTGCTCGACGAGCCCTTCGCCGGCGTGGACCCGATCGCGGTGATCGACATCCAGAAGATCATCCACTTCCTCAAGGAGCGAGGCATCGGCGTGCTCATCACCGACCACAACGTGCGGGAAACGCTGGGCATCTGCGACCACGCCTACATCATCAGCGAGGGGCAGGTGCTCGCCAACGGCCGGCCGCACGAGATCATCGAGAACGAACAGGTCCGCCAGGTCTATCTCGGCGAGCACTTCCGCCTCTGAGCCGCTCCCCACCATGAAACCCAGCCTCCAGCTCAAGATCTCCCAGCAACTGACGCTGACGCCGCAGCTGCAGCAGTCGATCCGGTTGCTGCAGCTGTCCACGCTGGAACTCAACCAGGAAATCGAGACCTTTCTCGCGGAAAACCCCCTGCTCGAGCGCGAGGATGGCGATGAAGCCCCGCCCCCGCCGGCCACCACCGGCAACCAGGCAGAATTGCGCGAAGCCGAGGTCACGCGCGTCGAAGACCCCGAACGCCCCGGAGCCGGAGACGGCGACGAACCACCGGCCGGCTACGCCGAACTGGGCGACTGGCCGACCAACGGCTCGGCCTCGAACTCCACGCGCGACTCCGAGGACGACAACGACTTCCAGGACATCCAGGCCGCCTCGACCAGCCTGCGCGAACACCTCGGCCAGCAGATCAGCCTCTCGCCGCTGTCCGACCGCGACCGGGCGCTGGCGCGCTTCATCATCGAGGCGCTCGACGACGACGGTTACCTGCACCAGGAGCTGGAGGAACTGCTCGAACTCATCCCCGAAGAGCTCGAGGTCGAGATCGACGACCTGCAGATTGCGCTCAACATCGTGCAAAGCCTGGAGCCGGCCGGCATCGCCGCCCGTACTCCATCGGAGTGCCTGGCCCTGCAGCTGCGTGCGCAACCGCCCGGTGCGACGCGCGACCTGGCGCTGACCATCGTCGGGGAGCACCTCGAACTGCTGGCCGAACGCAACTTCGTGCGACTGCGGCGCGCCACGGGCTGCAGCGAGACCGAACTGCGCGAGGCCCACGCCCTGATCTGCGCGCTCGACCCGCACCCGGGCTCGCGCTATGCCGCACAGGAAACGCGCTACGTCATCCCCGACGTGGTGGTGCGCAAGATACGCGGACTCTGGCAGGCCAACATCAACACCGACGCGATGCCACGACTGCGGGTCAATGCGCTCTACGCCAGCATCCTGCAACAGAACCGCGGCGGCAACGGCGCGCTGTCGAGCCAGCTCCAGGAAGCACGCTGGCTGATCAAGAACGTGCAGCAGCGTTTCGACACCATCCTGCGGGTTTCCCAGGCAATCGTTGACCAACAGCGTCAGTTCTTCGAATATGGTGACGTGGCGATGAAGCCACTCACCCTGCGGGAAATCGCGGACCGGCTCGAACTTCACGAATCCACGGTCTCGCGGGTGACCACGCAGAAGTTCATGGCAACACCGAGGGGGGTTTTCGAACTCAAGTACTTCTTCGGCAGCCACGTGTCCACGGACACCGGCGGGGCCGCCTCCTCCACGGCGATCCGCGCCCTCATCCGCCAGCTCGTTGCCGCCGAAGACACCCGAAAGCCGTTGTCGGACTCGAAGATCGCCGACCTGCTCGGAGAGCAGGGCATCGTGGTGGCGCGGCGCACCATCGCAAAATACCGCGAATCGCTCAACATCCCGCCCGTCAGCCAGCGCAAAACGATCTGAACCATTCTGGAGAAACCATATGAATCTCACCATCACCGGTCATCACGTCGAGGTCACCCCCGCCATCCGCGACTACGTGTCGAGCAAGCTCGAGCGCGTGCTGCGCCATTTCGACAACGTCACCAGCATCAATGTCATCCTGTCCGTCGTGAAGCTCAAGCAGACCGCGGAAGTCACCGTACACGTTCGGGGCAAGGACCTCTTCGTCGAGAGTAGTGATGAGGATTTGTACGCAGCGGTCGACAGCATGATCGACAAGCTCGACCGGCAGGTCATCAAGTACAAGCAGAAGAACCAGGATCACAACCACGAGGCGCTCAAGCACCAGGCCACGGCCGACGAGGAATGAGCGCCCCCCCCGACAGGATGAATCGCTTCCGTGCGGGCCATTCTGTCGGGGACTTCAGGCCGCCGCCCCCGACGCGGGTATGGCTTTTATCGTAACGAAGGTTATACTCGCCCCTTTCGCGTGTGCGCGGCGCACTGTTGCAACCTCAAACGCACTCCTGCGCGCGTCGACCCGGTCGACCAACGTGCCGGAGCACTGCCGGAAATGAGTCTGATAGCCGATCTCCTCCCGTCCGAAAACGTAGTCATCGATCTCGACGCCAGCAGCAAGAAGCGCGTCTTCGAACAGGCCGGCCTGCTGTTCGAGAACAATCAGGGTATAGGGCGCAGCGACGTCTTCGACAGCCTGTTCTCGCGCGAGCGCCTCGGATCGACCGGTCTGGGCCAGGGCATCGCGATCCCGCACGGGCGCATCAAGGGTCTCAAGAAAGCCGCCGGCGCCTTCATGCGGCTTTCCACCCCGGTGCAGTTCGACGCTCCCGACGGCCGTCCGGTGAGCATGCTGTTCGTGCTGCTGGTGCCCGAGCAGGCCAATGAGCAACACCTGCAACTGCTGTCCGAACTCGCGCAGATGTTCAGCGACGCCAGTTTCCGCGAGCACCTTGCCGACGCGACCGACACGCGCACGGTGCACGACCTTTTCGTTTCCTGGGGCCCGCATGCGACAGACGAGCGTCGCGCAACTGTTTGACGCCCGGCGCGAACAACTCCAGCTCACCCATGTGTGCGGTTCGCTCGAGCGCGCCGTCGCCGTCACTGAATCGCGCATCTGGCCAGCCGATCTGGTCGGTCACCTCAACCTGATTCACCCCGAACGCCTGCAGGTCATCGGTGCCGCCGAACTGGCCTGGGCGCGCAAGCAGTCGCGCGACAAGATCGCCCATCACCTCGACGAAATCTTCGCCTCGCGCCCCCCGGCCATCATCATCGCCGACGGCTGCGAGCTGCCCGGCATGATTCACGCGATCTGCGAAACCAACGACGTCGCCCTGTTCACCACTCCGGTGGCCTCGGCCAGCGTCATCGACCTCATCCGTCAGTACCTCTCGCGCGCACTGGCCGAAACCATCTCGCTGCACGGCGTGTTCATGGACGTGCTCGGCGTGGGCGTGTTCATCACCGGCGACTCCGGCGCCGGCAAGTCCGAACTCGCGCTCGAACTGATCTCGCGCGGCCACGGGCTGGTCGCGGACGACATCACCGAATTCGCCCGCATCGCGCCCTCGGTGCTCGAAGGCCGCTGCCCCGAACTGCTGCAGGACTTCATCGAGGTGCGCGGACTGGGCGTGCTCAACATCCGCACCATCTTTGGCGAAACCGCCTGCCGCCGCAAGATGCGCCTGCGCCTCATCGTGCACCTGCAGCGCCGCAACCCCGAACTCGACGACGGCCCGCGTCTGCCCATGCACCTCGAAACCCAGGACGTGCTCGGCGTGCCCATCCCGCGCACCACGCTGCCGGTGGCCGCCGGGCGCAACCTCGCGGTGCTGCTCGAGGCGGCCGTGCGCTCGACCATTCTCAAGCTGCGTGGCATCGACGCCACCGCCGAATTCATCGAGCGTCAACAGCAACGCATCCTGCGCGAAGACCGTCAGGCCTGACCCGTCGCTTGCCGTCGGCGGCGCCCGGCTGCTAGTCTCGCGCCCTTTCCCCCGACGTTTCGGATACCCATGGCCACCGCTCCGGATTACCTGGAAAGAATCCTCAACGCCCGCGTCTATGACGTCGCCGAGGAAACCCCGCTCGAACCCGCCAACAACCTCTCCGCGCGCCTGCACAACCACATCCTGCTCAAGCGCGAGGACATGCAGCCGGTGTTCAGCTTCAAGATCCGCGGCGCCTACAACAAGATGGCCCACCTCTCGCCCGCGGCGCTCAAGCGCGGCGTGATCTGCGCCTCGGCCGGCAACCATGCGCAGGGCGTGGCGATGTCGGCCAGCCGGCTGGGTACGCGCGCGGTGATCGTGATGCCGACCTCGACCCCGGCGATCAAGGTCGATGCCGTACGAGCCCGCGGCGGCGAGGTCGTGCTGCACGGGGATTCGTTTTCCGAAGCCTACACCCACGCCAAGGAACTCGAGGCCGCCGAGAAGCTGACCTTCGTCCATCCCTTCGACGACCCCGACGTGATCGCCGGCCAGGGCACCATCGGCATGGAAATCCTGCGCGCCCACTCGGCCCCCATCCACGCCATCTTCTGCTGCGTCGGCGGCGGCGGTCTGATTTCCGGTATCGCGGCCTACGTCAAGCGCCTGCGCCCGGAGACGCTCATCATCGGCGTCGAGGCCGAAGGCTCGGAGGCCATGACGCAGTCACTCGCACGCGACGAGCGGGTGCTGCTGGAACAGGTCGGCCTGTTCGCCGACGGCGCGGCGGTCAAGCAGGTCGGCAAGGAGAATTTCCGCCTGTGCCGCGAACTGGTCGACGAGATGATCGTCGTGAGCAACGACGCGATCTGCGCCGCGATCAAGGACGTCTTCGAGGACACCCGCGCCATCCTCGAGCCGGCCGGCGCGCTGGCCGTGGCCGGCGCCAAGGAATACATCCAGCGTCACAAGCCGCGCAACAAGAACTTCGTCGCCGTCGCCTCGGGCGCCAACATGAACTTCGACCGCCTGCGCTTCGTCGCCGAGCGCGCCGAACTGGGCGAGCAGCGCGAGGCCGTGCTGGCCGTGACCATCCCCGAGCGCCCGGGCTCCTTCCGCAAGTTCTGCAGCCTGCTCGGCAACCGCAACATCACCGAGTTCAACTACCGCTACGCCGACCCGCGGCAGGCCCACATCTTCGTCGGCGTCACCGTGCACAACCGCAACGAAACCGCACGCCTGATCGAAATGCTCGAACGCCACGAACTGCCGGCGCTCGACCTCACCGACGACGAGATGGCCAAGAGCCACCTGCGCCACATGGTCGGCGGCCGCGCACCGCAGGTCGACAACGAACAGCTCTACCGCTTTGTTTTCCCCGAACGCCCCGGCGCGCTGATGAACTTCCTCACCCACCTGCATTCGGACTGGAACATCAGCCTGTTCCACTACCGCAATCACGGCTCGGACTTCGGCCGCGTGCTGGTCGGCATGCAGGTACCGCCTGAAAGCCGCGACGCCTTCCAGGGTTTTCTCGAACGCGTCGGCTACGAATACGTGAACGAAACCGACAACCCGGCCTACCGGCTGTTTCTCGGTTAGAACGCAGCCCGGCCGACGCAGGCGCGGTAGCCGCGATGCTGATTCTGGCCTTCAGCCCGTCATGCCAAGCGGGAATCGCGGCTGTCGCCGCTCCTACAGGACAGCCCTGTCGCAGCGCTCAGACGTTTGCTTGCGGCGCCGGACACTGAAACACCCCTCGCTCGGTCACGATCCAGTTCATCGCACGGTCGTGCGGCTGGGGCAGCACGCTGTCGACCCGGCCCAACTCGAAGCCCACCCCCACCGCCGTGGCCGGCAACACCTCCAGCGTACGGTCGAAGTACCCCCCGCCGTAACCCAGCCGGTAGCCTTGGGCATCGAAGGCATTGAGCGGAACCAGCACCAGTTCGGGCACAAGCTCCTCGCAGCCGTGGGGCGGCTGGGGAATGCCGTGGCGGTCGGGTTCGAGCACCATGTCCGGCTTCCAGCGACGGAACGTCAGCGGCCGGTTCGTGTCCAGTACCACTGGCAAGGCGGCGCGGCGCGACGCATCTTCGGCCAGCCAGTCGGCAACTGCCGCGCGCAGGTCGGGTTCGGCCCGATACGGCCAGCAGAACCCGATCACCTGCGGCGCAAGCCGTGCCAGCAATTCGCGTGCATGATGCGCCAGACGCGTTTCGAGTCCGGTGCGAATTTTGTCGTCCAGCGACTCGCGCGCATGCAGCGCACGCTGACGCAGCAGACGACGACGCGTTAGGATAGAAGCTTCTTCCTGCATGGGCGGGTCACTCCACTCGGCCCGCGACGGGCGACGCATTCCGGGAGCCTCAAGATACATGAAACACCTTGTCATCGGCCTCATCGTTTCCGCATTCGCCGGGCTGACGCCGGCCCAGGCGCAGACCGGCGACGAACGCATCGTGGCCGCGCGCGAAGCGCTTCGCACGGGCGACCGCAGCACGCTCGAGCGCCTCGCCGCGGCACGCGAGAATCACCTGCTCGACCACTACGTCGAATACTGGCACCTGATCCAGCGCCTCGCGCGCAACAACGAGTCGCCGCCCGAGGCCGCGCTCGAAGCCTTCATCGCACGCCACGCCGACGAGGTGCCGGGCGAGCGCCTGCGTGCCTACTGGCTCAAGCGTCTGGCCGACGACAAAAACTGGCGGCGCTACCTCGAGGTATATGCCGATCACACCCGCAGCGAACTCGAACTCGACTGCCTCGCCTGGCAGGCACGCAGCGCGACCGGCGATGCCACTGCAGTCCATGCCGAAGTGGCCGAGTCCTGGCGCGCCCTGCTGCCCGGGCACGCCGCATGCGAGGCGCCGATACGCGCCGCAATCGCGGCCGGGGCGGTGTCCGAGAACGAACTGTGGTGGCGCTTCCGACGTGAAGTCGACAGCCGCGCACCGGCCGGCTCGCGCACGACCCTGAGCTGGATCACCGGCAGCGATGCCCTCTCGCGCAGCGCGATGGGGCGCGTTCTCGACGCCCCGCGTGACTACCTCGACCAGCTCCCGGCTGATTTCGACCGCACCCGCACGGGACGCGAACTGGCCATCGCCGCCCTCGTGCGCCTGACCCGCCACGACGATGCGCTCGCCGGCTACGCCCGCTTCATGCGCATCGAGGAGCGTCTGCAGCCCGACGAGCGGGCCTATGTCTACGCCGTGCTCGGCCACCACGGTGCACTCTCGCGTATCCCCCAGGCCGTCGAGTGGTACGACAAGGCCGGCCAGACCGAGATGACCTACCCGCAGCGCGAGTGGCGCGTGCGTGCGGCGCTGCGGAACGAGGACTGGCTGCGCGTTGAACGCGGCATCCGCATGCTCGAGGCCGGCGAGCAGACCTACCCCGAATGGGTGTACTGGCGCGCCCGCGCCCACGCCGAGCAGGGCCGGCACGACGAGGCGCAAAACCTGTTCACATCGATCGCCCGCGAACCGCACTTTTACGGCATGCTCGCGGCCGAGGAACTGGGCACGCTGTTCCCGCCGCCGCCACAGGGCGAGCGCGTCCCGGCCGAGGCCCGTGCGGCCGCCGCCGGCCACCCCGGCATCCAGCGTGCGCTGCGCTTCTACCAGCTCGAAATGCCGACCGAAGGCGTGCGCGAATGGATACGCGCGGTACGCGGCCAGCCGCGCGAGTTCCTCGTCGCCGCCGCGCACCTCGCACTCGAGCACGACCTTTATGACCGCGCGATCAACACCGCCGAGCTGGCCGACCCGGCGAGCAACTTCGGTATCCGCTTCCTGATGCCCTTCCGCGAGGTGATCGAGCCCCACGCCTATCGCCAGGAGCTCGACCTGGCGTGGATCTACGGCCTGATGCGGCAGGAAAGCCGCTTCAACATCCCGGCCCGTTCGCACGCCGGCGCGCAAGGCCTGATGCAGGTCATGCCGGCCACCGGCCAGTGGGTCGCGCAGCGCATCGGCCTGTCCGGCTACCACCCCCGCATGCTCAACGAGCCCGACACCAACGTCATGCTCGGTACCGGCTACATGCGCCTCATCCTGCGTGACCTCGACGAGCATCCGGTGCTGGCCTCGGCCGGCTACAACGCCGGCCCGGGACGCGCCCAGCGCTGGCGCGGCGATCGCTCCATAGACGGCGCGATCTACACGGCGACGATTCCCATCGACGAAACGCGCGACTACGTCGAGAAGGTCATGGCCAACAAAGTCATCTACGCCGCCATCATCGAACAGCAACCGCAGTCGCTGAAGACGCGGCTGGGCACGGTCCACCCGCGTGTCACCGTAAAGGAGCGCTGAATCATGAGTACCCGACGCATCGTTCTTACCGGGGGGCGAGGCTTTGTCGGCAGCGCCGTCGCCCGGCGCCTGTCCGCCGACGGCCATCAGGTCGTCATCCCGACGCGCGCACCCGACGCCGCACGCCAACTCGCCGAGCTGACCGGCGTCGAGATCGTCTCCGAAGACGTCCACGACGACGACGCCCTCGACCGCCTGTTCGCCGGCGCCGATGCGGTGATCAACTTCGTCGGCGTGCTGCACTCGAAGCACGGCGAGCCCTGGGGACCCGACTTCGAACGCGCGCATGTCGAATTGCCGCGCCGCATCGTGGCCGCCTGCCAGCGTCAGGGCGTGGCCCGGCTGATCCACATCAGCGCGCTGGGCGCGGGCGAGGATGCGCCATCGCAGTACCAACGCTCCAAGGCCGCCGGCGAGGCGGCCATCCGCGCAGCCGGCGAACAGCCGGCCTGGACCATTCTGCGTCCCTCGGTGATCTTCGGACCGGGCGACAGCTTCCTCAACCTCTTCGACCGCCTCACCCGCATTTTCCCGGTGATGCCGCTGGGCGGCGCGCATGCCCGCTTCCAGCCGGTGTATGTCGAGGATGTGGCCGAAGTCGTGAT
Source organism: Rhodocyclaceae bacterium (assembly GCA_050486545.1). Classification (GTDB taxonomy): domain Bacteria; phylum Pseudomonadota; class Gammaproteobacteria; order Burkholderiales; family Rhodocyclaceae; genus DAOMNN01. The sequence continues at coordinate 366 of JBJHDM010000089.1, read as the reverse complement.
GCGCAGCCTCGAGGACCCCGCCGCCCACGGCCAGACCTTCGAACTCGCCGGCCCCCGGCAGTACACGCTCAAGCAACTGGTCGAACTGGTGTGCCGCATCACCGGCCGCAAGCGGCTCGTGATCCCGTTGCCGGAGGTACTCGCGATGGCTCAGGCCAGCGTGCTCGAACTACTGCCGCGCCCGCTCATGAGCCGTGACAACGTGCGCTCGATGCGCGCCGACAACGTCACCGACGGCCCGCCGCTGCCCTTCGGGCTCACGCCGCACGCCCTCGAAGACGTCGCTCCCGGCTACCTCGGGCAGCCGACGCAGGGCAGAGCCTGATGCAGGTCTACAGCGTCGGCGGCGCGGTACGCGACGAATTG
>JBJHDM010000088.1:0-9961 GCA_050486545.1 Rhodocyclaceae bacterium | reverse complement strand
ACTCATCATCGGCGCCATGATGCGAAAACTCGCTCAAGTCGCCTTCGGCGTGCTCAAGTCCGGAAAACCATTCGATCCCTCACTTCATGGGGTTTGACGGGCGATAACAGTATCTACGCCGGGTATCTGCGACGGATCATGCGACCGGCGTAGGGAGGCTTCGCGAAGCAAGCCGCCATTGGGCGCTTGAAGCCCAACGAACGTCGGAATTCGTCGGTCTTCACCGGTTTGTTGCCCGATCGCCGTGCGCTCGATGCGCACATTGGTGGATTGCGCCTTCGGCGCGAATCCATCCTACGCCCTGAGCCGCAGCCAGTGCGATTGCCGTACGCTGGTTACTCCATCCCCCACTTCTGCAGGCGGTAGCGCAGCTGGCGCAGGGTCATGCCCAGGCGGCGGGCGGCTTCGGAGCGGTTCCAGCGGGTTTCGTCGAGGGTGCGCAGGATGCGGGTTCGCTCCTCTTCGGAGTCTTCGTTCTCCGGGTCTTGCCCGCTGCGGGCCGAGGTGACCTGGACGGGGGGGGGCACCACCGGGCCGGCATCGATGTCGTCCGGTCCGATCAGGTCGCCTTCGCACAGGGCGCAGGCGCGCTCGAGCAGGTTCTCGAGTTCGCGCACGTTGCCGGGAAGGGGATGGCGGCGAAGGAGTTCGAGCGCTTCGGGGTGGATGCGTCGCGGGGTGACGCCGTCGCGTTCGGCCAGGCGGGCGAGAATGTGTTCGACGAGGTCGGGGACGTCCTCGGCGCGGTCGCGCAGCGGCGGCACCTGCAGCGTGATGACGTTGATGCGGAAGTACAGGTCCTGGCGGAAGCGGGATTCCGCGACCAGTTTCGCGAGATCGCGGTGCGAGGCCGACAGGATGCGCACATCGACGGATTCCTCCGCGTGGGCGCCGATGGGACGCACGGCCCGTTCCTGGATCGCGCGCAGCAGCTTGACCTGCATCGCGAGCGGCAGTTCGGCGACTTCGTCGAGAAACAGGGTACCGCCCCGGGCGGCCTGGAACAGGCCTTCCTTGTCGGCGGTGGCGCCGGTAAAGCTGCCCTTCACATGGCCGAAGAACTCGCTTTCCATCAGCTCGGGGGAGATCGCCCCGCAGTTGACCGGCACGAAAGGCCCGGACGAACGCGGCCCGAGGCCGTGGATCAGGCGGGCGATGACTTCCTTGCCGGTTCCCGATTCGCCGTGGATGAAGACCGGGGCCTGGCTGCGGGCAAGCTTTTCGATCTGCGCACGCAGGTGCTGGATGGCACCGGAGCGCCCGACCAGGTCGCGCCCCTCACTGCTCGGCCCTTCGCCGTCCACGCGCAGCGCGTGGCGCACGAGCTCGCGCAGCGCGGTCAGTTCGATCGGCTTGGTGACGAAGTCGAAGGCGCCGAGCTTGAGTGCACGGATCGCCACGTCGATGCTGCCATAGGCCGAGATCACGGCGACCGGCAACCCCGGACAGGCGGTCTGGATATGTGCGACCAGGTCGAGGCCGTTGCCGTCGGGCAGGCGCATGTCGGTCAGGCACAGGCGGTAGGCATTGCTCCCGAGGCGCTCGCGCGCTTGGGCCAGCGTCCCCGCGGTGTCGCATGCGAGGCCCATGCGCAGCAGCGACAGCTCGAGCAGTTCGCGGATGTCGTCCTCGTCGTCGACGACGAGAACATCGGTCAGGTTCGGCCGGCTGCGCCGTTCGGGTACGTTCATGCGTGCCTCCGTCCGGTCAGTACGAAGTGGGCGCCGGGCGCATTGCCGACGAGTTCGAGCCGGGCGTCGTTCGCCTCGGCCAGTTCACGTGCGATGTACAGGCCGAGTCCGGTGCCCTTGGCATCGGTGGTGTAGAAGGGTTCGAAGACCTCGGCCCGCTTCGCAGGCTCGATGCCGGGGCCGTCATCGGCGACGTGGAGGGAGACGCGGTCACCGCTGGTGTGGTCGGTATAGATGCGGACCGAACCGGGCCGGCCGCTGCAATAGCGCCGTGCATTGCGAAGCAGGTTGGACAGGATCTGGTGCAGGTGGGCGCGGTCGATCTCGATGGTCTCCTCGGGGGCGATCTCGACACGGAAAATCGCGCGCTCCTGCGGGCCGGCCAGGCCGAACTCTTCGACCATCCCGGCCACGAAAGGGGCGATCGCCATTGCTTCGCGCGAGATCTCGTCGCGCTTGCCGAGCGCCAGGACCTCGCGCACGAGTCGTTCGATGCGGTGGGCGTTGTCGTGGATGATGCGCACCAGGCGCGCCTGGACATCCCCGCGCTTCTCCTCGCCGAGCAGGTCCGCCGCCTGGGTGACGGCCGACAGCGGATTGCGGATCTCGTGCGCCATGCTCGCGGTCAGCCGCCCGAGTGCAGCCAGCTTGAGCTGCTGGACCTGTTTCTGGATCTCGTCGAAGTCGGCCAGGTAGATGAGCGTGTCCCCCCCATCCTCGCCATCGCCGCCGGCCTGCACCGCCCGGCACCGCAGCAAGCGTCCGGCGGGTCCAAGGCGCTCGAGTTCGCCCGCGGGTCCGGCACAGCGCTCCTGGCAACCGGCAAAGCTGGCATCGGCGCTCGACAGCAGCATGCCCTCGCGCAGATCCATCCCGAGCAGGAACGAGGCGCGCGGATTGGCCTGTCGAACGCGTCCGTCGCTCCCGAGGACGATCACCCCGTCCTGCATGTCCTGGATGATGCGCTCGTTGATCGCCTGCTGGCGGTCGAGCGCCTCGCCGCGCAACTCGGCCAGCGATTCGTTGGCCTTCGCACGCCGGGCAAGCATCCGTGCGGTGAGTGCGATCGCGAAGAAACCGACGCACGAGATCGCGACCTGATGAAACTCCGCCGCCTCGATGCCGGAAAACGTCCGCCAGAAGTTCTCGATGAGCACGGCGACCGTGGCCAGGGCCGCGAAGAACAGCACCATCCGGCCTTCGGCAACCAGGCCGGCACCGGCCAGGTAGACCATCATCATCACGGGAATTGCGCTGCGATAGCCGCCGCTGACCCACATGATGGCCGCCAGAACGATGATGTCGATGACCACCTGCAGCGTGATCAGCCGCTCCAGGCCGAAATAGCGTGCGGCATCGGGAAAACCCAGTGCCAGCACGACGAGCAGATAGGCCACGGTGACGCCTGCGAACAGCCGCGGCGCTTCGGCACCGAGGCCGAGCTGGCCGCCGACGACCAGGAAGACCCCCGCGATGACCAGCCGGAACAGGTTGAAATAACGCTGCGGGGCAAGGCGCGACGACTCGGTGGCGAGCGTGGCCATGGCGTCCTTCAGCGGCGAACGCCGAGGCGCCGGTGCTCCTCGGAGCAGAAGAATGCGTCACCTTCGCGCACACCTTCGCTTTCGGGAATGTGGAGCCCGCAGTGGTCGCATTCGAGCATGCGCTCGGGATCGGCGGAACGCGACTTCCACCCCCATCCACGGCCACGCGACGCGCCCCCGTCGCCCTGCGGCCGGCTCAGCGCGCGGCGTATCCACCAGACGACGATGAACACGAGGACGAGGATCAGGAGGTTGCGCACGGGCGGATCGGAAATCGGCTGGGTTCGACCGTGAATACTACCATGCCGATGGCGTCAGACGCGGCACAGGCGTTCGCAGGCCGCCGCAAGCGTTTTCTCGTTCTTGGCGAAGCAGAAGCGGATGACGCGCTCGTCGCGACCCTCCGCGAAGAAGGCCGACACCGGGATCGCGGCCACGCCGACTTCCCGCGTCAGATGCTCGACGAAGGCGGTGTCCGGGGCATCCGAGATCGTACCGTAGCGCGCAAGCTGGAAGAACGTGCCACGCGAGGGCAGCATCTCGAAGCGCGATCCCGCCATGCCCGCACTGAAGAAGTCGCGCTTGGCCTGGTAGAAGGCCGCAAGTTCTTCATGGCGCGCGGCGTCGGCCATGTAGTCGGCCAACCCAAGCTGGACCGGCGTGTTGACCGTGAACACGTTGAACTGATGGACCTTGCGGAATTCGGCCATGAGTTCGCGCGGGCCGACGACGTAGCCGACCTTCCAGCCGGTGATGTGATAGGTCTTGCCCAGGCTCGAGACGACGAGGCTGCGCGCGGCCAGCTCGGGATGGCGGGCGCAGCTTTCGTGCCGACAGCCGTCGAACACGATGTGCTCATAGACCTCGTCGGAGACGACGACGATGCCGGTGCCACGCGTGACGGCGGCCAGCCGTGCCATGTCGTCGGCCGACCACAGCGTGGCGGTGGGGTTGTGGGGCGAGTTGATCATGATCATGCGCGTGCGCGGCGTGATCGCCGCGGCCACCGCGTCCCAGTCGGGACGATAATCCGGCGCGGCCAGGCGCATCCGCACGACCCGCCCGCCCTGCAGTTCGATCGCCGGGGCGTACGAGTCGTACACGGGCTCGAACACGATCACCTCGTCGCCTGGATGCACGAGCGCGGCCACCGCAGTGAACAAGGCCTGGGTCGCTCCGGCGGTGACGGTGATCTCGGTTTCTACGTCGTAGGACGTTCCGTACAGGCGCTCGACCGTTCGGGCGATCACTTCGCGCAGCGCCGGCATGCCCGCCAGCGGCGCATACTGGTTGAACCCGGCCCGCATCCAGTGATGCACGCGCTCGAACAGCACCTCCTCGGCATTGAAATCGGGAAACCCCTGCGCGAGGTTGATCGCTCCGCTCTCCTGGGCCATGCGCGACATGACGGTGAAGATGGTGGTGCCGACGTCCGGGAGTCGGGAAGAGATGGCGGCTGGAAAGCGAGGCATGGTGCAACCCTGTATGGACAATGAACCGGCCGGATCACTGTACCCGATCGGCCGGACGGTTTCACGCTTGAGCACTGCCCCCTCTGCACGAGGCGGCACGAGCGGCACCGGGGCCGATTTGCGACCGGGCGGAAACACGACGGCCGGCAGACCCGATAAAATACGCTCCATGACCTTCATGCCCCCCATTCCGACGATCTGCCGCGACGGCGACGGCGTCGTCATCCTCGACCAGACCCTGCTCCCCTACCGCACCCGAACGGTGCGCCTCGATACGCTCGACGCGGTCGCGAACGCGATCCGCACGATGCAGGTGCGCGGGGCGCCGCTGATCGGATCCACCGCGGCGTTCGGCGTGGCGATCGGATTGCGCGAGGCGGCCGACGATCGCCGCCTGGCCCACGTGCTCGAAGTGCTGGCGGCGACCCGGCCGACGGCGGTCAACCTGCACTGGGCGCTCGAGCGCATGCGCGAACGGCTGCGGGCGCTCGATCCGTCGATGCGCCTCGAGGCGGCCTGGGAGGAGGCCGAGGCGATCCGCAGGGAGGATTGCGAAACCTGTGCCGCGATCGGTCGTCACGGCGTCGCGCTGATTGCGCAGATCGCGGCACGCCGGGACGGCCCGGTGCGGGTGATGACCCACTGCAACGCCGGTTCGCTGGCCACGCTCGGGCCGGGAACCGCGCTCGCGCCGGTCTACGAGGCGCACGCCCGAGGCGTGCCGGTGCACGTGCTGGCGAGCGAAACCCGACCGCGTAACCAGGGGCTGCTGACCGCCTGGGAACTGCGCGAGGCCGGCGTCCCGCACAGCCTCATCGCCGACAACGCGGCAGGTATCCTGATGGCGCATGGCGAGGTCGACATCGTGATCACCGGGGCGGACCGGGTGGCCGCGAACGGCGACAGCGCGAACAAGGTCGGCACCTACCTGAAGGCGCTCGCCGCCCGCGACAACGGGATTCCCTTCTACGTTGCCGCACCGTTCTCGACGGTCGATTTCGACTGTCCGGACGGCGCCCGGATTCCGATCGAGGATCGCGGACCGGACGAAGTCTGCACGGTGGCGGGAGAGATCGAAGCCGGCAATGCCGTCCGGGTGCGCCTTGCTCCGGCAGGAACCCTTGCACCCAATCCTGCGTTCGACGTCACGCCCGCCCGGCTGATCACCGGGATCCTCACCGAATGCGGGCTCTGCGCACCGAACGGCTTGCGCACACTGCGCGGGGAAGCATGACGACGACCGGGGAGATCCGCCTGCGCGAGGCCTTGCTCGCGACCGCCCGTGCGATGACCACGGCGCGCCTGAACGCGGGCACGGCCGGGAACGCCAGCGTCCGCGTGCCCGGCGGCATGCTGATCACGCCCAGCGGTCTTGCGCCCGAATCCTGCCACGCCGAAGACATGGTGCGCGTGGCCGCCGACGGCAAGGCCGTCGGCAAGCTGGCGCCTTCGAGCGAGTGGCGCTTCCATGCGGAACTGTATGCGCGACGGCCCGAAGCCGGTGCGGTCATCCACGCGCACGCGCCGTTCGCCACCGCCCTGGCCTGCCAGCGGATCGAGATCCCGCCCTTCCACTACATGATCGCCCGCTTCGGCGGCGAAAACGTCCGTTGCGCCGGGTATGCGACCTTCGGCACGCCGGCATTGTCAGACAAGGTGCTGGCCGCGATGGAAGACCGCAGCGCGTGCCTGATCGCCAATCACGGCATGGTGGTGTTCGGCCGCGATCTCGATCACGCGCTCGCGATCGCGATCGAGTTCGAAACCCTGTGCGAACAATACTGGCGTACCCTGCTGATCGGCCCGCCGGTACTGCTCACGCCCGACGAGATGGCCGAGGCGATCGCCCGCTTCGGCTGGTACGGCCGGGCGGTACCCAACGACGGCTAGTCCTCGCCGCTCGCCTGTTCGAGCACGCGCAACAGGCTGGAGGTGTCGTCCATGCCCCAGCCCTGCCCCATCAAGGCGTTGAGTTGCTGCCAGACCTGGGCGGCGACGGGAAGCGGCGTGCCCAGCGCGGCCGCTTCGTTCAGGACGATGCCGAAGTCCTTGTGATGCAACCGTGCCTGGATGCCGTTGACGAAGTCGCGACGCACCATGCGGTCACCCATGAGATCGAGCATCTTCGAGTTTGCCGAGCCGCCCATCAGCGCATTGCGCAGGGCGACGAGGTCGACCTTGTTCGCTCGCCCCAGGTGCATCGCCTCGGCGCAGGCCTGGATCGCCGAGACCATGACCATCTGGTTGCAGGCCTTTGCCACCTGGCCGGCCCCCGCATCCCCGACATGCACGAGGGTACGCCCCAGGCAGTCGAGCAGCGGACGGACCCAGGCGAGGGTCTCGGCCTTTCCACCGGCCATGATCGCGAGCGACGCCTCGGTCGCCGCCCGTTCACCGCCCGAGACGGGCGCATCGATCCAGCCCACGTCCCGGGCCGCATAGCGCTCGGCCAGAGCGCGGGCCGTGGACGGAGCGATGGTGCTCATGTCGACGTGCACGCTGCCGGCGACGAAGCCCTCGGCCAGGCCTCTGGCGCCGAAAGCCACGCCTTCCACGTCGCGACTGTTGGTAACGATGGTGATGACGACTTCGCTGCGCGCTGCCAGTTCGGCCGGCGATGCGCAGACCAGCGCACCCTGTTCGGCAAGCGGCGCGGTCGACTCGGGCCGCCGCGCCCAGACCGCCAGCTCATGGCCGGCGGCGAGCAGATGCCCCGCCATCGGCCGCCCCATGACGCCCAGGCCGATGAATCCGACTCTCATGACTTTTCCTCCTGGTCCGCGCCGCTCATGCGTTCGAGCAGCTTGAGCATGGCCACCGAGTCCTCTTCGCCCAGGCCGCTTCCGACCATCGCGTTGAACATCTGCGCCGTCGCCGCGGCCGAAGGCAAGGCCAGGCCGAGGCGATGGGCTTCCTCGAGCACGATGCGCATGTCCTTCTGGTGCATCCACGCCTTGAAACCGGGACAGAAGTTGCGGTCGAGCATTCGCTTGCCGTGGTTCTCGAGGATGCGCGAATACGCGAAGCCGCCCATCAGCGCCTCGCGAACGCGCACCGGATCGACGCCGCTCTTCTGCGCGAAGTTCAGCGCCTCGGCGACGGCCGCGACGCCGACCCCGGTAAGGATCTGGTTGCAGGCCTTGGCGACCTGCCCCGCTCCGGTGCCGCCGATCAGCGACACGGTCCTGCCCATGGCTTCGAACAGCGGGGAGACCTTGCGGAAATCGACCGGATCGCCTCCGACCATGATCGTGAGCGTACCCTCGATCGCCCCGGTCTCGCCGCCGGAAACAGGCGCATCGAGCATCGTGACCCCGCGCTCGGCCAGCCGTCCGGCGATCGACTGGGCCGCAGCCGGCGCGATCGTGCTCATGTCGACGAAGATCAGTCCGGAGCGCGCACCATCCGCGACCCCGTCGGGACCGAGGGCGACCTGTTCGACGTCCGGCGCATCGGCCACCATGCTGATGACCACCTCGCTGCGGCCCGCGACATCCGCGGGGCTCGCGCATCCGGTGGCCCCGGCCTGCACCAGCGGTGCCATCGATTCGTTGCGACGACTCCAGACGTGAAGGGTGTGCCCGGCCTTGATCAGGTTCAGGGCCATGGGACGGCCCATGAGGCCGAGTCCGATGAATCCGACGTCCATTCGCTTCTCTCCTGTTTCGGGGTTTCGGCCAATGGTGACGCGAGCGGGCGGCAACATCAAGCGGCCATGCCGAAATGCCTGATGTGAGAGCCGAAACACACACTGGTGGATTGCGCCTTCGGCACGAATCCACCCTACGCCGGGGATCCACGACGGATCATGCGACCGGCGTAGGGCGGCTTCGCGCAGCAAGCCGCCATTCGGCGCTTGAAGCCGAACGAACGTCGGAATTCGTCGGCCTTCAACGGTTCGTTGCCCGGCCGCCGTGGGCTCGTCGCGCACATTGGTGGATTGCGCCTTCGGCGCGAATCCACCCTACGCCCTGAGCCGCCGCCTGTGCTATTGCAGCAATCGCCATGACGTCTATATGTGCGATTGCCGTGGAACCGCCATATCCCGAGTTCAAGATCGCACCGGTCGCATGAGACAATAGCGGGAACCCCGACCCGGGCCACCGGTCGGAAAGGCGACCCGCGCACACCGACGCGCCCACTTTTCTCCGCATCGATGAACCTCTTTTCCCTTTCGCCACGCCTGCTGTTCCTGACGCTCTTCGTGACCTCGACGGCGTTGCTCGGTTTCGGACTCTATCTTCAGCACATCGGCGGGCTCGAACCGTGCCCGATGTGCATCATGCAGCGCTACGCTTTCACGATGGTGGCCTTGCTCGCCCTGCTTGCGGCCCTGCACGGACCGAAGCGCACCGGGACCCTCGTCTACTCCGCGTCGATCCTGCTGTCCTCGCTCGCCGGGGGCGGCGTCGCCGTCCAGCAATCCATCCTGCAGCGCTCGCCGCCGGACCTCGCCGAGTGCGGCCCGGGACTGGAGTACCTGATGGAGGTCTATGGCCTGGCCGAGGCCATGCCGATGATCTTCCGCGGGACGGGCGACTGCGGTTCGATCGACTGGACCTTCCTCGGCCTGTCGATCGCGAACTGGTCGCTGCTGTGCTTCACGGCGGTCGCGGCTTTTTCCGTGGCGATGATGGTGCGCGGAGGCCGGACCTCCTGACAACGGGGCGTCTCGCAGCTTTCGGAACTCGGCACGGCCTGCAGGCGGCGGATGAAGCCGGTCTTCGCCGCACCGCCACGACCCCGTCGGAGCACCTCAGCGATGCAGACCGCCCCACACAGGTATTCCTCTTGAATTTTTCTAGACCCTGTCCATACTGAAAATTCGGGATCGACCGGAGGCTCCCGCCACCGGTTCTCCCGAAGTCGGACTCCGTAGTGTTCCCACACGATTCGTCAGGGAGGTGCGATGAGTGTGACAGCCGCGGCCCGGATCTCAGGTCCGGCCCTCAGCGATGAGGCGCAGCAAGGTCGAATCTCGCTCGTCGACTATCTGGTCATCCTCGCCCAGCTTGGCTTGCTGCTGGTCCTGCTGCGCCAGTTCCAGATCGAATCCGGCGCGTTCCTGCGCCTCGCCATGCTGGCTTTCGTCGGCTTCGCGATCCATGCCTGGCTGCCGCTGGCCTGGCGCCTGCCCTTCTTCGCGCTGCTGAGCCTTGCCGGCATCGGCCTGGTCATGGGCCTGGAGAACGCGCTCTGGCTCATCAGCATCGGCCTGGGCCTGATCGCGATCTGCCATCTCCCGTTCTCGTTC
>JBJHDM010000087.1:0-10041 GCA_050486545.1 Rhodocyclaceae bacterium | reverse complement strand
GGCCATTGCGCGCAGGTTGAGGCTTTCGGTGCAGTCGACGACGAGCAGGCCGACCGGACCGTGGCCCTGGATCTGGAAGGTCAGGCGTCCAGGCTGCTTGAGATTACCGGAGATCACCGCAGTGACCGCACTCATCTGGCCAAGCAGGGCGGCCACCGGTGCGGGGTAGTCACGACCCTGCTGGAGCGCCTGCCAGACGCCACCCAGTCGGGTGACCGCGCCGCGAATGTCGAGGTCCTCGAGCAGGAAGCGTTGAATATAGCTGTCATCCGGTTTCACGTGCCGGCTCCAGGTGCAAGGTGCGCGGACAACACGTCTTCATCGAAGCCGACGAGAATCCGGCCCGAGGCGGTTTCGATGACGGGGCGCCGGATCAGGCTCGGGTGCGTGCGCATCAACGCGATCGCGGCCATCGAATCGGCGACGTCCCGGTCGGCCGGCGGGAGTTTGCGCCAGGTCGTTCCGCGGGTGTTGACCAGTGCCTGCCAGCCGAGGCGGTCGCACCACCCGGCCAGGGTCTCGGGGTCGATGCCCGACTTGCGGTGGTCATGGAAACGATATTCCAGACCCCGGGCATCGAGCCAGTCGAAGGCCTTCTTCATCGTGCTGCAGTTGCGGATGCCGTATACGACGATCGTCATGGATGGAAACTCCTCGTGGCGGGTCAGAGCGCGACCAGCGACTGGCGGCCCGTCCAGACGTCCCCGGCATCCAGCGCGATGCGCTGCCGGGCCGCAGCGGCTTCGACGCACAGCATGTGCCGGAAATCGAGTGGAAGCATGTCCTCGATGGCGGCGCAATGGGTTTCCCACGGGTTCCAGACGACCACGTCGGGAAAGCCTTCGCTGCGAATGCCGAGCGTGCGACCCTCGTCTCGCAGCAGCAGGGCGCGGTCGACATCGTGATAGACGCGATTGACCTCGCCCTCGACGCGGATCGCGTCACCGGTGTCGCGCTTGATGCGATTGCCGTCGGTGGCATCGCGATATTCGAAACCGTGCAGACCCTCGAGCGAGACGTTCTCGACTTCCCTGACGCGAAGATACGTGTGGAGTGCTGCGGTGAAGGCGAAGGGCGAATGGCCGGTGTTCCCGATCGCCAGTTCGATGTCCAGGCGCCGGTTCTCGAGGACGACGGTCAGCTCGGCATCGAAGCACTGCGGCCACAATGCGTGCGATCGCTCGTCATCGCACAGGCCCAGGGTGACGAGGGCGTAATCCGCTCCGGTGCGGTGCTCGCGCAAGGCCCATTCCACCTGTCGCACCAGGCCGTGCTTGGGCAGTTTGCCCAGCGAGGAGAACTGCGGGAAGCAGATCGGAATGCCGCCGCGGATCGCGGCGCTGCCATCGTAGTGCGCCTTTTCGCTGAGGTAGAGCCACTCGGACGCTCCAGCCGGAAGCCAGGACAGCACCTGCGCGCCGAAGCGCGTGATCAGCGCAGTTGCGCCCCTGCCGTCGCGCAACTGCAGCGCCGGCAGGCCATGAAAGTCGAGTTGCTCGATGCTTGCCGCCATGGGTCGGGTCCGGAACGAAAGGGCGGATGATACGGGATTGCGGTCGATCAGTCCTGCAGCGAGAGTACGCCGAGCTTGACGGTGCTGTCGTCCGGATCGTTGCGCAGCACGAACCCGAGCCCCTGGACGAAGCGCAGCATGCGTTCGTTGTTGGCGAGAAAGACGCCGTTCATGTAGGCGAGGCCCTTGTTGCGGGCCGCTTCGATCAACACTCCCATGAGCCGCCGAGCCAGTCCCCGGTGCTGCCAGTCGTCGGCGACCACGATCGCGAACTCGCAGGATTCGCCGTCCGGATTGACCGCATAGCGGCACACGCCGATCTCGACCTCCTTGTCGTCCTGCATGATCGTCGCCACGAACGCCATCTCGCGGTCGTAGTCGATCTGCGTCAGTCGGGCCACCATCGCCGGCGGCAGTTCGCGCATCGTGTTCATGAAGCGGTAGTACTTGGTCTCGGGCGAGAGCTTGCGCACGAACTCCACCTCGAGTTCGGCGTCCTCGGGCTTGATCGGGCGGATGGTGATCTCGACACCGTCGGGCTGTGTCCACTTCGTGATGAGCTGGGACGGGTAGGGGTGGATCGCCATGTGGTCGTAGCGGTCGGCCGATGGCGCCACGTTGTCGGTGACCAGTCGTGCATCGACGGCCACCGCGCCGACCTCGTCGACGATGAGCGGATTGATTTCGAGTTCCTGGATCCAGGGCAGTTCGCAGACCATTTCCGAGACGCGCAACAGGACGAACTCCAGCGCTTCGTAGTGGATGGCGGGCATGTTGCGGACTTCGCCGAGCAGGCTTGCCACGCGCGTGGACTGGATCAGGTCGCGCACGAGGAAACGGTTCAGCGGCGGCAGGGCGATGCCCAGGTCCTTGTTGGCCTCGACGCGGTTGCCGCCTTCGCCGAAGGTGATGACCGGTCCGAACACCGGGTCGCGCCGCACGCCGACCACCAGTTCTCGCCCATGGCGCTTGAGGATCATCGGCTCGATCGCGACTCCGTTGATGGCCGCCTCGGGCTTGTTGCGTCGGACCTCGTCGAGAATCTCCTGGTAGGCGGTGCGAACTGCCGCGAGGCTGCCGAGGTTCAGCCTCACGCCCCCTGAATCGGCCTTGTGGAGGATCGAAGGGGAGTCGATCTTCATGACGACCGGTAGCCCGATCTCCTCGGCGAGCACCATCGCCTCGGTGGCCGACCGGGCCACCACGGTCTGTGCGATCGGAATGCGGAAGGCTGCCAGACAGGCCTTCGATTCCATCTCGTTGAGGACCTTGCGCCGCTCGGCCAGCGCGGTTTCGATGACCAGGCGCGCGCTTTCGATGCTCGGCGGGTTCAGGTGCGAAAGCGATGCGGGGGTCTGCATCAGCAGCTTCTGGTTGCGGTAGTAGGCCGAGATATGGCTGAACAGCTCGACCGCCGGTTCGGGCGTGCGAAAGGTCGGGATGCCGGCCGCCTCGAAGATCTTTCTCCCTTCGCCGACCAGATCCTCACCCATCCAGCAGGTCACGACCGGCTTGTCCGCGGTCTTCTCGACCTCGACGATCGCTTCGGCCACGCGGCTCGGATCGGTCATCGCCTGCGGGGTCAGCAGGACGAGCACGCCATCGACGTTGGGTCCTTCCAGAACGGCCTTGAGCGCATCGCGATACCGGTCGACGCCAGCATCCCCGCCGATGTCGACCGGATTGCCGCGCGACCAGTGCGCGGGCAGGGCCGCATCGAGTTTCGCCACCGTTTCGTCGGCGAACTGTGCAAGGGGAATGCCGAGATCGGCCGCACGGTCGGCAGCCATGACGCCCGGACCGCCGCCGTTGGTGATGATCGCCAGGCGGTTGCCGCGAGGACGGAAGTGGGAGAACAATGCATTGGCCGCCGCGAAGAGCTGGCCGAGGTTGTAGAGCCGGATGACGCCGGCACGTCGCAAGGCCGCATCGAATACCGCGTCTTCGCCGCTGGCCACGCCGGAATGCGACAGGATCGCGCGCGATACGTCGGGGTGGCGGCCGACCTTGATCAGCAAGACCGGTTTGACCCGCGCGGCGCCGCGCAAGGCGCTCATGAAGCGGCGTGCGTCGCGGATTCCTTCGACATAGAGGAAGATGCTTTCGGTGCGCGGGTCCGAAATCATGTACTCGAGCACTTCACCGAAATCGATGTCGCTGCTCGATCCGAGCGACACGACGGCCGAAAAGCCGACGTTATTGGGTTTGGCCCAGTCGAGAATCGCGGTGCATAGTGCACCGGACTGGGAGATCAGCCCGATCGACCCCTTCAGGGCACTGGCATGGGCGAAGGTCGCATTGAGACCCAGTTCGGGACGCATGATCCCGAGGCAGTTGGGGCCGAGCAAGCGGATCCGGTGGCGTCGGGCCGTCTCGGCCACTTGCCGTTCGAGCAATGCGCCCCGGGGTCCGGTTTCGGAGAACCCCGCCGGCAACACGATGACCGCCCGCACACCGGCACGGCCGCAACTGTCGACGATCGCGGGGACTTTCTCGGCATTGACCGCGATCACGGCGAGATCGAGCCGGTGCGGTACATCCTCGACCGATTTGTGGCAGGGAACGCCGAGGACCGATTCATGCTTCGGATTGATCGCGAACAGGCGGCCCTTGAAGCCGGCCTCGAGCATGTTGCGGATCACGACGTTGCCGAGCGAGGCTTCGCGTTCGCTGGCGCCGATCACGCCGACCGAGCGGGGCTGGAGCAGGGGAGTGAGGTAATGTTTTTCTTTCATGGTCGGATCCGGATGGCAGCAGGTCTGTGTGGAGCCCTGTATCGGTCGGCACGGTGCGCATCGATTCGTGATCGTGGGCCGTGCCGTGGTCGAAATCTGGAATCAGTCTACCGCAGTGCAGCATTTCTTGTTCGTGAAATATTCGCGCCCCATCGGCGCGCTTCCGGAGGGTCCATCTTACGCACTCCGGGCGTTTCGTTCTATGCGTCGAAGGTGAAGTGAAAACGGGCGCCCTGGTTCGGGGCTGCGTGAGCCCAGATCCGGCCTCCGAGTCGCTCGATGATGCGATACACGTTGGCGAGACCGATGCCAGTTCCGGGGTAGGTGGCGGGGTCGTGCATGCGATAGAAGGCCCGGAAAAGGCTTCCCGCGTGTGCCATGTCGAAGCCGACGCCGTTGTCGGAGACCGTGAAGACCCGCTGCCCGTCCTGCATTTCCGCCCGAAAGGCGATGTGGGCGACCTCGCGACCAGAGGTGAATTTCCAGGCGTTGCCGAGGAGGTTTTCGAGGACGGTCCGCATCAAGGTGCGATCCGTGGTGATCATCAGGTCGCTGGTGATCTCCACCTCCACCCTGCGGCCGGGTTCCTGGGCACGAAGTTCGTCGACGATCTGCATGGCGAGTTCGGAAAGGTCGATGTTCTCCCTTCGCAGCGTATGGCGCGAAAAGCGGGCCAATTCGATGAGATCGTCCGTCAGGCGCGCCATCCTGCCCGCAGCGGCGCGGATCCTCTCCAGGTTTCCACGGGATTCCGGGTCGAGCCGGTCGCCCAGGTCCTCTTCGAGGATTCGCGTGAATCCGTCGATGGACCGCAGCGGTGCGCGCAGATCGTGGGAGACCGAATAGGAGAACGCTTCCAACTCGCGATTCGACGCTTCCAGTTCAGCCGTGCGCATGCGCACCCGGGCCTCGAGTTCCTGGTTGATGTTGCGCAGGCTCAGTTCCGCGATCCGGGTGTCGGTGATGTCGTCGAACGAACCGACGAGGGTCGTCAGTTGGTCCGTCTTGGTCGGGTTGTGGACCAGACGTGCGGTCGCGTCGACCCAGCGGATCTCCCCATTCCGCGTCGGCATTCGGACCTGGGCGCGGGCTTCCTCGATCTCGCCGGCCTGCAGCCGCTCCAGTTGGGTCGTCATGCGCAAGCGATCGTCCGGATGCAGGAAATCGGCCAGCGGTTTCCCGATCGAATCGACGACCCGATGGCCGGTGATGCCTTCCCAGGCCCGGTTCAGGAAGGTGAAGCAGGTGCGCTGGTCGGAACGATAAACAACCTCGCGGAGCGATTCGAGGACGTCCTCATGAAGTGCCTGGGTCAGGCTCAGCGCGTGTTCCGCGGCCACCCGTCGGGTGACGTCGACGGCAAGACCCGCGTATCCGTCGAACTGCCCGTCGTGAAGCATCGGCTCTCCTGAAACCTCCAGGTAGACCGGTCTCCCCGCGATGTCGCTGAAGCGGACGAGAACGTGGAACGGGATGCGATGCTCGACGCACGCCCTGCAGGACTCCCATGCGACATCCCCGACGGCTTCGCAATCGATCTCCCACCAGGTCTTGCCGGGGGGGAAGCAGACGGTCTCCGGACCCGTGTCGAAGGCTTCTTCCGGGGTGCCGACGAACCGGTGCCCCGTGTCGGTGCGCCAGGGATGGCATCCTGCATCGGCGAGCAGTCTTGGGGACGTCGGAATGAGGGGCGAGGTCGTCTCGGAAAGCGAGCCGGCGTTGCCCGCATTCCTCGCGTACACGATGACCAGTACCGCGCACAGCACGAGCAGCACGGCGGCCAGGAGCCAGGGCAGCGGCGCGCTCAACGGGGCACCTTGTACCGCGCCAAGTCCGGGGATGCGGACGAAATGGCATCAAGGCGGGAATCCCGTGGTGTCGGATCGTCATGAATCCAGGGAGCAGCAGTGCTCGACATACGGACACACCCGGCGCGTAAGGAGAGGATTCCAGGATCGCTATTGCCATGGTAGCAGTTCGGAAGCTGCGATTTCGGGTTCGCTTCGGCAGGCGATGCCCAGGCTGGGACGGGTGCGTCGTGCACAGTGCGCGACGGACGGATAGAATCCAACCACTGTCCGGCACGTTCGCGTTCGGGCGAAGAAGATTCCGAGGAACCCCCGAGAAGAGACTTTTCGATCATGAAGGCTATGCGTCTAACCTCCCTCTTTCGCCAGCAGGCGTTCATCGACGGCAACTGGGTCGACGCCGACTCCGGTGCGCACGTCGAGGTCGACAACCCCGCTACGGGCGAGTGCATCGGCACGGTTCCCGACATGGGGGCGACCGAGACGGCCCGGGCCATCGCGGCAGCCGAACGGGCTCTGCCCGGCTGGCGCAAGCGACTGGCAAAGGAGCGTTCCGCCCTGTTGCGCAAGTGGTTTGCATTGATGACCGAGGCAGCCGACGATCTTGCCCTCATGATGACGACCGAACAGGGCAAACCGCTCGCCGAAGCGCTGGGCGAGGTGCACTACGCCGCATCGTTCGTCGAGTGGTTCGCCGAGGAAGGGCGGCGCACCAACGGTGAGGTGATTCCGACCACCGGGACCGACCGGCGCCTGCTCACGATCCGCCAGCCGGTCGGCGTGTGCGCGGCGATCACGCCGTGGAATTTCCCCGCTGCAATGATCACGCGCAAGGTCGCTCCTGCGCTTGCGGTGGGCTGCACGGTCGTGGTCAAGCCGGCCGAGCAGACGCCGTTCACCGCGCTCGCCCTGGCGGCCCTGGCCGAACAGGCGGGCTTCCCGAAAGGGGTGCTCAACGTGGTGACGGGAGATCCGGTCGCGATCGGGAGTGAGCTGACCGCCAGTCCGGTCGTGCGCAAGCTCTCCTTCACCGGTTCGACCGAGGTCGGGCGCCTGTTGATGGGGCAATGCGCGCCGACGCTCAAGAAGCTCTCGCTCGAACTCGGTGGAAATGCCCCGTTCATCGTGTTCGACGATGCCGATGTCGATGCCGCGGTCGAAGGGGCGATGGCCTCGAAGTACCGCAATGCGGGACAGACCTGCGTGTGCGCGAACCGGCTTCTCGTCCAGTCCGGTATCTATGACCGCTTCGCCGAAAAGCTGGCGGCTGCCGTCGCGACGCTTCAGGTCGGATCGGGTTCCGATTCGGGCGTCCAGATCGGCCCGCTGATCGACGCTGCTGCGGTCGAGAAGGTCGAGGCGCATATCGCCGATGCGCTGGGCGGTGGGGCACGCCTGTTGACCGGGGGGAGGCGGCACCGCCTGGGCGGCAACTTCTTCGAGCCGACGGTGCTGGCCGACGTCACGCCGGCGATGCGGGTCGCGCGGGAGGAGACCTTCGGCCCGGTCGCACCGCTGTTCCGTTTCGAGACGGAGGACGAGGCCGTGCGCATGGCCAACGATACCGAGTTCGGGTTGGCCGCCTATTTCTATTCGCGCGACGTGGGCCGCATCTTCCGCGTGTCGGAAGAACTCGAATACGGCATGGTCGGGGTCAACACCGGGATCATGTCGAACGAGGTCTCTCCGTTCGGAGGCATCAAGCAGTCGGGGATCGGACGCGAGGGGTCGCGTTGCGGCATCGACGAATACCTCGAGATCAAGTCCATCTGCCTGGGCGGGATCGACCGTTGAACCTGGCTTCGCAGCCGCAGCACGGGACGGGTGAAGCCTCCGACTGGGTCTGCCGCTTCGTCCCCCTGATCCGCTGCAGTGGCACGGTGCTCGATCTTGCCTGCGGCAGCGGGCGCCATGCGCGGCGGCTGGCCGCCGACGGATTTCTGGTCGATGCAGTGGATCGCGACGCCGCCTCACTCGCGACGCTGGCGGGCATCCAGGGGGTCCGTACGATTCAGGCCGACCTGGAAGAGGAAGACTGGCCGCTGCGGGGTCGACAGTACGATGCGGTGATCGTAACCAATTATCTGTACCGGCCGCATTTCGCGGATCTCCTCGATCTCGTCGGCCCCGACGGCGTGTTGATCTACGAAACCTTCATGCGCGGCAACGAACGCTTTGGTCGCCCTTCGCGTCCTGCCTTTCTGCTCGAACCGGACGAATTGCTCGAGCGGGTACGTGGGCGTTTCGCGGTCGTCGCATTCGAACAGGGTGAAATCGCCATTCCGAAGCCGGCCGTGGTGCAGCGTGTCTGCGCGGTTCGCGACTCGAGCGGTACCGTATTCCTGCCCGAATCCCGGTAGCGTCGAGGCGGGTGCACACGGCCAATTCTCAGCCTCGAGTCTCGTCCTGGACCCGAAGGGCTGGATCGTCGTGCTCGAGGATGCGGACGGCGAGTCGCCGGATGCCCTCGGGCGACAGGTCGTCGGTCTCCACGGTGTCCGCTTCGTCGAGGCGCAGGAAGTTCCGCTGCTGCGAGCGCCGATAAAGCGGGTCGTAGTGACCGTCGATCAATTCACCGAACAGTTCGCGTAGCCGGTGCTGTCGGGCAAGGGCCTTCCAGTGGGCGACGGTCTCGTTGCTCTGCAGGCCCTTGAGACGATCGATCTGGTCGCACAGGGTCTCGAGGTCGTCGCCCAGGTAGGCATAGTCGCGGGCCAGGAACTCGAGTCGTGCGTCGCGGCCGGCTTCGATCGCGATGCACGACGATGCCCGTATGTGCGCGATGACCGCCTCGGGCAGATGGATGCGCCCGATCTTCCGGCTCTCGGCCTCGACGTACACCGGTCGTGTCGGGTCGAAGCCGGAGAGGGCTTCGTGCAGGGCGGTTTCGAACGATTTCTGGCTCGGCTGGGAATGTCCGGGAATCGCGCCGAGCACCGAACCCTTGTGCCTGGCCAGCGCCTCGAGGTCGAGTACCTGTGCCCCCAGGGCCGACAGGGCCTCGAGGACCCGGGTCTTGGCGCTGCCGGTCGCGCCGCAGACCACCCGGAACTTCAGTTGCCGGGGAAGCGCGTCGAGGCGCGAGACGATCTCGCGACGCCAGAGCTTGTAGCCGCCTTCGAGCTGACACGCGTCCCAGCCGATCATGCGCAGCCAGGTCACGAAGGCGCCGCTGCGCTGGCCGCCGCGCCAGCAATACACGAGGGGGCGCCAGCCCCTGGGCTTGTCCTGGAAGCGCTCGTACAGATGACGCGCGATGTTCTCCGCGACCATCGCCGCCCCGAGCCGGCGGGCATCGAACGCGGATTGCTGCTTGTAGAGCGTCCCGACGCGGGCGCGCTGCGCATCGTCCAGGACCGGACAGTTGATTGCGCCGGGGAGGTGGTCGAGCGCGTACTCGGACGGACTGCGGGCGTCGATGATCTCGTCAAACTCACCCAACTGTGCTACGGTCGCGACGCCTTTCTTCATGATCGATTCGCATTCGGGCTCAAGCCCCGACCGCCTTCCTCCGGACGTTATGGATACCATCAGACTGACGCAATTCTCCCACGGTGGTGGCTGCGGCTGCAAAATTGCCCCCGCCATCCTCGCCCGCCTGCTGGCGCACGCACCGGCCGGGATCGTTCCTCCGGATCTGCTGGTCGGAACCGACCATGCGGACGACGCAGCGGTCTACCGGCTCAACGACCGCCAGGCGATCGTCGCGACGACCGATTTCTTCACGCCGATCGTCGACGATCCGTACGATTTCGGGCGGATTGCCGCCACCAATGCGCTGTCCGACGTCTACGCCATGGGCGGCCGTCCGATCATGGCGCTCGCAGTGGTCGGGATGCCGCTCGACAAGCTGCCCCAGGAGGTGATCGGGCGCATCCTCGAAGGCGGTGCCTCGGTCTGCCGGGAAGCGGGCATCCCCGTTGCGGGCGGACACTCGATCGACGTGCTCGAGCCGATCTACGGATTGGTCGGGCTGGGCGTGGTC
>JBJHDM010000086.1:0-10217 GCA_050486545.1 Rhodocyclaceae bacterium | reverse complement strand
GCCTACGTCAAGCGGCTGCGCCCGGAGACCCGGATCATCGGCGTGGAGGCGGTCGACGCGGACGCGATGACCCGCTCGCTGCAGGCCGGCGAACGGGTCGTGCTCGACCAGGTCGGGCTGTTTGCCGACGGTGCCGCGGTCAAGCAGGTCGGGGAGGAAACCTTCCGCCTGTGCCGCGAGTATGTCGACGAAATGATCGTCGTCGACAACGACGCGATCTGCGCTGCGATCAAGGACGTATTCGAGGACACGCGCTCGATCCTCGAACCGGCCGGAGCGCTCTCGGTCGCAGGCGCCAAGGAGTATGCGAAGCGCCACAAGCTGCGCGACAAGGCGCTCGTGGCGATCGCCTCCGGGGCCAACATGAACTTCGACCGCCTGCGCTTCGTCGCGGAGCGGGCCGAACTGGGCGAGCAGCGCGAAGCCGTGCTGGCGGTGACGATTCCCGAACAACCCGGGTCATTCAAAAAATTCTGCAGCCTGCTCGGCAACCGCAACATCACCGAGTTCAACTACCGGTTTGCCGATCCGTCCCGCGCGCACGTTTTCGTGGGCGTGACGGTACATAATCGCGGCGAAGTCACGCGGCTGGTGGAGATGCTCGAGCGCCACGAACTCCCCGCGCTCGACCTGACCGACGACGAGATGGCCAAGACCCATATCCGCTACATGGTCGGAGGTCGTGCCCCGCAGGTAGACAACGAACTGCTCTACCGCTTCGTGTTCCCCGAGCGTCCCGGCGCCCTGATGAATTTCCTCTCGCATCTGCGCTCGGACTGGAACATCAGCCTGTTCCACTATCGCAACCACGGCGCCGATTTCGGCCGGATCCTGGTGGGCATGCAGGTGCCGCCCGAGGACAAGATCGCCTTCCAGGACTTCCTGGACCGTCTCGGCTACCAGTACGCCGACGAGTCGCTCAACCCGGCCTATCGCATGTTCCTGGCCTGAACGCTCCGGCCTCGGTGACGATCCAGTCCATGGCCCGATCGTGGGGCTGCGGATGGACCGTCGGCACACGCCCGAACTCGAAGCCGACCCCGACGGCAACCGCATCGAGCTGCGCCAGCGTGCGATCGAAGTACCCTCCCCCATAGCCAAGCCGGTATCCCTGTGCGTCGAAGGCGTTCAACGGCACCAGCACCACGTCCGGCACGAGCGGTTCGCCCGAGCCGGGGTGCGGGATACCGTGCCGATCGGGAACGAGGACCATCTCCGGTGTCCACGCGCGGAACAACAGCGGCTTTTCCCTGTCCAGCACCACGGGGAGCGCGGCAACCCGTAGCGGGCTCTCGACGAGCCATTCCGACACGAGCCGGCGCAGGTCGGGCTCGGCGCGGAACGGCCAGCAGAATCCCAGCGTCGCGGGTTCCAGGATATCGAGCAGCGGCTTCAGATGCCCCTCGAGACGCGCGGTGAGCGCGTGCCGTGCCGTGGCGGTGAGGGCCTCGCGCCGGCCGATCGCCTTGCCGCGCAGCAGGCGTCGAAAGGCGCTAACATCGTCGTCAGTCGTTGGAGCCATCATGTCGTTTTCGGGCGGGTCGTGGGTTGCGTTACGGGTCGTTCCGTTGCAGATCGTGCACGGATTCGGCCGGCTCCTCGTTCTCCTGCTGATCTGGTACGCCGGCCCGGCGGGCGCACAGCAGGGCGACGAGCGCATCGTCGCAGCACGCGAGGCGCTACGCACGGGCGACCAGGCCACCCTGCGGCGTCTGGCTGAAACCTCCGAGCCGCATCTGCTGGATCATTACGTCCGCTACTGGCAACTGGTCGGCCTCCTAGAACGGCCGGGACCGGTCCCGACCGCGGAGATCGCCGAATTCATCGGTCGCCATCGCGGCAGCATACCAGCCGACCGCCTGCGGGCCTACTGGCTGAGGCGGCTGGCCGACGAGCGCGACTGGCCGGCCTACCTCTACGTGTTCGCCGAACACGAGCATCCCGACGAAGAATTGCGCTGCCTGGCCTGGCAGGCACGCTATCTGTCCGGCGATCGATCGGTCCTCGACGAGGTCGCCGCGGGCTGGGCCGGCCTCGTTCACGCGCACGATGCCTGCGAGCTGGTGTTGCAGGCCGCCGCCGTGGCGGGGTACGTGGACGAGGATGCGTTGTGGTGGCGGTTCCGCCGCCAGATCGACAGCCGCACGCCGGATGCCGCGCGCACGACGGCCGGCTGGTTCGCGGCCGACCGGGCTCCTGCCGCACGCGATCTCGACCAGGCAATTCGCTCTTCCGCAGCCTGGCTCGACCGCCTGCCGCCCAATTTCGCCGTCACGCGGACCGGCCGCGAACTCGCGCTGGCCGCCCTGGTCCGCCTGGCACGTCAGGATGTGCTGGCCGCTCATGCCAGGTTCGTCCGCCTTCACGATCGTCTCTCTCACGACGAACGCAGCTACCTCCACGTCGTCCTCGGTCACCACGGCGCGCTGTCGCGACTGCCGCAGGCAGCCGACTGGTACGCGGCGGCCGGCGACGTGCCGATGACCCCGGTGCAGCGCGCCTGGCATGTCCGGGCAGCGCTTCGGAACGAGAACTGGCGCCACGTGGAGGCTGCCATTGCCGCGCTGACCGATGACGAGCGAGGCGAGCCCGAATGGACGTACTGGCTCGGCCGTGCTCACGCGGCACAGGGCCGGGCGCAGGAAGCCAAGACCCTGTACCGGAGCATCGCGAACCAGGCACACTTCTACGGCATGCTGGCGGCCGAGGAACTCGGTCGTGCCTTCCTGCCACCACCGCCGGACGAACCCGTTTCGGCCGCCGATCACGAGCACGCGGCCAACGACCCGGGCATCCGTCGCGCGCTCGCGTTCTATCGCCTGGGCATGCCTACCGAGGGCGTCCGCGAATGGATCCGGGCCGTGCGCGACCGAGACCGCGGCTTCCTGCTCGCCGCCGCGCATCTGGCCCTGGCCGACGGGCTCTTTGAACGGGCGATCAACACGGCGGAGCTTGCCGATCCGAGCGCCAATTTCGCGATCCGCTTCCTCACGCCGTATCGCGACCTGATCGAACCGCAGGTTCGCGAACAGGGGCTGGATCTGGCCTGGATCTACGGCCTGATGCGACAGGAAAGCCGGTTCAATGTGCCGGCCCGATCGCATGCCGGGGCACAGGGACTGATGCAGGTCATGCCGGCAACGGGCCAGTGGGTGGCCGACCGGATCGGCCTGCGCGGGTATCACGCACGCATGCTCACCGATCCGAGAACCAACGTGCTGCTCGGCACGAGCTACATGCGGCTGATCCTGGCGGATCTCGACAACCATCCCGTACTCGCTTCGGCCGGCTACAATGCAGGCCCGGGACGCGCCCGCCGGTGGCGCGATGCGCGCCCCCTGGAGGCGGCGATCTTCGCCGAGACGATCCCGTTCGACGAAACGCGGGACTACGTCAAGAAGGTCCTTGCCAACACGGTCATCTACGCGGCCATGCTCGAGGATCGCCCGCAATCGCTGCGGCAGCGGCTCGGGGTGATCGCACCCGCAACCGTGCCATGATGTCGAAAGCGCCGAGTTCGGCGCCCTGGATGCTGCCATGAACATCGAACGCGTCGTCCTGACGGGAGGAAGCGGCTTCGTCGGCCGCTCGGTGGCAAACCGGCTCACTGCCGCCGGAATCGGCGTGGTCGTTCCGACGCGTTACCGCTGCCGCGCCACGCCCCTCCTTCCGCTTCCTACCGTCGAGGTCGTCGAGGCCGATATCCACGACCCCGCTACCCTGGCAAGCCTCTTCGAGCGGGCCGATGCGGTCGTGAATCTCGTCGGCATCCTGCATTCACGACCGGGCAATCCCTACGGACCCGATTTCGCACGCGCGCACGTAGAGCTTCCGACAAGGGTCGTCGAAGCCTGCCGGGTCGCGGGGGTACGGCGGCTGGTCCATGTCAGCGCGCTCGGCGCCGACGCTGCCGGCCCGTCCGAGTACCAGCGCTCCAAGGCAGCCGGCGAGGAAGCCGTTCGCGCAGCGGGCGACGCACTCGCCTGGACCATCCTGCGGCCTTCGGTGATCTTCGGTCGCGAGGACAGCTTCCTGAACCTGTTCGCCGGACTCGTCCGCCTCTTCCCGGTCCTGCCGTTGGCCGGGGCCTCGGCCCGTTTCCAGCCGGTGTTCGTGGAAGACGTCACCGAAGTCGTTTTCCGCAGCCTCACCGATCCTGCCGCAGCCGGCCAGACCTGGTCGCTGGGCGGCCCGACCGTCTACACCCTGCGCGAACTGGTGGCGTATGTTGCCGAGCGGCTCGGCCGCAAACGGCTGATCCTTCCGCTGCCCGAGCGCATCGCGATGATCCAGGCCGCGCTGATGGAGCTTGCCCCGACCCCGCTGATGAGCCGGGACAACGTGCGCTCCATGCGGGTCGACAACATCGTCGAGGGCGCCCCGCTGCCGTTCGGCCTCGTGCCGACCGCACTCGAGGCCGTCGCGCCGAGTTGGATCGGCCGCCTGGCGCCGCGCTCCGCACGCTACACCGGCCGCTCCCGGGCGCGCCGCAGGGCCGAATGATGCAGTGCTACGTCGTCGGCGGTGCGGTGCGCGACGAATTGCTGCGCCTGCCGGTGCAGGATCGCGACTGGGTCGTGGTCGGCGCCACGCCCGAGGAGATGCTCGCCCAGGGATTCCGTCCGGTGGGCAAGGACTTCCCGGTCTTCCTCCACCCCGGGACCGGCGAGGAGTACGCGCTCGCACGCAGCGAGCGCAAGACCGGGCGCGGCTACAAGGGCTTCGTGTTCCGGGCCGAGCCCGACGTCACGCTCGAACAGGATCTGCTCCGGCGCGACCTCACGATCAATGCGATGGCCCGCGACGACGCAGGACGGCTGATCGATCCGTACGGCGGGCAGCACGACCTCCAGGCCCGTCTCTTTCGCCATGTCAGTCCGGCCTTTGCCGAGGACCCGGTCCGGGTCCTGCGGGTGGCCCGCTTCGCCGCGCGCTTCGACACGTTTGACGTCGCACCGGAAACGCAGGCGCTGATGCGCACCATGGTTGACGATGGCGAAGTCGACCATCTGGTCCCGGAACGCGTCTGGCAGGAATTGGCTCGTGGCCTCATGGAGAACACGCCCTCGCGCATGCTCGAGGTGCTTCGCGACTGCGGCGCGCTGGCGCGCATCCTGCCGGAACTCGATCGCCTGTTCGGGGTGCCCCAGCCGGCCCGCCATCACCCCGAGATCGATACCGGCGTGCATGTGCTTGCGGTCATCGACCATGCCGCGCGGGCCGGACTGCCCCTCGCCGTCCGCTGGGCCTGCCTGCTTCACGATCTGGGCAAGGGCGACACGCCTCCCGAGCTTTGGCCCGCCCATCACGGGCACGAGGCGGTCGGTGCACGCCACGCCCTTCGCGTCTCCGAGCGACTCAAGGCGCCCAACGACTGCCGCGACCTCGCGGTCCTGCTCGCACGCGAGCATGGCAACCTTCACCGGGCGGCCGAGCTGCGACCGGACACGGTCCTGAAACTGTTCGAGCGCACGGATGCACTCCGGCGTCCGGAGCGCTTCGCGCTATTGCTCCAGGCGGCGGAGTGCGACTTTCGGGGCCGCCCCGGAGCGGAGCCCCGCGACTATCCGCCGGCCGCGCTCCTGCAACGGCAGCTCGCACGCGTTCAGGCGGTTGACGCGGGCGCGATTGCCGCGGCCTGCGAGGATCGTACCCGTATCCCCGAACGCATCCGCGCAGCACGCATTGCCGCACTGAAGTTGTCCGACAGTGTTGTTTTTTTGCCCGGATCGTGAGAATTCCGTCACGAATCGAGGTCAGATTGCCCGCAGAATGGCCCATGCGACCAGCGACAGGAGTACGGTACTGGTAAAGGGGAAGTGATAGGCACGCCCCCGGAACGTGAAATGGAGGTCGCCCGGCAGACGCCCGAGGCGCAGGCTTCGCGCCAGGCGCTGGCGAAACAGCCCGGTCACCAGGACCAGCACAACGATTACGACAACCCACTTGAGCATTCGCGCCCCGACCTTGGCAACAACCCCCGGAGGGGCCATTAGACCCTGCAAGCGCGCAACGGGCAACGTCCGGGCCGCGGATGCGCAGAGAGAGCCGGAATGATCACGCTGTACACCTGGAGCACACCGAACGGGCGCAAGGTTTCGATCGCACTCGAAGAACTGGCCCTGCCCTATGAAGTGCATCCCGTCGACATCACCCGCGACGAGCAGCACCGGCCCGACTTCCTGAAGCTCAATCCGAACAACAAGATTCCCGTGCTTGTCGACACGGACGGTCCGGAAGGCCAACCCATCACGCTGATCGAATCGGGCGCCATCCTGCTCTATCTCGCCGGCAAGACGGGCAAGCTGCTGCCAAACGATCTGCGCATGCGGCTCGAAGCGATCCAGTGGCTGATGTTCCAGATGGGCAGCGTGGGGCCGATGCTGGGCCAGGCCCACCACTTCCTGCGCTTCGCCCCCGAGTTGATCCCGTACGCGATCGAACGCTATTCGAAGGAAGCGCTGCGCATCTACGGCGTGCTCAATACCCGCCTGAAGGGCCGGGAGTGGCTGGCCGGCGACCAGTACTCGATGGCCGACATCGCCACCTTCCCGTGGATCGCGCGTCACGACTGGCAGGGAATCGACCTCAAGCGCTTTCCCGACGTGCAGCGGTGGTACACGACGATCGAAGCACGCCCGGCCGTCCAACGGGGCATGGCGGTACCGCGATGAACACGACCCGCTTCGGCGACCTGGAAGTCATCGCCCGCTCCCCGGATGGCCCGACCGCCCACCCGACCCCTCTGCTGTTCATTCACGGTGCGTACACCGCCGCATGGTGCTGGGACGAACATTTCCTGCCGCATTTCGCCTCCCTCGGCTACACGTGCTACGCCCTGTCGCTTTCGGGACACGGCATGAGCCGCCGCCGAGGAGGCCGCCTGGACAGCTATTCGATCGGCAACTACGTCGATGACGTCGCCGAAGTCGTCGCCAAGCTGCCCGACCCGCCGGCCCTGATCGGGCATTCGATGGGCGGCATGGTCGTACAGAAGTTCCTCGAGCGCGCCGACGCCCCGGCGGCGGTCCTCTTGTGTTCGGTGCCCCCACAGGGCCTCATGGGTTCGGCACTCGGACTGATGTTCTCCCGTCCGGGCCTGCTCGCCGATCTCAACCGCATTCTCGGCGGCGGCCAGCCGCACCCCGGAAGCCTGCGCGATGCGCTGTTCCACCAGCCGATCGACGACGCGACCCTGATGCGTTACTACCGCAAGTGTCAGCCCGAATCGCACCGTGCGATCTGGGACATGACGCTGTTCGATCTGCCGCATCCGGCACACATGCACCGCCCGCCGCTGCTCGTGATGGGCGCCGAGCACGATCACCTGATCCCGCCGGCGCAAGTGCGGATGACCGCCACGACCTACGGAGTCGAACCCCTGATCGTCCCCGGGATCGGTCACGGCGTGATGCTCGAACGGGCATGGCGCGACGTCGCCGATCCCATTGCCGACTGGCTGGCCGACCAGCTCGCATGACACGCCGGCCGTACCTGCCGAAACTCAAGTTTTGACCCACGATGTCGTTGAATCGGACAAGGGCGGGAACGAAGATGCGGGACAGACCTCAAACCGTAACCTTGGTCTGCGAAGCTGGCCCCATCTTCGACTCGCCGACCCCGCAGTTGCGCTGCACAACCTGACGGAGAGGCCATCATGGTGACGATCATGGACATCCCTACCGGCAAGACCATTCGAGAGCCCGCGCCCTACGACGACCAGGTCCTGGAGGCCGGCTGGTTGCCGCTTCCCGAGACCCGCCCGCAGTTGCAGGAAGTGGAAGCGGCCGCGAAACAGGCGCCCACCGACACCGAAGCCTTTCTCGCGGCGTACTACCGCAGCCAGGAATGAATGCGTTCGCCGGGTCCGGTCACACGCTCACAGCGTGTGCACCCGGTCGCCGCGGCCGAAACCGAGCAGGGGTTCGACCAGACCCTTGCCCAGTGCGAGCACCTTGAACAACTCGCCCATCTCCTGCGGCGTCGTGAGCCGTTGCACGGCGCGCGCGGCACGGACGTAGTCAGCACTGCCCTCCGGGCCCCGCCGTGCCAGGACGTCGAGAATCCCGCAGTTGAACAGAAAACTCGCCTGGCTGGTGTAGCCCAGCACGTCGAGCCCGGCATCGAAACCCGCCTCCGCGACCGAAGTGAAATCGACGAATGCCGTGATGTCGTTCAGCCCGGGCCACAGGAACGGATCCGCGTGGGCGTGGTGCCGGTAGTAGCACAACAAGGTCCCGCCCGAGCGCGAAGGCAGGTAATACTCTGCCGCGGGGTATCCGTAGTCGATCAGCAGGAGCGCGCCCGACTCGAGCCGTGCCGCCCACTCGCGTACCCAGGCCTGTGCCGCGAGATTGATCTCGGTCACGAACGTTCCCGATTCGGGCAGCGGAACCCCGAGACGTGCCGCCTCGGCGGCAACCGCGCCTTCGGCGGGACGTTCGGACCACGCCAGGCTTCCCGACGCATCCAGCGCAACCCCTCGTTCGAACAAGGCCCGGTCGCGTCCGACAACGAGATGCACGGGCATCACGTCCAGGACCTCGTTGGCGACCACGATCCCGGAGAACCGCTCCGGCAAGGCGTCCAGCCACTGTACCCGTCCGGCCAGATGCCCGGCCCGTTCGCTCAGCGCCTGGGACTGACGCTGCCGCAGTTCTCCAGACACTTCGAGGATCGCATAGCTTTCGGGCAGACCGTCGAGGCGCTCCAGCTCGAGCAGCAGATCGGCCGCGAGCAGACCGGTTCCCGCCCCGACCTCGATGACCCGGGCGGCCGACTGCCGCATGACCTGGCCCACCTGCACCGCCAGCGCCTGCCCGAACAGCGGCGTCAGTTCGGGAGCGGTGATGAAATCCCCGGCCGGCCCGAACTTTCTCGCCCCGCCGCTGTAATACCCCAGGCCGGGCGCGTACAGCGCGAGCTCCATGAAGCGGGAAAACGGGATCCATCCGCCCTCGGCATCGATCGTTTCGGCGATGTGCCGGACCAGGCGGATGCTTTGCTCCAGAGCATCCGGAGCGGGCTGCGGCAGGGACATGTAGACTCGAAAGCGACCGGAAAAGACGTATTCTACCCGGCAGGCTCACCCCCAAGACCCAAACAGCGGAGGCCGAATCCATGAACACCGAGGCGAACCCGGTCATGCTCGTCACGGGGGCGGCACGGCGCGTCGGCGCCGCCATCGCATGCGCCCTGCACGCGGCCGGCGCCACCGTCGCGATTCACTATCGCCACTCGGCCTCCGAGGCACAGGCCCTGGCTCGGCAACTCAACGACCTCCGTGCGCAATCGGCCTTCGTGCTGCCCGGCGACCTCAAGGAAGACGACGTGCCCGAGCGGCTGATCGCGACCGTCGTCGAGCGCTGCGGACGACTCGACGCGCTGGTCAACAACGCGTCGAGCTTCTACGCCACGCCAATGGGCACGATGGGCCGGCGGGACTGGGACGAACTGATCGGCTCCAACCTCAAGGGCCCCCTGTTCCTGTCGCAGGCTGCCGCGCCGCATCTGCGCTCGAGCGGCGGCACGATCGTCAACATCGTCGATATCCACGCCGAACGCCCGTTGCCACGCTATCCGATGTATTCCGTCGCCAAGGCCGGACTGGCCGGACTGACTCGCGCCCTGGCGCTCGAACTCGCTCCGGAGATCCGGGTCAATGGCATCTCACCCGGGCCGATCGCCTGGCCCGACGACGGTCAGTTCCCGCCCGAGGAACGCCGGACCATCATCGAACACACGCTGCTCAAGCGCGAGGGCGGTTTCTCGGACATCGCGCGCACAGCCCGCTTCCTCATCTTCGATGCGCCCTACGTCACCGGCCAGATCCTCGCCGTGGACGGCGGCCGAAGCGCCCATCTTTGAGTAGTCCGGTCGCATACAGAACTTGCATGCCAACGTATAATCCTTCCCGCATTCGAACAGGATCCCGCAGTGAGCACAATCCAGGCCGTCCATGAAACGACCGAGAGCCGTTTCTCCAACAATTTCCTGAAGCTCAGGAAGAAGCTCGAACGCAGCGTCGGCGAAGCCATCTCGGACTTCAACATGATCGAGGACGGCGACACGATCATGGTGTGCATGTCCGGCGGCAAGGATTCCTACACGCTGTTGACGTGTCTGCTCGCCTTGCGCGAACGCGCGCCGGTCTCGTTTCGCATCGTCGCGATGAACCTCGACCAGAAGCAACCCGGTTTCCCTGCCGACGTGCTGCC
>JBJHDM010000085.1:0-10619 GCA_050486545.1 Rhodocyclaceae bacterium | reverse complement strand
GTGATTCGGCCCGACTCCATCACCCACGCGCGGTCGGCCAGTTCCAGCGCGAGGTGCGCGTTCTGCTCGACGAGCAGCAGGGTCACCCCCGCACGGGCGATCGACTCGATGACCTCGAAGACCGTCTCGAGCACCCGCGGGGCGAGCCCCATCGACGGTTCGTCGAGCAGCAGCAGGCGCGGGCGTGCAAGCAATGCACGGCCAATCGCCAGCATCTGCTGTTCGCCGCCCGACAGGGTGCCCGCCACCTGGCCGAGGCGCTCGCGCATCCGGGGCAACAGCGCGAAGACCCGCTCCAGGTCCTCGCGGACCGCTGCCGCATCGTGACGCGAGTGGGCGCCCAGGCGCAGATTCTCTTCCACCGTGAGGCGGGCGAAGATGCCGCGCCCCTCGGGCACCATCGCGATCCCGCGGCGCACGCGCTCGTGGGGCGGCATGCGCGTGATCGCTGCGTCCTCGAACACGATCGACCCCGCGCCCGGCGTGAGCAGCCCGGCGATGGCCTTGAGCGTCGTGGACTTGCCCGCGCCGTTGGCACCGATCAGGCAGGCCGTCTCGCCCGGAAACAGCACCAGATCGATCCCATGCACCACGGGGATCGTGCCGTACCCGACCTCGAGCCCTTCGAGCCGCAGCAGGGGCGTCGTCGTGTCAGCGCGCATGCAGATGCCTCCGGCCCAGGTAGGCTTCGACCACGGCCTCGTCGGCCAGCACCGCCGCGGGAACGTCCTCGACGATCTTGCGCCCGGAGTCGAGCACCGCGACGCGATCGCACACGCTCATGACCAGCTTCACGTCGTGCTCGATCAGCAGGATCGTGATGCCGTCGTCGCGCAGACGATGGAGAAGTGCCCGCAGGGCCACGGTTTCGGTCGCGTTCATGCCGGCGGCCGGTTCGTCGAGCGCCAGCAGCTTCGGATCGGTCGCGAGCGCGCGGGCGATCTCGAGCCGGCGCTGGTCGCCGTACGACAGGTTCTTCGCGAGCGCATCGCGCAGCGGCGCGAGGCCGAGGCGTTCGAGCGTTGCGGTGGCGCGGTCGCGTGCCGCCGCTTCCTCGTCCTGCTGCGCTCTCGTCCGCAGCAGGCTGGCGACCGGACCCGAATGGCCGAGCCGGTGGCAGCCGGCGAGCACGTTGTCGAACACGCTCAGTTCGCGGAACAGGCGGATGTTCTGGAAGCTGCGCGCGATGCCGCAGGCCACGATGAGATCGGGCCGGCCCAGCGGCAGGGGCGTGCCGGCGAAGACGCACTGTCCGCGGTCGGGCAGGCACAGGCCGGTCGCGACGTCGAAGAAGGTCGTCTTGCCTGCGCCGTTGGGCCCGATCAGCCCGAAGATCTCGTGCTGGCGGATCGTCAGGGACACGTCGTCGAGGGCCACCACGCCGCCGAAGCGTCGCGACACGCCCTGCGCTGCGAAGAGCACGGGCGGCGGTTCGGCTGGAACGGAGGAGACGGACGGCATCGACATCGGCAGGGTTCGCGGGGCGGATGGCGGAACAGGCCGACACTTTGCCACGGGATGTCCTGCCGGGGAACCGCCTGAACGAACCCCGCCGGCCGGCATCCAATGCGCCAGAAGGGGCGGTGCGCCGCGTAGAATGGGCGCATGGCCCATTGAGAACCGAACCGAACATGAAAGACACCCCCATCGCCGACCTGCGCAAGAACTACGAACTGGGCGCCCTGGAAGAGGGCGTGCTGGAGAGCGAGCCGCTGCACCAGTTCCGCGAATGGTTCACCGAAGCCCTCGACAAGGGCGTGCCCGAACCCAATGCGATGACCGTCGCCACGGTCGGCGCCAACGGACGTCCGTCGACCCGGCCGGTGCTGATCAAGGGGTTCGACGAGCGCGGCATCGTCTGGTACACCAACTACGACAGCCGCAAGGGGCGCGAGCTGGCCGTCCATCCGTTCGCCGCGCTGCAGTTCCACTGGGTCGAGCTGGAACGCGTGGTGCGCATCGAGGGCATGGTCGAGAAGGTTTCCGAGGCCGAGTCGGACGCGTACTTCGAGAGCCGGCCGCTCGGGCATCGCATCGGTGCGTGGGCCTCGCACCAGAGCGAGGTCATTCCGAACCGCGGCGTCATCGTCGCGCGGGCGGCCGAATTCGGCGTCCGGTTCGGCCTGCGCCCGCCGCGCCCGCCGCACTGGGGCGGCTACCGGCTCAAGCCGGACTACTGGGAATTCTGGCAGGGGCGCACTTCGCGCCTGCACGACCGGATCGCCTACCGCCTGCAGGACGGTGGCTGGACGCAGTTGCGGCTGTCGCCCTGAATCCGGAGGGCAGCGGCGGCAATGACGACACACGGGAGAACGGACATGTGGTCGAGAACCCTGGCGATGATCGCGGCCCTGGTGCTGCTGGGCGGCTGCGCGAGCCTGACGGCGCAGCGCGAGTACGCCGACGAGGCCGAGCTGCGGGCCAACCGCGGCGAGCCCACGCGCGTGTGGAACAACGAGGACGGGACGCGCACGCTCGAATACGCAACCCAGCCGTACGGCGACACCGCCTGGATGTACACGGTCGATGCCGAAGGCCGCGTCGTCGAACAGCTCGATGCGCTGGGCGAGGAGGGCCTCGCGCGCGTGCGGCCGGGCATGACCCTCGAAGAGGTCGAGCGCCTGCTCGGCCAGCACCGTTCGGTGCAGCGCTTCGCGCTGTCGGGCGAGGAGGTGTGGGACTGGAACGTGCGCAACCGCTGGCCCGGCGTACTGGCGACGCTGTTCAATGTCCATTTCGTCGACGGCAAGGTCGTGCGCACGAGCTATACCTATGTCTATCCTCGTGACGGCGGCTGGGGCATCGGCATGTGGTCCGGCCCGCGGACGCACTGGGGGATGGGATGGGGCTGGCCGCATCCGTGGGTCGGACCGCATCCCTGGGGCTGGCCGTACTACTGGTGACGCGTCTGGAAAATCCGGTCGGCGGCCGGTAGAATGACGCCCCTGTCGAGGAGCGCTGCGACCCCACCCACGATTCGATGCGGGGGCCAGGCTCGGCAATCGAACAACGGCGCTCGCAAACCGGCAGCCTGTCGGGCTTGAGGCTGATCTGCTGCGCCAATGGGAGAAGCGGTCCATATTCGCCCGTTTTTTCGTTGCATAGAACCACTATGCGCCTCAAAAACGGGCAAATCTGGCCTCGCTTTCCCACTCGGCTCGCGACGATCGCTCAAGTCCGACAGACTGCCAGCCGGGTTTGCCGTGTCGTGCCCCACAGGCGCTGCAGGTGTCCCCGGACGCGAACCGAGATGGATGCCATGCAAGTCGACCGATCCGAAGAACTCCGGGCCCTGATGTCCGAGCGCATCCTGCTGCTCGACGGCGGCATGGGCACGATGATCCAGCAGGCGGGGCTGACCGAGCGCGACTACCGCGGCGATCGCTTCCTCGCGCATCCGCGGGACCTCAAGGGCAACAACGACCTGCTCGTGCTCACCCGCCCGGGCCTCATCGCCGACCTGCACCGCGCCTATCTCGATGCCGGCGCCGACCTCATCGAGACCAACACCTTCAACGCCACCCGCGTGTCGCAGGCCGAGTACGGCCTGGAGTCGGTGGCGCGCGAACTCAACGTCGCCGGCGCGCGCCTGGTGCGCGAGCTGTGCGACGAATACACCGCCGCGAATCCCGCCAAGCCGCGCTATTGTGCCGGCGTGCTCGGCCCGACCTCGCGCACGCTGTCGATCTCGCCCGACGTGAACGATCCGGGCTACCGCAACATCAGCTTCGACGCGCTGGTGGCCGACTACCGTGATGCGGCCGCGGGCCTGATCGAGGGCGGCGCCGACCTGCTGTTGATCGAGACCGTGTTCGACACCTTGAACGCCAAGGCCGCGGTGTTCGCGATCGAGGAGCTCTTCGAGCAACTTGGCCGGCGCCTGCCGGTGATGATCTCGGGCACGATCACCGATGCGTCCGGGCGCACGCTCTCGGGCCAGACCGCCGAGGCGTTCTGGAACTCGCTCGCCCATGCGCGCCCCTTCTCGTTCGGGTTGAACTGCGCCCTCGGCGCGAAGGAACTGCGCCAGTACGTCGAGGAACTCGCGCAGGTCTGCGACACCGCGGTGTCCGCCCACCCCAACGCCGGCCTGCCCAACCCGCTCGCGCCCACCGGCTACGACGAGACGCCCGAGCAGCTCGCCGAAGCGATCGGCGAATGGGCCCGCTCGGGGCTGGTGAACATCGTCGGCGGCTGTTGCGGCACGACCCCCGCGCACATCGCCGCCGTCGCCGCCGCCGTCGAAGGCGTGGCCCCGCGCAAGGTGCCCGAGTCCGACCGGCGCATGCACCTTTCCGGGCTGGAACCCTTCAGCGTCGGCCCAGACAGCCTGTTCGTAAACGTCGGCGAGCGCACCAACGTGACCGGCTCGCGCGCGTTCGCGAAGATGATCCTCGAGGAGCGCTTCGACGACGCGCTCGCCGTCGCCCGCCAGCAGGTCGAGAACGGCGCCCAGATCATCGACATCAACATGGACGAGGCGATGCTCGATTCGAAGGCGGCGATGGAGCGCTTTCTCAAGCTCATCGCCTCCGAGCCCGACATCTCGCGCGTGCCGATCATGCTCGATTCGTCGCGCTGGGACGTCATCGAGGCCGGCCTCAAGTGCATCCAGGGCAAGGGGATCGTGAACTCGATCTCGATGAAGGAGGGCGAGGCCGAGTTCCTGCGCCAGGCACGGCTCGCGCGCCGCTACGGCGCGGCGGTCATCGTCATGGCCTTCGACGAGCAGGGCCAGGCCGATACCTTCGCGCGAAAGACCGAGATCTGCGCGCGCGCCTACCGGCTGCTCACCGCGCCGGTCGAACAAGGCGGTGCCGCCTTCCCGCCCGAGGACATCATCTTCGACCCCAACATCTTCGCGATCGCCACCGGCATCGAGGAGCACGACAACTACGCGGTCGACTTCATCGAGGCGGTCGCCTGGATCCGCGAGCACCTGCCCCATGCCAAGACCTCGGGCGGCGTCTCCAACGTGAGCTTCAGCTTCCGCGGCAACGACCCGGTGCGCGAGGCCATCCACACCGTCTTCCTGTACCACGCGTGCCGTGCCGGCCTGACCATGGGCATCGTCAACGCCGGCCAGCTCGGCGTCTATGACGACCTCGATCCGGCGCTGCGCGAAACGGTCGAGGACGTTGTCCTGAACCGCCGGCCCGGCGCCGGCGAGGCGCTCGTGGAGATCGCGCAGTCGGTCAAGGGCAAGGCCAAGGACTCCGGCCCCGATCTCGCCTGGCGCGAATGGCCGGTCGAGCAGCGCCTGTCCCACGCGCTGGTCAAGGGCATCACCGACTTCGTCGTCGCCGACACCGAAGAGGTGCGCGCCAAGCTCGAAGCCGAGGGCAAGCCGCCGCTGGCCGTCATCGAAGGCCCGCTGATGGAGGGCATGAATGTCGTCGGCGACCTCTTCGGTGCGGGCAAGATGTTCCTGCCCCAGGTCGTGAAGTCGGCGCGCGTCATGAAACAGGCCGTCGCCCACCTGATCCCCTACATCGAGGCCGAGAAGCTGCGCACCGGCGCGACGAGCAAGGGCCGCATCGTCATCGCCACGGTCAAGGGCGACGTGCACGACATCGGCAAGAACATCGTCGGCGTCGTGCTCGGCTGCAACGGCTACGAGGTCATCGACCTCGGCGTCATGGTGCCGTGCGAGAAGATCCTCAACGCCGCGCGCGAGCACGGCGCCCAGGCCATCGGTCTGTCCGGCCTGATCACCCCGTCGCTCGAGGAGATGAGCCACGTCGCCGCCGAGATGCAGCGCCAGGGCTTCGCCGAGCAGGGCATCCCGCTGCTCATCGGCGGCGCGACCACCAGCCGCGCCCACACCGCGATCAAGATCGCCCCGCATTACGCGCAGCCCGTGGTCTATGTGCCCGACGCCTCGCGCGCGGTCGGCGTGGTCACCGCCCTGCTGTCCGAAGGCGGTGCCGCCGACTTCAAGACCCAGCTCGCCGCCGACTACGACAAGATCCGCAGCCAGCATGCGAACAAGAAGGGCGTGCAGCTCGTCCCCCTGGAGGCCGCGCGCGCCAACGCCTTCAGCCCGCTCGCCGACCCCGCCTACCAGCCGGAAGAGCCCAATACCACCGGCGTCATGGCCATGGATGTCGATCTCGCCGAGCTGCGCGACTACATCGACTGGGGCCCCTTCTTCCAGACCTGGGATCTCGCCGGCCGCTTCCCCGACATCCTCGACGACGAGGTCGTCGGCGAGACGGCGCGCAACGTCTACAACGACGCGCAGGCCATGCTCGACGTGCTCATCGCCCAGGAATGGGTGCAGGCCAAGGCGGTGTTCGGCCTCTTCCCCGCCAACAGCGTGGGCGACGACATCGAGCTCTACGAGGATGAATCCCGCAGCCGCCCGATCATGACCTGGTACGGCCTGCGCCAGCAGCACGAACGCCCCGCCGGCAAGCCGCACTGGTGCCTGGCCGACTTCGTCGCGCCGAAGGATTCCGGCGTGCGCGACTGGTGCGGCGCCTTCGCGGTGACCGCCGGCATCGGCATCGAGTTGAAGCTCGCCGAGTTCGAAGCCGCCCACGACGACTACCACGCCATCCTGCTCAAGAGCTTGTGCGACCGCCTCGCCGAAGCCACCGCCGAATGGCTGCACGAGCGCGTGCGCAAGGAATACTGGGGCTACGCGGCTGCCGAGTCACTCGACAACGCCGCCCTCATCAAGGAGCAATACCAGGGCATCCGCCCCGCGCCCGGCTACCCCGCCTGCCCGGACCACACCGTCAAGGCTGCGCTGTTCCAGCTGCTCGACGCCCCCACCAACGCCGGCATGGGCATCACCGAATCCATGGCCATGACCCCCGCCGCCAGCGTCGCCGGCTTCTACTTCGCCCACCCGCAAAGCCACTACTTCGCCATCAGCAAGATCGGCGAGGATCAACTCGAGGACTGGGCCAGGCGCACCGGCATGAGCGTGGATGCGGCGCGGAGGTGGCTGGCGCCGTTGCTGTGAGCTTGAGTGTTGAGTGGGGTCATGAGCGGGGTCGGGCCTGGCGTTGAAGCATGTGCAACGTTTCCAGGCCTGACCCCTTGCTTTCCCGCACCGGCCGTCACTGCGGCGGGGTGCGCAGCGCGCTCAGGTCGACCGCGATCCCCTGATCACAGTCGTCCCACGCAGCGTGCGCGTTGCGTCCGTTACGCATCGCAACCAGCAAATCATGCCGCGAGGCAAAATCCAGGCAGCGCACGACGTCCTGCCGGTCGGTGCAATGGACGATGAGGGCCGGTCCGGTGCCGTCGGCCCCGTTCCCTCCTGCCTTGCCCGAGGCCTGTTCGTCCTCGCGCGGAAACTGGAATTCGCCCCTGACCTCCATGGCAAGGGACGCGATGCTCACCGGCGTCGGGGTGTTGTCGGCAAGTCGACGGATCTCGAGATTCAACATGGTGAGTCCTCCTGTCGGGTGGAATGGAAGCGCGCCTGGCGGGCCAAACGGCCCGCGCGCCGCTCCACCTATTTGTGAATGATTTCTTCCTTGAGCGAATAGGCAATGCCGAGGACTTCGTCGCAGACCGGGCGCGGATACTCCAGTTCGGTCATCGCTTGCAAGATGTCGTCGACCACGGCCACGTACTCGGCCGCACTGACGTTCATCCCGGTGTGTGTCTCGAGCATCGACCGCCCGGTGTATTCCACGGGTCCGCCGCTGCCGGCCGCGAGGAACTCCTTCACCTTTTCGCGGGCGTGGTCCAGTGTCTTGTCGTCGAGGGCCCGGTAACGTGGGCCGGCGACTTCGTTCTGGAGGTGGAGATCGACGATGCGATCGCACAGCCTGTCGATCCCGGCGCGGCCGCCGAGGCGGTCAAAAAGGGTTTCATTCATGTCCAGTACTCCTAGAATCTAATGAGTTCTCGGAAGGGTGCGCGTTGCACCTGCCCACAAGGCGTGACAATCCTTGTCACAACCGCAACAAGAGGAACGAGCGATGACGCAAGCGGACCTGTCACCGATTCGTGCCGCGCTCGATGCCGGAGAGTTCGCCCGGGCCCGGAAACTGCTCGCCGACCTGTCCGTGCCGCCCTCGGCCTCCCTGCTGGAGCTGCGGGCTCAGGCGGCCTATGGGGCCGGAGACCTGGAAGGCACGCTGGCCGCGTACGGGGATCTCTACCGCCTGCACCTCGAAGATGCCCGCCCCCACGACGCGGCCTTCGCGGCGGTCATGGTGGGCATGTATCTGATGATGGACACGGGCCTGATGGCCACCGTGCGCGCCTGGCTGTCGCGGGCGGAACGTCTGGTGAAAGACGCGCCCGACAGCCCGGTCTGGGCCTGGCTGGCCGCAGTGCGGACCTACGAGCGCCTGATGTGTGGCGACATGCCGGGGACCGGGCAATGGGCCCAACGGGCCATCGACGGAGGACGAATCCACGGGTTGGCCCCACCCTCGATCATCGGACAGGTGGCCCTGGCCAGGGTCCGCATCCACGACGGTTATCTGGATGAAGGGCTCAGCGCGCTGGACGACGTTGCCGTGGAGCTGAGCGCGGGCAACCTCGACCCCCTCACGTCGGGGCAGATGTGGTGCGAGCTCATCTGCGCGATGCAGTGGATCGGTCAGCACGACCGTGCCGAGCAATGGACCGAAGCCATGGAGCGATGGCGCCAAGGGGCCGCGTTCGGAGGGCTCCACGGTCGTTGCCGGGTGCACCGGGCAGAGATCATGCGCCTGCGGGGCCCTTGCGACGCAGCCGAGCAGGAAGCCTTGCAGGCATGCGAAGAACTGCGCCCCTGGATGCGGCGGGAGTTCGGCTGGCCGCTGACCGAGCTCGGCAACGCGCGGCTGCACAAGGGCGATTTCGCGGGCGCTGAAGAGGCGTTTCTTGCCGCGCACCAGAATGCCTGGCTCCCTCAACCGGGTCTTGCGTTGTTGCGCCTGGCCCAGGGACGCGTCGATGAAGCCTACTCGATGATCCAAAGCGCGCTCGACCACCCGGTCGATATCCCTTCCAAGGAGCGTCCGCCCTCGGGGGGGCTGCAGCGGGCCCCCCTGCGCGAAGCCCAGGTGGTCATCGCGCTGGCGGCCGGAGACGCCGACACGGCGCGGACTGCTGCGGCCGACCTTGCGGAAATCGCCCGGATGTACCAGAGCCGCACCTTGCAGAACTCGGCGCTCGCCGCCAAGGGACGCCTGGCGTTGCACGACGGGCGGCAAGACGAAGCCATCCAGCTTCTGAGCGAGGCCATGCTCGAATGGATCTCGCTGCGAATGCCGTTCGAGGCGGCGGAACTGCGCGTCGAGCTCGCAGCAGCGCACCGCGCCGCGGGGGATGACGAAACCGCCGAACGGGAGCTCGACGCCGCTTGCCAGGCGTTCGAGGACCTCAACGCCGCGCCCTGGGCGGAGCTGGCGCGCAAGCATCGCCCGGTGACGCCCGCACGGCAGGATGTGGAACCCGAGCGTTGCATTTTCTGCCGCGAAGGGGATATTCGAACGGTCACCTTCGGCGCCACCACCGTCCGCCTGAAGGACCTCAAGGGGATGCGCTACCTGGAGCGCCTGCTGGCGGAACCCGGCCGGGATTTTCATGTTCTCGACCTGGTGGCCGTGGAGCGTGGCGCGCTTCCCGTCGGCGCATCACCCGGCGCGCCCCCGGTCGATGCGCAATGCGGACTGGAGGTGTTCGACTCGAAGGCCCGCGAGGCCTACCGGCAGCGCCTCGCCGAAACGGAAGAGGATATCGCCGAGGCCGAGGCGAACAACGATCTTCACCGCGCGGAACTCGCGCGCGCCGATCGCCAGTTTCTCGTCGACGAACTCTGCCGCGGCGTCGGTCTGAATGGTAGGGCCCGCACCGTCGGTGGCGGCCTGGAGCGCGCCCGCACCAGCGCCACCCGCTCGCTGCGCTATGCCCTCAACCGGATCGCGCGGCATCATCGGAGTCTCGGCGATCACCTGAGGCGCACGATACACACCGGCACCTATTTCGCCTACCAGCCCGACCCTCGCGCGCCCTTGCGCTGGCAGATCTGAGATTGGGGCGGGCCTCGCGCCGTTGCCGTACCAAAGGCTTTCAGGGTGTATGATGACGATCATTGATAACACTATGAGGCGTGATCATGCGAACCATCATCGATCTGCCGGAGCAGCAATACGAAGCACTCAAGGCCCTTGCCAAGCGTGAGAAGGCATCGCGCGCGGAGCTCGTGCGCCGGGCGCTCGCGGAGTACCTTGCCCGTCGCACGCCTCAGCTCGAGGATGAAGCGTTCGGCGTCTGGAGCGAGCGGACGGAGGATGGCCTCGCTTATCAGGAACGTCTTCGGCAGGAATGGTGATCGCCGCGAGTTCGAATGCGAGCCCTGTTCGACACCAACATCCTGATCGACTACCTCAATGGCGTTGACGCTGCCCGCGAGGCGCTCAATGCGGAAGAACCGAGGCTGATCAGCCCGATAACGTGGATGGAGGTCATGGTGGGTGCCGACGCCCGGAGCGAAGCACCCGTGAGAGCTTTTCTGGCCAGCTTCAGCCAGGTCACCATCACCCCACGTATTGCCGAGTTGGCCGTCGAGCTTCGGCGCGAACAGCGCCTCCGCCTGCCCGACGCGATCATCTGGGCGAGTGCGAAGGCCGAGGGTGCAGTGCTCGTCACCCGAAACACCA
>JBJHDM010000084.1:0-10731 GCA_050486545.1 Rhodocyclaceae bacterium | reverse complement strand
CATCGCGAGCGTCGTAGGCGACCTGAACTTCACCGACGAGCATCTTCTCGGGAACCTGCCACAGGTCGATCTTGGTGACCTTGCCGTCGCGGCCCATCGTGTACCAGAAGCGGCCGATCTGTTCCGGATTCGGGTGCTTGACGGCCTTGTTGTTCTCGACGCCCTTCATCACGTGCACGGCGTAGCCGGTCGGGACGCGGGAAACGAGCTCGTAGGTGTCGCCGTCGACAACGGCAACCGAACCGTGGTCACGCTCGATCGCCAGGAAGAAGTTCTGCCAGTTGCGGCCGTGCATCGGCTTGGTCGGGTAGTCCTTCAGCTCGACGAAGCGCTTGACGCTTTCCTTCATCTGAGTGATGTTGCGCTCCGGCGGAATCGGGGGCTCCATCTGGATGTAGGTCGCCAGCAGTGCGATGTCTTCGGGCGAGTAGATGTTGTCGAAGTTGTTCATGCCGCCTTCGGTGCCCAGCGCGATGATGCGCTCGAGACGCTGCTGGCCGAGCTTGAGCATGGGTTCCGGCTCGAGGCTCTTGCCGGTTGCGCCCTTGCGCAGCACGCCGTGACAGCCGGCACACTGCTGGAAGTACAGCAGGGTCGCACGGTCGAACTGCTCCTTGGTGAGCGTGGGCTCGGACGCGACAGCGGAGCCCGCCGCCATCCCGCTGACCACCATGGCCGCGAGCATTGCAGTGTAGCTCTTGCGAAGTTTCAGTTGCATTGTCAAATCTCCCTTCAGAAATCGCCGAATGTGGCTTGCTGTAGCCAGTTCGTAATTTGTTCCCCTGAGAGCAGTGTGTCTTTAACCTGCGTCAAGATTTTGGCTCGGATCAAACTAAAACCGACTTGTTTAGATCGTTCGGGGGGGTCCTCCCCCTGTGTGCGGATTGCTGCAGGACTAAGGCAGGCGCTCCAGGCGTGGGGAAATCGGTTGGACCTCCTCACGAGCGGCCTGCTCGCTTCCGGATTTCGGCCTAGTTCTCGCCAGGCGGCGGATAGGCATGACCCCGGAAGGGCTATTCTGCTACAAAGCCGGGGAAATGTGTCGAGGGATTCGCGGCCGCGTGGTGCAGCCCCTTCTTCAGCGCGTGCGCAATGCTTCGAGCAGCTTGCGCCCGGCACGACCGTCCGCCGGCAGGCCGAGCGAGGGTTGCAGGTCGCGGATCGCGCGCCGGGTCTGCGTGCCGATGATCCCGTCCACTTCACCGATGTCCAGGCCGCGCTCGATCAGCAAGGTCTGGACCTCCCGCCGTTCGGCGCGTGACAGTCCGGGGTCGTCGGTAGGCCAGGCGGTCACCAAGGGGCCTTGGCCGCGGAGGCGGTCCGAAAGGTGTGCGATCGCCAGCGCGTAGCTTTCGGCCGCGTTGTAGGAAAAGAGCGCGTCGAAGTTGCGCAGGACCAGGAAGGCGGGGCCGTCCGCTCCGGCCGGAAGCAGCAGGCCCGCGGGGGCTTCCGAGGCAGGCAGCGGGGAGCCATCCATCAGACGCAGGCCACGTGTGGCCCAGGCGCTGAGCGCCTGTTTGTTGCGGCGTCCGGCGCCGGAGGCATCGAAGCGCTCGGGCAGCCGGACTTCGAATCCCCACGGGCGCCCGGTCTGCCAGCCCGACTGCTTCAGGTAGTTGGCGGTCGATGCCAGCGCGTCCGGGACGCTGCCCAGCAGGTCGCGCCGCCCGTCCCCGTCGAAATCGACGGCGATGCGCATGAAGGTCGAGGGCATGAACTGGGTGTGGCCAAAGGCACCGGCCCAGGAGCCGACCAGTGCATCGGCATCGACATGACCTTGTTCGAGGATCTGCAGGGTCGTGAAGAACTCGCCGCGGAAGAAGTCCTGGCGTCGTCCGAAGCACGACAGCGTCGCCAGCGAGCGGATGACCTCTCGTCGTCCGAAGGTCCGCCCGTAATTGCTCTCGACGCCCCAGATCGCCACCACCGTTTCGCCGTCTACGCCGAACCGTGCCTCGATCCGGTCGAGCACCTCGCGCCATTGCTCGAGCATGGCCAGGCCGTCGGCCACGCGTTCCTCGTCGACGAGTCCGGCGAGGTAGTCCCAGATCGGCGTGACGAACTCCGGCTGATGATCGAGCAGCGCGATCACACCCATGTCCGGTTCGAGACCGGAGAGGTGGAGATCGAAGGTTGCGAGGCCGACACCGCGTGAAGAGGCCTGGCCACGCAGCTCGTTCATGCAGTGCGCGAAGGCCCGTTCGTCCTGGGCGCCGACGGAGGCGGTCAGAAGGATCAGCGCGGTGAGCAGGCTTGCACGGAGCATGGCGGGCAGCGAATGGACGGGGGGTGTCGGGGAACCCCATGGTACGTCAATTGTCGTTCAGCACGGAATCCCCGCACCCTTGGGCGCAGGTGGAATCGGTTACAGTACGAAAGTGATGAGAACGGGCGAGCAGGCGGACAGCGCATGAAGACGGCAACGGGTGGTGGCAGCCGATGGGGGCTGTGGCTCGGGTTCGGGCTGGTGGCGCTCCTGCTCGTGCTGATGATGATCCAGGTCGATCGGCAATGGCAGCGCATGGCGGAGATGACCCGGATCATGCAGGAGCAGGCCGAAGACATCCGGCGTATGCGCGGGGTGCTGCGCGAACTGGAGCAGACGCTTCGCAGCGGTGCGGTCCAGGTGGCTGGAGGGACGGCACCCGCGGTGTCCTCCAGCGCGTCGGGGCCGGACGCCTTCGAGCGTGCGCGGCGTGCCGCCGCTCGTCCCGACTACGCGAGCGGCGACTGGCTGATGCTGGCCTTCGGTACGGGGCTGCGCACGCTGACGCCGCTGGTTTCGACCGACGCGTACGCGAGCGAGGTGCAGGCCTACGTGATCGAGTCCCTGCTCGTGCGCGATCCCGATACGCTGGAATGGCGCGGCCTGGTCGCAGAGGATTGGTCGATCTCGGAAGACGGCCTGACGATCACCTTCCGCTTGCGGCGTGACGTGAATTTCTCGGACGGCGAGCCGCTCACCGCGCACGACGTGGCCTTCACGTTCGAGTTCATCATGAACGAGGTGATCGCGGCACCTCGCAGCCGTGCCTATCTGTCGAAGATCGAGCGGGTCACCGCGCTCGACGACCATACGGTCGAGTTCGTCTTCGCAGAACC
Organism: Rhodocyclaceae bacterium; assembly: GCA_050486545.1. Taxonomy (GTDB): domain Bacteria; phylum Pseudomonadota; class Gammaproteobacteria; order Burkholderiales; family Rhodocyclaceae; genus DAOMNN01. The sequence goes on along the minus strand of JBJHDM010000084.1, from coordinate 7,629 downwards.
GTATTTCAACAGCTTGCAACTGGCCGGTACGATGGACATCCTGCCGGAGCACTTCTATCGACGCTTCCTCGACGAGCCGCGCCGCTTCAACGAGAGCCGAGGCCTGCTCCTCGGATCCGGGCCGTACCGGCTCGCCGACCCCGAGGGCTGGACCCCGGACCAGGGACGGGTCGAGCTGGTGCGCAATCCGCGCTACTGGGGGCCGGTCGATCCGTCCTTCGACCGCATCGTGTGGCGCGTGATCGAGAACGACAGTGCGCGCCTGACCACCTTTCGCAACCAGGACATCGACGTGTACGGGGCGCGGCCACGCGAGTACCAGCGCCTGCTCGACGATGAAGGCTTGCGTGCGCGCAGCCGCCATTTCGAGTACATGAGTCCGACCGCCGGGTACAGCTACATCGCCTGGAACCAGGAGCGCGGCGGTGCGCCGACGCGCTTCGCCGATCCGCGCGTGCGCCGGGCGATGTCGCACCTGACCGATGTCCAGCGCGTGATCCAGGAAGTGTTGCTCGGCTATGCGGAACCGGCGGTCAGTCCGTTCAGCCCGCGTTCTCCCCAGCACGATCCGGAACTGCTCCCGATCGAATACGACCTGGAGCGCGCCCGCGCGCTGCTCGCCGAGGCCGGCTTCGAGGATCGCAGCGGCGATGGCGTCCTGCAGGGGCCGGACGGACAGCGGTTCGAGTTCGAGATGACCTTCTTCCAGGACAACGAGGATACGCGGCGCATGGTGCTGTTCCTGCGCGACCTCTATGCGCGTGCGGGCATCGTGATGCGCCCGCGACCGACCGAGTGGTCGGTCATGCTCGAAAACCTGCAGAACAAGAACTTCGATGCGATCACGCTGGGGTGGACCTCAGGGATCGAGATCGACATCTTCCAGATGTTCCATTCCTCCCAGACCATGGAGGGCGGCGACAACTTCATGGCGTACCGCAACCCGGAACTGGACAGGCTGATCGATGCCGCCCGGGCCGAGGTCGACGAGACCAAGCGCATGGCGTTGTGGCGGCAGGCCGAGCGGGTGCTGGTGGATGATCAGCCCTATACCTTCCTGTTCCGGCGCAATACCCTGGCCTTCGTCGACGAGCGGATCGCCAACCTCGAGAAGACGCCGCTGGGGCTGAACCTGATGGCGGTGCCGGTCGAAGTGTTCGTGCCGGCGCCGATGCAAAGGAGGCGCTAGTCCGGCCATGCTGGTCTATCTGCTGCGCCGCGCCGCGCTGATGGTGCCGACCCTGTTCGGTATCACGCTCGTCGTGTTCGTCGTGATGGCCGCGGCCCCTGGCGGCATCAGCGCGCAGTCCCTGGTCGACGGGATGAACCTGGAGCCCGAGTCGCGCCAGGCGCTGGAGGATTACTACAACCGCCTGTACGGCCTCGACCAGCCGGCACCGGTGCAGTACCTGCGCTGGCTGAACAACATCTCCCCGGTCGGATTCGAGCGCGAGGCCGATGGCAGCCTGGGAGCCTTTTCCCTGTCCAAGGGACCCGACCTGGGGGTGAGCTTCCGCTATGGGAGACCGGTGACGGACCTGCTTGCCGAACGCCTGCCGATCACGCTGCTCCTCAACCTGCTGTCGATCCCGCTCATCTACGCCGTCTCGATCGCGATCGGCGTGCAGGCCGCGCGCAGCCGCGGCGGACGCTTCGACGTCGCCTCGAACGTCTTTCTGCTCGGCTTGTGGTCGGTGCCGACGATGCTCGCAGGCGTGCTGTTCATTGGTTTCTTCGCGTCCGAGCAGTATTGGCGCTGGTTCCCCACGGCGGGGCTGGTGCGTCGCGAAGCGGTCGACCAGACCTTCCTGCCGTGGCTTGCGAGTGGGCCGGATCTGCTGCTGCTGTTCGTGCTGCTCGGGCTGAGCACGGCGCTGCTGGTGTGGGCCGCGGCCCGGGCGCCGAGAGATGCGCGTCGTGTCGGTGGCGCCTTGATCGGGGCCGGGCTCGGGTACCTCATGGCGGCGGACCTGCAGGGCGGCTTCCCGACCGCGCTGCACGGCTTGCTCGCATTGATCGGGGGGGGACTCGTCGGCGCCGTGGCCGGCATCCCGAGCAAGGCCTTGCGCATCGTGCTCGGCGGCGTGCTCGGGATCGGGACGGGCATCGGGCTGGCACGCACCCTTGGGGTCGAGATCGTTCACGGCGGCTACCTGTTCGATCGTGCCTGGCATCTGGTGCTGCCGGTCATCGCGCTGTCGTACGGCGGGCTGGCCTTTCTCGCCAAGCTCACGCGCTCGTCGCTGCTCGAGAACCTCGCGGCCGACTACGCCCGCACCGCGCGCGCCAAGGGCGTGGACGAGGAAACGGTGCTGTGGCGACACGTCTTCCGCAACTCGCTGCTGCCGCTGATCACGGTGTCGGCAACGCTGCTGCCCAGCCTGCTCGCGGGGTCGGTCATCGTCGAGAGCATCTTCTCGATCGACGGCATGGGCAAGCTCGCGGTCGAGGCGGTGCAGACGCGGGACCGCGAACTGGTGCTGTCGGTCACGCTGATTTCCGGGCTGCTCACGCTGGCCGGTTACCTGCTTGCCGACATCGCCTATGCGATCGCCGATCCGAGGGTGAGCTATGACTGAGACGGCGCGCCTGCAGGCCTCGCGCCCGTGGTCCAGGCAGGTCCTCGGCGCCTTGCTCCGACGCACCGGTGCACGCATCGGACTGGCCTGGATCGTTCTGCTGGTGCTGGTTGCGACCTTCGCACCGTTCATCGCGAACACGCATCCACTCTACCTCGTCGTAGAGGGCCAGGCGAGCAGCCCGGCGCTGGCGAACCTGGAGCCGATCGACTGGATCTGGCTGGCGGGCTTCTTCCTCGCCGTCACGCTCGCGTTCGTGCCCGGAAAGACCTGGATCCGCGTCCTGGCCTGGCTCCTGGGGGTCGGCGGCGCGACGGTGCTCGCCTACGCACTGGTTTCCCCACCGGTGCTGACCGTCTATGAACACTACCGCGAGATGGAAGCAGCCGGCCTGGTCGAGCGCGTCGTGCGCGCCCCGATTCCCTACTCGGCCAAGGACTATCTGCGCGACTACGGCGATACCGGCATCGAGGCGCCGCTGGTGGCAGCCGAGCGTCGCCATTGGCTGGGCACCGAGGAGAACGGCGCCGACGTGGCTGCCCGCATGATCCACGCCTCGCGCATCGCACTGGGGATCGGGTTCATCGCGACCGGCATCGCGCTCGTCATCGGCACGCTGATCGGCGGCATGATGGGCTACTTCTCGGGGGTCGTCGACATCATCGGCATGCGCCTCGTCGAGATCTTCGAGGCGATCCCGACGCTGTTCCTGCTGCTCACCTTCGTCGCGTTTTTCGGCCGCTCGATCTACATGATGATGATCATCATCGGGATCACGTCGTGGTCGGGGTATGCACGCTACGTGCGTGCGGAGTTCCTGAAGCTGCGCGAGCAGGACTTCGTGCAGGCGGCGGTGGCCTGTGGTCTGCCGCTTCCATCCATCCTGTTCCGCCACATGCTGCCCAACGGGCTGGCACCGCTGCTGGTGGCCGCGAGCTTCGGCGTGGCCTCGGCGATCCTGGCCGAGGCCACGCTGTCCTTCCTCGGCCTGGGCCTGGTCGACGACCCGTCCTGGGGCCAGATGCTCAACCAGGCGGTGCAGTCCTCGACCTTCAACTGGTGGCTGGCGGTGTTTCCCGGCGGGGCGATCTTCTTCACCGTTTTCGCCTACAACCTCATCGGCGAGGCGCTGCGCGACGCGGTCGATCCGCACACGCAGCGCACGGCGCAGGGGGCCGGGCGGTGAAGTTGCTCGAGATCGAGGACCTCGTCACGGAACTGTCCGACGGGCAGCATTGGATGCGTGCGGTCGATGGCGTGAGCCTCGAGGTACGCCGCGGCGAAACCTTCTGCCTGGTGGGCGAGTCCGGGAGCGGAAAGTCCGTGACCGCGCTGTCCGTGATGGGCCTGCTGCCCGAAATGCGCCATCGTCATCCCCGCGGGAGGATCCGCCTCCATGGCGAGGCGGAAGCGGGAGGCGACGGCCTGGATCTGCTCGGTGCCGGCGAGTCCGTCCTGAGCCGGGTTCGCGGCGGACGCATCGGCATGATCTTCCAGGAGCCGATGACCTCGCTCAACCCGGTGCTGACCGTCGGCGAGCAGATGGACGAGGCGCTGCAACTGCACCATCCGGAGATGACGGACACCGCACGTGCCGAACGAATCCGCGCCGCGCTCGAGGAAGTGCGCATGCCCGATCCGGCCAGCCGCGTGTCCGAGTATCCGCATCGGCTGTCGGGCGGGCAGCGTCAGCGCGTGATGATCGCGATGGCGCTGATCTGCGAACCGGCGCTGCTGATCGCGGACGAACCGACCACGGCCCTGGACGTGACGGTGCAGGCGGAGATCCTGAGGCTGCTGCGCGAACTGCAGGAGCGTCGCGGCATGGGCGTGCTGTTCATCACGCACGATTTTGGCGTCGTGGCGCAGATCGCCGATGCGGTGGGCGTGATGCGCCGGGGGCAACTGGTCGAGAGCGGGCGGGCCGACGCCGTGCTGCGCCGCCCGCAGCATGCGTATACGCAAAGCCTGATCGCTGCCCTGCCCGAGCGCCTGGAGCGCCCGGAGCGCAACGCTGCAGGGCGTGAGCCGCTGGTCGAGATCCGCGACCTCAAGGTGCATTTCCCGGTCCGTCGCGGCTTCCTGCGGCGGGTGGTGGATCATTTTCGTGCCGTCGACGGGGTGTCGCTCGAGGTACGGGCCGGCGAGGTCGTCGCCCTGGTCGGCGAGTCCGGTTGCGGCAAGACAACGCTGGGCCGCGCCCTGCTGCGCCTGCTCGAACCCACCGCAGGAAGCATCCTTCTCGAAGGGCGGGACATCACCGCGCTGCCGCGCAAGGCCATGCGCGGACTGCGCAGGCGCATGCAGGTGGTGTTCCAGGATCCGGGGTCGAGCCTGAATCCGCGCCTGCCGATCGCGACGACCTTGATCGAGCCGATGCGCGTGCATGGGATCGGCGCCGACGACAACGAACGGCGAGACCGCGCGTTCGAACTGCTCGAACGGGTCGAGATGCCCGCCGACAGCCTGTGGCGCTATCCGCACGAGTTCTCGGGCGGCCAGCGCCAGCGTCTGGCGATCGCCCGGGCGCTGGTGCTTGAACCGCGCTTCATCCTGTGCGACGAGATCACGTCCGCACTCGACGTCTCGGTGCAGGCCGGCATCCTGCGGCTGCTGCGCCGGCTTGTCGATGAGGAGGGCCTGGGCATGCTGTTCATCACGCACAACATGGGCGTGGTCGAGTTCCTGGCCGATCGCATGGCGGTGATGCACGCAGGGCGACTGGTCGAAACCGGTGCGACGCGAACGGTGTTGCGCGCTCCGCGCGACCCGTATACCCGGACGCTGCTGGCGGCCGTGCCGCGGCTAGACGGGGCGCTGGCGAGCGAGGGCGTGGGAAGCGCCTGAACCCCGGTTCGGCAGTCGATCCCGCTCGGCCTTCAGTCGGGTGAGCAGGCTGTCGTGGCGGTTTCGCCGGAAAAGGCGATGCGTCCGCGCCCTTCGGCCTTTGCCCGATACATGGCCGTGTCCGCAATCTCGATCAGGTTCTCTGCTCCGTCTCCGTCGTCGGGCCACAACGCGACGCCGATCGAACATCCGACTTCGAAGCGTTCGTTTTCCCAGTCGATCGGTTCCGCGACGGCAGCGAGCAGGGCGGCCAAGGCACGGCGAATGCCGGGGCGATCGAGGACGTCGTCCAGCACGGCGACGAATTCGTCCCCGCCCACCCGTGCCAGCGTATCGCTCGCACGGAGCACGCCGCGCATGCGGTCGGCGATCGTCTGCAGGACGAAATCGCCGGCGAGGTGCCCGTGAAGGTCATTGACCGGCTTGAAACGATCCAGGTCGATGAATGCGACCGCCACGCGAGCTTTCTTGCGCTCGGCGTGACTGATGGCGGTTTCCAGGCGGTCGATGAGCAGTTGCCGGTTCGGCAGACCGGTCAGGGGGTCGTGGTTGGCCTGCCAGCGCAGGGCCTCTTCGGCGGCTTTCTGGTCGTGCAGGTCGGCGTAGACGGCCACGTAACGGGTTTCGCGCGAGACCGGTTCGTTGATCCGCGTGATCGATGCAAGCAGTGGGATGGGCTCGCCGCTCTTGGCACGGTTCCAGATCTCTCCATGCCAGTATCCGGAGCGCTCGAGCTGCTGCCAGATGTCGGCGTAGAACGCCCGGTCGTGTCGCATCGAACGCAGCAGGCTGATCTTCTTGCCGACCGCTTCCTCGAACGAGTAGCCGAATGCTTCGGTGAAGGCGCGATTGGTGCGAAGGATGTGCGATTCACCATCGGTAATGACGATGGGCTGGCTCACTTGTGCGAACACGGCCGCCGCCATGCGGCCCTCGCGTTCGGCATCGCGCAGGCGGGTCACGTCGGCAAGGGTGACGACGACCGCATCGCCGTTGCCATGTTCGTCCGGAGGGAGCAGCCGCGTGCTAACGCTGACCCAGTTCAGACGGGCTCCGGTAAGACGTATTCCGTAGAGCTGGCGGTCGATGGGTCGACCGCTGCGAATCGTGAGGGCTGCCGGGTGATCGTCGGGTGCGAGTACTTCGCCGTGTTCGTCGACCATCTCCAGCGTCGCAGATTCGGGATATTGCCCGACCAATGCCTCTCGGGTACTTCCCGCCATCCGGGCGGCTGCGTCATTGACAAGCGTGATCCTGCCGTCGCGGTCCCGTACGACGACGCCTTCGGCAAGGCTTTCGATCAGGGTATCGAGGCGTTGCTTGCGTGCTTCGAGCAGGGACTGGATCCTGCGCTCCTCGGTGATGTCCCGGCACGATCCGATGACGGTGACCGCACGGCCATCATCGTTCGTTTCCGTGACCCAGGCCTTGTGCATCAGCAAGCGAGGTTCGCCATCGGGTCGCAGGATATGATGCTCGTGTTCGATCCGTCCCGACTTGAGCAAGGTCCGCAGCGCGTCGACAATGGCCGGGTGCTCTGCTTCGGGAACGATTTTCAAGAAGGATGCCAGCCGCGGTGCAAGGCCTTTCGCCAAGGGGCCGATGATCTCATAGACCTGTCTGGAGGCGTTGATCCGATCTTTCTCGACATCCCACATCCAGCTGCCGGTGCCGGCAACCTGCTGGGCCAGTTCCAACTGCGTCTTCAGTCCGGCCAGGTCGCGGATCTGCGCCGTGCGGCGCTGCGCGTAGCCCCAGGCGAGCCACAGCGACAGCAAGGCCAGCGCGGCGACGGTCGTCGTCGAGATCAGCAGCGCCTGACGGCGTGGTGCCAGTTGTGCCTCGATCCCGTCGAAGGTGTCGCCGACCGCGACGTACAGGGGCAGGCCGGAGACGCGTCGCAAGGCGTGGGCGCGCAGTCGTCCGTCGGTCGGTGAAGGGCGAACGGAGTAGCTCGCGTCGGCGGCGCGCAGGGTGGCGACCGCCGCATCGTCGATGCGCCGGCCGATGAACAGTTCGTGCTCGCGCGACCGCGCGAGAACCACGCCCTGGTCCGACATGAGCGTGAGGATCTCATTGTTCGAGGAGCGAGCCGCCAGGCCGCTGCCAAGCAAGGCCTGGGGTTCGACGGCGATGGCCACGATACCGGCGAAGCCATCGTGGTCGTCGCGCAATGGCCGGGCGAGCACGATCGTCTGGCGTT
>JBJHDM010000083.1:0-10950 GCA_050486545.1 Rhodocyclaceae bacterium | reverse complement strand
TTGTCTACCGTGAATTGTACGACGAGTTGGCGACGGACCCGACATGGTCCGCTCGCATGAAGCTCAACGGTGACTACCACTTCCTATTTCATCAGGACGAAACACGCGGGGCGGAACTCGGTGGCTGAGGGTACGGTCAGCCCTGACATGGACGCCCCTGACATGGAACCGCGCTACGACACGATCACCTTCCTGTCGGACTACGGGCACGACGACGAGTTCGTCGGCGTGGTCCACTCGGTGCTGCGGCAGCTGTGCCCGGCTGCCCGGGTCGTGGACCTGACCCACGGGGTCGCGCCGTTCGACGTGCGCGGCGGCGGTCTGGCCCTGGCCCGGGCGGCGCAGTACCTGACCCCCGGGGTGGTCGTGGCGGTGGTCGACCCCGGCGTCGGGTCCGCCCGGCGACCGGTCGCGATCGCGGTCGGGGCCGGCGCCCCGGGGGTGGGGGGGGGCGCCCACCGCCCGGTGGGGCCCGCGGGGGGGCTCACTTTCTCGCTCTGTATCATTTATAATTAGCCTCACATCCTACACCTGACCCCTGCCGGAAGCTAGACCTGACCCCTGCCGACTGCTGACCCCTGGCGATTCATGGGAAATGGCCTGGAATTATAGCGCGAGCACGGGGATCGATTCAGTGCGCCTCGTCCCAGTTCACCCCCGCGCCGACCTCGACCAGCAAGGGCACGGACAGGTCGGCCACGCCGCCCATCGTGCGCGGCAGTTCCTCGCGGACCCGGTCGAGTTCGGCCTCGGGGACTTCGAGCACCAGTTCGTCGTGTACCTGCAGGATCAGGCGCGAGGCGAGGCCGGATTCGGCAAGCCAGCGGTCGGTGGCGATCATGGCCTTCTTGATGAGATCGGCGGCCGTACCCTGCATCGGCGCATTGATGGCCGCGCGTTCCGCGGCCTGGCGGCGGCCGGCCTGCTGGGCGCGCAACTCCGGCAGGTACAGGCGGCGTCCGAAGACGGTTTCGACGTAGCCCCGGTCCTTCGCACCGGCCTTGGTCTCTTCCATGTATCGGGCCACGCCCGGATAGCGCGCGAAGTAACGATCGATCCAGCCCTGGGCGGCAGCACGGTCGATGCCGAGGTTCTTCGCCAGCCCGTGGGCGCTCATCCCGTAGATGAGGCCGAAATTGATCACCTTGGCGTAGCGGCGCTGCTCGCTCGTGACCTCGGCCGGCGTCACGCCGAACACTTCCGCTGCGGTCGCGCGATGCACGTCCTCGCCCTTCGCGAAGGCCTCGAGCAGCCGTTCGTCGCCGGACAGGTGCGCCATGATGCGCAGTTCGATCTGCGAGTAGTCGGCCGACACGATGACGTGGCCGCGTGGCGCGATGAAGGCGGCACGGATACGGCGCCCTTCCTCGGTACGGATCGGAATGTTCTGCAGGTTCGGGTCGGAACTCGCGAGCCGCCCGGTCACGGCCACCGCCTGTGAAAAGCTGGTATGGACCCGGCCGGTCGACGGATTGACCATGCGCGGCAGCTTGTCCGCATACGTGCTCTTGAGCTTGGCCAGGCCGCGATGCTCGAGAAGCAGCTTCGGCAGGGGAAAGTCCTCGGCCAGAGTCTGCAACACCTCTTCGTCCGTGGACGGCTGCCCCGTCGCCGTCTTCTTGACGACCGGCAATTCGAGCCTGCCGAACAGGATCTCGCCAAGCTGCTTGGGCGACGCGAGGTTGAACGGCTGGCCTGCCAGTTCGTGCGCTTCGTGCTCCAGGGCGTGCAAGCGGCGGCCCAGTTCCTCGGAATGCTGGGCGAGCAGGAAGGCGTCGATCAGCACGCCGGTGCGCTCCATTGCGAGCAACACCTCGAGCGTGGGCATCTCGATGTCTCGGTACAGCGCCGCCAGGCGCGGTGCGGCATCCAGTTGCGCCGACAGCGTGCTGTGCAGGCGTAGCGTGATGTCGGCGTCTTCGGCGGCGTATTCGGTCGCGCGCGCGACGTCGACCTCGTCGAAGCCGATCTGTTTCGCTCCCTTTCCGCAGATCTCGGCATAGGGAATCGTCTTCAACCCGAGGTGGCGAGCCGCCAGCGAATCCATGTCGTGTGCCTTGTCGCTTTCGAGCACATAGGATTGGAGCAAGGTGTCCTCGGCGATGCCGCCCAGCCGGATGCCGTGGTTCGCGAGCACGTGGGCGTCATACTTGAGGTTCTGGCCGACCTTGCGGTGCGCGTTCGATTCCAGCCAGGGGCGCAGCCTCGCCAGTACCTCGTCGATTGGCAACTGATCGGGTGAATCCGCCCCGCGGTGTGCCAGTGGCAGGTAGGCTGCCTCGCCCGGCTCGACCGAAAAAGACATGCCGACCAGGCGCGCGGCCATTGGATCGAGGCTCGTCGTTTCGGTATCGAACGCGGTGAGCGCGGCGGCCTCGATGCGCGCGTACCAGTCGTCGAACGCCGTCCAGGAGCGGACCGTCACGTAGCGGCGGCCGGGATCGGGTTTTGAATCCTCTGGAAAAAGGGGGACAGACCCCGATTTCTCGGCAGAAATCGGGGTCTGTCCCCCTTTTTCACCGGGGCCGTCGAGGTCCCGCAACCAGCTCCGGAACTCCATGCGCTCGTAGAGCGCTCGCAGCGCAGCCTTGTCGTCGTCGCGTGCGGCGAGGTCGGCAGGACCGACCGGCAAGTCGACGTCGGTCGCGACCGTGACCAGCTTGCGCCCCAGCGGCAGGAACTCCAGATGTCGGCGCAGGTTCTCGCCGACCTTGCCGCCGATCTCATCGGCATGGGCGACCAGGTTGTCGAGCGTCCCGAACTGGTTCAGCCACTTGACGGCGGTCTTGGGGCCGCATTTCTCCACCCCGGGGATGTTGTCGACCGTATCCCCGACCAGGGCGAGATAGTCCACAATGCGTTCGGGCGGCACGCCGAACTTCGCGGTCACCCCTTCCGCATCGAGCACTTCGTCGTTCATCGTATTGACCCAGCGCACGCCCGGCCGCACGAGTTGGGTGAGGTCCTTGTCGCCGGTCGAGATCACGACCTCCCACCCGGCTTCGAGCGCCTGGCGCGTCAGCGTGCCGATGACGTCGTCGGCCTCGACACCGTCGATCACCAGCAGCGGCCACCCTTCGGCCTCGACCCCCTCGTGCAGGGGTTCGATCTGGGCACGCAGGTCGTCGGGCATCGGCGGGCGGTGCGACTTGTATTCGGGATACCATTCGTCGCGAAAGGTCTTGCCCTTGGCATCGAATACGCAGGCGCGATACGCTGCCGGATATTCGCTTTCAAGACGCCTGAGCATGGACAGCACGCCGCGCACGGCCCCGGTGGGCTCGCCCGCGGAGTTGCGCAGGTCGGGCAGTGCGTGAAACGCACGGTAGAGATAGCTGGAACCATCGACGAGCAAGAGGGTGGGCATGAATGACAATCCTGCGGGCGAAACCATGACCGGGCATCCGCACTCGAAGCTAGACTGGATACCCAACTCAGACACGAAACCGGGAGCACCATGACCGCGAAAGAAAAACTTCCCCGCAGCGCCCCCAACAGCAGCGCGCCCAAATTCAATGCGCGCGAGTCCTGGCGAATCTTCGGGATTATGTCAGAGTTCGTCGAGGCGACCGAACGGCTCAACGCGATCCGCCCCGCCGTCTCGATCTTCGGCAGCGCCCGCACGCCCCCCGATCACCTTTACTACATCCTGACCGAGCAGATCGCACGACAGCTGTCGGACGCGGGGTTCTCGGTGATCTCCGGCGGCGGCCCCGGCATCATGGAAGCCGCGAACAAGGGGGCCTACTTCGGCAAGAGCCCGTCGATCGGCCTGAACATCCAGTTGCCGATGGAGCAGGGCGCCAATCCGTATCAGGACATCTCCCAGACCTTCCAGCACTTCTTCGCACGCAAGTTCATGTTCGTGAAGTTCGCTGCCGCCTATGTGGTCATGCCCGGCGGCTTCGGCACGCTCGACGAACTGCTCGAGGCGATGACCCTGATCCAGACCGGAAAGAGCCGGAAAATCCCGGTGATCCTCGTACACAGCCCCTTCTGGAAGGGACTGCTCGACTGGTTCCGCGACCGTCTGGTGTCCGAGCGCATGATCAACCCCGAAGATCTCGACCTGGTTCAGGTCATCGACAAACCTGAGGAGGTCGTCGCGGCGATCTTCAAGCACTACGAAACCCGGGGCTTCCTGCCACTCCCGGAAGAACACGAACTGATGCTGAATCTCTGAGCCATCACGGCCGGGCGCCTCGCCTCTTCCCGCCCGGTCCGCTCTGCTAGAATTGTTTTCTTGAACGGAGAGAACCATGCGCCGCACCCTGTTGATTTCCCTGCTCGCACTTGCCGCTCCGGTGGCCGCGCAGCAAGCCCCCGCGCTCGAGCCGCTGCCCGAGCCGCTGCCGCCTCCCGGCATGGTCGACGATGCGCTCGAACCGCAGGTCACCATCCTCCAGCGCGGCGAGGACCAGGTGGAGGAGTACCGCATCCACGGGCGGCTCTACATGGTCAAGGTCACTCCTCCGCATGGCGTTCCCTACTACCTGATCGACCAGAAGGGCGACGGCGTGCTGGTTCCGTTTCGCGATGCGACACCCACGCTGTCGGTCCCGATGTGGGTGATCCGCTCCTGGTAGGCGTGGCGGGCTGACGCTTACCGATGTCGGTGTTCACTTCGGTCCCGGCCGATACGCTCTCCAGCTGGCTCGGAAAGTACGCGATCGGCCGACTGGTCGAGGTCCGGGGCATCCCGGCGGGCGTCCAGAACACCAACTTCTTCGTCACGACCACCCTCGGTCGCTACGTGCTCACATTGTTCGAATCGATCCCGCGCCCGGAACTGCCCTTTTTCCTTTATCTGATGGCGCATCTCGCCCACCATGGCCTGCCCGTTCCGGCACCGATCGCCAACCGTGACAACGAATATCTCGGAACGCTCAGCGACCGGCCCGCCGCACTGGTGGCGCGACTGCCCGGAAGATCCGAGATGGACGCGACCCCGGAGCGGTGCGCGCGGGTCGGCGCGATGCTGGCGGGACTGCATCTGGCCGGCCTTTCCTATGGCCGCAAGCAGGACAACCCGCGCGGCGCGGCATGGCGGGCGCAGACCGGCGCACGCCTGCGCGAGCATTTGCCGGCTTGCGAGCGCGACCTGCTGGACGCCGAACTGGCCTTCCAGTCCGGCCAGAACCTGAAGTCCCTGCCGCAGGGCATCATCCATGCCGACCTGTTCCGTGACAACATCCTGTGGGACGGAGAACACATCGGCGGCGTCATCGACTTCTATTTCGCCGGCTACGACGCCTTGCTCTTCGACGTCGCGGTCACCGTCAACGACTGGTGCTCCGACGAAAACGGCGAACTCGACCCGGCTCGCACCGACGCCCTGCTTTGCGCCTATCATGCGGAACGTCCCCTCACCGAAGCCGAGATCGAATGCTGGCCTGCGACGTTGCGCGCCGCAGCGCTGCGCTTCTGGCTTTCGCGTGCCGAGGATTTCCATCTGCCCAAGCCGGGCGAGATGGTGCAGGTGAAGGACCCCGCGGAGTACCGTACGATCCTGCAATCGCGCATCGAACGAACCCCACCCCTGCCCGTTTCCTGAACTCGGGCCCAACCCGGTTACCCACGGACCAACGAAAGACAAACGAATGCAAGCTCGACAACTTCCCACCCACCGGGGTCTGGCCTGGCTCCGAGAAGGCGTGCTGCTGTGGCGGCGCAATCCTGCGCTGCTCACCTTCGCGGCCTTTGGCTACCTGCTGATGCTCGTGGTCATGAGTTCCGTGCCACTGATCGGCCAACCGGTCGCGTCGCTGCTGATGCCGGTCCTTTCGCTGGGCGTGCTCAATACCTGCCGGGCCATCGACGAAGGTCGCAAGGGCGGACCGGACCTCCTGTTTTCGGGCTTCAAGAGCAATCTTGGCGCGCTCGTGACCGTCGGTGGCATCTACCTGATCGGCAGCATCCTCGTCCTGCTGATGACGTCCGTCGTCGACGGCGGCACGCTGATGAAGTTCATGACCGGCGCGCAGGGCACCGACCCTGAAACGGCGGACCTGTCCGGCCTGGGGTTCGCGGTCATGGTCGCCGTCGCCTTGTCCACCCCGGTGCTTATGGCCTACTGGTTCGCCCCGATCCTGGCGGGATGGTGGAACGTGTCCGCACCCAAGGCGATGTTCTTCAGCTTCCATGCCTGCCTGCGAAACTGGCGTCCGTTCGTCGTCTATGCCCTCGCCGTGATGCTGTTCGGGGCGCTGATTCCCGGCATGGTGATCGGGACGGTGGGCGCGCTCGTTCCGTTCCTGTCGACGCTGCTCGTCCTGATCCTGCCGCTCGTCCTCGTCCCCGTGCTGTTCGCGAGCTTCTACATCAACGCACGCGACGTCTTCGGGCCGGCCACCATCGATGAGCGCATCGCCGACTGACGCGGGGCCGATCGGCCTGCTCGGCGGGACCTTCGACCCGATCCATATCGGTCATCTCTGCCTCGGAGAGGAGGCCCGCGACCTGCTGGGGTTGTCCGAGGTCCGGTTCATCCCGGCCGGCGATCCGCCCCACCGAGACGCCCCGGCGACCCCTGCCCGCCACCGCCTCGAACTGGTTCGCCTGGCCGTGGCCGACAACCCGGCGTTTGCCGTCGATCCTTGCGAAACGGGGCGTTCGGGAAAGAGCTACACGGTGACGACGCTGCAAGCACTGCGAAGCCGGGTCGGAGCGTACCGCCCGCTGGTCCTGATCCTGGGCGCGGACGCTTTCCATGGCTTGCCCGGATGGCACCGCTGGACCGAGTTGATCGGACTGGCGCACATCGCGGTCGCAAGTCGTCCGGGCACGCTGCTCGCCGGAGCAGTCCCCGAGGCACTGGCCTCCCGGATCGTCGAAGACCCCCGAACGCTCCACGAATCGCCCGCCGGTTGCGTGGTCCCCTTCCACATGACGCCGCTGGCCGTATCCGCATCGCTCGTTCGGGAACTCCTGGCATCCGGGCGCAGCGCACGCTATTTGCTACCGAATCCCGTTCTCGACTATATTGCCCGGCACCATCTCTACCGTTGAACCATGAACATTCGCAAGCTCGAAAAAATCGTCGTGGGCGCACTCGAGGACATCAAGGCCGACGAGATCGAAGTCATCGACACCTCCAAGCTGACCCCGCTCTTCGACCGCGTCATCGTGGCCAGCGCCGACTCGAACCGGCAGACCCGCGCCCTGGCGCGCAACGTAGAGGAGAAAGTGCGCGAAGCGGGCGGCGAGGTCGTCGGCATCGAGGGTGAGGACACCGGGGAATGGGTGCTCGTGGATCTGGCCGACATCGTGGTCCATATCATGCAGCCGTCGGTTCGCGCCTACTACCAGCTCGAGGAACTCTGGACGACGACGCCCTCCTCGAGGCGACGCCATGACCCAGGCAAACCTCCGACCGGAACACGATGAAGCTGCTCGTCGTGGCCGTCGGGACACGCATGCCTGCCTGGGTCGATGCCGGGTTCGGCGAGTTCGCACGACGCATGCCGCGGGAAATGCCATTGCAACTGGTGGAGGTGAAGGCCGAACCGAGGACCGGGGGCAAGTCCGTCGACGCCCTCGTCGCGGCCGAAGCGGAACGGATCGAGGCCGCTTTGCCGAAGCGGTGCCGTCGCGTGACCCTGGATGAGAACGGCCTCGACCTGAACACACTTCAGCTTGCCGATCGGCTGACCGCCTGGCAGGCAGGCGGCGAGGATGTCGCACTCATCGTCGGCGGCCCCGACGGCCTTTCTCCCGCCGTGAAGCAAAACGCCCACGAGAGCCTGCGGCTCTCCAGTCTGACGCTTCCGCACGCGCTCGTGCGCCCACTGCTGGCCGAAGCGCTCTACCGCGCCTGGACGGTCACGAAGAACCACCCCTACCATCGTGAGTGAGCGTATGCCCGCACGCAACGATCGCATCTATCTCGCCTCGAGAAGCCCGCGCAGACGCGAGCTGCTGCGCCAGATCGGGGTCCAGTTCGATTTGCTGGTGTTCCGCTCCGGGGAACGAGGCGAAGACCACGACGTCGACGAGACGGCCCTGCCCGACGAGTCGGTCGAACACTATGTCGAACGGCTGGCCCTGAGCAAGGCCGACGCAGGATTCAGACGTTTGCGCTGGCGGCAGTTGCTGCCGCGACCGGTGCTCGCAGCCGACACGGCCATCGCCCTCGACGACCGGATCATCGGCAAACCGTCCTCCCAGGACGATGCCCGCAGCATCCTGACCATGCTTTCGGGGCGCAGCCATCGCGTGCTGACCGCCGTAGCCATGTGCGACGGCACCCGCACCCGCAGCCTGGTCAGTGCCAGCGAAGTCCGCTTCCGCACGCTGACCGACATCGAGATCCGCCGCTACGTCGCCAGCGGCGAACCGATGGACAAGGCCGGCGCCTACGCGATCCAGGGTCATGCAGCGATCTTCATCGACGAGATCACGGGCAGCTACAGCGGCATCATGGGACTTCCCCTGTTCGAAACCGCGCAGTTGCTCGAAACCTTCGGTTATCCTCTCTGAACCCGATGGGCAATGCGCAATGGCTGGCCATGCTGTGCCTGCCATTGCGCATTCCCCATTTCAGGTGAACGCAATGAGCGTCGAATTCCTCATCAACTTCACCCCGCAGGAAACCCGTGTCGCACTCGTGGAGCAAGGCGTCGTCCAGGAACTCCACGTCGAGCGTACGGCCAACCGGGGCATCGTCGGCAACATCTACCTCGGGCGAGTCGTGCGCGTCCTGCCCGGAATGCAATCCGCATTCATCGACATTGGCCTGGACCGGACCGCATTCCTGCATGTCGCAGACATCTGGAGCGAGCGCCACAACGGCGAGACGGGCCGGCCCATCGAACGCATCCTCGCGGAGGGACAGAATCTCACCGTACAGGTCCTCAAGGACCCGATCGGCACCAAAGGTGCACGGCTGTCCACACAGATCAGCGTGGCCGGGCGTCTGCTCGTCTATCTGCCGCAGGAACGCCATATCGGAATTTCCCAGCGTATCGAGGACGAGGGGGAACGCGAATCGCTGCGCGACCGCCTGGTGCGTCTGGTTCCGGAGGGCGAGCCGGGGGGATTCATCGTGCGCACGATGGCCGAAAGCGCCTCGGACCTCGAACTGTCTGCGGATATCAGCTATCTGCGCAAGCTGTGGTCGGAGATCCACGCGGGTGCCGCCGGTCAGGTCGCCCCATGCCTGTTGCACGAAGATCTGGATCTGGGCCAACGCGTACTGCGCGACCTCGTCACCGACGACACCACCCGGATCGTCATCGATTCGCGCGAGAACCACCACAAGCTCAAGGCTTTCGCTGCAGAGTACAGTCCCAAAGTGCTTCCCTTGCTTTCGCACTATGCCGGCGAGCGCCCCCTGTTCGATCTGCACAACATCGAAGATGAGATCCAGAAGGCGCTCGCGCGCCGGGTCGAACTCAAGTCGGGCGGCTATCTGATCATCGATCAGACCGAGGCGATGACAACGATCGACGTCAACACGGGCGGCTTCGTCGGCGCACGCAACTTCGACGACACGATCTTCAAGACCAACCTGGAAGCGGCGCAGACCATCGCTCGCCAATTGCGCCTGCGCAACCTCGGGGGAATCATCATCGTCGACTTCATCGACATGGAAACCGTGGAGCATCGCGACATGGTGCTCGACGAGTTCCGCAAGGCGCTCTCCCGAGACCATACCAAGATGAGCGTCAACGGCTTCACGGCCCTGGGGCTGGTCGAGATGACCCGCAAGCGCACGCGCGAGTCATTGGCTCATCTGCTGTGTGAACCCTGTCCGACTTGCGGCGGGCGTGGCGAGGTCAAGACCGCTCGCACCGTCTGTTACGAAATCCTGCGCGAACTGCTGCGTGAGGCCCGCCAGTTCAATGCACGCGAGTTCCGTGTGCTCGCCGCCCCCGACGTCATCGACCTGTTCCTGGACGAGGAGTCGCAGGCACTGGCGATGCTGTCCGACTTCATCGACAAGAAGATCTCGCTCCACCCGGAGGCCAGCTACACGCAGGAGCAGTTCGACATCGTGCTGCTGTGATCGACGTTTCACCATGAAGCCCCCCAGCCCCTCTCCCTCCCTGGAACCCACGCCGGAGCGATTCGCCAATCCGCTGCGCCGGCATGTCGCCGCCACTCGTCCGGCCTTTCTCACCGTTACGCTGGTCGGCTGCCTGATCGGACTGGCCACGGCACATGCCGATGGCGTGGCGCTGCAGCCGCTGACGGCGGTCGTCACGATCCTGGCCGCCTTGCTCGCACACGCGGGGGGCAACGTCATCAACGACTACCACGATGCCTTAAACGGTGCCGATGCCGCCAATACCGGACGGATTTTTCCATTTACCGGTGGCAGCCGCTTCATCCAGAACGGCGTCATGACCACGGCCCAGATGGCCCGCTTCGGCTACGGCTTGCTCGCGCTGGTCATCCCTGCCGGTCTGTATCTGGCGTTTGCTTCCGGGGTGGGACTCGTCTTCATCGGCCTTGCCGGCTTGCTGCTAGGCTGGGCCTATTCGGCTCCGCCGCTGCATCTGGTCGCACGCGGCCTGGGAGAGATCGTCGTCGCCGCCTGCTGGCTTCTCGTGGTGGTCGGTGCCGACTACGTCCAGCGCGGCGGCTTCTCCTGGATACCGGTCGCTGCGGGACTGTCCTTCGCTCTGCTCGTGGCCAACCTGCTCTACATCAACCAGTTCCCCGACCACGACAGCGACGCTGCCGCCGGAAAACGCACACTGGTCGTGCGACTCGGCCCCGAGAGCGCCAAATGGGGCTATTTCGGGATCGCCGTTGTCGCCCATGCGTGGGTGATCCTCCAGATCGGGCGCGACCACCTTCCCCAGGTCAGCGCGGCGGCTGCGATCACGCTGCTGCTGTCGTTCAATGCCGCCCGCGCACTGCGCGAACACGCCTCCGATCCGTCGGCGCTCGCACCGGCGATCAAGCTCACGATCATCGCCGCCCTGCTGCACGGACTGATCATGG
>JBJHDM010000082.1:0-11290 GCA_050486545.1 Rhodocyclaceae bacterium | reverse complement strand
GGTCGCTTCGCGCCCGAGACCGACGGTCAGCGGCAACGAGACGTAGTGCCAGCGCAGGCCGGTGGCATGCCGGTGGACGGCCATCGCGATGTCGTAGACGCCGCCCTCGCGGAAGATCTTGTCCTCGAGCGGGTTGCCCGTGTCCATCAGGCGTTCCAGGGTCACTTCCCAGAAGCCGTTCTCCCAGCGGCCGCGACCGGCGGTGAGGATGTCGGCGCGCGATCCCTCGTAGTTGCGCACGAGGCGCCGGGGCAGCGTGTCGCCCTCCTGCCAGGCGTGATCGGGGTCGAACTCGATCATCGTGTCGGCACTCAGGTAATACACATCGTCCTGGCCGACGCGTCCGCCGACCAGATCGTCCCACTGGTTCGCGTGGCGACCGGTCCGGGCCGGGTCGTACATGAACTTCGGACGCTTGGCCTCGGCATCCCAGTTCGTGGACCAGCCGCTGCGGCCCGAGTCGCCGCCCCGGATGTCGGCGATGTACTGGTCGTCGGCGAATCCCAGTACGTTGGCGCGGTGGCCGCGCCAGTGCCAGAAGTCGAGGAAATACCCGGCCTCGCGCTGCGCCTTGAGCCGCTCCTCGGCGACGACCGACCCCCACTCTCCAGGATGCTTGCGCGTCTGCGGCAGGTACTTGGTCACGACATCCTGCTTGCGTGCCGCACCCATCCACGGGTGTGCTTCGACCTCGTCCTCGTCGGCCGCGTCGGTCATGCCGTCGAGGCCGTCGCCGATCGTGATGTAGCCGCCGTAACGGGAAAACTCCGGGACGCTCCCGTCATCGACCATCATCGCGACGCGATCTTCCAGGAAGGGGTGTTCCTGGGGACCGGGGATGTCCTCCCCGTACCGTACCCACTGTCCCCCCTCGTAGCGGTAGACGTCCATGTGGATGCCCGGACGTTCCGCCGGCCAGCGATACTGAAACTGGATGCGTTCGCCGTCATAGGCCGCCCGGACCTGAAGCGGCATCACGAGCTCGTCTGGAATTGCAATGTGCCGGTCGTGATCGTCGCCGACGATCCCTTGGCCGTTGTTGATCCACACCAGGCCGAGTGCCCCCAACGCCGCCCCCAACAGCCCCAGCGATACGACTGATCTGTCCATGTCCCCCCCGATGTAGAAATAGGTCGGCCCGGGATGGGCCGCGGTGCCCGGACGGGTTCCGGGCCGAGTGATGCGTTTCAAAATGTATCTGTCAGTTCCTTCCCGTTTGTTGCGCAAATATTTCCAAGGTGGAAATGTCATTGCCGGGTGGAACCTGCAGCGTTAACGACTTGTACTTCGTGCCTGAATGTAGCAACATACCTACATTCAGCATTGCAACGGGAGTGGAGTGCTTTCATGACCATCACGACCCTATCCAGCCGAGAGTTGAATCAGGACGTTGCCCGTGCGAAGAAGGCGGCCAAGAGGGGTCCTGTTTTCATCACGGACCGGGGTAAACCTGCGCATGTGCTATTGAGTATCGAGGAATATCAGCGGCTCACGAAGCAGCGTCGCAACATTGCCGATTCGCTGGCGATGCCGGACGTTGCGGATGTCGAGTTCGAGCCGCGGCGCGCGACGATCGGAGCCCGTCCGGCTGATTTCTCATGATGTATGTTCTCGATACCAACGTGGTGTCCGAACTGCGGAAAGTTCGGGTGGGCAAGGCCGATCCGAACGTTGCAGCATGGACTGACAGCGTCGATGCCGCCGATCTCTTCGTGTCCGCGATCACCATCTTGGAACTGGAACTAGGCGTTTTGTCGATCGAGCGCAAGGATGCAACCCAAGGGGCGGTGCTTCGTGCGTGGCTGGAGCAACATGTCCTGCCGGAGTTTTCCGGACGAACGCTGCCCGTCGATACTGCCGTCGCGCAACGCTGCGCCCGGCTGCACATACCCGACAAACGCGGCGAGCGCGATGCGCTCATTGCGGCGACGGCTCTTGTGCATGGCATGACGGTCGTCACTCGCAACGTGGCCGATTTTCAATCCACAGGCGTTGCGATTCTCAATCCATGGGAGTCGATCCGATAATAGCCTCGAGCCCGACAGGTTGTCAGGGGCCGCCATGGTTCAAGGCGGTCATCGCCGAGGGCGTGGTGCCGATCAATCCTCCGGTTTCGGTGCGGAACCGGTCGCTCGCAGTAGTGCGCGCCACGCCACGAAGGCGACCGCCGCCCAGAATCCCGTGCGCAGGGTCATCGCCGCGACTGTGCGCATCTCGAACGCGCCGCCGCCCGCAATGTGAAGACCGAGCCAGGCGAACAGCAGCGCGGTCGCCGCGACGAGCGCAAGGGCAAGCTGCGCCGCCCAGCGGCGGGCGCGCCAGAGGCCGATGCCTGCGGCCGTATACGCAAATCCCGCGAGGAAGTTGAACCAGAGCACGGGCAACACGACGTTGCCCAGGTCGGGGCCACCGCGCGCCGGCCCGAGGAATAGCGCCTGGCTGCCGCTGAGTATGGTCATCAGGCCGAACACGATGGCCAGGCCGGCGAGCAAGCGGAGGCGTGCGGAGGGGGATCGCGTCATATGCATGGTGGTTTCCTTCGTAGTGGCGCCGAGCGTGGCGCGCTCTGCGTCCGATCGATGTGGGGCCGTCACGGCTTCGCCCGGATACCGCGCACGTAGATCTGCAGCACCGCCGGCGCCTCGTCGCGGATACGGCCCATCTCGCCGGCGAGCATCGACTGCATCACCAGCCCCTGGATGGTTCCGATGAACAGCGTCGTGGCCGCGTCAACGTTCAGTCCCGCGTCGACCTCGCCGGCCGCGATGCCTGCTTCGAGCAGGCTGCGCACGCGTTCACCGTAGCGGCGGACCAGGGTCTGCGCCATGCGCTTGGGTGCCGTGCTCTCGGCGCGCTGCAACTCGCCGAACATCATGCGCGGCACGCCCGGGTGCTCGATGACGAACTCGACGTGGGCCATGAACATCGCCTCGAGGGCGGCGACCGGACCCGTGGCCTTGCGCGTGGCGCGTTCGATGCGCGCCATCAGCCGCTCGGCCACCCACTCCATGACCGACTGCCACAGGGCATCCTTGGTCGGAAAATGGCGGAACAACGCTCCCTGGGTCAGGTTCATGCGCTCGGCGATCGCCGCGGTGGTGATCTCGCTCGGATTGCGCTCGCCGGCCAGCCGCACGACGGTCTCCACGGTGACCGTGCGGCGCTCGTCCGCGGGAAGGTGCTTCGGGCTCAACAGAAGCTCCTGTGAGGAGAATGAAAGTGAGTGAGTATTTACTCACTTTTGTTTCGCCAGTGCAAGTGAATCTGAAGAAGGCGGGCCCTGCGGTGTTTCACCGGCCTTTTGTCGGGATGGATTTCATGCGTTCGTGGAAACGGCGCATCCCGCTTGTGCATCGAGCGCTGCAGTAGTAAATTACTGACCAGTCAGTTATTAGTGGGTCAGTCATGAGTGTCTGCGCAACGCCCTTTTACGGGCAGGCGGAATCCATCCGTGGCCGTACCTTGCGTCCGGAGGCCGCATGAGTACGACGCCGACACGCGCTGCCCCGCGCCGCCGGCGCAAGGAGGCGCGGCCGCAGGAGCTGACGGCGGCGGCGTTGTCGCTGTTCGTCGAGAAAGGCTTTGCGGCGACGCGGCTGGACGAGGTCGCGGCCCGCGCGGGGGTGTCCAAGGGCACCCTGTACCTGTACTTCGACAGCAAGGAAGCGCTGTTTCGGGCGGTCATCGCCGAAGGCGTGCTGCCGGTCATCGAACAGGGCGAAGCGCTGCTCGATACGTATCCCGACGATCCCGTGGGCCTGTTGCGCGCGATCCTGTTCGGTTGGTGGGAGCGTATCGGCAACACCGAACTGGGCGGCGTGCCCAAGCTGATGCTTTCCGAAGCGCGCAACTTTCCCGAGGTGGCCGCCTACTACCACGAAGCGGTGATCCATCGCGGGCAGCGTCTGATCCGCCAGGCGGTCCGGCGCGGTGTGGAGCAGGGCGTGTTCCGGTCCGTCGATGATGAAATCATTTGCCGCGTTCTCATTTCGCCGCTGTTGCACCTGGCCCTGTGGCGTCACTCCTTCGGTTCGTGCTGCGGTCATGACGTCGATGCCGACCGCTATCTCGAAAGCTATTTCGATCTCGTCATGAACGGCCTCGGCGTCGATCGCAACGCCCCGGGAGGACAGCCATGAGACTGCCGCTCGCACTGCTGGCCCTGGCGCTGCTTTCCGCGTGTTCCGAGGCCCCGCCGCCAAGCGCACCCCCACGGGCCGTGCTCGTGCAGTCTGCGCCATCGGAGGCCGTCGAAACCACGCGGGTGTATGCAGGCGATGTCCGTGCCCGCCACGAGAGCGATCTGGCGTTTCGCGTCGGCGGAAAGCTCGTCGAACGCCGTGTCGATGCCGGCTCACGGGTGCGGGCCGGCGAGGTGCTGATGCGCATCGACCCGCAGGACGTGGAACTGGCTGCCGCCGCGGCGCGGGCGCAGCGGGCGGCGGCCGAGGCGGATCTCGCGCTGGCCGTCGCGGAACTCCGGCGCGGTGCGGAACTGCGCGAGGCCGGTTTCATCAGCGAATCGGCGCTCGACGCGCGCCGGACCGCGAAGGAGGCCGCCGAAGCGCGCCTGCGGCAGGCACGTGCGCAGGCTGCGGCCGCGGCGAACCAGGCCGAATATTCGACGCTGCGCGCCGACCACGACGGGATCGTCCTGGAGATTGGCGCGGAGGTCGGGCAGGTGCTCGCGGCGGGCCAGCCGGCCTTGCGGCTGGCACGGCACGGCGAGCGTGAAGTGCAGATCCATGTTCCCGAGAGCCGGATTCGCGAGGTTTCGCCAGGGCAGGCCGCCATGGTGCGTCCTTGGTCGGATGCCCGGCAAGGCTTTGCGGCGACCGTCCGCGAGGTCGCTCCCGCGGCCGATCCCGCGACCCGAACCTACGCCGTGCGCGTGCGCGTCGCCGACGCAGCCGATGCGCTGCCACTGGGTGCTACGGCGCACGTGGTCTTCCCGTCCCGGACGAACTCGGAGCGCTTGCTGCCGCTGACCGCGGTCACCGCGATCGACGGCCGTTCGGTGGTGTGGGTCGTCGATGCGCAATCCCGCGTCACACCGGTCGAAGTCGAGGTGCGCGGATTGCGCGAAGATGGCGTGCTGGTCGGAGCCGGGCTGGATCCCGGTGCCCGGATCGTCATCGCCGGCGTGCACCGGCTGGTGCCGGGCGAAACCGTCCGGGCGGTGACAGACCGCGCGCCGGTGGCGCTGGATCTGTCCCGATGAGCCGTTTCAACGCATCCGAATGGGGGCTGAACCATCAGTCGCTGGTGCTGTACGCGCTGGTCGTGCTGACCGCGATCGGCCTCTTTTCGTATACGCAGCTCGGGCAGTCCGAGGATCCGCCGTTCACCTTCAAGCTCATGGTCGTGCGTACCGAATGGCCCGGCGCCAGCGCCGCCGAGATCGCCGAGCAGGTCACGGACAAGATCGAGCGCAAGTTGCAGGAGGTCGCCGAAGGGGATTTCGTGCGCAGCTATTCGCGCCCGGGCGAGTCGATGGTGTTCTTCATGGTGCGCGACTCGGTGCACCCGCGCGCGATCCCCGAGGTCTGGTACCAGGTGCGCAAGAAGATCGGAGACATCCGCCACACCCTCCCGCAAGGGGTGATCGGCCCGAGCTTCAACGACGAGTTCGGCGACACCTACGGCAACATCTTCGCACTGGTCGGAGAAGGATTCGACGAGGCCGAGCTCAAGCGCTATGCCGAGGCCATCCGTGGCGAGCTGCTGCGTGTTCCGGACGTGGCCAAGGTCAGCTTCTTCGGCGAGCAGCCGCAGCGCGTGTATGTCGAGCTGTCCAACACGCGCCTGGCCACCTTAGGACTGGACGTGCGCGACTTCGCCGCGGCACTGGCGGGGCGCAACGCGATGAGTGGGGCGGGATTCTTCGAAACCGCCGACGAGCGCGTCTGGCTCAGGCCTTCGGGCGCCTTCGAAGACCTCGATGCGATCCGCGATACCGTGATCCGGGCCGGCGACCGCAGCTTCCGTCTCGGCGACGTCGCCGACGTGCGGCGGGGCTTCGTCGATCCGCCGCGCGAACGCATGCGCTACATGGGGCAGCAGGCCTTCGGCATCGGCGTGTCGATGCGCGAGGGCGGCGACATCCTCGCCCTCGGTCGCCATCTGGACACGGCGGTCGAGCGCATCGAAGCGCAGTTGCCGGTCGGGCTTCAGCTCGAGCGCGTGGCCGACCAGCCGCTCGCGGTCAAGCGCTCGATCAACGAGTTCGTCAAGGTGCTGGCCGAGGCGGTGATCATCGTCATGGCCGTCAGCCTGCTCTCGCTCGGGCTGCGCACGGGCGTGGTGGTGCTCGTGATCATCCCGGTGGTGCTCGCGATCACCTTCCTGTTCATGCACCTGCTCGACATCGGGCTGCACAAGATCTCGCTCGGGGCACTGATCATCGCGCTGGGCCTGCTGGTCGACGACGCGATCATCGCCGTCGAGATGATGGCGACCAAGATGGAGCAGGGCTGGGACCGCGTGCGTGCAGCCAGTTTCGCCTACGTGTCGACCGCGATGCCGATGCTGTCCGGCACGCTCGTGACCGCGGCAGGGTTCCTGCCGATCGCGCTGGCCGCATCGGCCACCGGAGAGTACACCCGATCGATCTTCCAGGTCACGGTCATCGCGCTGCTGGTGTCGTGGGTGGCGGCGGTGCTGTTCGTGCCCTACCTCGGCTACCACCTGCTGCCGGATTTCGCCGCGAAGAACGGCAGGCCGACGCTGATGGCGCGCCTCGTGTCGCGCTTCTCGCCGCAGGCCGGGCGCAGGATGGCCGAGCGGGCGGCCCGGGCGCATGAGCAGCACGACGAGTACGCGATCTACCACACGGCGTTCTACACGCGGTTCCGCGCACTGGTGAACGGCTGCGTCCAGCATCGCTGGTGGGTGATCGTACTGACCCTGGCGGTCTTCGTCGGATCGCTCGCCGTGTTCGTGCGCTTCGTGCCGCAACAGTTCTTTCCCGACTCGACCCGGCCCGAACTCGTCGTCGACCTGCGGCTGGCCGAAGGGGCGTCGCACCATGCGACCCAGGCCGCGGTCGAGCGCATCGAGGTGTTTCTCGACGAGCAGGACGGCATCGAGAACTACGTCGCGTGGGTCGGCGGGGGCAGTCCGCGCTTCTACCTGCCGCTCGACCAGCAGCTTGCGCAGACGAGCTTCGCCCAGTTCGTGATCCTGACGCGCGGTTCGCCAGAGCGCGAAGCGCTGCGGGCGCGTCTCATCCGCCTCTTCGAGGAGTCTCCGGCCGAACTGATCGGCGTCGTCAATCGCCTGGAAAACGGCCCACCGGTGGGGTTCCCCCTCCAGTACCGGGTCAGCGGACAGGATTTCGACGAACTGCGCCGGATCGCACAGGACGTGGCTGGCGTGCTGCGCGCCAATCCGCATCTCTCCAACGTCCACCTGGATTGGGAAGAGCCATCCAAACAGGTCCGCCTGCGCATCGACCAGGAAAAGGCCCGCCTGCTCGGGCTCTCGAGCCAGGAGCTTGCGGCTCTGCTCGACACCTCGCTCCAGGGGCGCACGGTGACGCAGTTCCGGGAAGGCACCGAGACCATCGACGTCGTGCTGCGCGGGGCGCAATCCGAGCGCGCGCATCTCGGCCTGCTGTCCGATCTCGCCATCCCCCTTGGCAATGGGCGCAGCGTCCCACTCGCCCAGGTCGTGACCGTCGAGGCCGGGTTCGAACAAGGCGTCATCTGGCGGCGCGACCGCATTCCCACCGTGACCGTGCGTGCGAACCTGTATGGGCGGACCCAGCCCGCCGTGGTCGTGTCGCAACTGGCCGGCGAGATCGAAGCGATCCGCAGCGCGCTTCCGCTCGGCTATCGCCTGGACGTTGGCGGTTCGGTCGAGGAAAGCGCCAAGGGCGGCAGCTCGGTCGCCGCCGGCATTCCGCTGTTCGTCCTGACCGTGCTCACCGTGCTGATGTTGCAGCTGCAACGCTTCTCGCTCGTCGCAATGGTCGTGCTCACCGCACCGCTGGGCCTGATCGGGGTGACCGCCTTCCTGCTGCTGTTCAACCAGCCCTTCGGCTTCGTCGCGATGCTCGGCACGATCGCCTTGTCGGGCATGATCATGCGCAACTCGGTGATCCTCGTCGACCAGATCCGCCAGGATCTCGAGGGCGGCCGGGGCGAATGGGAGGCGATCGTCGAATCCACCGTGCGCCGCTTCCGGCCGATCATGCTGACGGCCGCGGCGGCCATCCTCGCGATGATCCCGCTGTCGCGCAGTGCCTTCTTCGGTCCGATGGCCGTGGCGATCATGGGGGGCCTCACGATCGCCACGCTGCTGACGATGATGTTCCTCCCCGCGCTGTACGCGGCATGGTTCCGGGTGCGCCGATGACCTGCCGGACGTTCGGTGGTTCGGGCGGAGGATCGCGATTGCGCAGTGCCGCATCGGGGCGGTGTGAGTGCGCTAGAATCATAGGTTGCCGGATTTGCGCCAATCGGCCCGGTCGTGGAATGAATAAGATTGCGCTAATATACTGTCAGGACGCAAGACGATGAACTACGAACAAGCCCGTTTCAACATGGTCGAGCAGCAGATCCGCACCTGGGAGGTTCTGGATCAGGACGTGCTCGAGCTTCTGATGACGATCCGGCGCGAGGAATTCGTGCCTGCCGAGCACCGCAATCTCGCCTTCGCGGACGTCGAGATCCCGATCGGCTGCGGCCAGGTCATGCTCAAGCCGGTGATCGAGGGCAAGGTGCTGCAGGCCCTCAAGCTCAACCGCTCGGATTCGGTGCTGGAGATCGGTGCCGGTTCGGGCTACTTCGCCGCGCTGCTGGCCGCGCGGGCGGACTGGGTGCGCACGATCGACATCGAACCCGAGCTGGTACAGCTCGCGGCCGACAACCTGGACCGCTACGGCGTCCAGAACGTCACCGTCAAGGAAGCCGACGGCGCCCTGGGCCTGCCGTGCCGTGCGCCCTACGACGTCATCGTCATTTCTGGCGGTGTGCCGGTGGTGCCGCAGGCCGTGCTCGAGCAGCTCGCGGTCGGTGGCCGGCTGTTCGCCTTCGTGGGCGAGGCTCCAGTGATGAAGGCACGGCTGATCACCTGCGTGGCCGAGGGGCAGTTCCGCTCCGAGGACGTCTTCGAGACCGTCGTGCCGATGCTGAAGAACACCCAGCGCAAGGACGATTTCCACTTCTGATCGACCCATGCGCGAAGTCACCCCGACCGAACTCTCCGACTGGCTTTCCGATCCGACCCGGCCGCGCCCGGTGCTGCTCGACGTGCGCGAGCCGTGGGAGTTCGAAGTCTGCAGGATCGAGGGGTCGCGACTCATGCCGATGGGATCGGTCCCGATACACCTCGGGGAACTCGACCCGGAGTCCGAGATCGTAGTCGTTTGCCACCACGGCATACGCAGCGCCAGGGTCGGCGCCTTTCTCGAATACCAGGGGTTTCGCAAGGTGATCAATCTCGCGGGAGGCGTCGCCGGCTGGGCGTCGCAGGTCGACCCGCTCATGCCCAAATACTGAAACGGAGTCTCGCATGAAGCGCATCGCGGCAACACTTCTGGCCGGCCTGTTCCCCGCACTGGTGTGGTCGGCCGACCTGCTGGAGATCTACAACCAGGCCGTGCTCAACGACTCCCGGTTCGCCGCGGCGCGGCAGGACTTCATTGCCGGGCAGGAGCGCACCGTCCAGGCGCGCGCCGGACTGCTGCCCAGCATCGGGGGCTCGGCCAACCTCAGCCGCAACCGCGTCGATCCGAGCGGGCAGTCCAGCGCCACCTACAACAGTCACAGCTGGGGCGTGCAGCTCACCCAGCCGGTGTTCCGCATGCAGAATCGCATCGCCGCCGAGCAAGGGGCGCTGCAGACCGAACTGGCCGAAGTGCAGTTCGAACTCGCCCGCCAGGATCTCATCCTGCGCGTGTCGGAGGCCTACTTCAACGTCCTGAACGCGCAGGATGCCCTCGATGCGATCGTGCAATTGCGCACCGCCGCCGCCGAGCAGCTCGAGATCGCCCGCACCAGCTTCGAGGTCGGCACGGTCACGATCACTGACGTCCATGAAGCGCAGTCCCGCTTCGATCTCGCCGTCGCGCAGGAGATCGCGGCGCAGAGTGAACTCGACGTGCGCCGCCATGCCCTTGCACAGATCATCGGCCGTTCACCCGAACCGCTTGCCGGCCTGCGTGTCGGCACCGAGCTCGCGGCGCCTGTGCCGGACAATCCGGAAGACTGGGTTTCGGCGGCCGAGTTGGGGGGCTACGGCGTCCAGTTGCAGCACATCGTGCGCGAGATCGCCTCGCGCGAGGTCGATCGCAGCCGTGCCGGCCATTATCCAACCGTCGACCTCGTCGCCAGCCAGACCCAGTCCCGCCGCCAGAACAACGCCCTTGGGCCGCGCACCGATGCCACCATGATCGGCCTGCAGCTCAACGTCCCGCTGTACGCGGGCGGCGCGATCTCCTCGGTCGAGCGCGAGACCGCCGCACTCAAGGTCAAGTCGGATTTCGATCTCGAAAGCGCCCGCCGCGAGGCCGCACTGGCCGCGCGCCAGGCCTATCTGGGCGTAACCAGTGGCATGGCGCGCATCAAGGCGCTGGAGGCTGCCGAGGTCTCCTCGCTGTCGGCCCTCGAAGCCAATCGCCTCGGTTATGAAGTCGGCGTGCGCATCAATATCGACGTCCTCAACGCCCAGAGCCAGCTCGCGGAAACCCGCCAGCAACTGGCCGGCGCCCGCTACGAAACCCTGCTTGCCCAACTGCGCCTCAAGGCCGCCGCCGGCACGCTCGACGAGGAAGACCTGCGGATCGTCAATACGTTGCTCGGGGACTGAGGAACCGGGCAGGTCGTTCCTTGCCGGTCCATCCGGCAAGGATCAGTTTTCGGGCGCTGCCGCGCCCGTGCCGGGAGCAAAGATCCGCTCGACGATCTCCATCGTCCAGGCGGTCGCGCCGCGGTGTGCCGTCGCGAAGCTTCTGCCGGCGGCGCCGGCTCGTTCGCGGTTTTCCGGGTCGCTCAGCAAATCCAGCGCGATCCTCATGCCTTCCGGCACATCCGCTGCGCGCAGGGCCGCCCCGCATTCGACTGCCTGCTCCGCCACGAGGCTGAAGTTGAAGGTGTGCGGGCCGACGACGACCGGCGTGCCCACGATGCAGGCCTCGATCAGGTTCTGACCGCCGAAGGGCAGCCAGCTTCCGCCCAGCAGGGCGGCATCCGCGGCCGCGTAGTACGCGAACATCTCGCCCATCGTGTCGCCGAGCCACACCCGCGTGTCGGGCGCGACCGGGGCATCGTCGCTGCGCCGCTGCAAC
>JBJHDM010000081.1:0-11562 GCA_050486545.1 Rhodocyclaceae bacterium | reverse complement strand
GCAGGAGCCACGGCGAACGTTGCCCCAGCCAGCCGGTCAGCTTCCTGAATTTCTCCCTGATCATGATCGGCACCGTTCAGAGCGACATGATCCAATGCACCACATTCTTGATGACATCCGGATCGATCGTCGATACGGTTCCGTGCTCCTCTTCCTGCCCGTCCACCTCGACCATGCTGGGTTCGGAGATGTGGCGGGTCAGTGCCGCCTCCGCATCCGCCTTAGCACGATACTTTTCAGCAACTTCCTTGAACGATGGTCCGTCCTTCTTCCGGTCCACCGCATGACAGGTCATGCACTTGTCCTGACGTAGTACATTCTGCGCCGCCCGTGCATCGACCGCCTCGACGGGCTGGTTTGCACCGAGAACGATCAATGCAACAGCCACCAGCGACAACTTGTTCATGACGACATCTCCTACAGCTCGTTTGAAGTCCGGTCGGCTCGCGGGCGGGGTCATCACCCATTCCGAGCCACTTGCATCGTTCGGGCGGATCTTCGATCACGCCTCATCCTGGGGAGAAAGTGTCGTCTTCTGCAGTGCAAAAAAAAATCGGAACGGGCTTAAACTTCTTGTCGGAATGGAGATGGCTCTGTAGGAATGTTCCGACCCGTCAATGACGTAAGCGTATGGACCTCCGTCGTACGGACTCGTCCGTTCGACGGATGTCCATGTTTTTGGAAGCGAGCGGAGAACATTCGACCCGGAGATGCCGGCCGAATGACTGCGGAATCGGAAAGGTGGCTATCGCGCCAGAACCAGGGCACCGATACCGGGTTTCATCGCATGCATATCGCGGCTGTCCGCCTTGCGAACGGGGAAGAGAGCATGCCGGCAACCTGGAACTTGATCCCGCGTAGGAAGAATGGACCCGCTCTTCCGTCCAGCTTCAGCCGTTTCCGCAGGCTGCTCATCGAATTGCGGAACGGATTCGCGTGCGGAATCTTCCTACGACGGCCGACTCCTGCCCATTCGCACACACCGGGAGCGCTGGCGTGACACCCCGTTCGTCCTAGCGGGCATTGGGCAAGTAATCAAGCAGGTCGTGATCGATCGCATAGCGGATCAGATCCGAAAGGCTCGAGAGGTGCATTTTCGCCATGATGCGGGTCTTGTGCGTGCTGACCGTCTTGACGCTAACCGACAGATCGTTTGCGATCTCGGTGATCCCCTTGCCTGCAATGAGCATCTGGAAGATCTGATACTCGCGGTCCGACAGTTTCGTATGCGGGTCGCCCTCGACGCCCCCGGGAATCAGCTCACGTGCCAGTTGTTCGGCCATCGTGGGGCTCAGATAAACTCCCCCTCCGACAATCTTCCGGATGACGGCGATCAGGTGTTCCGAGTCGTTGTTCTTGGTGACGTATCCTGACGCCCCGGCACGCAGGGCACGCAGCGCGTATTGCCCTTCCTCGTGCATGGTCAGGATCAGGATCGGCAGGCGCGGTTTCTCGCCCTTGATCAGCTTGACCAGTTCGAGGCCGTTCTTGCCGGGCATCGAGATATCGAGAATCAGGATATCCCAGTCCGCCTCCCTGACTTTCGCAAGCACCTCGTGACCGTCCGCGGCCTCACCGGCAACCTCCAGGTCTTCGGCATCGGCAAGAATCATCTTCAAGCCATCCCGGATGATGGCATGATCGTCGGCGATCAGGACACGTTTCATGTTCGATGCTCCTCCGTTTCCGGATGCTGAACGGGGACAGGAACGGCAACTTCGATCGTGACCCCTCGATCCGGCTCGCTCTCGATGCGAACGCTTCCACCAAGAATGTATGCCCGCTCCCGAATCCCGATCAAGCCGAAGGAGCGGGGTTTGGACCGGTCCGCAGGCTCCATGCCGCGTCCGTCATCCACCACCTTCAGCACCAGTTGCGCTTCGGACCGCATGAGACTGACTTGAACGCCGGAAGCTTCAGCATGGCGCACCACATTCGTCAGGGACTCCTGAAGGATGCGAAACAGAGCACTCGCCGTCTCTTCGTCGAGTTCCGGCTCGACCTCATCGAGCACAAGGTCGAACTCCAGCCCCGTCTTCTTCTCGACATCCTCGACAAGCCAGTTCACCGCGGCAAACAGGCCGAGATCGTCGAGCATCAGCGGGCGTAACTCCGCGGTAATTCGCCGGACCGATCCAACCGCCATGTCGATCTGCTTTTGCAGCGCCAGGACCTTGTCCAGCAATTCCGGCTGGTCCGTGCGCAACCGGTTGCGTATCCACGACAGGTTCATCCGCAAGCCAGTCAGTTGCTGTCCCAGGTCATCGTGGAGTTCCCGGGCGATTCTCGTACGTTCCTCCTCCCGAATCGACTCCATTGCAGCCGACAGTTCCCGCAACTGGCGATTGGACTGCCGGAGTGCCTCCTCCCGCTCGAGGCGGGCGGTGATGTCGCGCAGAACGGCCGTATAGAGCTTTCGGCCCGAAGCATCGACCTGGGAGATCGAAGCGTCCACCACCAGTTCCTCTCCGTCGGCACGAAGCGCGACAATCTCCGAACGGGTCTCCTTGGACCGTGCCATTTCCCCGCTCTGCCCGAAACGCGAGACATGGTCCCGGTGCGCCCCGCGAAAGCGCTCGGGGATGAACCGGTCCAGCCGGCTCCCGAGGGCCTCTTTTGCGGGACAACCGAACATCCGCTCCGCGGCAGGGTTGAACAGCACGATACGGCCACTGTCATCCATCGTCACGACCGCATCCATGGCCGTGCTGATGATGCCCTGCAACCGCGCCTCGCTTTCCCGCAGAGACTGGGCGAGGGATTCCTCGCGCACCAGTTCGCGCGCAAACGCCCAGGCCGCCACGCCCAGCAACACGATGACCCCGACCAGTCCGGCCACGATCATCGCGGCCTGGTCCCGCCATGTTTCGAGTGCGCTATGTTCGCTCAGCGCGATCATCGTCACCAGCGGAAAACCTTCGACCACGCCGGTTGCAACGATTCGTGGCACGGTACCGGTCATGCGTACGACCGACTGCGGTACCGCACTTGCCAGCCCGGCCCACGGCTCGCCCTCCGCAGCCGACCAGCCCGTCGCCAGTTCCTCGCCGAACGGCGGTTCGCCGTACAAAAGCGCCCCATCGCGACGAAACAGCGCGATCGCACTGCCCTCCAGCGGTTTGACCGAACTGTACAGCGTGTTGAAGTAGCTCAACGGAACCGATGCGGCCACCACGCCAGCGAAAGCACCGCCGTCATCCGACAGGCGTCGGCTGACGAAGATCGACCACTCTCCATCGACCCGGTTCCGGACCGGCGCACCGATGAAGAGCCCCGACACACGGTTTTCCCGGTGGGCAAGAACATAGTCGCGGTCCTCGACCGGGATGCCGATCGGGGAGGCCAGTGCCGAATAGCGGATCCGCCCGTCGAGCCCGACCACGAACAGCGATCGGACCTGGGTCGCACCCGAAATCCGGGCACCGAGCAGCGTATTCACCTCCGCAGCCATCTCCGGCGTGTCCGCAAGCGTCAGGTGCGCGAGTCGTTCAGCCGTGCCTTGCAGGATCAGGTCCACGCTCTGGAAGGTACGGGTCGTCTGTTCCGAGAGGATGCGGCTGAGCGCTTCGAGATTGCGCTCGGCCGCAGCGATCTGCCGGGTCCGTGCATCCCAAAGGGTCAGCGTGGCCGAAACGGCGAGCACGATCGCCGCCACCAGCCAGAACCAGAGCACGGCCAGTGCAGGCCGCCGCTGCGCGCCTTCCCTTCCTCGTTCGGCCACCCTCGCCCCCCGATCCGCACGGTACCGAGCCTTGTGATGCCCGTTGCACCAGTTGCGTACGTCGGATACTACCTCATTCAGCCCTGAAAACCCCTACCGAGGAAGTGGTCAGGCATCACGGCCGCGTTCCGGCTGGCGCTGGAAAGATCTCGCGAGCAAAGAAAACGGCCCGCCGGGGGAATCGGCGGGCCGCTTGCGTGCTGCGGGTTTCAGCGCCAGTTGTACTGAACCGAGACGCCCACGAAGGTGGCGTTTTGCTTGCGATCCTGGTTGACCGTTGTGCCGTCGGCATAGGTCCAGCCTTGCCACATCCAATCGTTGGTGCGCCAGCGGTCGTGGATCACGTCAAAACGCAGGGCCAGATCACGCTGCATCGCATACTTGGCGGACAGTTTCAGGCTAGCCAGGGAGTACTTGACCTTGGGCAGATCTTCCGCCGAACTGAGACCAAAGGTGCTGCGATCTCGGGAGTACTGGAAGTCGGCACCGACTTCAAGACGCTCAGTCGCTCTGCCACGGAGTCCAGCACCCAAAGCATCGCCTGCTGTTCGCAAATTGGCTTGCCAGCGGACTGCATCCGTACCCGTGCGGTTGATCGCACGCGACGTGTCTCGCGTAAACCATGCGTGCGCCTGCCAGTCGTACGAGATGGCGTAGGATGCATCAACCGACAGGAAGTTCGCGCGCCGCTTGTGCGGCCCCAGTTCGCGGCCACTGTACTTGTCACGGGAGACATCACCCAGGAACGCCAGCGACAGAGCTTCTGTCGGCATCCAGTCTAAGCGCAGCCGTATCGTGTCGCGATCACGGTCTGCCAAGTGCAGCGGAGCGACCAGGTTCATGTTGGGGATCGTACTGCCATCCAGACGCTCGTTGGTCTTGAACCGTGAACCGTCCCGTTCGCTCCGTACGTAGGCGATCGACCCGTTGAGCGTCTGCGACAGCGAGCGACTCAAAGCCAGCCGATAAGCGATCTCTTCCGTGTTGCGACGGAAGCTCACGCTACGTACGTCCTGCGTGTTGCGTGTGCGCTTGTCGTACTCCACCGCACCGGTCAGGCGGAAGTTTTCGGGCAACCGGTAGCTTGCCTCCACGTTACCCTTCAGTTGCCGGAAATCTCGACGATGATTGGACCCGTCACTGGTCGCCGTGGCGCCCGGAACGTAATACTGAACCACGGGAGTCTTGTCGTCACGATCCTCGTACTTGAGGTTCGCGCGCACGCTCAGGTCCGAGGTCGGCCGCGCCGAAATCCCCGCTTGCGCCAACGTGGTCACGACCTTGCCACCCAGATTGGTGCGCTCCGAGATGTTGTTCTGCCCCGGGAACAGCTCCATGAAGCGGTCGTTCTGCGTGGCCACCGATCGCGACACCTTGAAGTTGCCACGCGTGGTCGGCGTGAAACTGTAGCCGCCTGCCAGGTGGAACTGGTGCGCCTGGTTGTCCGGGGAGAGCGAGATCGGGCTGAAGGCGCCCGCGTTCTGCGTTGCGCGATCGACCCACAGCGCATTGCCGCCGTTGCGGAAGAACGACCCGTAGTAACCACCGGAGAGTTGCAACCGCTCCCCTGTATAGCCCAGCACCACATCGACCTGACGCATCTCGTGGTCGATCGGTTCGGCAAGGAAGTTTGGCCCTTGACGACCAAACATCCGCTCACCCTTCTTGGTTTCGTGCTTGAAGTTCACCTTCAGGTCGAAACCACGGGCCAGAATTTTCTCCCCGGCCAACCCCACGCTCTCACGCACGGTCTTCAGACTGGTGTCCCGGAGGGGGCGTCCGTTGATCTGAACACTGTCCGATCCGATTCCTGCCAACCCGGTATTGACCGTGTAGGGTGAGCGGCGTGGGGACTTTCGGTAGTCGACGATGTAGCGCCAGTTGCCTTGCGCCTCGTGCTCGAAACGCAGGTTGCGGCTCTCCAGGCCCAGGTTGCGTCCATCCAGGCGCATCCAGGTACCCGTCGCATCATCCAGCTTGACCAAGCGCACCTCGCCGATCGCATACAGGCCCATGTCGTCCAGGCCGGTGAATTGGCCAAAACGCGCCGCATCCTCGTTCAGGTAGCCCAGGCCGAAGCGCACCATACTCTCCGGACGGCTGTGGTAGGCCAGCGATTCCTCCTCGCTGTCGAACTCCCAGTTCGCCTGGGCTGTTCCGAACGCCGCTGCGAGCGAGGCGGCGATGACGGTCAGTCCAACCGTACGTACACTTTTCAGCGTATTCATCTTCATGTCCTCCCTGGTCAGCGGCGCAGCGAACGCGCGTTGCTCGAATCCATCGGATTGTTCGAGCCGTGGATGTTCGTGTGACAGTTCAGGCACCCACGAGCCATCGAACCCAACCTTGGATAGGTGGCACTCGCAAGATCAGGGACAACGGTCTGGTGACCACCCGGTCCAGCGGACGCCTCGTGGCACTGCTGGCACAGGAACGGCGAGCGCACCTTGAGCAGGTTGTCATTCACGGTGCCGTGCGGGTTGTGGCAGATCGTGCAGTCCTCGGTCACCGGCTGGTGGCTGTGGATGAACGGGCCGCGCTTTTCCATGTGGCAGGTGTAGCAGGTGGCATTGACGCTGTCGCGCACGAGCATCTTCTCGCCGGCGGTGCCGTGCGGGTTGTGGCAGTCGGAGCACGCCACCTGGCCGTCGCGGATCGAGTGGTGCGACGGGCGATTGACCTGCGCGCGCTGCTCGGTGTGGCAGCTGAAGCACACCTCGTTCT
Organism: Rhodocyclaceae bacterium; assembly: GCA_050486545.1. Classification (GTDB taxonomy): domain Bacteria; phylum Pseudomonadota; class Gammaproteobacteria; order Burkholderiales; family Rhodocyclaceae; genus DAOMNN01. Next base: position 5,117 of record JBJHDM010000081.1, on the reverse strand, counting down.
GCGCCTGCTTGTCGCGCACGACCTTGTCGTGCTGGGTATGGATCACGTGGCAGGAGGTGCAGGCCACGTCGCGATTGGCGTGCAGGCCGTTTTGCCAGTGGATGCGCTTTCCGCCTTGATGGCAGTCGAGGCAGACCTGGTTGCGCTCTTCGACCGGCGTGGTCGAGCCCTTGCCCGAGCGGCCGAAGTAGCGATCGACGAGGTCGTCGGCCGGCGCGGTGAGGATCTGGCCTGCGAAGTTGCGGTCGGGTTTCGGCCGGCTGGTTTCGTCGGCCTCGCGGAGGTTGCGGATATGGCGTTCGCTGTCACCGTGGCAACTCGTGCACGTCGGCGTGCGTCCGTCGGCCGCGGTCGCGTGGCGCGTCTTGGCGACCGCCAGCACCGGGAATTCGTCCCCATCGTCGTGACAGCGCGTACAGGCGGCGTCCCCGGTCATGACCAGGTCTTCCCGGTCGCCCGAACCCTGCGCGAACGCAGTGCCGCCGCCTCCAAGCAATGCCGCGCCCAACAGGACGGCCGGCACCCATCGCAGGATGCGATTCAAATCCACACTCATGTTTTCCCCCTTTTTCGTGGTACCGCTTCCGGAAGCCCGCTCGCTTCGTCATGGCTGCGGGTACTCCATCCATGCGGGCCGAATCGCACGGGTCATGCAGAGGGATCTTCCCGCTCCCACTGGTCCGCACGACCCGTCACTGGCGCGTCTCGGCTCGCATTCTCTCGTCGAGGTATCCACACCGGCGGATCTGCGTCCGCTCAGCCTGCTGTTCTCATTCGTTTGGCTTCGGTCGACCGAAGCTCGTCGGTCAGGACGCACCTAACCCTTATGGAGTAGGAAATTAACGACTTCCAAGGGTCAGACTTTTGATATTCGTCAACGACGCAGCGATTCGATTTGAGATTCAACTATTCTCATTCGAACCTCTTGAACCGCTCCAATTTCCCGACCTGGCACAGCCCTTCGCGCCCTTCTGTCACGTGGGTATAATCCCGGCGGATCCACGCTGACTGCTGCGATATCCGTTCGGCATTGACCGACACCATGAAACCGGAGGATTCGATGACGACACAACGGGATCCGGGTCACATCACACGCCACCTGATGGTGGTCGGACGCGTTCAAGGGGTGTATTACCGCGCCAGCGCGCAGACCGAAGCGTTGCGTCTGGGCCTGCATGGATGGGTCCGGAACCGCCTGGGCGGCGAAGTCGAGGCCGTCGTCTGCGGCCCGGAGCATGCCGTAACCGAGTTCATCGAATGGGCGAGGACGGGTCCGCCGGCCGCCCGGGTGGAGCGGCTCGACGTCACGGAAGCCGAAGCACCCGAGCCGGGCCTCTTTTCGCTGCGCCCGACCGTCTGATCCTGGCAGCGCCCGCCGTCAGCGCGGGTATTCGACCGACACGGCCTCGGGCGGCAACCACTCGCGCAGACTGTCGAGGAGCGCGTCGTCGAGGCGCACCCGCCAGCCCTCTCCGAAGGGCAGATCGGCCTCCGCCGCAGCGTTGCAGTAGCGGACCTGCACACGCGATTGCCCATCCCGGAACGGCTTCAACAACGACGCCAGGCGCTCGGCGCTTGCCGCGGCTCCGCCGGATTCGGCGACCTCGCCGTTGATGCGCAAGTGCAGCGCGCCCTGAAAGCGGCTGCGCGCCTCGCCCAAGGTCAGCACCTTGTCGGCGACGATACGCAAGCCCCCGGAGAACTCGTCGTTGCTGATCCGCCCCTCGACGACCAGGACCTCGTCGACGACGACTTTTCCGCGCGCCGCTTCGAGCACCTCGGAATAGAGCGCCACCTCGCGCGGGGTCGTTCCATCGTCGAGTTGCACGAAGGCCATCTTGCCGCGGTTGCCCATTTTCGTGCGCGTCTCCATGACCACGCCGGCCAGCAGCGTCGGCTCACGCGACGGCTCGAGTTGTGCCAGCGTCCGGCGCAGGAATCGCAGCACTTCCGAGCGGTACGTGTCGAACGGATGTCCCGACAGGAAGAAACCGATCGCGGTTTTTTCCTCCTTGAGGCGCTCGCGCTCGTTCCACGAACGAACTGCTACGTACTGCGGGGGTTCGCCCGCCGCCTCGGGAATCGCATCGAACAGGCCGCCCTGCAGGGCGTTGGCCGCCGCCTGTTCGGCCGCCTCCATGGCCAGCCCGACCGACGCGAGGAGGCGTGCGCGATCGGCCTCGAGGGTGTCGAACGCTCCCGCCCGCACCAGGGCCTCGACAACGCGGCGATTGACCGCACGGCGATCGACCCGCTCGCAGAAATCGAACAGGTCGCGAAACGGGCCGCCGTCCTCGCGCGCCGCGAGGATGGAGCGGACCGCCGGCTCCCCGGCGCCCTTGACCGCCCCGAGGCCATAGCGGATGGTTTCCCGGTCGACCGGCACAAAACGGTAGTCCGAGGCATTGACGTCGGGCGGCAACACCGTCAGTCCGTTGGCCACCGCATCCTCGTAGAAGATCCGGATCGTGTCGGTGTTGTCCAGGTCGGCGGACATCGTCGCCGCCATGAAGGCCGCACAGTGATGAGCCTTGAGCCAGGCCGTGTGATAGGTGACGACCGCGTAGGCCGCCGTGTGCGACTTGTTGAAGCCGTACTCGGCAAACTTGGTCATCAGATCGAAGAGCTGTTCGGCCAGCTGTGGGTCGTAGCCCTTCTCCTGCGCCCCTTCCGCGATCGTGGCGCGGTGCTTGGCCATCTCCTCGGGCTTCTTCTTGCCCATCGCACGGCGCAGCATGTCGGCGCCGCCCAGGGTATAGCCGCCGATGATCTGGCTGATCTGCATCACCTGTTCCTGGTACACGATGACGCCGTAGGTCGGCTCCAGGCAGGCTTTCAGATCCGGATGGAAGTAGTCGATCTCCTGCTGGCCCTTCTTGCGCAGGATGAAGTCGTCGACCATGCCCGAGCCGAGCGGCCCGGGACGATAGAGCGCGAGTACCGCGATGATGTCCTCGAAGCGGTCGGGGGCGAGCTTCTTCAGCAGCTTCTTCATGCCGTCCGATTCGACCTGGAAGATCGCCGTGGTGTTGGCGTCCTTGAGGATCTGGTAGGCGGCCGGATCGGTGAAGGGCAATGCGTTGAGGTCCGGGCGCTCGCCCGTGAGGCGCTCGACGTAATCGAGCGCGAGCTTGATGATCGTGAGGTTGCGCAGGCCCAGGAAGTCGAACTTGACCAGCCCGACGGCTTCGACGTCGTCCTTGTCGAACTGCGACACCGGCATCGCGTCGTCGCCATCGGCGATGTAGAGCGGGCAGAAGTCGGTGAGCTTGCCCGGTGCGATCAGCACGCCGCCGGCATGCATCCCGACCCCGCGGGTCAGGCCCTCCAGCGGCTCGGCCAGGCTCCACAACTCCTGCACCGACTCGCCGTCGTTGCCGTCGGCCATCATTTCGCCGATCTGCGGCTCCAGCTCGTAGGCCTTGGCCAGCGAGACGGGCTTCGCTCCTTCGACCGGGATCAGCTTGGACAGGCGGTCGCACAGTCCGTACGGCAGGTCGAGCACGCGCCCGACGTCGCGCACGACCGCCTTGGAGGCCATCGTGCCGAAGGTCGCGATCTGGCTCACGGCCTCCTTGCCATAGCGATCCCGCACGTATTCGATGACGCGGTAGCGGTTGTCCTGGCAGAAGTCGATGTCGAAGTCGGGCATCGACACGCGCTCCGGATTCAGGAAGCGCTCGAACAGCAGTGCGTATTCCAACGGGTCGAGATCGGTGATGCGCAGGCTGTACGCGACCAGCGAACCGGCGCCTGATCCGCGCCCCGGCCCGACCGGCACGTCGTTGTCCTTGGCCCAGTTGATGAAATCCGCCACGATCAGGAAGTAGCCCGGAAAACCCATCTGCACGATGGTGTCGGTCTCGAACTTCAGCCGCTCCTCGTAGCGCGGGCGCTGTCGTTCCCGCTCGTCGGCGTCGGGATAGAGTTCGGCCAGCCGCAGTTCAAGTCCGCGTTTCGCCTCCGCGACGAGAAAATCGTCCAGCGTCATGCCGTCCGGCGTCGGAAACAACGGCAGGAAATTCTTGCCGAGCTGGACCGTCAGCGAGCAGCGCCGGGCGATCTCGACGGCGTTCTCCAGCGCCTCGGGCAGGTCCGCAAAGAGCCGGCACATCTCCTCCTGGCTCTTGAAATACTGGTCCTCGGTAAACAGGCGCGGTCGCCTGCGGTCGGCCAGGACGAAGCCTTCGGCAATGCAGACGCGGGCCTCGTGGGCCTTGAAGTCCTCCGGACGGAGAAACTCGATCGGGTGGGTCGCGACGACCGGCAAGCCGAGCCGACCCGCCAGTTCGACCGCCTGGCGGATGTAGGCCTCGGTTCCCGGATGTCCCGCGCGCTGCAGTTCGATGTAGAACGCCTCGGGGAAAAGGCGGGCCCACTCCGCGGCAAGCTGCTCGGCCAGCTCGCGGTTGCCGTTCGTGAGCGCCTGTCCGATTTCGCCCTGCATCGCGCCGGACAGGCAGATCAGCTCGCTGGCGGCGCCCTCCTCGAACCAATCGCGGCACATCTCTGCCCGTCCGCGAATCTTGTTCTCGAGGTAGGCCCGCGTGAGCAGTTCGCAAAGCTGCCCGTAGCCCTTGCGGTTGCGGCAGATGAGCAGGGTCCGGTGCGGCTTGTCGCGGTCGGCCGGGTTGGTGATCCAGCAATCGACCCCGACGACGGGCTTGACTCCCTTGCTCCGGGCACCCTTGTAGAACTTGACCATGCCGAACAGGTTGGCCAGATCGGTCAACCCCAACGCCGGCATGCCGTCGGCCGCCGCACGGGCAACGGCCTGGTCGATCTGGACGATCCCGTCCTGGATCGAATACTCGGAATGCAGGCGAAGATGAACGAATCGGGGTGAAGGCGGCATGGAAGTCATCGCAGGATTTTACCCTGTTGCCCGCCGACTTCGCGCCGGAATGGTGCGCCCCTCACGGCAATCGCACAGGCGGCTCAGCTGATTGGCGGCTTGCTTCGCGAAGCCGCCCTACGCTGGTCGCATGATCCGTCGCGGATCCCCGGCGTAGATACTGTTATCGCCCGTCAAACCCCATGAAGTGAGGGATCGAATGGTTTTCCGGACTTGAGCACGCCGAAGGCGACTTGAGCGAGTTTTCGCATCATGGCGCCGA
>JBJHDM010000080.1:0-11995 GCA_050486545.1 Rhodocyclaceae bacterium | reverse complement strand
TGGCCGAGGTGTAGGCGCCGATCGCGAAGAAGCCGGCGATGCCGGCGTTGAACAGGCCGGTGAAGCCCCACTGGATGTTGAGCCCGAGCGAGAGCAGCGCGTAGATCCCGATCAGGATCCCCATGAACACCGCGTAGTTTGCGAGACCGAACAGATCCATCACAGCACCTTGCCCTTGAGCAGCCCGCGCGGGCGGACCAGCAGGATCAGCAACAGGATCGCGAACGCGGTGGCCGCCTTGTACTGCCCCGGCATCACCAGCACCGACAGTTCTTCGGCTAGTCCGACGATGAGCCCGCCCAGCACCGCTCCCTCGACGCGACCGACGCCGCCGAGGATGGCTGCGGCGAACATCGGCAGCAGCAGGTGCCAGCCCATCATCGAGTTCAGCTCGGTATTGATGCCGAGCATGAAGCCGGCCGCCGCGCACAGTGCGCCGACGATGGCCCAGGTGAGGATCGTGACCTGGCGGTTGTCCACCCCGGACAGCCGGGCGAGGTCGGGGTTGTCCGACATCGCCCGCATCGCCTTGCCCCAGCGCGTGGTCTTCAGGAACAAGGTCAGCGCCACGACGATGACGATCAGCGAACCGATCGTATACAGTTCGCGCGGCCGGATGAGAATGCCGAAGTAATTGTCCGGACGGACGATGCCGCGCACGTAGGTGGTCGGATCCACGCCCCACACGACCTGCACGACCGAGCGCAGCATCAGCGCGATGCCCAGCGAGGCCATGACGGTGAGGATCTTCGGCCGTTCGCGCAGATAGTCGTAGAAGGTGCGGTCGATGCCGATCGCGACGATGCCGGTGGCGACCATGGCGACCGGCAACGCAAACCACGGGTTGACCCCCATGACGCCCACTGCCGCCAGCGCCAGAAAGGCGCCCATCGTGGCCATGTCGCCGTGGGCGAAGTGGGCGAAACGCAGGATGCCGAACACCATCGTGATGCCGATCGCGCCGACTGCGTAGATCGAGCCCAGGACCAGGCCCGGGACGACGTAGAAGTTGAGGAAATCCAGAACGGTCATGATTCGGTCGTGTCCTTCTCAGCCGCCCAGGAACATCTGGGCCACCTCCTGGTCGGCGAGCAGGGCTGCCCCGGTACCTTCGTGGCGATTGGCGCCGGTCGCGAGGACGTAGCCGCGGTCGCAGAAGGCCAGCGCCTGCTTGGCGTGCTGTTCGACGAGCATGATCGAGACGCCGGTGTCGCGCACGTCGCGCGTGATCTGGAAGATCTGCTCCATGTACTTCGGCGACAGGCCCGCGGTCGGCTCGTCGAGCAGCAGCAGCTTGGGCCGCAGCATCAGCGCACGGCCCATCGCGACCATCTGGCGCTGCCCGCCTGACAGGTCGCCCGCGAGCGCCTTGCGCTTGGCCTTGAGGTCCGGAAACAGCTCATAGACGTGATCGTAGGCGGCCGACAGGTCGCCCCTGCGCAGGAACGCCCCCATCTCGAAGTTCTCGTGCACGGTCATCTCGCGGAACACGTTGTCGACCTGCGGCACGTAGCAGATACCACGTTGCACGATGCGGTTCGGCGCCCAGCCGGTGATGTCGTCGCCGTCGAAGAGGATGCGTCCGCCGCGCACCTGGAGCAGGCCGAAGATCGCCTTCATCGCGGTGGACTTGCCGGCTCCGTTGGGCCCGACGATGACGACGATTTCCTTTTGATCGACGGTGATCGTGACGTCCTGCAGGATGTCGGCATCGCCGTAGCCGCCGCGCACCCCATCCATCGTGAGCAGCGCGGTCATGCCGTACCTCCGGTCGCGGTCGTGGGCGACGGCGTCTCCCCGAGATAGGCTTCGAGCACCCGCGGATCCGAGCGCACGGTATGGAAGTCGCCCTGGATCAGCACGCGGCCCTCCGCCATGCATACGACCGGGTCGCAGAGCTTCTCGATCATCTCCATGTCGTGTTCGATCAGGATGAAGGTGTAGCCGCGTTCGCGGTTGAGGATCTGGATCTTCTCCTCGAGCTTGCGCAGCAGCGTCCGGTTGACCCCGGCTGCCGGCTCGTCGAGCAGGACCAGCTTCGCGTCGGTCATCATCGTGCGGCCCAGTTCCAGCAGCTTCTTCTGGCCGCCCGAAAGATTGCCGGCCCGTTCGTACGCGACGTGCGTCAGTTCCAGGAAGGCAAGGGTGTCGAGCGCGCGCTGGCGGACTTCCTCCTCGTGGTGCCGGACCTTCCCCCAGGCCAGCCAGTTCGCGAACAGCCCTTCGCCGGGCTGATGCGGCGGCACCATCATCAGGTTCTCGAGCGCGGTCAGGCGATGGAACTCGTGCGGGATCTGGAAGGTGCGCACCAGCCCCTTGTGGAACAACGCGTTCGTAGACAGCGCGGTGACGTCCTCGCCGAGAAAGCGGATCGTCCCCGCGGTGGCGCGATAGGCGCCCGCGACGACGTTGAAGAGCGTGGTCTTGCCGGCGCCGTTTGGACCGATGAGGCCGAGGATCTGCCCTTCGCGCACGGTCAGCGAGCAACCGTCCACGGCATGGAAACCCCCGAAAGCCATCACGATGCCGTCCAGCTCCAGCATCTCCTTGCCCGTGTCTGTCGTGTTCATATTCTCCCGATGTTCCGGAACCGCTCTACGGCAGAAACCTGCATGTACCCTGGGGCCGCAATGATACAGCGGTCGTGCCGCGGATGCCCAAAAAGTGCAGCATCAAACTATCCGATCCCCCTGGGCGTGGAAAGCCCGGGTCAACCCTAGTTGGATACGGGTTTTCCCGTACCTTCTTGCCGATCGGTAACCCCGACCCGGTCGTCCTCCAAATCGGCGGTGTGTTCTTCCTGTGCTGCCGGACTTGGCTCATCCCGTTGTTCTTCGGTGCCCGGAGGCGGTGTGGCTTCGGATGCTGCCTCGTCGTTCGCCCCGGCCTCGGCGACGGCCTCGATGGCCGTCTCGAGACGGTGTTCCTCGACGGCGGCCGCAATCTCCATCGCAGTCGGCGCCGTGCGCACCATCGGCACGAACTGGGCGGCTTCCTCGACGATCTCGTCCGGGGTGCGGCGGGCCTGGACGAGAACATAGATCGCGAGCGGTCCGAGGATGGCCGTGAAGAAGATCGGCAACGCCGGTGCGCCGCCCAGCCCCATCAACAGGCCCGCCAGCGAGGGGCCGGCGACTGCGCCAAGACCATGGAGCATGAGCATTCCGGCATTGCCGGACAGGATGTCCTCGTGCGAGAGATGGTCGACGAGATGCGCGACCACGACCGGGTAGATCGCGAACGCCATGCCGCCGTAGAGAAAGGCGGCTGCGAGGAGTGCGCGCTCATGAGGCCCGACCGCCGCCATCAGCCCCGCCGCGACGGCGGCGCCACCTGCCGCCGCACCCAGGACAAGGCGTCGATCCATCCGGTCGGACAGTCGGCCCAGCGGCCACTGCAGCATGGCACCTCCGAGGATCGTCACCGTCATCAGCATGGCCACCCCGCCGGCGTCGAGTCCGAGCCGGGCGGCATACAGTGGCCCCATGCTCCAGAACGTGCCCATGGTCAGCCCGGAGGCCACCGCGCCGGTCACCGCGGCCGGGGCGGCCCCCCACAGCTTGCGTATGGTCAGGCGGGGTACCAGCACCACTTCGGGCTGGGGAAACCGGGTCGAGGCCAGCGGAAGGACCGATAGGCAGACCATCATCGCGGCGATCGAGAACAGCGCGAAGCCCTGCGGGGAGCCGAAATGCAGGAACTGCTGCGCGCCGGCGATGGCGACCATGTTGACGATCATGTAGAACGCGAAGATCTGCCCGCGGCGCTCCGGTTCGGTCTTGGTATTGAGCCAGCTTTCGATCACGGTGTAGAAGCCGACCAGCGCGATGCCGGTCAGCAACCGCAAGCCCGTCCACACCCAGGGGTGCACGATCAGCGAATGCAGCAGCATGATCGCCGCGATCGCCGCCGCGAAGAAGTTGAACGCCCGGATATGCCCCATCCGCCGGATCAGCGGCGGCACGACGTAGGTGCCGAGGAAGAAGCCGACGAAATAGGCCGACCCCATGAAACCCAGCATCTGGTCGGTGTAGCCTTCGAAACTGCCGCGCAGCGCGATCAGGGTGCCGACCAGGCCGTTTCCGAGCAGCAGCAGCGCGGTTCCGATCATCAGCGAGCTGATGGGCAGGAGATGAGCAAGCATGCCGAGTCCGTTCGTACTGGCCGACCCGTCGTCGGCCGCTTCCAATCCCGACAGGGGGTTCCGTGCGGGGTTCCGGCAAACGCTGGAGATCGTCCGTCGCGCTCTTGGCTGCCGTGCCTGAAGCCGCCCTTGCGTCGCGCCTTGCGTCGCTATATCGTAGGCGGTTCAAAGTCGTGAATTATAAGCGTTCTTCCCAATGAGTACGGTTCGGCCGAAGCTTCGGTCCCTTTCCGATCGCGTGCGTCAGGTCGCCCTCTTCGAAGTCGGTGGGCTGATCCTCATCACGCCCCCGTTCGCGTGGGCGAGCGGTGTTCCGCTGGCCGAATCGATCGGGCTGCTGGCCGTGCTCGCCCTGATCGCCGCGATCTGGAACGGGTGCTACAACTCGGGCTTCGACTGGTTCGAAAGCCGTCTGGTCGGTCGCAGCGCCGACCGTCGTCCCTACCGTCTGCGGGTCTTGCATGCCTGCGGCTTCGAGGCCGGCGTCCTGCTGCTGGGTCTGCCCGTGATCATGGCGTGGACCGGCATGGGATGGATCGAGGCCCTGATTGCCGACGTCGCACTTGCGCTGGCCTACGTCGCGTATGCGTTCGCCTTCAACCTGATGTACGACCGCTGGTTCCCGATCCCGCAGATTGCATGTGAACGGGCCCTGAATGCCGAATGACCGGCAGCGCGGCGACCCGTCGGTCGCCGTCGCCCAGGATCTCCAGCCCTACAACACCTTCGGCCTGCCGGCGCGCGCGGCGCGGCTCGTGCCGATCGCGTCGGTCGATGCGGTGCGTGCGCTGGTGCGTGACGCAGGCTGGGCCGCAAGCCCGCGGCTCGTGCTGGGCGGGGGCAGCAACATCGTCTTCACCGGGGATTTTCCCGGATGCGTCCTGAAGGTGGAGATCGGCGGGCGCGCCCTCGTGCGGACCGACGACGAAGCCTGGTACGTGCGCGCTGCAGCCGGCGAGGACTGGCACGATTTCGTGTGCTGGACGCTTGCGCAGGGCTGGCCGGGCCTGGAGAACCTGTCGCTGATCCCGGGGACGGTCGGTGCCGCGCCGATCCAGAACATCGGGGCCTACGGGCTTGAACTGTGCGAGCGTTTCGAGTCTCTCGAGGCCGTTTCGCTCGACGACGGCGGCCTGCGGGTGTTTTCCCGCGATACGTGCCGTTTCGGCTACCGCGACAGCGTGTTCAAGCGCGAGGAGGCAGGCCGCTGGATGGTCACGGCGGTCACGTTCCGGCTGCCGCGACGCTGGCAGGCGGTTACGGGCTACGGCGATCTCGCGGCGGAACTGGAGCGCAGGGGGTTTGGCGACCCGACCCCCACGCAGGTTGCCGAAGCGGTCGTTGCGATCCGTCGGCGCAAGCTGCCCGATCCGTCGGCGATCGGCAATGCCGGCAGCTTCTTCAAGAACCCGGTGATCGAGGCCGCCGCGCTCGAGCCCTTGCTGCGCGAGGATCCGGCCATGCCGCACTACCGGCAGCCGGACGGGCGCTATAAGCTCGCGGCCGGCTGGCTCATCGACCGCTGCGGCTGGAAAGGGCGCAGCATCGGCCCGGTCGGCTGCTTCGAAACCCAGGCCCTGGTCCTGGTCAACCGCGGTGGCGCGACCGGTGCCGACGTCCTGCGGCTGGCGCACCGGGTCCGGGAGGACGTGGCTGCGCGCTTCGGGATCGATCTCGAACCGGAACCACTGATCGTCTAGGCGGCTTCATCTTTCGGTGTCGTCCGGCAACCCGCGCCCGGCCATCAGGCATGCGGCGATCCCGGTGGCGATGCCGTCGGCCATCCGCGCCTTTCGTGCCGGATCGCGCAGCAGCAGTTCTTCGTCGCGATGCTTGATCACGCCGGCCTCGAACAGCAGCGCCGGCTGCACGGCGCGGTAGAGCACGACCAGGTTGTCGAAGAAATGCACGGCATGGAGCGGGTCGGCGTATTCGCGTCGCCGCGCGTTCTTGTCCGTCGGTTCGAAGCCCAGGCGCTGCAAGCGTGCGCCGATCGCCGATCCGCACAGCAGGCTGCGCTCCAGGTCGGGGTTGCGTCGCGACACGAACATCGAGTGGCCCATCCAGCGGTCGGAGTAGGTCTGCTCGCTTCCCTCCCAGGTCCAGGACCGCAGCTCCCATTCGCTGACCGAGTCGTGGTGGATCGAGAGGAAGAAATCCGCTTCGGGGACCGATTCGGGCCGTGCGGCCAGGGATTCGACCCGGCCGTCGGCGTTGACGAGCACAGGTCGGATGCCGCGGCGCTCGAGCGCGGCAACGACATGGTGGGCGAGATCGCGATTGAACTCCAGTTCGGTCCGCCCCCGCGCACTGATCGCACCGGGTGCGTCGAGGGTGTGCCCGATGTCGACCGCCACCACGTACGGGCGGTCGGCCAGCATGTCCGCATGGGCGTTGGCGCCGGCAAGGAGCGCCCATGCGATCGCCGCGCATGCCGGGATGGTTCTGCTGAGCGGAATCATCGACTTCCTCTCCTTCGCCGTTCCCGGAATCGTACCGAAGTTCCGTGAAGGACTCCGGAGATGCGGTCGGGATACCCTGGATCTGGCTGGACCGATGGTAAAATTGATCCAAATCATAAACACACTTCAAGCAACCCATCCGTCCGGAGATCCTGTCCCATGTCGTTGACCCTTCGCGGCGCCCAGTGCGCCTTGCTGGCCCTGTTCGTGTCCGCTTCGGTCCAGGCACAAGATGCACGCAGCTGGCTGGCGCATGCATTCGGCAACGCCGAGTTGCGGGCAGAACTGTCCGGCGAAGGGGCGAAGGCGTCGTTCTTCTGCGCCAACTGCCATGGAGAGGATGGCAACAGCCGCATCGGCGAAGTTCCCAATCTCGCCGGCCAGCACCCGGTCTATCTCGTCGAGCAGATCGACGCCTTCATCAAGGGGCATCGCAAGGACCCATTCATGGAAGGCCTGATGAAGCTCCTGAACGAGCGCGAAAAGGCGGCCATTGCGCTGTTCTACGCCGATGCGCGGGCGTTGCCCGCGGTGGCGAAGCCCGGGCCGCGAGCCGCCGAAGGAGAGGGCCATCATGCACGCCTGTGCGCCAACTGCCACCGCCCGGACGCCTACGGCGCGGAATCGTTCCCGCGTCTTGCCGGACAGCAGCCCGAGTACCTGCGCATCAGCCTGATGCGCTACCTGACGATGTCGGGCGAACGGATCTATCCGCCGATGACCGGCGCCGTCCAGCAACTGGGCGAGCGGAACATCCAGGCGGTGATCCAGTACTACAGCAGCCTGGAGTGATCGACCGAATCGGGACGGCGGGGCGCACGGGCAGGCACTATGCTGAAAGGGCCGATTCCCTCCCTCCTGGAGAATGCGATGCGACTGCCCTTGTTCCCGATCTTGCGGATATGCCTGCCGGCCCTTGTGTTCACCGTGCTCGCCGTTCAACCCCTTCGCGCCCAGCCCAGCCCACAGCCGCCTGAATGCGCCTGCTCGCTGGGCGTCAACGTCGGGACCGCGGCAGAACCCGTCGTCATCCGGCATTGCCAGTGCGGCATCATGAGCTGCGTGGTCGTCGTGCAGTCGGGCCAACTGCAATGCACCCGCTAGCGAAGCAGGCGCGAAGTGCTCAGGCCGTGGAGACGACCCGGTTGCGCCCGCTGGCCTTGGCCGTGTAGAGCGCGCGGTCTGCGCGCTGGATCAGATCCTCGATCCGCTCGGGGGCTCGCGCCGAGGAGACCCCGATGCTCACCGTGATGCCGATCGGAGCCTGCTCCGGCGCGGGCTCGATGCGCAAGGCCCGGATGGCCATGCGGAGACGTTCGGCCAGTTGCCTCGCCTCGTCCGCCCCGGTCTCCGGCAAGATGACGAGAAACTCCTCACCACCGACACGGCCGATCCGGTCGATCTGCCGGATGCAGGCAGCACACTCCTGTGCGAAAGCCTTGAGGACCGCGTCTCCGCCCGGATGGCCCCAGGTGTCGTTGATGTGCTTGAAGTGGTCGATATCCAGGCTGAGCAGCGACAGGGGGCGTTCGTGGCGCCAACTCCGTTCCAACTCTGCCTGCAAGGTGTCGAATATGGCACGTCGGTTGTCGAGCCCGGTCAGCGGATCCGTCTTGGACAGGCGAAGCAGTTCCTCCTCCAGCCGCTTGCGTTCTGTGATGTCCGTAAACGTGCGCACGATTCCCTGCCCGCCCGGAATCGGGTTGTGGGTGAGCTGGCACCAGCGCAACTCGCCATGGATGTCCTGCGCGAACTCGAAATGGAAATGCTCCGGCAGGTCGAGTTCCCGGATGGCACGCTCGAGCATTGCATCGTCCTGCCCCGTCTCACGCGCCCACACCCGCAGGATGTCGCGAAAATCGACCCCGACCTCCACCGTCCCCGGCGGTAGCCGGAACATCTCCTCGAAATGCCGGTTGAACGCCAGCGTGCGGTAATCGGACCCGATCACCACCATGCCCTGCGAGATGTGGTCGAGCACGATGTTGAGCACGTCGGCCGGCTGAGAAAAATGGTTCCGGTCGAACACCGGTCGGCCCGAATGCTCCTGTGCCATGGTTCCTCGCCCATTGCGGTGGTGTTCCGTCAGGCAGGAGAACTAGGTGCCGATGCGGAACTATACGAATCTTATCTCCAATCGGGTGACGGCCGGCGTGAAGCAGTCGGTACGAGGGTTCTTCGGGGGGTCTGAAATGCGCGCGTGGCACTGCTCGGATCCATACGTGGTCAGCAGCGGATGCCACGCTCGAGAAATGCGAAACCTCAACGGCTGGTAGTATCGATTGCATGTCGATCCGGGAAGGAATTATGGACGATAAAGGGCTGAAGCATCCGGAAGCGGACCTTGAACAGTTCTTGCGTCAGAGTGCGGAGCGAAATGGCCGCGCAATGGAACCCGAACTCCTTGCTGTCGTTGAGGCTGCCCTGGAACAACCCGGGATGGCAGACACGATCACCCAGTTCAAGAAGCTTTCGGCGATCTGTCGTGCAATGTCCGAGGGACGTACCCACACACCCTCCGAGGAATTACTGCGAAAGTCGCGTGACTACAATGCGAAATAGGGGCTGCTGATTCTGCAGATGAGTTGCTGTCTCCCCATGAGCGTGTTGCGCCCGACTCTCCAGTCGGCTCGGTATGGCCGGCGCGCTTTGGTGGCCAGTGTTTCTGAGGTGCCTACGCGGCAGTGATCGGCGGTGGTCATGGTGGTGATGCGCTCGATCATTTCTGAGCTGCCTACGCGGCAGTGATCTGCACCGAGGTCGGCGCAATCGGGGGCGTTGCCTTTCTGAGCTGCCTACGCGGCAGTGATCGTTCGCCCACGATCCGGCGGCGTTGATCTTGATTTCTGAGCTGCCTACGCGGCAGTGATCTTCGTGTTCTCCTTCTGCCCTTGGCACGATAATTTCTGAGCTGCCTACGCGGCAGTGATCACGCTGGTGAGAGCGAAGCCGGACCCGATCCGTTTCTGAGCTGCCTACGCGGCAGTGATCTACCCGTCTAGCGGACTCATACACGGCGCGAATTTCTGAGCTGCCTACGCGGCAGTGATCGTCTTGTAGCCAGCAACCCGGGCACTCCGTTTTTTCTGAGCTGCCTACGCGGCAGTGATCGCCGTCGCGCTGCAATGCCCAGTTATGCAATATTTCTGAGCTGCCTACGCGGCAGTGATCGTTTGCAGCGGGGCGCACGCTGTTGCGAATACATTTCTGAGCTGCCTACGCGGCAGTGATCCAGACGCTGCGCCAGGCGGGTCGCCGCCGTGTTTTCTAAGCTGCCTACGCGGCAGTGATCCGGGAGAAAGTCCGCAGGGCCTTGGACGCGCTTTTCTGAGCTGCCTACGCGGCAGTGATCTGACCAATGGCGCTACGCCGAAAGCCTGCGTATTTCTGAGCTGCCTACGCGGCAGTGATCCATGCGGGCGAACTGGATGCCGTGGGCGGCATTTTCTGAGCTGCCTACGCGGCAGTGATCGCACCGACCAGCAGCTTCGGTTTGGTGTTTCTTTTCTGAGCTGCCTACGCGGCAGTGATCATGTTCTGCTCCTGCATCTCTTTGATGTATTCATTTCTGAGCTGCCTACGCGGCAGTGATCTCGGAACTCAGCCGATTACGAGGATTCTGTGTTTTCTGAGCTGCCTACGCGGCAGTGATCTATTGGAGTTCCCGGTAAGGTCGGTGCAGCTATTTCTGAGCTGCCTACGCGGCAGTGATCTCATGCGCCGCTCGACGGGTCGCGATCCGCGTTTTCTGAGCTGCCTACGCGGCAGTGATCTGACCAATACGCACGTGTTCCGCGACCGTATTTTTCTGAGCTGCCTACGCGGCAGTGATCAATCGCGTCATGCCGTGGCGGCTGTGGATCCTTTTCTGAGCTGCCTACGCGGCAGTGATCGACCGAGGACGAGATCGAGCGCATCATCGAGTTTTCTGAGCTGCCTACGCGGCAGTGATCACTTTGCAAGCCGAATCATCGTCGTGCGTGCGTTTCTGAGCTGCCTACGCGGCAGTGATCTGTGGCGCATGCACGGCCGCAGCGTGCCCAAATTTCTGAGCTGCCTACGCGGCAGTGATCGTTGCGCGCCTCGATGCGATCAAGCTGCCGAATTTCTGAGCTGCCTACGCGGCAGTGATCATACCGACACTTGGACGGCCCTTTCGCCGACCTTTCTGAGCTGCCTACGCGGCAGTGATCGAACAAGAATCTGCTATGCGCGACGCGGAAATTTTCTGAGCTGCCTACGCGGCAGTGATCGGATTTCGATGTCGAGGCCATCATCGCGCGCATTTTCTGAGCTGCCTACGCGGCAGTGATCGGCGATCTGATTGCGAACGGTGCCGGCCTCGATTTCTGAGCTGCCTACGCGGCAGTGATCATTCCACCGCTTCAGCGATGGCGCCTTGCAAATTTCTGAGCTGCCTACGCGGCAGTGATCTGCGTGCTCGCGCCCGTGCACGCGGGAGAAGATTTCTAAGCTGCCTACGCGGCAGTGATCCGCCTCCGGACGGCCCTTCACCGTCACCCGCATTTCTGAGCTGCCTACGCGGCAGTGATCGACGGGCACCCGCTGCCGCCGCCCATGAGAGTTTTCTGAGCTGCCTACGCGGCAGTGATCGGGTCGTGCAGCGCTTCGGCGAAACCCTGGCGTTTCTGAGCTGCCTACGCGGCAGTGATCTCTGACATGACTCAGAAATGGTATTCCATCAATTTCTGAGCTGCCTACGCGGCAGTGATCTTGCTCGTGACTGCTGGGCTTTGGCTCTATGATTTCTGAGCTGCCTACGCGGCAGTGATCTTCACCTGCCAGCTTGGGCACGTGCCGCTTGAATTTCTGAGCTGCCTACGCGGCAGTGATCCCGGCTACCGGAAAGTACGAGAGTATCCTCAATTTCTGAGCTGCCTACGCGGCAGTGATCCGGGGCGGTTGCCCATGGTGACCGATTCCGGATTTCTGAGCTGCCTACGCGGCAGTGATCCCGCTGGTGCCCAGATGGCTGCGGGCGGCCTGTTTCTGAGCTGCCTACGCGGCAGTGATCTACTCGCGCGCGTGGTGGCACTGGCAATTCATTTTCTGAGCTGCCTACGCGGCAGTGATCGTTCCACTCCCAATCATTGGTCGAGCCGCTGAATTTCTGAGCTGCCTACGCGGCAGTGATCGGGCTGCATGACCCGGTGTCAAGGGCAAGCGAATTTTCCCCAGTGTGGTAATTTAAATTTCCCCACCCGGTTGGGTTTGCTCGTCAAATGAGCGGACGAGTCCGGATTTGAGCTTCTCCTTGAGGCGATAGGAGTTGCCGCGGATATTGAGCGTCACGGCGTGATGCAGGAGGCGGTCGAGAATCGCGGTGGCGATGACGCGATCGCCGAACACCTCGCCCCAGGCCCCGAAG
>JBJHDM010000079.1:0-12099 GCA_050486545.1 Rhodocyclaceae bacterium | reverse complement strand
CGAGTGCCATCGTCATCGTCATGCTCGCCGCGGGGGTGGCCCGGGCGAGCGACCGCGAGGACTTCCAGGCCGTCGTCTGGGCAAGCGCCTGTTTCTCGTGCCACGGGCCGGAAGGGCGCTCCGAGGGGGGCATGCCCCCGCTTGCGAGCCTGCCGGCGGACATCATCTACAAGACCATGAACGATTTTCGCAGCGGCGCGCGCCCGGCTACGGTGATGCACCAGCATGCCCGTGGCTATACCGACGAGCAACTGCGACGCATCGCCGATGTGCTCGGCACCAAAGTGAACTGAGGGAGGGTTCGGCATGCAACGACGCGATTTCCTGCGCCTTGCCGGCGCCGCGGCTGCGATCGGCGGTTTCGCTCCGTCCGTCTTCGCCTCGGGTAACGCGCATGTGGTGATCGTCGGCGGCGGGTTCGCCGGGGCGACCTGCGCCAAGTACATCCGTCACTGGTCCCCCGGGACCCGGGTCACGCTCGTCGAGGCGAATGCGAATTTCGTCTCCTGCCCGATGAGCAACCGCGTCATCGGCGGCATGCTCGGCATGCGCGACCTCACCCGCAATCACGAGGCCTTGCGCGCGCGTCACGGAATCCAGGTGATCATCGACTCCGTGACCGGCATCGACACCGATGCACGCGAGGTCGCACTCGCCTCCGGCGAGGTGCTGGAGTACGACCGGCTTGTGGTCGCACCGGGCATTGATTTCGCCTACGACACGATGCCCGGCTTCGAGTCGGCTTCCGCGCGCCAGATCATGCCGCACGCCTGGAAAGCCGGCCCCCAGACGCTGGATCTGCGCCAGCGCCTGAGCACGCTGCCCGAAGGGGGCGTGTTCGCGATGCACATCCCCAGGCTCCCGTTCCGCTGCCCGCCTGGGCCCTACGAGCGTGCCTGCCTCGTCGCCAATGCGATGAAGCGCGCCAATCCCCGGGGCAAGGTGCTGGTGTTCGATTCCAATCCCGACATTCCTGCCAAGCGGGATCTTTTCCATGCCGCCTTTGCCAACGAATACAAGGGCATCATCGAGTATGTTCCGAATGCCGAATTCGAATCGGCCAACGCCGGGCAAGGGCAGGTGACGTTCACCGTCCACGGCGAGGTCAAGGCCGACGTCTGGAACGTCGTGCCGCCGCAGCGTGCGGGGGACGTCGCCCGCGCGGCCGGACTGGCCAACCTCGACAACCGCTGGTGCGAGGTCGATTTCCTCAGCTACGAGTCGAAGGTCGCCCCGAACGTCCACATCATCGGGGATGCGATCGCGTCGGCCCCCGGTACCCCCAAGTCCGCGCACATGGCCAACCAGCAGGCCAAGGTCTGTGCCGCGGCGATCGCCCAGTTGCTGGCCGGTCGCGAGCCGCTGCCCGAACCGATCTTCGCCAATACCTGCTACAGCTTCGTCAACGACAAGGAAGCGATCCACGTCGCCGGCGTGTACAAGTTCGACCCCGACCAGCGCACGATGGTCTCCGTTCCCGGGGCCGGAGGGCTGTCGGAAGCCGCCACGAGCGAGGAGGGCTTCATGGCCGTGGCGTGGATCTTCAACATCCTCAACGACACGCTGTCATAGATATTATTGCTCTGAGCAACTAAATAGTTGACTGGAGCAATTAAAACATCGAAACTCCGGGCATGGAGGACACGATCATGCCTGGATTGGCATCTACGCCCGCCGATGCATCGGATGCGATCGAGCGGGTACGTCGCTTCAACCGCTTCTATACGCGATTGCTCGGCCTGCTCGAGGAGGGGTTGCTGCACAGCGAGTATTCGCTGACCGAAGTACGCGTACTCTACGAACTTGCACACCGTGAAAGCCTGACGGCCAGTGCCCTGTGCCGGGAACTCGGACTGGATGCCGGCTACCTGAGCCGTCTGCTGAAGAAGTTCGAATCCCGTGGACTCATCCTGCGGGGCGCTTCAGGTTCCGACGCACGTCAGGCGCTGCTGACCCTGACTCCGGTGGGTCGGGACGCATTCGCACCGCTCGACCATGCGGCACGCGCGCAAGTTGCGGACCTGATTGCACCTTTGTCCCCGGCCGGTGTCCGGCGGCTTGTGGGCGCGATGAGCACGATCGAGCAAGCGCTGGCCGGAGATCCGTACGACCCGGTCCCGTACATCCTGCGTCCGCCCCATGTTGGGGACATTGGTTGGATCGTGCATCGGCACGGCGTCCTTTATGCGCAGGAACAGGGATGGGACGCGACCTTCGAGGCGCTCGTCGGCCGTATCGCGTCGGACTTCGTACTGCAGCACGACCCCTCCCGCGAGCGCTGCTGGGTCGCGGAGCGTCGCGGCGAAGTCGTCGGGTCGATCTTCCTCGTGCGCGAGTCCAACGCCGTTGCAAAATTGCGTCTCCTCTACGTGGAGCCGTCTGCGCGCGGTCTGGGGATCGGGTCGCGCCTGACCGCCGAATGCGTGGGCTTGGCACGCGAAAAGGGCTACGAGAAGCTTGTGCTTTGGACCAATGACGTACTGGTTTCCGCGCGTCGCATCTACCAGGCGAACGGGTTTCGCCTCGTTGGCGAAGAGCGCCACCACTCCTTCGGGAAGGATCTGGTTGGTCAGCACTGGGAACTGTCGTTACGGCAATCCACCAGAGGGGAGGACGTTCCATGAAGGAGAAGACCGACCTGGCTGTTCGGGCCGGGCATGCAATGTTTGCGGACGACCGGTTCGCGGCAACGCTGGGCATTGACCTGGAGGCGGTCGGGCCGGGCGTGGCACGCCTGTCGATGACGGTTCGCCCCGACATGGCGCAGGCCCATGGCACTTGCCATGGGGGCGCAACCTTCACCTTGGCGGACATGGCGCTTGCGGTGGCCTGCAACAGCCACAACGAGCGCGCCGTGGCGCACATGTGCTCGATCACCTTTGTTGCTCCGGCCGCCGTTGGCGACGTGCTCGTCGCCGAGGCGCAGGAGCGTGTCCGGCGCGGTCGTTCGGGGATCTACGACGTTACCGTCTCCCGGCAGGACGGAAGCGTCCTTGCCGAATTCCGCGGACACTCGCGCACGATCGGTGGCGCACTGGTGGCCTGAGCCTTCCCGTGCGCGCGGGGACGGCCGACTCCGGCAGCGTGGCGGCATCGATCACGCCAAGCGCATCATCAGGAACACCCCCACCATCGACACCCCCAGCGCAAGCTTTGCCGCGGTTGCAATCACCAGTCCCAGCGTCGCGCCCCAGCCGGCGCGGCCGGCGGCCCTGAGGTCGCGGCGCGCGGACAGCTCGCCTGCGACGGCGCCCGCGAACGGGCCCAGCAGCAGACCGGGCAGGCCGAACAGCAATCCCACCGCGGCACCGATCGCCGCTCCTGCAATCGAGCGCGCCGAGGCTCCGTAGCGGCGTGCACCGAATGCGCCGGCGACGAGATCGGCCAGCGAGGCGAGAACTGCCAGGATGCCAAGGATGACCAGCGTAGCGAGGCCGACGAAGACGAAGTCCTCGATCCAGGCCGCGACCCACAGTCCCGCAAAGAGAATCAATGGTCCCGGCAGGGCCGGCAATACCAGGCCAGCGAAACCGGCGAGTACCAGGAATGCGGAAAGGATCCAGAGCAGGATGGTCACGGTTCGGCTCGATGATGTAGCGTACGCATTCGGCGGGGGCGGGTGAAGATCGGTTCGCAGCCGGCGAGTTCTCCCCTGCGGCGGGACGACGACATCGGCGTGTGGACCATTATCCATCGAATGGTGCAGTGCAAGTAAAGCGCCCGGCTTGCGCCGGGCGGTTGGGGACTTTCACAGGTGTAAAAAGGGCCGCGCACCGCGGCGACGGGCAAGGGGGACCCACCCTTCGCCGCGGGGCGGCCGGGAAGTCAGCGACGGACCGGTGCGAGGGCCGGGTCGTCGAAATACGTCGCGTAGGCTTCGATTGCGGATAGGATCCTCACCGCTCCTTGTTGCCGGGTGCCGATCTCGTCCTGGCCTTCCATGGCGGCCACGCCGTCCATCATCTCGGAGAGGATGAGGTGGAACCGCGCATCGGCCTCGGGTGGCAGACCGCAGTTGGCGACCATGGTGGCGATTTCTCCGTTGATCGACTTCGCGAACCGCCGGTACTGGCGTTTGTCGAGGCGGCCGGCAAGGATCGCATCGGCATCGGGCTGCAGGACATTGCGGATACGTTGCATGGCCTGGCTCAACGGGGCATCGCTCGGCCATTTGTGGCCGCCGGGGGATAGTTCGAGGGTCGTTGCGGTGGCTCGATGATCGTGTGCACGCACGGGCTCCGTTGCTGCCCAGGCGCTGCCGGCGGCGAGCGTCAATGCGAGGCCGAGGGCGGGGGCAAGGCCGGTGGTACGAGTAAGGATGTGCATGGTTCTCTCCTGATGAGTGGGCCGTTCCGTGACGGCATGTGGTGAAGGCGTTGCTTGTGGTAAGTGAGTTGCGTTCAACCGGTAACGGGCTGCCCGAGCCGCTCGCGCCCGATGCGTCCGGTGAGCGACTGGATGGCGGCGACCGAACCGGCCCCGAGCAGTACGGCGAGCAGCCAGCCGACGGGTTGCGTCCAGTAGTCGAGCGGGGTGAGCACGGCAGCATGGAAGGCGAGCAGGAGGTACAGTGCCGGCATGATCCGATGCAGCGGGCGCCAGAACCTGTAGGGAAATCGCCGCACAAGCGTCAGGACGACCATCGCGAGCAGCACGTAGATCGCGAACTCGCCGACTTCCTCGCCGGCATCGCGCAGCGTGTCGAGCAGTCCATCGAACTCGACCTTCGGCGGCCGGCCGGAACGTCCGGCAATCGACTTGATCAGATCGTCGGACATCTCGATCAGCCAGTGCGCCAGTGCGAAGACCGCTGCCAGGATTCCGCTCCACTTGTGCACCTGGTAGATCCGGTCCATGCCGCCCAGAGGGCGTTCGAGCGCAGTCGGCCGGGTGGCCAGTACCATCGCGAGCGACATCGTCGCGATCGAGAGCAGGCCGCTCAGGTAAAGTCCCTGTTCGCGGACGACCCACGGCAGGCTGCCGGCTCCCGTTCCGGTGGTCGTCATGTCCCAGCCCCA
The DNA here is from genome assembly GCA_050486545.1 of Rhodocyclaceae bacterium. Lineage (GTDB taxonomy): Bacteria > Pseudomonadota > Gammaproteobacteria > Burkholderiales > Rhodocyclaceae > DAOMNN01. The sequence continues at coordinate 7,081 of JBJHDM010000079.1, read as the reverse complement.
GGCCAGGAAAACCAGTCCGATGATTCCAGCCAGTAGCGTCATGGTCGTTGCCTGTTTCGTATGTCGGTGTGAAGGTTGCCGATGGCGGTCGGGCCGCCGTCGCCCCGACCGCCGTTCGGAAAGACGGTCAGGAGCGCTTGTCGCGCTTGATTTCGGTCTTGAGGACTTCGGCGGTGACCGGGTCTACATAGATCTCGACACGGCGTCCTTCCGGATCGGTGGCCTTGACCTCGTAGCTGTCGGATTCGCGCTCGATCTCGCGGAAGTCGCGATAGCCGGATGACTCGAGTCGCTGGATCAGCTCGGGGATGGTCAGCCAGTTCGAACTGGACGAGAGGCTTGATCCGGCGGTCGTGGTGCTGGCATTCTGGGCGAATACCGGAGTGAGCAATGCACCGCCCGTGACGATTCCGGCGCTGATCAAGAGGATGGAAAGAAGGTGTGTGGTTCGCATGATGGGTTCTCCTCGGTTCGGGTTGGTTTCGGTCCTTTTCCTGACCGTGATCGCATTCTCGGCGTGCGTGCCTGAACGTTCCCTGAACCACCCGTTCATCTGAGGTTCACCTTCGCTGGACTACAACAGTCCAGGGCAAACAGGCGTCGGCGAAGCCGGCGCTACGAGGAGACGACGATGCGCAGGGTCTTGAAGAACCGGGCGGTGCTGCTCGCCGGGCTGTGCGCAGCGACGGTTGCGTTCGGGACGGTGCACGCCGACAACGACCACGAGCTGGCACGACGGGCGCTGGAAGCGGGTGAAGTCCTGTCGCTGCGCAGCGTGCTGGAAAGGATCGAACGCGTCTTCCCCGGCGAGGTCATCGAGGTGGAACTCGAGCACGAGGGTGACCGCTGGATCTACGAGATCAAGCTGCTACGGCACGGCGGAGGCCTGCTCAAGCTCGAGGTCGACGCCCGTGACGGCACGGTGCTCGGTGCGAAGGGGAGCGACATCCGGACCAGAGAGGGCGGAGGGCGGCGCTGATGCGCGTACTGGTCGTCGAGGACGAGCCGACGCTGGCCGAGCAGTTGCGCGAAGCCCTGTCCGCCGTGGGCTATGCGGTCGACCTGGCAGACAACGGTCGCGATGCGCACTTCGCGGGTGACGTCGAGCCCTACGATGCGATCGTGCTGGACCTCGGCCTGCCGAAGATGGATGGCCTGACGGTTCTGAAGCACTGGCGCACGGCTGGCCGCACGATGCCGGTGCTGATCCTCACTGCCAGGGATGCGTGGCACGAGAAGGTCGCGGGGATCGACGCCGGGGCCGACGACTACCTGACCAAGCCTTTCCACATGGAAGAACTGCTCGCCCGCGTACGCGCGCTGATTCGTCGTGCGGCCGGCCAGGCCAGCGCCGAACTCGTCTGCGGGCCGCTCGTGCTCGACACCCGTCGCAGTCGTGCGACCGTCGACGGGCGCGCGCTCTCGCTCACCAGCCACGAATTCCGCCTGCTCGCCTATCTGATGCACCGGCCCGGGCAGGTCGTTTCGCGCAGCGAACTGGTCGAGCATATCTATGCACAGGATTTCGACCGTGACTCGAACACGATCGAAGTCTTCGTCGCGCGCCTGCGCAAGAAACTTCCGCCCGAACTGATCGAGACCGTGCGAGGACTCGGGTATCGGCTTGCATGTCCGCCGGGGTGAAGGGGATGGGCGGCGGCATGGAAGGTTGGCGTGGTTCCCTGCGTCTTCAACTGCTGGCGGGTACGCTGGCCTGGATCGCACTGACCGTCCTGGCAGCCGGATGGGGATTGTCGTCCCTGTTCAACCAGCATGTCTCGCGCCAGTTCGATGCCGAACTCGGCACCCATCTCGACCAGCTCGCTGCGAATCTCGTGTTCGACGAAGCGCAGACGTTACGGTTGCGTGCGCCGCTCAGCGACCCACGTCTGGCCCGGCCCTTGTCGGGCCTGTACTGGCAGGTCGACCGCATGGGGCCGGGCGGAAAGCCCGAGACCGTCGCGCTGCTGCGCTCGCGTTCTCTTTGGGATGCCGTGCTGATCGTTCCTCCGGATGCGCTGGCCGATGGCGAGATGCACGTCCATCACGTTCGTGGGCCGAACGACGAACCGCTGCGGATGATCGAGCAGGTCCTGCGACCGGCGGAGGACCCGGAACAGGCGCTGCGCCTCATCGTTGCCGCCAGCGAGGATCTGATCAACGAACCGGTGGCGCGCTTCAACGACCTACTCGTAATCGCGCTCGGCGCCCTGTCGCTGGGGCTGGTGGGTGCGGTCCTCGTGCAGGTACGTACGGCGTGGAAGCCGCTCGAACGGCTCCGCGACGGGTTGGCGCAGGTGCACGACGGTCGTAATGCCGCCATCGAAGGGCGTTTCCCTTCGGAGATCCAGCCGCTCGTCGACGAGTTCAATGGCGTGCTGGCGCGCAACGCCGAGATCGTCGCGCGTGCGCGTACCCAGGCCGGCAACCTCGCCCATGCCATCAAGACGCCGCTCGCGGTGCTCGCGAACGCCGCGGCCCGTGACGACAGCGCGCTGGCGCGCATGGTGGCCGAGCAGGTCACCCTCGCCCAGCTTCAGGTCGATCATCACCTTGCGCGCGCCCGCGCCGCGGCTGCCGTGCAGATCCCGGGGCAACGGACCGTCGTCCGGCCGGTGCTCGAAGCCCTGGTTCGCGTGATGGACCGGGTCCATGTCGGGCGGGGCCTGCAAATCACGGTCGGAGACTTCCCGGAAACGTTGTCTTTCAGGGGTGAGGCGCAGGACCTGCAGGAGATGCTCGGCAATCTGCTCGACAACGCGTGCAAGTGGGCGGCAAGTCGTGTCGAAGCGCACGCCGTCGGGCTCGACGGAGAACTCGTGGTGACGGTCGAGGACGACGGGCCGGGGCTTGATGCGTCGATACGGGAGAACGTATTGGAGCGGGGCGTGCGTGCTGACGAACAGCGGCCGGGGTCGGGCCTGGGGCTTGCCATCGTGCGTGACCTCGCACTGCTCTATGGCGGAGATGTTGCCCTCGACGCTGCGCCACGTGGAGGCTTGCGTGCAAGCCTGCGGTTGCCGCGGGCGTGACGGGCAGTGCGTCCGAACCGTGCTGCCGTGGTTTGCGCACCCTGTGGCGGGGTTTGTACGGCAACGCGGCATTTTTCGGGTGAACAGGAATGGATCCGATGAACTCGGCGTGCGACCAGATCCTGATCGTCGATGACGACCGTGACCTGCGGGATCTTCTCGAGCAGTACCTCGCACAGCAGGGGTACTGGACCGCCTCGGTCGGCGACGGGGTCGAGATGGAAAACTGGCTGCGCGGGCACGAGCCCGACCTCATCATCCTCGACCTGATGCTGCCCGGCGAGGACGGCCTGACGCTGGCCCATCGGCTTCGGGCCCGGGGAGGCTGCCCGGTGATCATGCTGTCCGCACGTGGTGAGGAAATCGATCGCGTGGTCGGTCTCGAAGTCGGAGCGGACGATTATCTGGCCAAACCCTGCAGTCCGCGCGAACTGCTCGCGCGCATCCGCGCGGTCCTGCGGCGATCGCATCGTGTCCGGCCCCCCGCGGACGAAGAACCAGGGCGGATCAGCCGCTTCGGACCGTTCCGCCTGGATCTGCAGACCCACCACCTGACGCGCGACGGTCACGAAGTCGGCCTGACCGCCGGGGACTATGCCTTGCTGCGCGTCTTCGTCGAGCATCCGAAGCGCGTGCTGACCCGCGACCAGTTGCTGGAACTGCTCAGCGGCTACGATCGTACGCCCTTCGATCGCAGCATCGATGTGCGCATCGCGCGCTTGCGCCGCAAGATCGAGGGCGATCCGGCCGCACCGGCCTATATCCGCACCGTCTGGGGAGAGGGCTACATGTTTCTGCCCGATCCGCCGACGGGAGAGCCTCGATGAGGGCGTTTCGAAGCCTCTTCGCCCGCACGGCCGGGGCCATCGGGGTCGCGATCCTGGTCTACGACCTGCTGACCCACGCGTTCCTCGGCTACTACCTGTTCATGCCGATGGTCAGGCGATCGGCCGACGATCTCGCCGCGATGATGGTGCTCACGGCGGAGTCCTGGAGCGATCGTTGGGCTCCCGACCGTCCGGAGTTTGCGGATCGCCTCGCGCACGAGCACGGCCTGCGTCTCGACCCCCCGGTCACGGGCCTCGTACCGCTTGGCGACCCTTCATCCCCCTACGTGGTAGCGTTGGCCGAGGCCATGGAGCGCCGTACCGGCAAGTCGGCCGAAGTGCTCACCGATCGGCACGAAGCCTGGTACTGGGTGGATGTGCCGATCGAGGGGGCGTTCGTGCGCATCGGTTTCAGCGCCGACCGGCTCGGTGCCGACCCGCTGGTCACGCTGTACCTCATGCTCGCACTGGGGTCGGTCCTTGCGTTCGGCACGGCGCTGGTGTTCGTGCGGCGGATCAATCAGCCGCTACGTCGCCTCGTCGATGTGGCTCGGCGCATCGGGCATGGCAAGTTTCCCGATGCGCTTCCGGCGACCGGGCCGGAGGAGATTGCGCAGCTGACCTCGGCCTTCAACCACATGAACACCCAGGTGCGGGAACTGCTTGCCGGTCGAACGACACTGCTCGTGGGCGTCTCGCATGACCTGCGCACACCGCTCGCCCGCATGCAGTTCGCGGTCGAGATGCTCTCGCCGGACACGGACCCCAAGCTCGTAGCCGGCCTGCTCCGCGACATCGAGGAGATGGACCGCCTCATTGCCCGCTTCCTGGAAATCGGAAAGGGGTTCTCCGGCGAGTCCGTGGAAGAACTCGAGATCAGCGCCGTGATCGAGGAACTGATCGACGGTGTGACCCGGATCGGTGGACGCTGCGAGTGGGTGGGGCGCCATGCGTGCATCGTTCTCGCGCAGCCGCTCGCGCTGCGGCGCATTCTCGCCAATCTCCTCGACAATGCGGTCCGCTATGGCGGGGGGCAGCCGGTGACGGTGACGCAGCGGTGCGAGCGCGACCGATGCGTGGTGTGCATCGCGGACCGCGGACCAGGCATTCCGGACTGCGATCGTGAGGCCGTTTTCCGACCGTTCCATCGGCTCGAGCAGTCGCGCAATGTCGCGACCGGAGGGTCGGGCCTGGGCCTGGCGATTGCACGGCAACTGGCCGATGCCAACGGCTGGGAGGTCTCCCTGCGTGCCCGGGAAGGAGGGGGGTCGGAAGCGGTGCTGGCAATTCCCAGCGGAAACCGGCGACATGTTGCGGAGAGCTCCGCGCCGCGCACCGCCGTCGCGGCGGTGCGGGCGCAGGGGGCTTGATCACACCAGGATACGTGTGCGGACTCTTCAGAACTCCCACGCGATGCCGGCGTTGGCGAAACTGCGCTGGTTGCCGCGCCCGGCGGCGACGCTCAGCTTCAGGCCGTCAGCGACTTCCCAACGCAGGCCGACCTGCTTGTCCGGGCGGCTGTGTTCGGCGCCGAAGATCTCCAGCGTGAGCTGGACGGACTCGATCAGTGGCTGTTCGAAGCCCAACCCCCAGACGTTTACGGCCTCGGTGTCACCGTCGATGCGCTCCCACTCGCGGCCCAGGTTGAGATGGAGGATCTGCCCGGACTCGAACGCCCAGCTTGCCAGGCCCAGCAGGCCGCGGGTGCGGGCCGTTTCCTTGTTGCCGACACGGTCGTCCGCCCGGGCGCGACCGAACTCGAGCTTGAGGCCCGCGGACAGGCCGGTCTCGGCCTGCAGGGGTACCCATTTTGCCGCGAACCCGACCCCGGAGAGCCGTGTGCGAGGGCTGGTATCGTGGTCGCGTGCGCGCTCGAACGCGATCTCGAGTTCCAGATCGTCGATCGGCGCGAAGCCGGCCGCGGCATCCCAGCCGCGTACCCGGTCGTCCTTGCTCCAGCCGAATTCCAGCTTGGCGCCGCCGCGGTCGAGTGTGCCGGCGTCGTCCACGGCCATCGGGCGCTCGGCCCACACCGGCTGGACGAGCAGCACGGACAGGCATGCGGTGGCGGTCATGGTGCGGATTGCCGACTTGCGGGTGATGGTCACCTTGCTCATTCGATTCCCCCTTCGATTGGAATGGGTGCTGCGTGTTGGGCATCGGTGCGCCCAGCGCCCGATGCCTCGGTTTCGTTTGAATGGAATCCCGGTTATCCGGCGTTTGATGCGGCGGACTTGCGTGCGCCGAACAGACCGACGGCCACGCCTGCAGCGCCGACGGCCACGAGCACGAGCAGAACCCAGTCCGGAGCGTAGTAGGTGTGATAGACCTCCCAGCCGATCTCCCGGAACAGTCCGGTGAGGCGCGAGGGCGATCCGAGCAGGTGTCCGCCCAGCGTGCCGGTGGTGGCCAGCAGGATCATGCCCATCGTGCCGAAGCCGAGCATGAGGGCACGGCCCGGCCCGTTCCACAGGTTCTCGCCGCCACGCCAGCGAAGCGCCAGCACGACGCCCCAGCAGGCGACCATCCAGATCGAGATCAGGATCTTGTTGCGACCCATCGGCGAGGTCGTCGTCGCCTCGCTGGGCCAGATGATCAGGCCGGTAGCGAGCGTCACGAGCCCGACAGCCAGCCCCAGCAGCAGGAGGTGGGGCAGGACCGCGTCGAATCGCCGCGCCAGTTCGCTCGAAGAGAAACCGCGCATCAGGATGATGAAGAAGGCCAGGCTCAGAAGCGCGATCGGAAAGTGCGCCAGCAGGTGGTGATACGGTGCCATCGTGGTGTTCTCCTCAGTTCTTGCGCTGAAGCCGGGTCAGGCCGAAGCCCACACCGACGAACATGAACAGGCCGGCGAGCAGGGTCAGGCGCCATTGGCCGCGAATCTGCTCATCGAACTCGATCTCGATGCCGTAGCGCGCGAGTTGCTCCTCGTTGTGGTAGTGCTTGGCCGGCACGCCGCGCTCGATCATCGGCTTGCCTGCATGGCGCTGGCTGATCAGCAAAGGCCAGTTGACCTGTCCCGGATAGAACAGCTTGACCGTGTGCCAGGGCTGGTTCCACGCCGGGGCAGCGCCGGTGAAACGTTCGGCGACCATGGTCGCTTCGCGCCCGAGACCGACGGTCAGCGGCAACGAGACGTAGTGCCAGCGCAGGCCGGTGGCATGCCGGTGGACGGCCATCGCGATGTCGTAGACGCCGCCCTCGCGGAAGATCTTGTCCTCG
>JBJHDM010000078.1:0-12309 GCA_050486545.1 Rhodocyclaceae bacterium | reverse complement strand
CGTGCGCGCGAACCGCATCCGCAAGCGCCCGGTCGATCGGCGCCCGGATCGCGGCATCGGCGGTGAATGGGGCAATGCGCCGCAGCGCGGCGGGCTCGACCAGCGAACGGACCTCGTAGATGTCGTCAACGTCGGCCCGCGTCAGCGCCGGAACGACGAAACTGCGCCCCTCGGAGACGAGCAGACCGTCGCTGGCCAGGCGTGCCAGCGCCTCCCGGACCGGCGTGCGCGACACGCCCAGTTGTTCGGCCAGTTGCACTTCCTGCAGCGGTTGCCCCGCACGGATCGCCCCGTTGCGCAGGTGCGAGCGGAGCGTCTGATAGACCTGTTGACCGAGCGCGAGCGGGCGTTCCACGGGTTTGAGCATTGACACCTGGAAATCTCCGGAATGGGTCGGCTGCTTCGAGTACTGGATACTGTATACAAAGAATCCAAAGATGTGAACACCCGCGAACGGTCACGCGATCGCAGCCGCTTCGGTAGAATGGAAGCCGTGACGACCTTCCAACTCCATTCCAAAGCGTTCCCATGACGGTCGATCTGAACGAAATCATCCAGGTACGTGAGGAGGCGGACTGCCTCGCCGACGCCGCCACGGTCGAGGCCGCCCTCGCACGCATGGCCACCGAGATCAGCGCACGACTGGCCGAGGCCAATCCGCTCGTCTACGTCGTGCTCAACGGCGGCCTGATCCTGGCCGGACGAATCCTGCCGCGCCTGCCCTTTCCGCTCGAACTCGCCTACCTGCACGCAACTCGCTACGGCCAGAAGATCCACGGCAGCACCCTCGACTGGCGCGTTCGGCCCGCCCAGGACGTGCGCGACCGCTCGGTGCTCGTGCTCGACGACATCCTCGATGAAGGCCATACCCTGCATGCGATCGTCGAGTACCTGAAGGAGGCCGGTGCGCGCGAGGTCCTTTCGGCCGTCCTCACGCACAAGCGTCACGATCGCAAGGCCTATCCCGGCATGCGCGCCGACTTCACGGGACTGGAGGTCGAGGACCGCTTCCTGTTCGGCTGCGGCATGGACTACAAGGGATACTGGCGCAACGCGCCCGGCATCTACGCGGTCAAGGGCCTGTGATCACTCTCTCGCACTCGGGAATCGAAACCCCATGCTCGTAACCTTCAAGTCCGCTGCCGCCGCCGACGTGATCATGTTCGGCGAGCCCGCGAAAGAACTCATCCGGATCCTCGGCAAGGATCCGTCCGACGCGAAAGGCATCGTTACCCTCGAGCAACTGCCCGATGCGATCGCCCGCCTGCGTACCGCGATCGACGAGGACAGGCTGCGCCAGTCGCTGCGAGACACCGAGCAGGATGAACTCGAAGCCGAAGAAGAAGGACGCACCGGCATGGCCGCCCCGGTCAATCTCGCCCAGCGCGCCTGGCCGCTGCTCGAAATGCTGGAAATCTCGCTCAAGGATGGCGCCCCGGTCGTCTGGGGCGTCTGAGCGGATCGTTCAGGACGTCGTGCCGTCGTCCCGGCGCAGGGCCGGACGGACCCACAGCAGGTAGCTCGCCAGGCAGGCAAGGCCCGAGGCGGCGATCGCGACGGCCATCGGTGCGGCCGACGCGTTGAGGCTGTGCCCGACCGCCATGCCGACCAGCGCGGCGAGGCTCATCTGCACGAAGCCCATCAGCGACGCCGCCGATCCGGCCATCTTCGGATAGGGCCCCATGCCGATCGCCATCGCGTTGGGCATCACCAGTCCGAGGCCCCCGGCGGCGAACCACATCGGCACCATCACCGAAGCCGGATGATGCGGACCGGCCACGGTCAGCAGCAGCATGGCCAGGCCGGACACGGCGCCCAGGATCGCACCGAGGGCAAGCAACCGCGGCGCGCCCAGCTTGCGCGACAGGCGCCCCGAGAGCGTCGTGCCGGCAATATAGCCCGAGACCATGACCCCGAAGGCCAGGCCCATGCCCTGCGGCGAGAAGCCGAACAGGTTGATGAACACGAAGGGCGAGCCCGAGATGAACGCGAACAGCGACGCGTAGGAAAAGCCGTTGCACCACAGTACGCCGCGGTAGAGCCGGTCGCCCAGCAAGGTGCGGAAGTTGCTCGCGACCCTGCCCGGACGCAGGCCGTCCGGATCGCGATGCCGGTTCGATTCGCCGAGCACGCGCCACACCAGCACCGCCTGCACGAACGAGAACACCGTGAGGAACACGAAGGTCGCCCGCCACCCGAACCATACCGTCAGCGCACCGCCGAGGACCGGCCCGACCAGCGGCGCGACCGCCATCGCCGCACCCATGTAGGACAGGATCCGGGCCGACTCCTGTGGCCCGTAGAGATCGCGCACGATCGCACGACCGAGCACCGGCCCGGCACAGGCCCCGAGCGCCTGGACGAAGCGTGCGGCGATCAGCGTGCCGATGTCCGGTGCGAGCGTGCACGCGATCGACGCCAGCACGTAGACGACCAACCCGAGCAGCAGCACCGGCCGTCGGCCGAAGCGGTCGGACAGGGGTCCATAGACGAGTTGCCCGACGCCGAACCCGACGAGGAACACCGACAGCGTGAGCTGGGCGCTGGCGACGTCGGTGTTCAGGGCCGCCGTGATCGACGGCAGTGAAGGCAGGTAGAAGTCGGTCGACAGCGGACCGAGCGCGACCAACGTCGTGATCAGGACGGCAATGGCGGTCGTCGGTGCGGTCATTGGATGTCGGAAGCCCGAAGAGTGGAGAAGCGTGCAATCCAGGCCGCACGAGCGTTGCTATCGTAGCAAATTGTTTGAGCTCGTACAGAGTTCGCACGATGGCGCGGTGTCACTCCGCGTCGGGCTGATTCTCCGGGGCGGCAAGCCGGAAGGCTTCGAGCGTCTCGCAATGGGCGACGACGCGCGCGATGCGCGGCATCGCCGACAGGTCGCACTGGAAACGCCGGGCATTGAACACCTGTGGCACCAGGCAGACGTCGGCCAGGGTCGGTACGTCGCCGAAGCAGAAACGCGCCTCCTTCGGCCCGTCCTCGAGCATCGCCTCGACCGCGGCCAGCCCGATCTCGACCCAGTGGCGGTACCAGGAAGCCTTGCCCGCCTCGTCGGCCCCGAACTCGCGGGTGAGGTACTGGAGCACGCGCAGGTTGTTGATCGGATGGATGTCGCAGGCGATGGCCAGCGCCAGCGCTCGGATGCGCGCGCGCTGCACGGCGTCTCCCGGCAGCAGCGGCGGCTCCGGATGCGTTTCCTCGAGGTATTCGAGGATCGCCAGCGACTGCGTCAGCACCTCGCCGCCCTCCTCGAGCGCCGGCACCAGGCCGGCCGGATTGATCGAGCGGTACTCGGCCTGGTGCTGCTCGCCGCCGCTGCGCACCAGATGCACGGGTACCGCATCATAGGCAAGCCCCTTCAGGTTCAGTGCGATGCGCACCCGATAGGCGGCCGAGCTGCGGAAGTAGGTGTAGAGCTTCATCGCCCGGGCGCCACGACGGTGTTCTCGATGACGCCGAAGAGATCCCGCCCTTCGGCATCGCGCATCTCGATACGCACCCGGTCGCCCGCACGCATGAACGGGGTGGCCGGCTTGCCCTGCTCGATCGTCTCGTACATGCGCACCTCCGCAAGGCAGCAGTAGCCGACGCCGCCGTTCTCGATGCTCGACCCGAACAGGCCGCCCTGCTTGTTCGAGACGGTGCCCGAGCCGACGATGCTGCCCGCGCCGACCTCGCGCGTCTTCGCGACGTGCGCGACCAGCTGGGGCAGGCTGAAGGTCATGTCGACGCCCGCATTCGGGCAGCCGAAGGGCTTGCCGTTGAGCGTCACGTGCAGCGGCAGGTGCACCTTGCCGTCGCGCCAGGCCGCGCCAAGCTCGTCCGGCGTGACCGCAACCGGGCTGAATGCGCTGGCCGGCTTGGACTGGAAGAAGCCGAAGCCCTTGGCCAGTTCGGCCGGGATCAGGTTGCGCAGCGAGACGTCATTGACCAGCATCACCAGCCGGATCGCCTTCGCCGCCTCGTCTGCCCCCGCGCCCATCGGCAGGTCGCCGGTGACCACCGCGACCTCGGCCTCGAAGTCGATGCCCCAGGCCTCGTCGGCAACGACGTCGTCACGCGGGCCGATGAACTTGTCCGAGCCACCCTGGTACATCAGCGGATCGGTGTAGAAGGACTCGGGCACCTCCGCGCCGCGCGCCTTGCGCACGAGTTCCACGTGGTTGATGTAGGCCGATCCGTCGGCCCACTGATACGCACGCGGCAGGGGGGAATGGCAGTTCGCCTGGTCGAACGGCTCGCCCTCGACCGAACCGCTGTTCAGGGCTTCGAAGACCTGGCGCAGCTGCGGCTCGCAGGCTTCCCAGTCGTCGAGCGCGGCCTGCAGCGTGCGCGCGATCGCGGGCACCGCACGGCAGCGCGCAAGATCGCGACTCACGACGACGAGCGTGCCGTCACGCCCGCCCTGCCTCAAGCTTGCGAGCTTCACTTGAACATCTCCTTGTGGCTGCCGTCGTGCATCCACGCCGCGTGCTTCGGCGCCTTCTTGGTCTGCGCCCACTCTTCGAGCATGTCCCACTTCACCGCGTCGAGCGCCTCGTACATCTTCGGCGAGGCGGTGTTGCACGCGAGTTCCAGGCGGTGGCCGTTCGGGTCGAAGAAGTAGATCGACTGGAACAGCGCGTGGTCGGTCGGGCCGACCACGTCGATGCCTTCGGATTCGAGGCGCGCCTTGGTCGCAAGCAGCGTCTCCATCGACTCGACCTCGAGTGCCAGATGCTGGGTCCAGGCCGGCGTGTTCTCGTCGCGCCCCATCGGCGCGCGTGTCGGCAGTTCGAAGAAGGCCAGCACGTTGCCCATGCCGGCATCGAGGAAGATGTGCATGTAGGGGTCGGGTTCCTTCGTGGACGGGACTTCGTTCTCGGCGATCGACAGCACGAGCTTCATGTGCAGGTGCTTTTCGTACCAGCGTGCGGTTTCGAGCGCATCCTTGCAGCGGTATGCGACGTGGTGGATCTTCTTGACGAGCATGGGGTTCTCCTCGGGTTCTTCTGGCGACTCAGGCGCCTTCGCGCGCGATCTTCATCGCTTCGCGCAGGACCGACAGATCGCCGATGTGGTTGGCCAGCAACAGCACCAGACGGGCATTGACCATCGCGCTCTGTTCGTCGCTCAGATCTCGATGCGTTTCGATCAGCGCCTCGTAGAAATCATCGCCGGGCGAGAATGCCCGGAAATAGCGCTTGCCGGGTTCGTGGAAGTTCGGATCGGTGTTCAGGGCCATGTTGTGCTCCATCAAGCGTTGCAGGTCGCGCGTGCGAGGGCCGCGCGCACCTTGCCGGCGTCCAGCGCGCGCCAGCGCGCGGCGACGTGCTGGTCGGGCCGGACCAGATACGTCGTCCCGGGACGCAGGTCGTAGCGCTCGCGCACGCGCCCCTTGCGGTCCAGGACCGTCTTCAGCCCGCCAGGCGCAGTACCCCGCTCGGCGACGACGATCGGCTCGACCGCAACCGGAGCATCCGCCAGGGCGGCAAGCGTCGCGACTTCCGCCGGATCCAGTGCGCCCGCATCTTCAGCGTAGTACAGCACCTGGAAGCGGTTACCGAGCGTCTCCAGCAGCCAGGCCCCGCCTTCCGGCGCCTCGATGGGTGCATCGTCCAGCGGTGCGCCGGGCAACATGTTTCCGAGGAAGGCGTCCGTGTCCGGGGTGTTCAGGCGCGATTCGGTCAGGAAGCTCGGCACCGACAGGCGTCCCGAGTTGACCAGCGCACGCGCGAACGGATACTGCTCGGCCAACCCCAGAACCGCGTTGCGGAAGGTCTTGCTGATCGCGCTCTTCGGGGTAATGAAGTCGGTCGAACGGGTCGAGTTCATCAGGTTCTCGTCGGCGGCGAACACGCGCTCCTCCGCGTAGGTGTCGAGCAGCGCATCCGGGGCCTGGCCATCCATGACCAGGCACAGCTTCCACACCAGGTTGTCGGTGTCCTGGATGCCAGAGTTCGCACCGCGCGCACCGAAGGGCGAAACCTGGTGCGCCGCGTCGCCGACGAAGAGCACGCGGCCGTGGCGGAAATCCTTCATGCGCCGGCACTGGAAGGTATACACGCTGACCCACTCCAGCTCGAACTCGCGGTCGTCGCCGAGCATCGCCTTGATGCGCGGGATGACATTCTCCGGCTTCTTCTCCTCCTCCGGGTCGGCCTGCCAGCCGAGCTGGAAATCGATGCGAAAGACGTTGTCGGCCTGGCGGTGGAGCAGCACCGACTGGTTGCGGTGGAAGGGCGGATCGAACCAGAACCAGCGCTCGGTCGGAAAATCGGCATTCATGACCACGTCGGCAATCAGGAAGCGGTCCATGAAGACCTTGCCTTCGATGTCCAGCCCCAGCATCGTGCGCACGGGAGAGCGGGCGCCGTCCGCGACGACGAGCCAGTCGGCCTGCAGCGAATAGGCCCCGTCCGGCGTCTCGACCCGCAACGCGACGCCGTCCGCACCCGGGGTGACGGCGATCACGTTGTTCTTCCAGCGCAGGTCGATGTTGCCCACCGCCTCGGCACGCTTGACCAGGTATTCCTCCAGGTAGTACTGCTGGAGGTTGATCATGCCCGGCCGATGGTGGTCCGGCTCGGGGCACAGGTTGAAGTTGAAGACTTCCTCTTCGCGGAAGAAGGTGCGTCCGACGTTCCACGACACGCCCTTGGCGACCATTTCGTCCCCGCAGCCGAGGCGATCCAGGATCTCGAGCGCACGCTTGGCGTAGCACACGCCGCGCGAGCCGATGCTCACGGTGTCGTCGTTGTCGAGCAGCACGACCTTGCGGCCCTGCTGCGCCAGATCGATCGCGGCGGCAAGCCCCACCGGGCCGGCGCCGATGACGACCACGGGATAGTGGCCGTCGCGGCCGTCCGCGAGCTCCGGCGGACGCCGGTATTCGAACTTCGGGTACTGATAGGTGCTCAGCACGCTGGTCTCCTCCGTCTATTCATTTTTCGGACGGGCGCATGGGCTGCCCGTTCCGTCGTTCGCCTGCTACGAACCCGCCGACTACTCCTGCAGCGCGTGCCACATCTGCTGATCGCGCTCCGCCGTCCAGATGCGCGGGTCGCGAATGCCGCTGGCCTCGTCGTGTGCGCGCGTCACGTCGAAGGGCAGGCAGTGCTCGTAGATGAAGACCTCGCCGAACTTCGGGTCCATGTTCCTGCGCGTGTGCGCCATCGCCGCCTTCAGGTCCATGCCCTGGGCGACCGCTTCCTGCGCGCTGCGGTAGAGCGTAGACACGAAGTCCTTCGTGTAGGCGAGTCCCTTCTCGACTTCCGTGGGATTCATCAGGGCCGGACCGCGGCCAGGAACCAGTTTCTCCGCCCCGAGGGCCGCGAGCCTGTCGAGCGTCTGGGGCCAGTCGGCCAGATACGCGTCGCCGGTGTAGCAGGCCGCGTCGGCTTCGACGAGATCGCCCGAGAAGCAGATCTTCTGCGACGGAATCCACACGACGGTGTCGCCCTTGGTATGGCCGCGACCGAGCTGCAGGATCTTCACCTCGAGCTTGCCCATCCACAGCGTCATCTCGCCCTTGAAGGCGATCGTCGGCCAGGTCAGGCCTGGAACGCTCTCGACCGAATCGAACAGGCGCGGGAAGCGGCCGATCTCGGAATCCATGTCCTGCTGGCCGCGCTCGACGATGAGGTCGTAGGTGTCCTGGCTGGCGATGATCTGCTCGAGGCCTTCGGACCGGTAGCCGGATGCACCGAGCACGCGCACCGCGTGGTAGTGGGTGAGCACGACGTACTTGATCGGCTTGTCGGTGATCTCGCGCACCTTGGCGATCACGCCCTGGGCCATCACGGGTGTGGCGGTGGCATCGATGATCATCACCGAGTCGTCGCCGACGATGATGCCGGTGTTCGGATCGCCCTCGGCCGTGTAGGCGTAGGCGTTGTCCGAAAGCTTCTCGAAGCTGATCTGCTTGACCTCCAGATCGGCCTGCGAGGCGAATGCCTTGGTGTTCATTCTCGTTCTCCTGTCGGGTTCGGGGGTTGAATCAATCCTAGACGCAAATTCGCTATTGGTCAATGCGTTCGTTAATGTTAAATTGCGTACTCCGGACACACCGTCGCAGTCGCGCCGATTGGCGGCTTGCTTCGCGAAGCCGCCCTACGCGTTATGCGTACGCGATTGCCGTGAAGCATGGGTCCGGCGTCCGGAACCCTTCGGTAACCCTGCTAAGATCACGCGCGGGACGGGAGCACAACGTGAATACGAAACCTGAAGAAGGCGGCAGCAACG
Organism: Rhodocyclaceae bacterium; assembly: GCA_050486545.1. GTDB lineage: Bacteria > Pseudomonadota > Gammaproteobacteria > Burkholderiales > Rhodocyclaceae > DAOMNN01. The sequence continues at coordinate 4,083 of JBJHDM010000078.1, read as the reverse complement.
GCCGCGGCGCCGACCGGCGCGGCATCCAGTCGATCGAGGTCGGCGGCCTGCTGCTGCAGGTGTTGGTGCGCAACGCCGTCCCGATGATGCTCAAGGATCTCGCCCGCGAAGCCGGCATGCCCGCGGCCAAGGCGCATCCCTACCTGGTGAGCTTCGGCAAGCTCGGCCTGATCGAACAGGATCCGGTGACGGGCCGCTACGGCCTGGGCGCATTCGCCCTGCAGATGGGGCTCTCCGCGCTGCAAGGCCTCAACCCGCTGCGGATCGCAACGCCCGAGGCGGCGAAACTTTCCGACGAGATCCAGCAGAACGTCGCACTGTCGGTGTGGGGCAATCACGGACCGACCATCGTGAGCATCGAGGAATGCAGCCGCCCGATCCACGTGAACATGCGCCCCGGCACCGTCATGAGCCTGCTCAACTCGGCGACCGGACGCGTGTTCGCAGCGTTCCTGTCCACGCGCATGACCGACCCCCTGGTGCAGGAAGAGCTTTCCCGGCTCTCCGGCACCGACCAGCCCGCCTTGCGGCTGTCGAAGCCGCACCTGGACGAAGCGCTGGACGAGGTCCGCACACGGCGCATGGCGCGTGCGCTGGGCCAGCCGATCCCGGGCATCAATGCCTTCTGTGCCCCGGTGTTCGATCACGGCGGACATCTCGTGCTGGCGATCACCGCAATGGGTCCGTCAGGCAGCTTCGACCCGAACTGGGACGGGCCGATCGCGAGAAAGGTCCGGGCTTGCGCCGAGGCGATTTCGACCCGCCTCGGCCACGCCCGGCCGTAACCGCTTCAGGCGGGCAGCACTATCCGCCCGTCAGGCGCGCGATCAGTCCGCCCTGCCAGGCGAGCACAACGGCGAGCACCGCGACGATCAGCAGCAGCCAGCCGCGCCATGGAGTGCGCTTCTCGGCATAGGGGTCGGCGAGCGATCGCTCGGCGCCTTCGGGCAAGGCCGCCACCCCGGTCAGCGCCGCTCCGAAGGGGATATTGATGCGCGCACGGGTATTGACTGCCCAACCGTTTGCGTCGAGCAACGGGCCGAGGTTGCGCTGGCGCAACTTGAGCCACGCCAGCAGCATGGACGGGCCGGAGATCAGCAGGATCACACCGGCCACCACGAGCGGCATCTGCCAGGCGGGCAGCGACAGGAATCCGGTCACCACCGCCGCCAAAGCCGTGCCCAGCGCACCAAGGGCAAGACCGATCGCGGCGAAGATCCCGGCGAACTTGGCGATATCGAAGGCCTGCGACCCGGCCGGCGCCGGTGCCTCGGCATGCGCTCCGGCACCGGCAATCCCGGTAGCGGCCCGGTCTCCGACCGCCTTGTCGCGCGACGCCGCGAACTTCTGGATCTGGTCGCCGATCATGCGGCCGATTCGCCGGTACGGCGACCAAAACGCCTGACGCACGCTGATCGGATTTTCCACGACCTTGATCACGCTGGCATTCCAGTCGCGTCCCTTGCGGTCGTAGAACACGCCGTTGCGACCAGGCACCATCATCTCGTCGGCATCGCCACCGGTCATCGCCGCAACGATGGTCATCGGTGCCTCGCCCTGACGCACGCATTGGCAATAGACCAGGTAGGCACCCGAGAGCGGCGCGAGCGCCGCATGCCGGTCCATGTCCGCCACACGCAGGCACAGCTCGCAACTGCGCTGGTCCAGATACAGGGTTCCCGCCTGGAAGATGGCCTTGTCTTCCGAGCAATAGAAGTCCGTGAGCGATACGAAATTATGCAGCAGCCTGACCAGGTCCCGGTTGTAGCGCACCAGTCGCTCGATCGCTTCGACCTGCTCGGCAGCGGTCTCGGCCGCCAGGTCGCGCTCGATCAGCTCGATGAGCACCGCCCGGGTATCCTCCTCGAGCATCGCGCGCAGGACCGCCGGTTCGAGCGACGCCACGGGCGTGTCCGGCTGTTCCGCTCGCCATGCACGATAGCGGTTGAAGCGTTCGGCCAGCGCATTCCAGTCCGCCTCGGTCAGTGCCTCCCGTGCGCCGAGCAGCGGCAATACGACCTCATCGCGCAGGCGCGCCACGCGCTCGGCCCAAGCGGGGTTGAGGCCTTCTTGCAGAGGCAGGGCCTTGTCTGGTCCGGACAAGGCCAACGGCAATGCTGCGATGGCCTCGGCTCGAGCATTCAAAGGCTCGGCGGCGAAATCGGCATAGGTCGCATCGGCCGGATTGAGCGCGTTTCGGGCACGCTCGTCGAAGGCGGCCAGCCTGCAGCGGGTGAAATAATCGTCCACCTTCTCGCGCACCGCCTCGACCACCGCTGCCGCCGCCGCAGTGCCCTCGCCGAAGGGCAGCACCATCTCGGGTTCCGCCTCGGCGCGTGACAACCAGTCGGACAGCTCGGTGGCCCGATCGAAGAAGTTCTCGACACGGTCCCGATCCACACCCGGCTTGCCGCTGCGATCGGTTTCCGAACCGAGGCATTCGACGATGCGACCGATCGCTGCAGCGATGCGGTCATCCGGAGCCAGTTCGGCCGGCACGACACCGTCGCCGTTGAAGTGATCCGGAGCGAACAGCCGTGTGGCGTCGGACAGATCCGCGACGCCAATCGAATCGGCATCCGCTCTTTCCATGTACTCGAGAACGCGCCGCGCGCTGGCAAGCAGTCGTGCGCCCTCCGGCGAAGAATCGTCGATAGCGGCCAGCGGCAATGTGTCGGAACCGGAGAACAACACGCCCGGGTCGCGCAAGGCTGCGCACACCCACTTGACGGCAGATACGATTTCCGGCGCCCGGATCCGCCCGTCACCATCGGAGTCGATCAGTTGCAGCGTTCGAGAATCGAATTCCAGCCCCGTCGTCGGACAGGCGAGCACCGTCCATAACTTCTGGTCCAACTCGCCCAGATGACGCAAGTCGTCGGCCGTCTCGATCCTCACCTGATCGAACCCGCCCGAACGAAAGAACCGCCACCGGTGCGCCCCGGCCTTCGTTCCATCTGCTCCCATGATCAACCCCTCCCAGATCGTCGGGCGACCGCGGACTCCGTGGCGCTCGAACCGCAAGATGCCTGATTCTACGCTTCCGGCATTTCCGGTCGTCAAGCCGGAAATCGTGCTTACACAATCTCACAATTCTCCCGACGGCGTCGGGACGGAGCGGGGCGATCGCGAGAACAGCCGGGGTCTGCGCCGAAGCGGTTTCCGCAAGCCACGGCCGGATCGAGCCTGCATCACCGCCCGGCATCCACCAACGGCCAGATCTCGGCGATCACCGTCATCGCCGCCGCGACCGGCGCCTCCATGCGTCGATCCCTTCGACAGACGAACCCCAGTTCGGCCTCGACCGAGACCGCGTCGGCGATCACGACCCCTTCGGCGTGTGCCGCGCGCAAGGCCAGGCTGTCGCGCGCCAGGGCGAGGGCGACGCCGGAGCGCACCAGGTCGAGCATCGAGGGCTCGAGATCGACGCGGGCGACCACATTGGGCTCGACCCCTTCGGCGGAGAAGATGCGCGTGAGCAGTCGATGGTGGACCGACTCGGGCGGCGTGCCGATCCACGGCAACGCGGCGAGTGCGCGCCAACCCTTGCCGCGCACCTGTCCGCCCCAGCCCGGCGGAGCCACCACGCGATAGGTGAAGCGCGTCAGCGTCTGCGCCTGGAAACGCTCGCGGAATTCCGGCAGGCCCGGCAGGCCGAGGGTATAGGCGACATCCAGCGCCCCCGACTCGACTTCCCGCGCAACCGCGCCCGACATTCCGTGTCTCAGTTCGAAGGCGAGCCCCGGATGCCGCTCGGCCAGCACGCCGAGGAACGCCCCCAGGCGCAGGAACTCCGGATCGACGATCGTGCCGATGCGAAGCTGCCCGCTCACCCGGCCCTTGAGCCCGCTGGCCGCGGCACCGAACTCGGCCACTGCTGCCAGGGCGCGCTCCGCGGCCGGCAGCAGCTTGCGGCCGGCATCGGTCAGGCGCATGCCGCGCGGGGTGCGTTCGAACAGGGTCACACCGATCTCCGCCTGGAGCTTCTTGACCTGCAGGCTGAGCGCCGGTTGGGTCAGGAAGAGCCGCTCGGCCGCACGGGTGAGGTTGCCCTCCCGGGCCACGGTGACGAAGGCGCGAAGG
>JBJHDM010000077.1:0-12995 GCA_050486545.1 Rhodocyclaceae bacterium | reverse complement strand
CCCGGCATCACCCCGGCGTTCAGGCTCCAGAGCAGGGTCAGCGAAACGGCAAACCCGGCCAGCACGTTCACATGCGTCGAATCGCCAAGCCTGCTCCAGGGAGCCGTCCTGGCGACGCGGTACAGCGACGCCAGCGCAAGGACCGATGCAATCCAGTGCCAGCTTCCCGGGAATACTTCCAGCGGCAGGTTCATCGACGGACTCCGCGTCCGGAACGCCTCTTAGAGAGCGGCCGTCAACTCCGGGATCGCCTCGAACAGGTCGGCGACGAGGCCGAAGTCGGCCACCTGGAAAATCGGCGCCTCCGGGTCCTTGTTGATCGCGACAATCACCTTCGAATCCTTCATCCCGGCCAGATGCTGGATCGCTCCGGAAATACCGACCGCGATATAGAGCTGCGGCGCCACGATCTTGCCGGTCTGCCCGACCTGATAGTCGTTCGGCACGAAACCCGCATCGACGGCGGCACGCGACGCGCCCAGTGCGGCACCGAGCTTGTCGGCGAGCGGTTCCAGCAGTTGGTGATAGTTCTCCCCGCTGCCCAGTCCGCGACCGCCGGAAACGATGATCTTCGCTCCGGCCAGTTCGGGCCGCTCGGACTTGGTCAGCTCGCGCCCGACCAGGCGTGCCAGCGCCAGATCGGGACCGGCCGCGATCGATTCGACCGCCGCCGATCCGCCCTCGCCCGCCGCTTCGAAACCGGTCGTGCGCACGGAGACGACCTTGACCGGATCGGTGCTCTGCACCGTCGCCATGGCGTTGCCGGCATAAATCGGACGCACGAAGGTATCGGCGCTCTCGACCGCGACGATGTCGCTGATCTGGGCAACGTCGAGCAGTGCGGCCACGCGCGGCAGCATGTTCTTGCCGAAGGTGGTGGCCGGCGCGAGGATGTGGGTGTATCCGGCCGCATGGGCGACGACCAGTGCGGCGACGTTCTCGGCGAGTTGCTGTTCATAGTGCGGCGCGTCCGCCATGCGGACCTTGGCCACCCCGTCGATCCTGGCTGCGGCCTCGGCTGCGCCGGAGGCGCCGTTGCCGGCGACCAGCACATGGATTTCCCCGCCGATCCTGGCTGCAGCGGCGACCGTATTGTGGGTACTGCCCTTGAGCGACTGGTTGTCGTGTTCAGCGATAACGAGAATAGCCATGTCAGATCACCTTCGCTACGTTCTTGAGCTTGTCGACGAGTTGGGCGACATCGGCCACCCGTTCTCCCGCACTGCGCTTGGGCGGCTCCACCACCTTCAGGGTACTGAGTCGCGGCGCCACGTCGACCCCCAGATCCTCGGGCTTGACGGTTTCCAGCGGCTTTTTCTTTGCCTTCATGATGTTGGGCAGGGTCGCATAGCGCGGTTCGTTCAGGCGCAGATCGGTGGTCACCACCGCAGGCAACGTGATCTCGAGCGTCTCCAGGCCGCCGTCGATCTCGCGTGTGACATTGGCCTTGCCGTCCGACAGCGCAACCTTCGAGGCGAAGGTGGCCTGCGGCCAGCCCATCAAGGCGGCCAGCATCTGGCCGGTCTGGTTGGCGTCGTCGTCGATTGCCTGCTTGCCGCAGATGACAGCCTGCGGCGCTTCCTTGTCACACAACGCCTTGAGCAGCTTGGCGACCGCCAGCGGCTGCAGCTCGACCGCGGTCTCGACCAGGATGCCCCGATCCGCACCGATCGCCATGGCTGCACGGAGGGTCTCCTGGCATTGCGTCACGCCGCACGACACCGCCACGACCTCGGTCGCCACGCCGGCTTCCCTGAGCCGCACCGCTTCCTCGACCGCAATCTCGTCGAACGGGTTCATCGACATCTTCACGTTGGCGATATCAACGCCGCTGCCGTCGCTCTTGACGCGGACCTTCACGTTGTAATCGACCACGCGCTTGACAGGTACCAGTATCTTCAACGCCGTGCTCCTTTGACTTGATGGGTTTCTTTGTGCCTTCGCCGGCCATTATGGCATCGTGAAACGACGTTGGACACCTTGACCGGACACGCAAAAAAGCGTTCCATACGTATCAGTATGGGTGCGTACGGTAGCGTATGGAACGCCCCTCCGTCAATACTACAGAGTATGGATAAGTCCTTGAGCAAGACGCGTACACAACTCGACCGCGAGGCCTGGGTCCTCGGTGCGATGGAAATCCTCGCTGCCGAGGGCGTGGCCGGCCTGCGCGTGGAGGTCCTGGCCAAACGCCTGAAGGTCACCAAGGGCAGCTTCTACTGGCATTTCCAGGATCGTCACGATCTGCTCATGACCGTCCTGGAAGCCTGGAAGGAAGGACGTATTCGCGACATCGTCAAGCAGACCCGTGCCCAGCCCGGTCGGGAGCTCGAGCAGATCCACCACGTGATCGACGTCTATAGCGCCGGACGCAGTCGCCGCGGGATGATGATCGAACTGGCCGTTCGCGATTGGGCCCGACGCGATCCGGAGGCCGCCGCGATCGTCGCCGAGGTCGACGACATGCGCCTGCGCTGCGCCCGCGAACTGTTCCTCGCCTGCGGCGTTCCGCTCGAAGAGGCTTCCAGCCGCTGCATGCTGCTTTACGCTTACGTGTTCGGGATTTCGCTGATGATCCACGAGAAGTTCGACAGCGACGTGGCGCGCCTCAAGCGCGACATCTCGAACCTCATTGCCGATTCATCGAGTCGACGGCCGGCGCCGGTCATCGAGCAGCCAGTCGGGCTCGAGCGATCGTAGCGAGAGCGGATCCCCCTCAAGCCCGGCCGGCTGCTGTCAGGCCGGGCAGGACGGACACGGCATTGCGCCCGGTCGCCTGCGCGGTCTCCTCCCACCCGATTCCACGCAAGGCTCCGAGGATTTCCGCATATCTTCGGAGGTTGGCCGGTTCGTTGCGGCGGCCCTGCGCCCAGGCTGGAGACATGTCCGGAGCGTCCGTCTCGAGCACGAGCGCCTCGAGCGGCAGTTCGGCGGCAAGGGCACGGATCCGGCGCGAACCGTCGAAGCTCATCGCCCCCCCGAACCCGAGCTTGAAACCCATCGAGATGAACTGATCGGCTTGCTGGCGGCTGCCGTTGAAGGCATGGGCGATCCCGCCGGGCACTTCGATCCGGCGCAGGTGCTTCAGGATCTCATCGACCGCCCGCCGCACATGCAGGATCACGGGAAGTCCATGCTTCCTGGCCAGGCGAAGCTGTTCGACGAAGAAGAATGCCTGACGCGCCTTCGAGCGCCCCTCGACGTAGAAATCGAGACCGATCTCTCCGACCGCGATCGGACCGCCCCGACGCAGGCGCTCGTCCACCACGGCAAGGTCCGGTTCGCCAGCCTCTTCGACATAGAGTGGATGAATCCCGCAGGCGTAGCGAACATCCGCGTTGCGTGCAGCCAACGCCTCGATCCGCCCGAACCCGGCGGCATCGACTCCGGGGACGACGAAGCCGGTCACGCCCGCTGCGCGTGCCGCAGCGATCACTTCTTCGCGGTCGCGATCGAACTCGGCCGCATCGAGGTGGATATGGGTATCGATCAGCATTCGGTCCGCCCCGCCGCCCTTCATCCGTCCCCGGCGATCCTCCTCCTTACCGCCCCTTCCACTCCGGCTTGCGTTTGGCGATGAATGCGTCGATGCCCTCGGCCGCATCTTCGGCCATCATGTTGCACGCCATGGTCTCGGATGCCATCTGATAGGCCGCATCGAGGCCCATCTCGAGCTGCCGGTAGAACATCTGCTTGCCCATGCCGATGGCCACGGGGGATTTCGCGCAGATCGACGCCGCGAGGCGAGCGACCTCCTCGTCCAGCCGATCGAGCGGCACGACACGATTGACCAGCCCACGGCGACACGCCTCGTCCGCGTCGATGAAGTCCCCCGTCACCAGCATCTCGAAGGCCTGCTTGCGGCCCATATTGCGCGACAGGCCGACGCTCGGCGTCGCGCAGAACAGGCCGACGTTGATGCCCGATACTGCGAAGCGCGCCACATCCGCCGCAACGGCGAGGTCGCACATCGAAACCAGCTGGCAGCCGGCCGCCGTGGCGATGCCGTGCACGCGCGCGATCACCGGCTGCGGCATTTCGGTCAGCTTGACCATGAACCGTCCGCACAGGCGGAACAGATCCTGCTGGAACGCCAGCTCACAGTTTCCGCGCATCTCCTTGAGATCGTGCCCCGCACAGAACGCCTTGCCCTCGCCGCCGATCACCACGACCCGGACGCTTCCGTCCACGGCGATCCGGTCGATCTCCGTGATCAGCGTCTCGAGCATGGCCTTCGACAGGGAGTTGAACTGCAAGGGACGATTGAGCATCAGGTAACACACCCCGCCTTCGTCGCGGCGCAGCAACATCGGGGCATCGGCTTGATTCGGTACGGCACTCATGCGTGTTCTCCTCGTTCGATACTGACGTTGACGTCAACGTCGCTCATGGTAGCGTCGCAGCCCCCCTTTGACCACTCGCCGAGCACACGCCTCGGCCCTCACCACTACCGCCTTGTCCGATGCACCCTCACTCTATCGCCTCGTGCGAGCGCGCCTGCTCGCGCAGCACGAACTTCTGGATCTTCCCGGTCGAGGTTTTCGGCAGTGTCGTGAACACGACCTTGCGGGGAATCTTGTAGCCCGCCAGGTGCTTGCGGCAATGCGTCACGATCTCGTCTTCGTCAGGCCGGGCGCCCTCCTTGAGTTCGATGAACGCGCACGGAACTTCTCCCCACTTCGCGTCGGGCGCCGCGACCACCGCCGCGGCGAGCACCGCCGGATGCTTGTAGAGCGCATCCTCGACTTCGATCGACGAAATGTTCTCGCCGCCAGAAATGATGATGTCCTTGGAGCGGTCCTTGATCTTGACATAGCCGTCCGGCTGCATGACGGCCAGGTCGCCGGTGTGATACCAACCGCCGCGAAAAGCCTCCGCAGTTGCTGGCGCGTTCTTGAGGTAGCCCTTCATGACCAGATTGCCCCGGAACATCACCTCGCCCATGGTCTCGCCGTCCCACGGCACGGGCTCCATCGTGTCGGGATCCATCACCGTCAGGCCTTCCTGGGCATGATAGCGAACCCCCTGACGCCCATTCTTCGCCACCTGTTCATCCAGCGGCAACGCCTCCCAGGCCTCATGCTTGGCGCACACCGATGCGGGACCGTAGGTCTCGGTGAGACCGTAAACGTGCGTGATGTCGAAGCCGATCTTCGCCATGCTCTCCAACACCGAAGCCGGCGGCGGCGCTGCTGCGACGAGGCCGTACACCTTGTGCTCGATGCCCTCGCGCCACGACTCGGGCGCATTGGCAAGCATCGAATGCACGATTGGCGCACCACAGTAATGGGTCACCCGATGCGTACGGATCGCGTCGAAAATCAGTTTCGGGTCAACCCGGCGCAGACAGACGTTCACGCCGGCGTTGGCAGCCATCGTCCATGCGAAGCACCAGCCGTTGCAGTGGAACATCGGCAGGGTCCACAGATACACCGAATGTGGCGGCATGCCCCACGAAACGATGTTGGACATCGCGTTGAGGTAGGCGCCACGATGATGATAGACGACCCCCTTGGGGTTTCCGGTGGTCCCCGAGGTGTAGTTCAGCGAGATTGCATCCCACTCGTCGCCGGGCTGCTCGAAGGCGAAGTCCGGAGATCCGGTTTCGAGCAGCGCTTCGTACTCGTGAGTCCCGATCCGCTCGCCCGGTCCGGAGTACTCGGGGTCATCGACGTCGATGACGATCATCTCCGGCCGATTCGCCAGCTCGATCGCCCGGGCCACGGTCTTCGAATACTCGCGATCGGTGATCAGGACCCTGGCCTCGCCGTGGTTGAGGATGAACGCGATCGTCTCCGCATCGAGGCGCGTATTGATCGTATTGAGGACGCCCCCGCAGGCCGGAACGCCGAAGTTGCATTCGAACATCTCGGGCGTGTTGTTGAGCACCACCGCAACGGTATCGTTCTTGCCAACGCCCAACCGGCGCAGCGCCGATGCAAGCCTCCGGCAGCGCGCGTAGGCCTCGCTCCAGTTGAAGCGGCGTTGTCCGTGAATCACCGCAACCCGGTCTGGATACACGTAGGCACTGCGTTCGATGAAGGTCAGCGGCGTGAGCGGGACATGGTTGGCCGGATTCTTGTCCAGCCCCTGCAGGTAGGCCGTGGATGCAACAGTGTTCATGATTTCTCCCTTCTCATTCAATCGTGCAACCGTCCAGCCCCGGTTCAGGGGCGACATGCGCCGGCAACCTCCTCCCCGAGGGTGTCGATCCGCAACCACACTCCGACCTCCTCGACGAGGTTGCGTGCAGCCCGACGGTGTGCGTCCACACCGCCCGCCGCATTGGCAGTAGGCGCCTCCACGCGGATGTCGAACACGCGCCCGGCCAGCGCGGCATCGCTGCGGGCCGGCAGCAGCTCGGCCCGTGCGAGGAGGAACGCATGGCTGCGATCCGCGTCCTCGAAAACCTGCGCAAACTCGTCCAGTTCGATACGCAGGCGACAATGCCCCGTCTTCGCATCGCCGCCACTCAAGGGCGCCGACAACAGGCGTTGCAACATTTCCGCCGGCTGCCCGGCCCATCGGCTCTCCGCATACACCTCGCGAGAGGCTGGATTCACATCGTCGAACCGGTAGTGCATCGCCGACGATGCAAGCCAGGAAGGGGTACGCAACTCGACCTGTGCGGGCACGATCCGCTCTCCGCGCGGGGCAGGAGGCGGCAGTCCGAGATCGTAGATCGAGAAGGCCGCCGGCGGCGTCACCAGGGTGGAACAGGCCGCAAGCAGCCACGACAGCACGAGAATCGGACCGTAGCGGACAATCGTCATGAAAGCGCTTCCTTCAAACCAGGTCAGCGGTTGCGGGCTTCGAATCCGGCCTCTCCGGGACCCGGCCGCCGTTCACTGCGGCCGGTAAACAGGATCTGCGGCGAGGCTTCGACCTCGTCGACCAGCCGACCCATGCGGAGCGACGTATCGGCCAGGTCTGCCAGCAGACGCTCCAGTTGCGGCAAGGTGCGGTCGATCAGGGAGTCCCCGGTCAGCCGCGCCATGTCGTCAATGGTACCCAACACCGCATCGAACCGTGTCATGAGCTGCCGAAGTTCGACGACCGTCGGACCGGCTTCGGCGGTGGTTGCATCGACATTGGCGAGAATGGATGCGATGCGCCGGGTATTCTCCGGCGTGAACACCGAACGGATCGCCGCCAGGGTTTCCGGCGCTTCCTCGAACGTCCGGTCGATTCCGGTCGTGGCCGATTCCAGGTTCTCCAGTGCCGCGCGGAATCGCGCCAGGTTCCTTTCGTCGAAGAACGCGCCGAGCTGCTCGGCAATTGCCGTGAAGCGCTCCAGAGTCTGCGTCGCGCTATCGGTGAGTTGGTCGAACACGCCGGCTTCGAGCGACAGGCGGGGCAACCGCGCTTCGTCGGCCGTCAACGGCGTCGGATCCTCGCCACGATCGTTGAGCTGGACGAAGGCCAGCCCGGTCACGCCCTGATAGCCCAGACTGGCACGCGTACCGCGGGTGATCGGAATCTCCGGCCGAATGCCCACGCGGACGAGAATGTTGCGCGGATCGGCCGGATCGATCCGGATGCTCGTGACCTTTCCGGCGGACATGCCCCGGTATCGCACCGTGGCCTGCGGGTTCAATCCCGTGATGTTGCCGGTGGCGACCAGTTCGTACTCGTTCAGGTGCTCGCGATCCCCCGAGAACCACCAGATCGAGAACAATGCCGCCGCACCCAGCAACAGTGCGAACAGGCCCGCGGCCAATGCATGTGCGCGATTCTCCATCAATCCTCCGTGTGGCGTGCCAGCGCCCGTCGTCCTTGTTCTCCGCCGAAAAAGCGCCGGATGAACGGGTGTTCGACCTCGAGCGTCTCGGCGAGTCCCGCATAGCTCACGATCCTGCGATCGGCCAGTACTGCGATTTTCGTCGAAAGCGCGACCAACGTGTCGATATCGTGCGTCACGAGCACCACGGTGAGCCGCAACCGCCGATGCAGCGCCCGGATCAAGCGGATGAAGGCTGCGCTGCGCTCCGGATCCAGCCCCGCCGTAGGTTCGTCGAGCAGGAGCAGTTCCGGTTCGAGCATCAACGCACGGGCCAGTGCGACCCGCTTGACCATGCCGCCCGAAAGCTCGGCGGGCATCAACAGGGCATGTTCCGGCTCGAGTTCGACCATCGCCATCTTCTGTGCGACCAGATCGCGAATCTCGGGTTCGGTTGCGATCCCCAGCTCCTTCAACGGAAAGCCGATATTCTCCGCGACGTTGAGCGCCGAGAACAACGCGCCCTGCTGGAACAATACGCCGAACCGCCGCCTGCGGGCCCGCTGCCGCCGGACGTTTCCTTCGAACAAGGGTTCGCCGAACAGCGAAACCGACCCGGCAGCCGGATGCGTGAGACCGATCAGGTGGCGCAGCAAGGTGGTCTTGCCGCTGCCGGAACCACCGACCAACGCGACCATCTCCCCCTCACGTACGAGCAGGTCGAGTCCCTCATGCACCACGGTCGGGCCGAATCGCGTGACGACGCCCGCGAGTTCGATGACGAACGCATCGTTCACAGCGGCACTCCGATGGATCGCGTCGCGATCGCGAACACCGCATCGACGAGGATCACCACGGTGATCGAAGTCACGACGGAGGCGGTCGTGTTCGCCGACAGACTCTCGGTGTTCGGTTTGACCCGCAGGCCGAAATGGCATGCGATCAGCGCAATGAGTAGTCCGAACACCACCCCCTTGGCGAGCCCGATGTACAGGTTCGCGATCGGAACCACCCTGGGCAGGGTATCGATGAAGAAGCCGAAACTCAGATCCATCTGGACCCATGCTGAAACCATGCCCCCGAACAATGCGATCGCCGAGGTCCATAACACGAGCAAGGGCATCGCCAGGCTGAGGGCGATCACCTTGGGCAGGACCAGGCGCTGGCTGCGCGAGATGCCCATGGCGGCCAGTGCATCGATCTCTTCGGTCACCCGCATGACCCCGAGCTGGGCCGTCATCGCCGAGCCGGAGCGGCCGGCGACGAGGATCGACACGAGCACGGGACCGAGTTCCCGGATGATGCCCAGCCCCAGGATATTGACGATGAAGATATCGGCGCCGAAAGCCTGCAGTTGCAGCGCCGAAAGGTAGGACAGCACCACCCCGATCAGAAAACCCACGAGCGCAGCCACGGGCATTGCGCGCACCCCGACCTTGAACACGTTGGCCGAGATCTCCCGAAGCGGCCAGTCGCGCGGATAGCGCAGCAGATACAACAGATCGAGCCCGAGCTGACCGATGAGCCGCACGAAATCCAGGACGTGCTCGCCAAAGGCGAGCACGCTCGATCCCAATCCGACGACCCGATCGGCGGCCGTACGGGTTGCGGGCCGTGGGAGCGCGACGGCCGTGTCGGTTCCGAACTCGTCGAGGATTTGACGGTGTTCCGCAGAGACCGAAACGTGGTCGGGCCATTTCCGGCCCCACGCGCGCCACAGCATCGCCGCACCGAAGCTGTCCAGCCGGCTTATCCCGTCCAGTTCCCAGTGCGTTTGCGGCCCACCGCTCGCGAGCCCCTTTCGGATCGCCGCAAGCCTCGGCGTCAGCGCACGCAAGGTCCAGTCGCCCGACACGCGGATCGTCGGAGGCTGCGAACGATCGAGCGCTACCGTGGGGCGGTGTTGCCGGTCAGGCATGGTGTCAGTCGGACTCCGGCCCGTCTTCATCGGTCCGGATCGCGAGTCCACGCCCGACCGAAAGCCATTGTCGCTGCTCCTCCTCCAGCGCAGCCGCCGTCAGTGGCAGCCGCTTCAACCACCCTTCCTTCAGCGAAACGGCGAACCCCTTCGGCGTGCGTTCGATCGCGATCGGCGGCAAGCCGCGCCCATCGCGGGCGCGATGCAGAATGCACGCCAGGCGCAGGCACACGATCAGCATCCAGTCGGGGCTGTCCTCCTCGATCCCGGAAACCCGCGCGAGCTTGCCGCGATGCCCCAGGACGATGCGTGCGAGGCGCCCCTGGTCCATCCGCGAGAACCCCGGCATGTCCGCGTTTCCCAGGATATAGGCGCTGTGTTTGTGGTAGCTCGAATGCGCGACCGACACGCCGATCTCATGGAGCATGGACGCCCAGTAGAGAAAGCGTCGGTCCGGATGGTCCGGGTCGGCCGTATCCGGTTCGAGGCAGACCAGCAGGTGGCAGGCCGTGTCGGCGACGGCCTCGGCATGCCCTCTGTCGATGCGGTAGCGGGTGATGAACTCGGATACCGTCGCGTCGCGAAGATCATGGTGGTGATAACGTCCCAGCAGGTCGTACAGGACGCCCAGGCGCAGGGCCCCTTCCGAGAACACCATGTGTTCGAGCTCGAATTCCTTGAACACGGCCGACATGATCGCGAAGCCTCCAAGGATCACCGGGGTACGATCCCCCTTGAGACCGGCCAGGTCGAGGCGGTTCAGCCCCCCCGCACTCAGCAGGATCGCGCGCAGTTTCTCGAGACCTTCGAGCGTGATGCCCGTCTCCGACAGGCCGTTCTGTTCCAGCACATCGACGAGGGCCTTGGCCGATCCGCTCGAGCCGACCGCCTGCTCCCATCCGGTCTCCCGATAGAGGTGGGCGATCGCCTGCAGTTCCCGCCGGGCCGCCAGTTCCGCTTCCTTGAGACTGCGTTTGTCGATACGGCCGTCGGGAAAGAAGCGCAGACTGAATGTCACACATCCCATGTAGAGCGATTCGAGCACGATCGGCTCGAAGCTGCGCCCGATGATGAACTCGGTCGATCCCCCACCGATGTCGACGACCAGTTGCTGGCGATGAGGCTCGGGAAGCGTGTGGGCGACGCCGACATAGATCAGCCGTGCTTCCTCGCGGCCGGCGATGACCTCGATCGGAACCCCCAGCGCCGCCTCGGCCCGGACCAGGAATTCCGGGGCGTTCTTGGCCACGCGCAAGGTGTTGGTCGCCACGGCCCGGACGGAGTCGGGACGAAACCCCCGCAGACGCTCGTTGAATCGGCGAAGCGCCTCGAGCGCACGTTCTTGGGCCGGCGTATCGAGCAGCTTGTCGGCCGACAGGCCGGCCGCGAGCCGGACCGGTTCCTTCAGCCCGTCGAGGGGGTAGATCTGATCGTTGACGATCCGGCCTACCTGCAGCCGGAAGCTGTTCGAACCCAGATCGATCGCAGCGATCAGTTCATGCGTCATGATTCGGAGAGCGGGCGTCCTGTCCGGGGTCGGGGTGTGCGGCATTCTAGCATTCGTACGAATGCATCCAGCACGGGAATCCGCTCCGCAACCGACCGCAGCCATGCGGTCAGAATGTCCACGGCAATCGCACACATGGACGTCATGGCGGTCGCGGCAATTGCACTGGCTGCGGCTCAGGGCGTAGGGTGAATTCGCGCCGAAGGCGCAATCCACCAATGTGCGCATCGAGCGCAAGGCGGCCGGACAACAAACCGCTGAAGACCGTTGAATTCCGATGCATACCGCGATCCAACCGCCGATTGGCGGCTTGCTTCGCGAAGCCGCCCTACGCGTTCTGCGTAAGCGATCGCCGTGTCAGAATGTCGGCTGCACGGCACTCTGCGGTAAGCTAGCCGCAATGTCTTCGTTATACGATTCGAACCGGCCCGGCACCCGTCGCACGAGATCACGATGAGAGCACCTCAGAGAGCGCAGAACTACCCGACCGAACACTTCATCAACCGCGAGCTGTCGCTGCTGCGCTTCCAGCGGCGCGTGCTGGCCCAGGCCGCCGATCGCAAGGTTCCCCTGCTCGAACGCCTGCGCTTCCTGTGCATCGTATCGAGCAACCTCGACGAGTTCTTCGAGATCCGCGTCTCGGGCATCAAGGAGCAGATCCGGCTCGGCAGCCGGAGCGCCGGAAGCGACGGTCTCACCCCGGTGGATCTGCTCGAACGCGTCAGCAGCGAGGTCCATTCGATCATCGCGGAACAGTACGAACTGCTCAATGACGACATCCTTCCCGCGCTCGAAGCCGAAGGCATCACCTTCCTGCGCCGCGGCCTGTGGACCGATGCGCAGGGTATCTGGATCAAGGAGTATTTCGAGCGCGAAGTCAGCCCGGTACTGACCCCGATCGGACTCGATCCCGCACACCCGTTTCCACGGGTGCTGAACAAGAGCCTGAACTTCGCGATCGAACTCGAGGGACGGGACGCCTTCGGACGCGATTCGGGCACCGCCATCGTCCAGGCGCCGCGCGCCCTGCCCCGGGTGATCCGCCTGCCCCGCGACATCTGCGAGCACGAATACACTTTCGTCTTCCTCTCTTCGGTGCTTCACGCCCACGTCGACCAGCTCTTCTCCGGCATGCAGGTGTTGGGCTGCTATCAGTTCCGGGTCACCCGCAACTCGGATCTCTTCGTCGATGAGGAGGAAGTCAAGGACTTGCGCACCTCGCTCAAAGGCGAACTGCAGCAACGCCATTTCGGCGACGCGGTCCGCCTGGAGGTGGCCGACAACTGCTCCGAGCGGATGGAGGCTTTCCTGCTCCAGCACTTCATGCTGGCCCGGCGCGATCTGTATCGCACCCCCGGCATCGTAAACCTGGTCCGGCTGATGCAGGTCCCCGACTGGGTGGCCCGTCCGGACCTGAGCTATCCGACCTTCATGCCCGGAACCCCGCGGGGGCTCGAGAAGAAGCAGGACGTGTTCGCTGCGATCCGCAAGCAGGACATTCTCCTACATCACCCGTTCCAGAGCTTCAATCCGGTGATTCAACTGCTGCGTTCGGCCGCCGACGACCCGCAGGTGCTCGCGATCAAGATGACCGTGTATCGCACCGGCACCGATTCCGTGCTGATGGAACATCTCGCACGCGCTGCACTCAAGGGCAAGGAAGTGACCGTCGTGCTCGAGCTGATGGCGCGCTTCGACGAAGAGGCCAACATCGCGCTCGCCAACCGGCTCGAGGAGGTCGGGGTCCACGTTGTCTACGGGGTGTTCGGCTACAAGACCCACGCCAAGATGCTCCTGTTCGTCCGGCGCGAAGAGGGCATGCTGCGCCGCTACGTGCATCTCGGGACCGG
>JBJHDM010000076.1:0-13083 GCA_050486545.1 Rhodocyclaceae bacterium | reverse complement strand
AAGCGCCATGGCGCGGTCAGCGTCATGCAGTACCACGAGGATGGCTACCTGCCCGATGCGGTCATCAACTATCTTGCGCGGCTCGGCTGGAGTCACGGGGACGACGAGATCTTTTCGCGGATCCAGTTCATCGAATGGTTCGACCTGGACCACATCACGCCCTCGGCAGCGCAGTTCAACACCGAGAAACTGAACTGGCTCAATGCCCACTACATCAAGCAATCGGAAGAGGTGTCGCTGGCGGCCGATGTCGCCAACCGGCTGGCGAGGCGGGGGATCGACCCGGAGGGCGGGCCGGTGCTCGAACGCGTCGTTGCCTTGTACAAGGAGCGCGTGGCCAATCTGAACGAGCTTGCCGATGCCGCCGAGCTGTTTCTCGTCGAGGTCCATCCCGCCGCCGAGGTGATCGAGCAACACCTCACCGACACTGCACGGACGGCGCTGGGCAGCCTCAAGGCGCGCTTCGAGTCGGTGGCGTGGGAAAAGCCCGCGCTCAACCAGGCGATCAAGGACACGATGGCCGAATGCGGGCTGAAGATGCCTCAGGTGGCGATTCCGTTGCGCGTGGCCACACTGGGTGTCCCGCAGACGCCGTCGATCGACGCCGTCCTCGAAGTGCTGGGCCGCGAGCGCGTCCTGCACCGGATGTCGCGCTACGTATGAACCGCCGCGTCGCGGTCCGGGCGGGTCAGTCCTTGTGCTGGAACTTGCCTGGACGCAGCACGCCGACGTCCGCGACATACACGACCATTGCATAGTTGCGGAAGTAGGCCTCCTCGACGTGGTGGACGATCGCGTCCGCGGTGGCTTCGTCGCACAGGATCTCCATCCGGATGCTCTTGTCCGGTCCCCATAGCGCGCTGCGCGCGCCGTGACTGCCCTGGCCCCGCACGTCGCCGACGGTATAGCCGTGGGCGCCGAGCCTCATCACGTCCTCGGACAGCGAGCCTTCGATGGCGGCCTCGGAGATGAGGACCACGAGCTTGCAGGGGTGGGTGCGCGACATGTCAGCTCCCGTACAGGAAGCCCACGAAGGCATCGTACAGCGGGATGCCCAGCAGGATGTTGAAGGGGAAGGTGATGACCAGGGCGGCCGTGATCGAAAGGCCGGGATTGGCTTCCGGAACGGCGATCCGCATCGCCGCGGGAGCGGCGATGTACGACGCGCTGGCGGCGAGCGTGGCGAGCAGGAGGGCGCCCCCCGGAGACAGTCCGATGAACAGGCCCGCCACGGTGCCGAGCACGGCGGAAACGATCGGCATCGCGATCGCGAACACGACCAGGAACACGCCGCTGGTGCGCAACGAAGATGCCTGGCTCGCGGCCACCAGTCCCATTTCGAGCAGGAACAGGCACAGCACGCCCTTGAAGAGATCAAAGAAGAATGGTTCGAGCGGTGCAAGCCCGGAGGGCCCCGCGATCCATCCGATCAGCAGGCCCCCACCAAGCAGGACCATGCTCTTGCCGAGAAAGATCTCATGGCCGAGCGTGCCCCAGCGAACCTTGCGCAATTCGCCCCCCATCTTCGCCAGCAGGATTCCGATGGCAATGCCTGGCATCTCGAGCAGGACGAGGAAGAGCGGCATGTAGGCTTCGAACTCCGCGCCGCGGGCCAGCAGGTAGTCGACGCCGACCGCGAAGGTGACCACGCTGACCGAGCCGTAGTGGCCGGCGATGGCCGCCGCGTTGAAACGGTCGAAGCGGCCGAGCTTGTAGAGCACGGGAAAGGCGATCAGCGGGATCAGCAGCCCGAGCCCCATTACTGCGATCGCCTGAGGAAGAATGTGCAGGGCGTCCTGCTTGGCCAGCTCCATCCCGCCCTTGAGCCCGATGGCCAGCAGGAGATAGATCGACAGGGCCTCGTAGAGTTGCCCGGGAATCTTCAGGTCGGAGCGTGCCAGGCGCGCGATGAATCCCAGCACGAAAAAAAGCGGTATGGCGTCCATGGATCCTCGGGGAGGGGCGTCATCCGGGCGTTGCCCGCAGGTTCAGGGAGTGAATTATAGTGGGTTGCGGGTCAGTCGTCCGGACGGCGCTGCGGTCGTACGGGGCGAAGCAGGTACCTGGCGGGATCGACCGCCTCGACGAGATCGCGCTCCAGGGGCACGGGTTCGCCTTCAAGCTGGCTTGCCAGCATCTCGGCGACCAGTGCGGCCCACACGAGCCCGCGGGCACCGAATCCGGATACCGCGTAGAGGCCGGGATGACGGGGGATCGCTCCGAGCGGGGTGTCGCGATCGATCCGTGTCACCGTGGGGACGGGGCCGACCATCGGCAGGCGATCCGGCGAGGCGGGCCGGAAGCCGACCCGGCCGGAAAGCCGGGACGGGTTGGATGGCTGCGGGTAGCCCGGCAGCATGAACTCGAGCTTGGCGAGATTCTCGCGATGGTCGTCCTCGCGCAGGTCGGGCTGTTCGTCGTCCACGGAGAAGGTGGCCCCGGCACAGCGCATGCCGTCGATTGCGGGGCTGACATACCCGAGCCGGCAGACCACGACGTGTGGTGCGCTGCCGGCCTGCGCGGGCAGGTGTGAGACCTGGCCACGTGCACTGCGAACCGGTAGCGGCGCGGCCTGGTCGACGTCGAGGATGCCGATTCCGTTGGCAAGAATCGCGACCGGCGCCTTGGCGATGCAGGCCCCCGTTTCATCGAGTGCCGCCCACCGGCCGTCGCGAAACGCGATCCGATGCATGCGCCGGCCGAAGTGAAGGCGAAGGTCTTGCGGCCACGCCGCGAGGTTTGCGGCGCACAGGCTGGGCGGCTGCACCCAGGCAGCGTCCGGAAACCACCAGCCGCCGCTTGCCAGCGGCCACCCGGCAATGCCTGAGGCTTCCTCGCCGTCGACGAAGCGCAGGAAATCGACTGGGAATCCAAGCTTCTGGACGACTGCCCGCTGCTTTTCGAGGTGCGCTGGATCGCGGGACAGGTGCAACGCTCCACAGGCCTCCCAGCGTGGGGCGTGACCGAGCGCCTCCAGGCGACGAAGATGATGAGTGCCATAGAGGGTGCCGGCACGGGTCAGGCGAGCGAGGCGGTTGTCGTCGGCACTGGGCAGGGGGCGCAGCACGCCGGCATGATTGCCGGAAGCGCCTGCACCCGGTGCGGGCGCCGAATCGATCAGGTCGATCTTCCAGCCGCGCTCGGCCAGCCGATTGGCGATGCTTGTTCCCGCGAGCCCGGCACCGACGATCAGGGCATGGCGTTCCCGCGTGGCAATTGCCCCTTCCGTCGATGCTTCCCGGCGTCCCCGCAGCATTTCGCGTTTCGTCCCGAATCCGTCGATTTTTTGGCACGCGAAGCCCGCTGCGGCCAGTCCGCGACGGATGGCGCCGCTGACCGACCAGGTCGCGAGCGTGGCGCCGGGTGCTGCCAGTCGGCCGATTTGGCCAAGGAGCGGATCGGACCACATGTCTGGATTGCGTACGGGGGCAAAGCCGTCGAGGAAGAAGGCGTCGGCATTGGCCTGCAGTTGCTGCAGGCCAATCAGGGCGTCCCCGAAGAACAGCGTCAGCACCACGCCGCCGTCCTCCAGGTGCAGGCGGTGTAAGCCGGGTGTCAGGGTCGGCCAGTGCGCCTGGAGCGCTTGCGCCAGGGGTTCGAGGCCCGGATGCCTTGCGTGGAGTGCGGCAAGGTCGCCACGCGTGAAAGGGTGGAGTTCGGTCGAGACGAAATGAAGCCGTGTGCAGCGCTGCGGGTCGTCGCGCCAGGCCTGCCATGTGGCAAGAAAGTTCAGGCCTTGACCGAAGCCGGTCTCGACGATCGTGAACGTGTCGCGGCCTTTCCAGCGAACGGGCAAGTCGTTGCCGGCGACGAATACGTGCCGTGCCTGTTCGAGCCCGCCGGAATCCGAATGATAGACGTCCCCATACGCTTCCGAGAACGGGATGCCGTCTTCACGAAAGGCGAGGCGTGCAGGTTCGATGGACATGTGCGGGCGGGCCGGAGCTTGTCGCGCCGGGCCGGGGTGGGCGAGGCTACTCCGGGCGCATCTGCGGGAAGAGGATGACGTCCCGGATCGAGGGGCTGTCCGTGAGCAGCATCACCAGACGGTCGATGCCGATCCCGCAGCCACCGGTCGGCGGAAGGCCGTATTCGAGTGCGCGGATGTAGTCGGCATCGAAATACATCGCTTCCTCATCGCCGGCCTCCTTGGCCTTGACCTGTTCCTGGAAGCGTGCGGCCTGGTCCTCCGGATCGTTCAGCTCGGAGAAGCCATTGGCGATCTCGCGGCCGACGATGAACAACTCGAAGCGTTCGGTGATGTCCGGGTTCGTGTCGTTGCGGCGTGCCAGCGGGGACACTTCGGCAGGATAGTCGATGATGAAGGTCGGCTCCCAGAGATCCGCCTCGGTGGTCTCCTCGAACAGCGTCAGCTGCAACGCACCCAGACCGGAATGCGGGCGGACCTCGATGCCCAGATCGGTCAGCTTGGCGCGCAGCCAGTCCGGGTCCCCGAGTTGATCGAGACCGAATCCCGGGTGGTACTTGTGGATGGCTTCGACGATGGTCAGACGTGCGAACGGTCTCGAAAGGTCGAGTTCACGCCCTTGGTAGACGAAGGTTTCGGAGCCGAGCGCTTCGCGGGCGGAATGACGGATGAGGCCTTCGGTGAAGTCCATCAACGTACGGTAGTTCGCGTACGCTTCGTAGAACTCCATCATCGTGAACTCGGGGTTGTGGCGTGGGCTCAGCCCTTCGTTGCGGAAATTCCGATTGACCTCGAAGACCTTCTCGAATCCGCCCACGACCAGTCGCTTGAGGTACAGCTCCGGCGCGATGCGCAGGAACAGGTCCATGTCCAGCGCATTGTGATGCGTCGTGAACGGACGGGCCACCGCGCCGCCCGGGATGGGGTGCATCATCGGCGTTTCGACCTCGAGGAAACCGTGGCCGACCATGTAGTTGCGGATCGACTGGACCATTCGGCTGCGCGCGACGAAGGTGAAGCGCGTCTGCTCGCTCATGATCAGGTCGACGTAGCGCTGACGGTACTTCTGCTCGACGTCGGTCAGGCCATGGTACTTGTCCGGAAGCGGGCGCAGGCTCTTCGTGAGCAGGCGGATCTCACCGGCCTTGACCGTCAGTTCGCCGGTCTTGGTCTTGAACAGCGTGCCGCTCGTGCCGACGATGTCGCCGATGTCCCAGTGCTTGAATTCGGCATAGACCGATTCGCCCACGGCATCGCGCGTGATGTAGACCTGGATCCGGCCGGAGAGGTCCTGGATGGTCACGAAGCTCGCCTTGCCCATCACACGCTTGAGCATGATGCGTCCGGCGACCTTCACCTCGATCGGGGTGGCCTCGAGTTCTTCGTTCTCCTTCTGGCCGTAGATCTCGTCCAGCCGGCCTGCGGTGTTCTCGCGCAGGAAATCGTTGGGAAACGCCTTGCCCGAGGCCCGCCACGCCGAGAGCTTCTCCCGGCGTTCGGCGATGATGTGGTTTTCGTCCTGCGGCAGCGTGGTTGGTGAGGTCTGATCGGTCATCACGTTAGGCTTGAAGTGAAGGCCTGGATAGGCCTCCGGGTTGCGAGGCCAGCCCGCCGCTTTGCAACGGCCGACCGGCAGGATTCATGGCGCATTGGCCGACGATCCGGAATTGTGGCATGGGCATCCAGGTCGGGCAAATCCGTATTGCGAAGCCTCGGGATCCGGTTATTCTCGGTCGCGTCGTGAACCCGGCTACGGACAAGCCTAAAGTAATACTTTACGATTCCGTTACATCAGAAGAATACGCAGGATGGGGGAGGAGGTATGAGTACGTTTGCACAGATCTACGAGGCAGTCGAGAAGACATTCTGGAACTCGTTGACGAAGAAGCTCTGCAGCTTTCTGCTGCTTTTCTTCATCGACGTGTTCTACCTCGGGATCTATTTTCGGCACAAGGTCGAGGTCCAGGGACTGCTGGCACGGGGAGAGGTTTCGCCGCAGGTGGCCCAGGGGATTACCGCCTCGCTCGATGCGACCCTGTACGCGATGATCGTGCTGACCGTGATCGCGCTGGCGATCAATGTCGGGCAGATCCTCTACATCCGCCATCTGATCGTGCGACCGGTAAAGACGATCACCCAGATCTTCAACGAGATCGCCCGCGGCGAAGGTGACTTTTCGCGCGACCTTCCCCTGGTCACCCATGATGAGTTGCGCGACCTCGCCGGCAGCTACAACCGCTTTGCCGAAAAGATGCGTCAGATCATCGGCGAGGTTCGCACCACGAGCGTGACGATCGCGACCGAGGCGGTTCAGGTCAAGACACGGGTCGAACGTTCGGCCAAGGATGCGTTGAAACAGGGCGAGATGACCGAGATCGTGTTCTCGGCCAGTACCGAATCGACCTCCGCGATCGATAGCGTTTCCCAGAGCACACAGAACATTTCCGCTTCCACGACTTCGAATCTCGAGACCGCCCGCAAGTCTCTTGGCGAGATGAAGGATATTGCCGGGAAGATCAACGCAGTCGGCGAGAAGGTTCTGCGCTTCAACCAGACCGTGGATGACCTGTCGAAGCGGTCCGAAAGCGTCAAGCAGATCGCCTCGCTCATTCGTGAGGTGGCCGACCAGACCAACCTTCTCGCGCTTAATGCGGCCATTGAGGCCGCCCGCGCCGGTGAAGCCGGCCGTGGTTTCGCGGTTGTGGCCGACGAGGTGCGCAAGCTCGCCGAGCGCGTCAACCAGGCGACCGAGGAGATCGCAGGCAACATCAACGGCATGATCGAACTCGTGTCGAACACCCGCGCCGAGAACGAGGTGATCAATACCGACGTGCAGCAGACCCGCGAGGTCGTGGGCCGCTCGGCCGAACAGTTCGGATCGATGGTGGGCGACTTCGAGGCGACCGGCGAGCAACTGCTGCAGATCGCAGCGGCCATGGAGGAGTTGTCGGCGACCAATGCGCAGGTGCACGACAACGTGAAGGCGATTCACGACCTTTCGAGTGCCGTGGCCGAAAGCATGGTCGAGTCCGAGAAGCGCACGCACACCCTGAGCACCGGAACCGAAGCGGTCCAGGAACTGGTGTCGCGATTCAAGATCGGGCACGGGGCATTCGATCATGCGGTCAACCAGGCCCGCCAGTTCCGCGATCGGGTCCAGGAACAGATGGAGGAAATGGCTCGCGCCGGCGTCGACCTGTTCGATCGCCGCTACGACCCGATTCCGAATACGAATCCACCGAAGTTCCGCGTCTCCTGGGGCGATGAATTCGGGCGGCGTTGCCAGCAACTGCTCGAGGACGGCATGAATTCGATACCGGGCTGCGTGTTCGCCGTCGCGGTGAACACCGACAGCTATCTGTCGGCCCACAACCTTAGGTATTCGAAGCCATTGACGGGGAACCCGGAAGTCGACCTGGTGGGCAATCGTACCTGTCGCAAGTTCGAACGCCCGTCCGAGCTGCGCGCGGCGAAGAATACCGAGCCGATGCTGCTACAGACCTATCTGCGCGACACCGGCGAGATCCTGTGCGACATCGCCATGCCGATCACGGTCGGCGGGCGGCACTGGGGCAACGTACGCGTGGGCGTTCCTGCCGAGGCCCTGCTGGCAGGTTGATTGCTCTCCGACGACCAGACGCTATAGTGTCGTTAAGGGATCCCTCGGTACGAGGGCATGCCTTTGCGCGCCCCGATGGGCGCAGGAGGGCGGGTGACTCGGTGGGAACTGGACGGAATCGGCGTGGGCCCGACCATGGTGGAACGCGAGAAGCTCCGGGAGCGCTATCGCGACGTTCGCGATGCGAGCCTGGAATTGGTCGAACCCCTGTCGGTCGAGGATCAATGTGTCCAGCCCATGCCGGATGCGAGCCCCACGAAGTGGCATCTCGGGCATACGACCTGGTTCTTCGAAACCGTCATACTGGGTGCGCTTTCGGCCGACTACCGTTGTGTCGACGAGCGTTTCCGGTACCTGTTCAATTCCTACTATGAAAGTCTCGGCCCCCGACAACCTCGGCCGCAGCGCGGCCAGATCACGCGTCCCGGGCTTGACGAAGTCCTGCACTATCGAGAGGCCGTCGACGATCGCGTAGCCGGCTTCATTGCCCGGTGCGGGGAGCGGACGTGGGCGAAGGCCGGGCCCCTGCTCGAACTGGGCCTGGCACACGAGCAACAACACCAGGAACTGATCCTTACCGATATCAAGTATGCATTGGGCGTTCAGAGGTTCGATCCGGTCTATCGGCCGGCTGAGACGCGTCAGGATGGGCGGATCGTCCCGCTCGAGTGGCGCGATTTTACCGGGGGGAAAGCAGAAGTCGGTTCGGCGCTGGAAGCGGGTTTTGCCTACGACAACGAAAGACCCCGGCATCCGGTGTGGTTGCAGCCTTACCGATTGGCAAACCGGGCCGTCAATTGCGGCGAATATCTGGCCTTCATTGCGGACGGCGGCTATGAGCGTCCGGAGTTTTGGTTGTCCGACGGCTGGGCTGCGGTGTGCACGCATGGATGGCGGGCGCCGCTGTACTGGCGGGAAGACGAACGTGACACGTGGAGCCTGTTCACGCTGCATGGACGCAAGCCGCTGGATCCGCTTGAACCGGTGTGCCATGTCAGCCTGTATGAGGCTGCGGCCTATGCCGCCTGGGCCGATGCACGCTTGCCGACCGAGTTCGAATGGGAGGCGGCAGTCGGCGGACGCGCGGTGACGGGGCGGTTCGCGGATGGGGGGTGCCTGCATCCGCGCGCACCGGAACCATCCGACGGCCTTCTTCAGGTCTTCGGGGACGTGTGGGAATGGACGCGCTCGTCCTACGACCCGTATCCCGGCTTCGCACCGCTGCCCGGGGCGCTGACCGAGTACAACGGCAAGTTCATGGTCGGGCAACTGGTATTGCGCGGCGGCAGCTGCGCGACGCCGGCCGGGCACGTGCGCGCGACCTACCGCAACTTTTTCCCGCCTGATGCCCGGTGGCAGTTCACCGGGATCCGGCTGGCGAGGGATGCGGCATGATTGCCGGTGTTCCGTCGGGGAGCGGCAGGGATGCGGCGAATGCAGGATTTGCCGCCGACCTTCTTGCCTGCCTGGCATCGCACCCGCACCGGATTTCACCGAAGTACTTCTACGACGACGAAGGTTCGCGCCTGTTCGACCGGATCTGTGCGTTGCCCGAGTACTATCTCACCCGCACCGAGCTGGAAATCTTCGACCGACACGCGGTGGACATGGCGGCATGCATCGGCCGGGGTGCCCAGATCGTCGAGTTCGGTGCGGGTTCGCTCCTGAAGGCGCGACTGCTCCTGGACGCCCTGGATGCCCCCCGGCGCTTCGTGCCTGTAGACCTTTCCGGAGAACACCTGAGGGCTTCGGCGGTCGTCCTTCAGGATGAGCGCCCGGACGTGCACATCGAACCCGTGGTGGCTGACTTCACGCATCCTGCCCCCCTGCAGGCGTACCTGCCCGATGATGCGAGACGGATCGGATTCTTCCCCGGCTCGACGATCGGAAATTTCAGCCTGGATCAGGCCGAGGCCTTCCTGGGCGAAGCGGCGCGACTGTTGGCCGGAGGCGGGCTGCTGATCGGTGTGGACCTGGTCAAGGATCCGCACGTACTGCATCGTGCGTACAACGATGCGGACGGGATCACGGCTGTGTTCAACCTCAACCTTCTCGCACGCGCGAATCGTGAACTCGGTGCGGATTTCCGGCCCGAGGGCTTCCATCATCATGCGTTCTACCACGCGCGTCATCAGCGCATCGAGATGCACCTGATCAGTCGTTGCGATCAGGACGTCAGCGTATGCGATCGGCGCTTCACGCTCTCGGAAGGCGAAAGCATCCATACCGAGAATTCGCAGAAGTACACGATCGCCGGATTCCGGTCGCTCGCTTCGCGTTGCGGCTTCCGGCCCCGGGCCTGCTGGTGCGATTCGCGGCGCTACTTCAGCGTGCACTGGCTCGAGACGGAGGAGGCCCCAAATGCAGCGGCATGAGCGTCAACCATTCCGCGGCAGTACTTCCCACTCCGGTTCCTCGAATTCGCCCAGGACGCGGATCTCGCATTGCCGCGCATGCCGCTCGAGGATCGCGCGAACGGTCGCGTCGCGGTGGTCGTCCTTGGCGTCGCGATGGGCCTTCGACTCCCAGGAGGCGATGGCGAGCAGCGTGTCGGGGGCGCCGATCTTGCGGTGCAGTCGGGTGCCCAGTGCGCCGGGCGTTCGCTGGATGATCGCGCTCGCCTGCAGCCAGGCTTCGGCGTACTGCTCGACGGTGTAGCCGGGCTTCACCCGGACTTCGAAGATGAACTTCATGTCGCCGGTACTCCAGTGTGGGTGGGTACCGGGTGATCTTACGCGCATCGCCTCACACGCGCCGGCCGGGCGCGGCGGCACATGCCGCCGTCGCCCACGCGGTGTGCCTACGGACGCTGCTCGGGCAGCACGATGTTGACCTCGAGCACCTCGTAGTTGTCCTGCTTTTCGAGCTGGACCTTGATGTCCTCGGGATTGACGGAGACGTACTTCGAGATGACCTCGATCAGCTCGCGCTGCAAGGCGGGCAGAAAGTCCGCGCCGCGCGTGGCACTTCCGTGCTCGCGGGCGATGATGAGCTGCAGGCGCTCTTTTGCGACGGCTGCGGTTCGCTTCTTTTCTCCGAACAGCAGAGAGAGCAGGGACATGTCACTTGCCTCCGAACAGGCGCTTCATGAGGCCCGGCTTTTCATAGTTTACGAATCTCAACGGACGTTCCTCGCCGAGGAAGCGTGCGACGACGTCGGTGTAGGCTTCCGAGACGTCGGTGCCCTTCAGATGGATCGCGGGCGTGCCCTGGTTGGAGGCATGCAGCACCGATTCCGATTCGGGAATGACGCCGATCAACGGGACTCGGAGCAGTTCCTGGACGTCCTTGTACGAGAGCATCTCGCCTTCCTCGACCCGTTTTGGCGAATAGCGGGTCAGCAGCAGATGCTCCTTGACCGGATCCCGTCCTTCCGCAGCACGACGCGACTTGGACTGCAGGATGCCGAGGATGCGATCCGAGTCGCGTACCGACGACACTTCGGGGTTGGTCGTGACGATCGCCTCGTCGGCGAAGGTCAGTGCGAGGACCGCGCCGCGCTCGATGCCGGCGGGTGAGTCGCACACGATGTAGTCGAACCCCATGTGTTCGAGTTCCTTGATGACGTTCTCGACGCCTTCCTCGGTGAGGGCGTCCTTGTCGCGGGTCTGCGAGGCCGGCAGGACGAACAGGTTCTCGCAGTTCTTGTCCTTGATGAGCGCCTGGTTGAGCTTCGCTTCGCCGTTGATGACGTTCACGAAGTCATAGACCACGCGCCGTTCGCAGCCCATGATCAGGTCGAGGTTTCGCAGGCCGACGTCGAAGTCGATGACTGCGGTCTTGAAGCCGCGCAGCGCGAGACCGGATGAAAAGGCCGCACTGGTGGTGGTCTTGCCAACACCGCCCTTGCCGGAGGTTACGACGACGACTCGAGTCACGTTTTGTCCTTCCTGATGTGAGGTCTGCGCTCAGTCGAGCTGCAGGGGTTCGATGCCAAGTTTCTGCCCGGAACCGCTTCCGGCCAGCTTCACGATGGTTGGCTTGCCGGCGATCGTTGCGGGGATGCCTTGTTCGAAAGTCTTGTAGACGCCCGCGATCGAGACGATCTCGGGGCCGAAATTGGTCGCGACGATCCGTGCCGATGCATTGCCCTGCGCCCCGGCCAGAGCTCGCCCGCGCAGGGGGCCGTAGCAATGGATGCTACCGTCGGCGATGACCTCGGCCCCGTTGCTCATGCCCGCCAGCAGTACGAGATCGCCGCCGCGTGCATAGACTTGCTGGCCGGAGCGCACCGGTCGATCGACGAACATCGTTCCCGCCTGGATATTGGCGGGCGCGGGAGCGGGGGGCGGCGGTTCGGATCGTGCGGGAGCCGCGACCGGGGCGGGTGTCGGGGAAGGAGGGGGCGCCCGCTCGGAAAGCGCTGCCGAGTCGAGCAGGGCCAACCCGGCCTTGCGCGCTTCGGCAGCCAGATCGGGATGGAGGTTGCGCACGCCGACCGGCTGGAGCTGGAAGCGACGCAACAGGCTCAGGAGTCCGGACCAGTCGATCGGGCCGGAAAGGTCTCCCAGTTCGGCGAAATCCAGGATCGCCGCCTCGCCGCTGAAGAAATCGGGCATGCCGCCCATCATCTTGTGCAGCGCGTCGGCCAGCAGCGGTGGACGGGTTTCGCGCAGGACCGCCACGGTGGCACCCAGCGAGGCGTTGCGGAACTCGATCGGTCGGGTGGTTTGAACGGCGGACATGGAAGATCGCTGCCTGTAAAGATGCCGAGTCTACTGACCGGGCGGGAATCGGGCAAGACCGAATGCATCGCCGGAGCGCTGCGCCTTGGCGTGTGGATGCCCCGGATCGGAACGCTCAGTGTACGGTTGGTGGCGGGGGCGTCTGCTCGCCGCTTTCCGATGTAAAGATCGCGTCGATCTGCGCTGCGTCGAACCGGTAGTCGTGGTTCGACAGGTCGTCGCGAAGATGCACCTCGCCCTGTTCGTCGAGGATCCGCCGGACCTCCTCTTCGCCCAGTGCCCGCAGCATGCCGACGACCTTCTCGCGGTCGGTCGGCCAGTCGTGACGGACGGGGCGGCGGTCGAACAGGCGAACGGTTTCCTCGGCGAACAGGCGGCCGAGCAGTTCCTCGGGCGTCAGGCCCAGGAGCTCATCGTCGCGAACCGTCTGGGCAAGCTGTCGCACGCGCGACCAGCCGTCGGGATCGCGCTCCGGAGCACCCGGAAGGCACTGCAGGAACAGTCCGCCGGCCGCGGAAGGGGCACTCGCCAGCCACAACCCGGCCGGTTGCTGTTCGGACAGGCTCAGGTAGGTTTCGAACACCTCGGCGATCGTCGAACCCTCCAGGGAGATGAGGCTTCGATACGGCTCGCGCATGCCGGGGCCGTCGAGCGACAGTTGCAGACGACCGTCTCCGACGAGGGTGCCGAGCGTCTCGATGCCGGCGATGGGACGGTCGACGCAGGCCATTGCGCGCAGGTTGAGGCTTTCGGTGCAGTCGACGACGAGCAGGCCGACCGGACCGTGGCCCTGGATCTGGAAGGTCAGGCGTCCAGGCTGCTTGAGATTACCGGAGATCACCGCAGTGACC
>JBJHDM010000075.1:0-13383 GCA_050486545.1 Rhodocyclaceae bacterium | reverse complement strand
CGGGCAAGCAGGTGCTGCAGGCTGACATCCTTGGTCAGGTAGTCGTCCGCCCCGAGCCGGAGGCCCGACACGATGTCGAAATCGCTGTCGCGCGCGGTGAGGAAGATGATCGGCAGGCGCACCGACATCGCACGAAGTTCGGCACAGAGGGTGAAGCCCCCCTCGGGCTCGTCGCCCAGCCCGATGTCGATGATCGCCAGGTCCGGCAAGCGGGTGCGGAACGCGGCGAGTGCCTCCGGCCGATCGGCGTAGGCGGCCACATCGTAGCCCTGGCGGGCGAGCGCCTCCGCGTAATTGGCGCGGATCGCGGCTTCATCTTCGACGATGGCAATTCGGCGTCCCATAGGGTTCAACGGTTCCCGGTCACCGGCCGACTATATCACCCCGGGCACGCAGCGGCCGCGACCGGACCCGGAGCCATTCTTCTGCCACATTTGATCCGCACTTCTCCAGATTTCGTGCCGTGCGCGGTCCCGATCGGGGCGTTCAATACTCCCATCGATCATCGTGCAAGGAGAGCCCCGCATGCAAACCGACACCGCTACCGCACCAGACCACGACGAGCGTCACTTCGCCATCGACCTGCTCGGCCTGATCGCACGCGTGGTCGCCACCGCCGTCGCGATCAACATCGTGTTCGCGGCCATCGTGCTGCTGCTGGCCACGCCGGCACAGGCCGCGCCGATGCCCGGCGGCGTGCGCAACCCGCCCGAATTCTCGGCCACCCCGATCCGGGCCTGCGCCGCCGAGCCTGTCGCGCTGTCACACGAAAACAAGCTCGCACTGATCCATCGACTCGGCCATTCGTCCCCGAACGGTCTCATCCGGGAGCACTGAGATGCGGATCGACCACGGTTGCCAGAACTGCCGCAGCAAGGATTTTCTCGGTGTCGAATGCGCCTGGCCGGCGTCCGACTGTCTTGCCGCCGCCCACACGCGCCGCCGGCGCCACCTCAAGTGGTCGTTGCGCGCCGTCGTGCTCGCGGCGGCGCTGTTCCTCATCGCCGGCGCCTGGCAACTCCTGAGCTGACGCCTGCACCACCGGTGATCCGGTTCAGGCCTTCGGCCAGAGCACCATCTGCGTGCAGCGGAAGATCGCCAGCGTACGGCCACCGGCCTCGTCGGTGACCTCGGCGTCCCACACCTGCGTATTGCGGCCAGCATGCGCCGGGCGCGCAACGCAGGCGATCTCCCCTTCGCGAAGCGTCCCGAGGAAGTTGCTCTTCAGTTCGATCGTCGTAAAGGATTCGGCCCCTTCCGGCAGGTGCGCGATCGTACCGAAACCCGCCGTCGTGTCGGCCAGCGCGATCAGCGTCGCCGCATGCAGAAAGCCGTTGGGGGCGAGGAACTCCGGGCGGATCGCAAGACGGCTGGTCAGCCGGCCCGGTTCGAGCGAAGTGATCTCGATGCCGAAGAGCGCGGGCAGGCAACCCGAGCTGCGTGCCTGCAGGGCTTCGAGACTGGCGGTGGAATGAAGCTTGAACTTGCGGTCAGACGACATGGAGGTTCCATTGAAGATGCGACGGCATGACAGTATACGTGCGGGCCGCCTGCGTCGCGCGGCACGACGACGGGACCGTCAGGGCCCGGGCGTCGGCGTCTCGGCGAGCCGCCGGTTCAGAGCCGGGATCCGGGCCAGCACGGCGATCGCCGCCAGTGCGAAGGCGAGCCGCGCCCACAGGATCCCCGACAGGTCCGCCCCAAGGAGCACGATCAGCAAGGTATCCTCGATCACGCTGTGGCACAGGCCCAGAAAGGCCATCGCCAGGAAGAGGTCACGGCGGCTCAGCGCCCCCGTCCGGGCTTCGCGGATCAGCAGCCCCGCACCGAAGCTCAGGCCCAGTGTGGCGCCGATGATCGTGATGTTGCCCGCTTCCTTGCGGATGCCGATCAGGGCGAGGACGGGGGCGAGCAGCGCATGCATCAGACGCTCGATGCCGAGGACGCGCAGCAGGCGCAGCAAGGCCATGAGCGCGGCGATGACGACGAAGATCCACCCGAGCATGCGCAACTGGTCGAGCGCCCAGGGCAGCAGTCCGGGGTCGACGGCTTCGGGCTCCCACAGCAGCCGGCTCGGCCCCTGCAGCCATCCGCCCGCCGAATAGACGAGGTCGAGCAAGGCGCCGAGCGCCAGCGCGCCGCCGATCCGGATCAGCAGGGTGGCACGCCAGCTCACACCCACGGCCCTGGCCACCGCCCCCTCCACGGGCAGCGAATGCGCCACCAGGATCATCGTCCCGAGCACCGTGACCTGCGCCACCGTCAGCGGCTCGTGTGCGGCATAGCCCACGAACACGACCATCGCCGTATAGATGTTGGTCAGCATCGCCGCGGCCCAGACGATGCCAAGCCCGTCGGGCAGGCCGACCAGGTGCATCGCCGGTGACAACAGCCGCGCAAGCACATCCGTACCGCCTGCCATGTCGAGCAGTTTCACGACGATCAGCGCGGGCACCATGACCTTGAGCAAGGTCAGATAGACGGAAGCGACCTCGAGGCCGAACCGTCCGATCCTGGTACCGGCCAGAGGCGACTGATGGAGTTTCATCGAAGCGTTACCGCAATGGGGATCCCTTCGGCCATTGTACGGCGAACGGGCGTCTGCGCCGATTGCAGGCTATGCTGCGAAGAGTCCGGACCGACCAAAAAGGGGAGCAGCGATGGGTATCGAAGTGAGCGGCCTGCTGGGCCTGATCTGGCTGATCATCGTGATCTGGGTGATCGTCAAGGTTGCGAAGAGTCCAGCCGGGCCGGTCCCGAAACTGCTGTGGATCCTGATCCTGTTGTTCATGCCCGTGCTCGGGCTGATCCTGTGGCTGTTCCTCGGACCGAAGGGCTGACGACGATGTCGTCAAACGTAAACGTTCTCGCGTTGTCGAACCCCACGTCTCCCGTGCAAGGCGGATCGCAACCATGACCGAAACGGCGTTCATCTCCGCGCATGCACCCGCCGAGGAATGGCGGGTGGCCGTCGAGCGATGCCTGGGGCAGATCGAGACGGCGCTTGCGGGCCGCAGGATCGACCCTTCCAAGACGTCGCTCGGCTGGTGTTATCTGACCGATTATCTCGCGCCGGTCGCCGACGAGATCGTCGGGCTTCTGCACGAGCGGATGCCCGACGTGCACTGGGTCGGGACCGTCGGGATCGGCGTGCTCGGCGACGATACGGAGTACTTCGACGAACCCGCGCTGGCCCTGATGCTCGGGTCCTTTCCACCGGCCTCGTTCCGGCTCTTTTCCGGACGCCAGCCCTTGCCGCGGGACGGCTCGACGTATCTGGCACATACGGCTCTCGTCCATGCCGAAGGCAACACGCCGGACCTGCAGGAACTGATTCGGGAACTGTCCGAGCGCACCGCCACCGGCTACCTGTTCGGCGGACTGTCCTCGGCACGCAACCACACCGTGCAGATCGCAGGAGACGTCCTGACCGGCGGACTGTCGGGCGTCGCCTTCGCCGAGCAAGTGGAAATCGTCTCGCGCGTCACGCAAGGCTGCCAGCCGATCGGCCCGCAGCGCACGGTCACCCGTGCCGAGAACAATCTGGTCGTCGCGCTCGACCACCAGCCCGCGCTAAGCTGCGCGCTCGAGGATCTGGCGCTCGACCCCCAAACCGAGATCGAAGAGGTCGCGCGCGCCCTGTCCTCGACCCTGGTCGGGCTCCGTTCGGGCGCCGAAGACCAGACCTCCGCCCCGGGCCGTTTCGGCCCGGACACGCTCGTTCGCCACATCGTCGGACTGGATCCGCATCATCGCGTCCTCGCGATCGGCGACGCGGTCGAGACCGGAATGCACCTGGCTTTCTGCGAGCGCAACCCCGAAGCCGCGATGGCCGACCTGGTGCGCGTCGCCACCGAAATTCGCGAGACCTTGCAACAGCATCGCCAGCGCGCGGCCGGGGCCGTGTACGTGAGTTGCAACGGTCGCGGCGGCCCCCATTTCGGCACGCCGCACGCCGAGGCCCGGGCGATCCGCGGGGTGCTGGGCGAAATCCCGCTGGTCGGTTTTTTCGCCG
Source organism: Rhodocyclaceae bacterium (assembly GCA_050486545.1). Lineage (GTDB taxonomy): Bacteria > Pseudomonadota > Gammaproteobacteria > Burkholderiales > Rhodocyclaceae > DAOMNN01. The sequence continues at coordinate 9,368 of JBJHDM010000075.1, read as the reverse complement.
GCGGGGAGATCGCCCGCGACCGGCTCTACGGCTATACCGGAGTCCTGACGGTGTTCACGACGCCCGCCTGAATTCGGCCCCGAGCTTACTCGGGCGCCTTGCCCTCGGCCTGGGCCTGCACGTCGGCACGCACCTGGTCCATGTCCAGATTACGCACGCCCGCAACGATCTGCTCCAGGGCGCTGGCCGGCAGCGCCCCCGACTCGCGGAACACCATGATGCGTTCGCGGATCACCGCCAGCGTGGGGACCGAGCGGATCCCGAATCCGGCTGCCAGTTCCTGTTGGGCATCGGTATCGATCTTGCCGAACACGATGTCGGGATTGGCGTCGGCGGCCGCTTCGAATACCGGTCCGAAACTCTTGCACGGCCCGCACCAGGTCGCCCAGAAGTCGAGAAAGACGATCGGGTTGTCGGCAAGCACCTGCTCGAAGTTCTCGGTGGTGATTTCGATGGAGGGCATGGCGGCTCCAGTGGGTTGGAAACGTCCCATGCTACAGGACCGTCCCCACTGCGTCAGCCCGCTACCGGCTCGGCAGCCAGCCATGATCGGCCAGCGCATCGGCGACACGCTGCGCGATGAAGACGTAGCCGTCCGCATTGGCATGGATCCGGTCGGCACGCAGTTCCGCACGCGACAGCGTCTCCGACACGGCGGACGGAACGAGCGCAAGCCCCTGCTCCCGTGCGACGCGCGCAAACATCTCGTGATCCGAGAGCCGGCCGACGAGGGCGCCGCCCACCGACATTGCCGGAATCGCCACGATGGCCACGTGGCCGGTCACGGCACGGCTCTCGCGTGCGAGGGCGGCAAGGTTTGCTTCCGTGGTGTCCGGCGGTACGTTGCGCAGAAAGTCGTTGCCGCCGATCGCGATGATCACCGCATCGGGCCGGTACCGATCGAGCAGTTCCGGCAACCTGCCCTGCGCATCGGCGGTGGTGGCACCGGGAACGCCGGCATTGATCACCGACCAGCCGGTTCGCCGCTCCAGCTCGTCCGGCCACGACTGCCCGCGCGCAGCCCCCGTACCCGCCACCAGGCTGTCGCCGACGACCAGCATGGCCGCCTCGTCGGGCAGGCTGGAAAATTGCGGCGGCCGCTCGGTGCCGCAACCCGCAAGGACCAGGAGCAACCCGAGCAGGCCAATCAGGCGGGCACATACCCCCGGGTCGACCATGGACCGAACACGCATGCGTGCGGGATCACCCACGCGGCGACGGGTGCGCGCGCAGCCAGTCCAGCACGTCGTCGGCATTGCGATCGGGGGGAAACACCGGGTAGAACACCTTCGTGATCCGTCCGCCATCGATGACCATGGCCATGCGCTTGTAGAGCTCCTTGCCGGGCACGGTGAAGGTCGGCAGGCGCAGCAGCGCCTTCAGCCGCAACGTATCGTCGCTGAGCAACTGGAACGGGAGATTCAGCCGGTCGCGCGCCTCGCGCTGATCCTCCGTCGACTGTGCGCTGAGGCCGAACACGCCGGCACCGAGCGCCTGCAGTTCGGCATGGTGATCCCTGAAACCGCAGGACTGGGGGGTGCATCCGCGTGCGCCCGGGATCTCGTTCCAGCCATCCGGGGACGGAACCCCCGGCCGCCCGGTCATCGGGTAGAGGTAGAGCACCCAGCGACCCTCCAGCCCGGCCAGCGGGACGTTCGTACCATCGGTTGCAAGCAGCGCGACATCGGGCAGGAGCGATCCTTCCAGATGCGCCGCTGCCCCGTCATCGACCGGGACGGGAAGATCGTCCGGGAGTAGCGAGAAATTCGTGCTCATGGGGTTTCCGATTGATTCGACACCGCTCGTATTGTAGGTCAGGGCGCATCGGGCCGCGCTCATCCCGCTCCGAACGCGCGAATCAGGAGCGAGGCGCCCGTCAGGCACAGCAGCAGCCGGACGGCCGTAAGCACGGCCTCGCGCGACAGCGTCGCGTGCACACGATCCGCGCACCACAGCGCCGCAAGAGAGGCCGGCACCACGGCGAGCGCAGCGATCCAGACCACCCACGAAGACAACAGTCCGGCCACGCCGAACGCCACGATACGCGCGGTGATGCTCACGAGGCTGGTCACCGCCAGCGTCGCGCGCATCGACTCGACGGCATGGGGGCGCATGCTCAGGTAGATCGCATACGGCGGCCCCCCGGCCCCGAACATCGCCGAAGAGACGCCACCCGAGAGTCCCGCAACATAGGCCCAACGCCCGGAAACCATCGGCACCGCACCGGCGCGCAGCAGCCCGTGGAGTGCAAACGCCAGCACGAAGGCGCCAAGCGCGATCATGAGCATCCTGGGCGGAAGCAGCACGAGCAGTGCGACACCGAGCACGACGCCCGCGATGCAGGTCGGTACCAGCCGACGCACTTCGTCACGGACGATCGCCTGCGGCCGGGCCAGCGAAAGACGGGCGGCATTGACGCAATCGAGCAGCGCAAAGACCGCGAGCACGAATGGCAGCTCATGAAAATGCGAAGCCAGCGGGATCGTCACCAGGCCGGAGCCGAAACCGGTAAGCCCATAGACGAACGCACCGAGGAACGCGATCAGCGCCAGCAACACCAGCGCATCGGCTTCGACCGCCATTCAGGATCCCGGACGAGCCTTTGCGCGGGTCGCATCGCTCCCCTGCAGAAACGTCAGCACCTCCGCCATCAGCGCATTGATCGAGCGGTAGCGCTCCGCCGGGGCGGACAGCATCTGTTCTTCGGTCTGGACCGTCGGTACGGGCACCAGTTCGTCGCGGCAATGGGCGATGATCTCCCGGGCCGAGTCCGGCGTGGTCTCGAGGTGGAACTGCAGGCCGATCACGTTGCGGCCGAGCTGGAAAGCCTGGTTCGCACACGCGTCGCTCTGCGCGAGCCGGACCGCGCCGCTGGGCAGGTCGAAGGTCTCGCCGTGCCAATGGAACACGGTCTGCGACGGCGGGAAGCGAAACACGGATGCGGCGTCGCCCCCGACCGCGTGCACCGGAAACCACCCGATCTCCTTCACCGGATTGCGGTACACCCGCGCACCCATCGCGTTGGCGATCAGTTGCGCCCCCAGGCAGATTCCCAGGACGGGCTTGCCCGAGCGGACCGCCTCGCGAACGAAGCGCTTTTCCGCGGCGAGCCAGGGGTAGGCGTCCTCGTCATGGACACTCATCGGCCCGCCCAGAATCACCACCCAATCGATGTCCCGAAGGTCGGGCAGACTCTCCGCGGCGAACAGGCGCGTGCTGGTGAGCGTGTAGCCCGCCGACACGAGCCACGGCTCGATGCTGCCCAGTCCTTCGAACGGTACGTGCTGCAGGGTGTGCGCGCGCATGACGCCTCCGGTCGTCGCCACCGCTTGCGGCGGGGTTCGGCTACTGCGCCAGCACGCGCTCCACGCTGGCGATCTTGTCTTCCATGGTCTGGTCGCGGTCGGTGCGCGTGCCGAGCCGGATCGAGGTCGTGATGCGCGGCGCGCCCATCTCGTGCACGACCTCGTGGCAGCGCTTGACCGCCGCCATGACGTCGTCCCACTCGCCTTCGATGTTGGTGCCGTAGGCATGCAGCTGCGACTTCAGGCCGGCTTCCCGGATCACCCGCTCGCACGCGGCGATATGGGAGGAAACGGACAAGCCGACGCCGATCGGGACCACGCACAGGTCGAGAATCACCTTCATCTCAAACACCTCTCCAGACATGAATTCAACCGACGAGACGATACCACTCCCGCCCCCCGATTCGGGGGGCCGGATCCACGACCCGAATCCTTCCGGCACTCAGCCCTTCGGCACGCGCCCCATCAGGTAGAAGGGGTCGTTCGGCGGCGTGCCGGTAAGATGCACCAGACGGTTGCTCAGCGCGAAAAAGGCGGTGATCGCGCCGATGTCCCAGATCGCCTCGTCGTCGAAGCCGTGTGCGCGCAGCGCTTCGAAGTCGGCCTCCTCGACCTCGCCGCCCCGCGTCGACAGCTTCACGGCGAAGTCGAGCATCACCCGCTGGCGCGGCGTGATCTCCGCCTTGCGGTAGTTGGTGGCGAGCTGGTCGGCCACGCGCGGGTTCTTCGCCCGGATACGCAGCACCGCACCGTGCGCGACCACGCAGTACAGGCAATCGCCGGCACCCGAGGTCGCCACGACGATCATCTCGCGCTCGGCCTTGGTCAGACCGACGTCCTTTTCCATCAGCGCATCGTGGTAGTCGAAGAAGGCGCGGAACTCGGCCGGACGGTGGGCGAGCATCAGGAACACGTTGGGAATGAAGCCGGCCTTCTCCTGCACCGCCAGCATGCGGTTGCGCAGGTCCTCGGGCATCGCCTCGAGGTCGGGGACGGGAAAGCGGCTGATCTGCTCGGTCATTGCATCGATCTCCTTCAGGTTTGCATGCAGTGGGCGGGCGGCGGGAGCCGCCCGCAGTCATTCGTTCAGCGATTCACATCGACGACGAGGCGGCCGCGCACCTGGCCTTCCATGAGTCGGCCGGCGGCGTCGACGACCTCCCCCAGTCCGATTTCCTGCGTCATGCGCTCCAGTTTCGCAACATCGAGGTCGCGCGCCAGGCGCTGCCACGCCTCCAGGCGTTCCTCCCGCGGTGCCATCACGCTGTCGACCCCCGTCAGCGTCACGCCGCGCAGGATGAACGGCGCCACCGTGGACGGAAAATCCATCCCCTGCGCCAGCCCACAGGCGGCGACGGTGCCGCGGTACTTCGTGCTGGCGCACACATTGGCCAGCGTGTGGCTGCCCACGGTGTCGACGGCCCCGGCCCACCGCTCCTTCGCCAGCGGACGGCCCGGCTCCATGAACTGGGCCCGGTCGATCACCTCGGTGGCTCCCAGTGCCTTGAGATAGTCGGCCTCCTGCGGCCGCCCGGTCGACGCCACGACGATGTAGCCGAGCTTTGCAAGCAAAGCCACGGCCACGCTGCCCACCCCACCGTTGGCCCCGGTCACCAGCACTTCGCCCCGATCCGGCGTCACGCCGTGGCGCTCCAGCGCCATCACGCACAGCATCGCCGTATACCCGGCCGTGCCGATCGCCATTGCCTGCCGCGGCGTGAAGGCGGAAGGCAATGGCACCAGCCAGTCGCCCTTCAGTCGCGCCCGCTGCGCGAGCCCGCCCCAGTGGCCTTCGCCCACGCCCCAGCCATTGAGCACGACGGCATCGCCGACCGCCACGTCCGGATGGCTGCTGGCCTCGACCGTGCCCGCCAGGTCGATGCCGGGGACCATCGGAAACTTGCGCACCACCGGCCCCTTGCCGGTGATCGCCAGCCCGTCCTTGTAGTTCAGCGTCGAGTACGCCACGCGCACCGTCACGTCGCCCTCGGGCAGGGCGCTCTCGTCCAGTTCGCTCACGCCGGCCCGGTAGCCGGCATCGTCCTTCTCGATCAGTACTGCCTTGAACATCGATGTCTCCTTCGAATCGATCCGGACCACGCATCCGGAAATAAAGTGATCAACGGGGAAGGCCCGCCAGGAATCCCTCGCCGAACTGGCGTAACGGGCCCGCGCCGCGCACCAGCTTTGCGCGCAGCACCGCACCCTCCCATCCGGTCCAAAAGAAGGCCGCCAGCGCATCGCAGTCGGCCGAAGCTGCGATCTCGCCGGCCGCACGCGCCTCGCGCAGGCAGGTCGCCAGACGCGCCTGCCAATCGAGGAACACGGCCTCGAGCCGGTCCCGATACGCTTCGGGCAACACCCCCATCTCCTGTCCGAGATTGCCGATCAGGCAGCCGCGGCGGAAATCGAAGCGCGCCATGCCCGTGCAGGCCTCATCCACGAAAGCCCGTACCCGCGCCAACGGCATGCACGAGGCATCCAGAAAAAGGCGGTCGAGCTTGCGTGCGAAATACGCCGCATACGCATCGATCACCGTCCGTCCGAACGCTTCCTTGCTGTCGAAGTAGTGGTAAAAGGAGCCCTTCGGCACGCCGACACGCCGGAGCACCTCTTCGATGCCCGTCGCCGCGAAGCCTTTCTCGGTCAACACTTCCATGCCGCAGCGGATCAACGCCTCACGGGTTTCGAGGCCGTCGTCGATGCGCTTGGGCGGGCGTCCGGGACGGCGACGTGCAGGGATGGAGAGGTCCATGCCGACAATAATAGACCGGTCGTCTCTAAAAATCCATCGAACCGGTTCATGCGGTTGAACGGGCGCCTGCAACGAGGGAACCGGACGCGCCTTCAAGACTTCCGATCGCCGCCCGAACGCACGCGTGGATGAACCTTGCGAAAAAATCGGCGGTCGTACCGTTACGCTCGACGCCGGAGGATTCCGCCCTGACCGTCATCCGCCAATTCACCTTCGCGCTACTCGCCCTTGCACTGAGCCTGGCCGCGGCACCGTCCTCGGCCGGCGAACCGGTGCGTTTCTGGTCCGATGGCGGTCTGCTCCTGAAGACCTCGCTCTACACCCGTCACTACCGGAACGATTCGCGGCACAACAACCACCAGCGCATGGTCAATCCGGAATGGATCGCCGACCCCGGCTACGCGCCGGCGTGGATGGGCGGAGATTTCGCACGTTCCGATCGGACGCGCTGGCTGGCCGGTGTCGCCGCGTTCCGCAATTCGTTCGGCCAGCACAGCACCTACCTGTATGGCGGCTTCCGCCACGAATTCGCCCGGAGCGAGCAGACCAGCGCCTACTTCAAGCTCACCGGCGGCCTGCTGCATGGCTACCGCGGAGAGTTCCGCGACAAGATCCCGCTCAATCGCTTCGGGGTCGCACCCGCCGTCCTGCCGGCCATCGGCATCGACTACCGGCGCGTCAACCTGGAACTGATCCCGTTCGGCACTGCGGGATTCATGTTCAACATCGGCTGGTACCTGCTGTAGCGTGCGCCGGCTCCGTTCCTAGCGTCATGAACGGGCAAACTCGGGAATGCGGAAGCGCTTGCGGTAGGCCCCTGGCGCGAGTCCCGTCGTGCGCCTGAACAGTCTCCGGAAGAAGGCCGCATCCTCGTAACCGACGCGCCAGGCGATCTCGTCGACCGGAGCGTCGGTGCGCTCGAGCCGGCGCTTGGCGTCCTCGACGCGCAGGCGCTGCACATAGGCGATCGGCGCGAGGCCGGTCGCACTCGTGAAGCGCCGCTTGAAGGTACGTTCGGCCAGCTTCGATCGCTTGATCATCTCCTCCACCGGATTGGCGACGGAAAAGTGCTCGGCCAGCCACTGCTGGGCGCTCAGGATCTCGCCGTCGCCGTGGTCGCTGCGGCCTTCGAAGACGATGAAGGGCGTAAGCCCGTCCTGGTGCCATTGCAGCGCGAACATGCGTGCGACTTCCTGCGCATCGGTAGCACCCGAATAGCGCGCGATGAGGTAGAGCACAAGGTCGTGCCAGGTCGTCGATGCGCCCGAGCTGACCAGCTCTTCGTGCCGGCCGGAGATCACGAGTACGCGTTCGGGATGCACGGCCACCTCGGGATAGGCGGCCGAGAAGGCAAGCGCATAGCCATAATGCACGGTTGCGTCCCGACCGTCGAAAAGTCCTGTCTCGGCGAGCAGGAAGATCCCCGAACAGGCCGAGCAGAGCACGGCACCCCGTGCGTACATCCGCTGCAGCCAGTCCACAAGGCGCGGATAGCGGCCCTGCTGCCAGCCTCCCTCGGGCAGGAGGATCGACGGCACGATCACGATGTCGGTCGTCTCGACCTCGTCGGCCGCGCGCTGCACATCGATCGGCACGCCGCTGGCGAGTCGAAGCGGTCCAGCCGCGTCGCCGACGATGTCCACCTCGAAGGGCGGTCGGGGGCCCGTGTTCGCCATGCGCATCAGCGTAAAGGCGTTCATCACGTCGAAGATGCCGAACAGGGTAGACGCTACCGCGTCGGGCAGTGCCACCAGACTGACGCGAAGAGGGCCGACCCCGGCTTGGGTGGATCGCTTGTTCATGACGGACGATTCTCCTCGAGGCCGTCTGCGTGAGTCAGCGCAGTGCATTCATCCGGGCTGGCACAAACGAACCGTTTTCGGGCGACTCCAGCTCTGTCGCGGGGGTGGTCGTGTATCCATCATAGGCAGCACGCAAGCCGCCAACCACCACCGGAGAGCCATCATGTCCAGATCATCCAGACCGACCCCATCCCATTTGTTCGCCGCGATCGCCCTCGCGATGCTGACCACGTCCGCACACGCTGCCGACCCTCCGAAGACCTGGTGCGCGAATCGCTGCGACCAGATCGTGATCGACTGGAACCAGCAGACCCACCAGGTAATCCACGCAGCCGAGGGCTATCGGGACCCGATGGCCGCCTCGCGCATCCTGGCCATGGTCCATCTGGCGATGCACGATGCGGTCAACGCCGCACAGCCCCGCTACCATACCTACGCCTACCGGCCCGTTGGCAATGCCTTCCCCGCCGGGGCCGAGGCCGACGCCGCGGTGGCGGCGGCAGTCGCAGCACACGACGTGCTTACCGCACTCTTTCCCGGACAGCAGGCCCTGCTGCATGCCACGCTCGAAGCGACGATGCTCGATGCCGGCGTCGGCCCCGCGGTCGAACAGGGAAAGCAGCTCGGCGCCGCCTCGGCTGCCGCGATGCTCGCCCGCCGTGCCGAAGACGGCAGCCGCACGGAGGAAACCTACCGTCCCGGCAACCTCCCCGGCAACAACCGGTACGTGCCCGGATTCGATTTCATCGCCGCACCGCACTGGCGCTCGGTGGTGCCCTTCACGATGCGCACCACCGACCAGTTCCGTGTCACCCCCCCGCCTGCGCTGACGAGCACACGCTATGCCGCCGACTTCAATGAAGTCAAGGCCACCGGCAGCAAGGCGGCCGACGCGCAGCGCAGCACCGAACAGACGCAGTACGCCGCCTACTGGTACGAGTTCTCGGACATCGGCTGGAACCGCATCGCGCGCAGTGTGGCTCGTGACAAACCGCAGGATCTCTGGGATCGCGCCCGCAGCTTCGCGCTGCTCAACGCTGTCATGGCCGACGCCTACATCGCCGGCTGGGATTCGAAGATGCACTACGACCTGTGGCGACCGGTCTCCGCGATCCGCGAAGCCGCGCATGACGGCAATCCGGCCACCGAGCCAGATCCGAAGTGGACGCCACTGCTCACGACCCCGCCCATCCAGGACCATCCGTCGACGCACAGCGCGCTCGGCGCTGCGGCGGCGGTCGTGCTTGCCCACTCCTTCGGCGGCGACGAGGTGCCGTTCACGATGGCCTCGACCACCGCGCTGCCCGAGGCACCGGTGCGCAGCTTCGGCAGCTTCGGTGCCGCCGCCCGTGAAAACGCCGATTCGCGCGTACGCGCAGGCCTTCATTTCCGCTTCGCCACCGACGCGGGGCTGGAACTCGGTGAGCGCATCGGCCGGCAGGCCGTCACGAACCTGCTCACACCCGTCGTACAGGTCCATTGAAAACGGGGACAGGGCCACCGACT
>JBJHDM010000074.1:0-13404 GCA_050486545.1 Rhodocyclaceae bacterium | reverse complement strand
TCCTCCGGAAACTGTGCGCTGCGAAGCACTCGCACGTCCTCGATGCGCTTGACCGCGCGGGCCGAGTCCGCCCCTTCCTCGCCCGCTGCCGCCGCGAGCATGTCCGCGGAGAACTGCTGGTCGCGAAATACCGTCAGTCCCTCCTTCAGGGTCAACTGGAACCAGTCGCGGCAGGTCACCCGGTTGCCGGTCCAGTTGTGGAAATATTCATGGGCGACCACGCTCTCGATGTGCTCGTAGTCGAGGTCGGTCGCGGTATCGGGCCGTGCCAGGACGAATCGGGCATTGAAGATGTTCAGGCCCTTGTTCTCCATCGCTCCCATGTTGAAATCGCTCACCGCGACGATCATGAATCGATCCAGGTCGAGTTCGAGTCCGTAGGCCTCCTCGTCCCAGCGCATCGCCTGCACCAGCGCATCCATCGCATGCGCAGTGCGGTCGAGATTCCCTTCTTCGACCCACACCTGGAGCAGCACTTCTCGCCCCGACATCGTTTCGACGCGCCGCTCGAGCGCCACGAGGTCGGCCGCGACCAACGCGAACAGGTAGGAAGGTTTCGGAAACGGATCCTCCCAGCGGGCAAAATGACGACCGCCTTCGAGCCCCCCTTCCTCGACCAGATTTCCGTTGGAGAGCAGGACCGGACACTGTTCCCGATCGGCCTCGAGCGTCACGGTATAGCGCGCCATGACGTCCGGTCGATCCGGGAAATAAGTGATGCGCCGGAACCCCTCGGCCTCGCACTGCGTAAAGAAACCGCCACGGGACACGTACAGCCCCGACAGGGTGGAGTTGCTGCTCGGCGCAATCCGCGTGACGATCTCCAGTTCGACCCGTTCCCCGGTCACGTCGAGCTCCAGCCCCTCCTTGCTTTGGCGATACTGGCCGAATTCCAGCGCAACCCCGTCGGCGGTCAAGCCGATCAGGTCCAGCGACTCGCCGAACAGCCGGACCGGCCCGTCCGGCGCCTCCACATTGCGGACGCAGACAAGCCTGCTCGTCACCACCGTTTCGTCGGCATCGAGGTCAAAGTGCAGGTCGACCTTCTCCACCGTCCAGGCGAGCGGCGTGTAGTCGGAGCGATGGGTGATCCGGGGGGCGTGTTCGTTCATTTATTGCTGTCGAGTGATTGCACGTTCAAGAAAACGATTCAGCGTTTGCCGCGGTCGGCGATGAGGACGTCGCAATGCGCATGCTCGAGCACCTGGCGGGTCACGCTGCCGAGCACGAGTTCCTCGATCATGCGCAAGCCCTGCTTGCCCATCGCGATGAGGTCGCACTCGTGCGTACGCGCCTGCTCGAGAATTCCGCTGGCGGGCTGCCCATACACGAGCACGCGTCGCACCGACGCTTCCGGCACGCCGCAACCGGCGACCAGTTCATCCAGGCGCTGGAGCGCCTCCTTGCGTGCGGATTCGCGCAGCGCATTGACTTTCGACTCCTCGACTCCAGCCTGACGCAGCTTGCCTTCGTACGGCACCTCGAAGGCATGAACCAGGATGAACTCGGCCTCGGGAGCGACCGAGCGGGCAAGGTCGATCGCTGCCTGCGAACGCTCGGAGAAATCAACCGGAACGAGCACGCGCGAATAGGCCGCGGTCGGCGGTCGCTTGACCACGAGCATCGGGAATCTGGTCTTGCGCAGCACGCGATCGGTGGTCGATCCAAGCAGCAGGTCACGGACGAAACCGCTGCCATGCACCCCGAGGACGAGAAGGTCGGGCCGCGTCGCATTGGCATAGGCTTCGATCTGGCGTAGCACGGACCCGGCCGAAACGCTCACGTCGGCCTTCACGCCATGTCGACCCGAAATACCGTCCGCCAGTTCATGCAGCCGGTCCAGCGCCTCCGTCACCAGGGCATCTTCGAGTTCGTCACTGGCATCGGGCGACATCAGATCGTGCAGGGCATTGAGGGTGCCGCGGCTGATCACGTTCGTGACCGCCAGGCCCGCACCGGCCTGTGCGGCCAGCATCGCCGCCCGCTCGACGGCACTCGCGGCCGTATCGGAGAAGTCCGTGGTGGCCAGTATCTTCTGAATCCGAGTCATTCGGTATCCTCCTCGACGCCCTTCGGCATGTTGATGAGTGCCCCGCCGACGCGGCGGGATGGGGTGGCAGGTTGGTCCTGGTCCGCAATCAGGCGGAACCTTCGACCGGGCGATTGCGAATGCCTTCAGGCGGCCTCGGTGCCCGACCGCACGGTACCGGCACGGCGGAACAGGGCCTTTTCAGCTTCGACCGCCACCAGGACGATGATACCGAAAGCGACGATGCGCAACCATGTCGCCGGATCGAGGCTGGCAGTCCCGAATAGCACCTGCATCGTCGGAACGTACGTGAAGATCGCCTGCGCGACCAGCAGCAAGGCGATCGCGCCCAAGACGTAGCGGTTGCCGGTCAGCCCTTCCCGATTGAGAACGGGCTCGGTGAAACTGCGGACATTGAACAAGTAGAAAGCCTCGCCGATCAACAGCGCATTAACCGCGGCCGTGCGTGCGACCTCCAGGCTCTCGCCACGTTGCAGTTCCCACACGAAGAACCCCATGCCGCCGAACACCAGCAACAGCCCGACGAACAGCACGCGCCACATCAGGAAGGGCCCGAGGATCGGCTCAGATGGCGCACGAGGCGGCCTTCTCATGAGGTTGCGTTCGGGCAACTCGAACGCCAGCGCGAGCGCCAGGGTCACCGCCGTGATCATGTTGACCCAAAGGATCTGCGCCGGCGTGATCGGCATCGTCATGCCAAACAGGATTGCGAAGAACACGATCGCCGCCTGTCCGACGTTCGTCGGCAGGATGAAGGCAATGGTCTTCTTGAGGTTGTCGTAGACGGTGCGCCCTTCCTCGACCGCTGCCGCTACCGACGCGAAATTGTCGTCGGCGAGCACCATCTCGGACGCCTCCTTGGCGGCCTCGGTGCCCTTGTTGCCCATTGCCACGCCGACATCCGCACGCTTGAGTGCCGGCGCGTCATTGACACCGTCACCCGTCATGGCAACCACCTCGCCCCGCGCCTGCAGTGCGGTGACCAGACGCAGCTTGTGCTCGGGACTGGCGCGCGCAAAGATCTCGGTGTCGGCAACGATCGCAGCAAGCCGCTCGTCGTCGATCTGCTCGATCTCGGCACCGGTCACCGCGCGCACCTCCTTGCCCAGCCCGAGCTGAACACCGATCGCCCTGGCCGTGGCGGCATGATCGCCCGTGATCATCTTGACCCGGATGCCTGCGGACAGGCAGCGGGCCACCGCGTCGATCGCTTCATCACGGGGCGGGTCCGAAAGGCCGAACACCGCCAGCAACGTAAAGCCACCCGCTTCCACATCGTCGAAGGTCAGCGCCTTGAGCGCGTCTTCATCCTCTCTGACTGCGACCGCGAGCAGGCGCATGCCCTCGGCAGCGATCCGGTCCATTCCGGCCTGCCACCCGTCCCGCTTGATCGGCACATCGCCGCCCCGCTCGCGCTGCGTCTTGCAGAATTCGAACACGCGCTCGGGCGCCCCCTTCAGATAGACCCGGCCTTGCCCTTGATGGTCGTGATGCAACGTGGCCATGAACCGGTGTTCGGACTCGAACGGAATGACATCGGTACGCGGGAGCGATTCGTTCTCGAACCCCTGATCAAGCCCGGCCTTGAGTGCCACGGTGATCAGCGCGCCCTCGGTCGGATCGCCCCGCAAACGCCACTCCCCGCCCTCCTCATGGATGCTGGCATCGTTGCACAGCAGCGCAGCACGGGCCGCTTCGAGCAGCACCGGAGCCTCTTCGACGGCGACTTCTCCCGGGGCTGCGGCCGCCTCCGGGCGCTCCGATCCGTTCGCGAACACGTCTTCGCCGAACAACACCCGCAGCAGCAACGAGCGCTCATCGCCGGACGCCTCGTCGGCCAGACGCTCGAAGGCACCATGCGGCGTATAACCGGTGCCGGAAACCCCAAATCGCTCCGTCGCCGTCAACACCCGCTGGACCGTCATCTCATTACGCGTCAGCGTGCCGGTCTTGTCCGAGCAGATCACCGTCACGGATCCGAGCGCCTCGACCGAGGGCAGTCGTCGAATGATGGCATTGCGCGAAGCCATCCGCTGCACCCCGATCGCCAGCGTGATCGTCATGATCGCCGGCAAGCCCTCGGGAATGGCTGCGACCGCGATCCCCACCGCCGCGAGGAACATCTCGCCGGCCGTGTAGTCGCGAACGAGGTAGCCGAATGCAAACGCAGCCCCCGCAACGGCCAGGATCGCCCAGGTCAGCCAGTATCCGAATACCGCCAGCTGACGCAGCAACGGCGTGGTCAGTTCTTCGACCTTTCCGAGCATTGCACTGATCCGCCCGATCTCGGTCGCGCTGCCGGTGGCCACGACGACGCCGGCGGCTTGTCCGTAGGCCACCAGCGTTCCGGAATAGGCCATCGACGTACGGTCCCCGAGCGCGGCGTCGGCATCGACCGCTGCCACGGCCTTTTCGACCGGCACCGATTCGCCGGTCAGCGCCGCCTCCTCGACGCGCAGGCTGCGCACCTCGACCAAGCGGAGGTCTGCCGGCACCTTGTCGCCGGAGGCGAGAAAAACGATATCCCCCGGTACCACGTCCTCGGCCGCGACCTCCCGTCGATGGCCGTCGCGCAAGACCTGGGCACGCAGCGACAGCATCTTGCGGATCGCATCGAGTGCCTGCTCGGCCTTGCCTTCCTGGATGAAACCGATGATCGCGTTGATGACGACGACACCGAAGATCACGCCACTGTCGATCCAGTGCCCGAGCAGCGCGGTAACGATACCCGCAACGACGAGGACATAGATCAGGACGTTGTGGAACTGGAGCAGGAAACGGGCGACGGGGCCGCGTCGCCGGGTCACCGGGAGTTCGTTGCGCCCATGGCGTTCCAGCCGTGCAGCCGCCTCCGATGCCGATAAGCCGACGGGCCGTGCGACGTCGAATTCGGCCAGCACATCTTCGACCGATCGTGCGTGGTGGGGACTGGCGGGAAGCCCGCTTGAAGGGGAGGAGTCCGTCATGAAACGCTTCCGGAGTCAGGGAGTCGACACAGCGGACGATCTTACCTCAAGCGGGAACAGGCTTTCCGCCCCCCACGCGAAACGCATCAACAGTCCCGATCAGCGCCTTTCCGAGGTCGGGAGCAGGACGAGCCGCGTACCGGAGATCCGGTCATGCAGGAACTGCCGGTCCGGATCGAGCAGCGCCCACAGCAGTCCGAGTCCGAAGCACAGCACGGATGGCCAGGCCAGCACGTAACGAAGGCACGCCATGCGCAACGGCAGCGGTCGTCCGTCCGAGGCACGCACGAGCTTGAGTCGCCAGGTCTGCATCGCCAGCGTCTGCCCTCGACGAACCCAGTACCAGACGAAATACGCGCCGAGCAGCGCGAAGAGATGTCCCCAGAGAATCCAGCCCGGTACCGAAACGCCCAGCAGCATGCCGATCAGCACGTAGGGAAGGATGAAGGCTGCGCCGAGTACGCCGAGCACCAGCAGCGACTCGTAGAGCAGGCTCGCCAGTCGGCGACGCAGGCCGGCCAGCTCGACGATCGTCCGCTCGGCCGGTGCCGCCGCGGCAGGAACGGAGGGGCCTGTTCTGTCTTTCATTCGGAACCCCGCTCCCTCGGCTGTGACCGAAGCGAAGACGGTGGAGCCGCTTCGCGACGCTCTTCCGGCGGAAGGTTGCGATAGCGCCGCCACTCCTCGCGAAGATGCTCGCGCTGCTCGGGAGGCATGCTGCGCAGCGCCCGATACTGGTCGCGTGCGCGCTCGCGGTCTTCCGGACTGAGGTCCGCCCAGGTCCGCATGCGCTGCCGGATCCGCATCTGCTCCTCGGGCGTCAGCCGTTCGAATCCCTCGACGATCCCCAGCCACTTGCTTCGGTGCGCATCGCTCATCACGTCCCAGTCCTCCGCAAGCGGAGCGAGCACGTCGCGTTGGGACGGATGCAGTTCGTTCCAGGACGGCGCTCCCAGCGGCGTCAATGCGAACGCCGGGAGTACGAGGCAGAAGGAAAGCGCCAGGATCAGGATTCGCGCGAGAGCCATGCCCTGAAATCCGGATCCAGATAGGCCTCGATCGGCAGGTCGTCCATCAGGAGGGCAGCATCGACCTCCCGCAACTCGGCGACACGGGAGACCGTCGCCCAATAGTCCCCGACCAGGAAGAGGCCGAGCAGGGCCATTACCGTCGCAGCGGTTCGGAGCCCCGGCATGAACGCCAGCCGCACCCGCATGCGCAGACCGACGGCACGATCACGGACCATCGACGACAGGCCTGCACCCCGCTGCGCGTCGAGTGCACGCATGCGCGCCGTGTGCAGGCGCTCTGCGGCCACCCCCTCCACGCCCCGCGCCGCGGCCGACAGGTGGGCGGCCACCCGGCCGGCGAACAAGTCCTCGTTCATGGAACGATCCCCCTGGCTTTCAATGCGGCAGCCAGTGCCCGCGTGGCCCGCGAGCAATGCGTCTTCACACTGCCCTCCGAGCACCCCATGGCCGCAGCGGTCTCCGCGATATTCAACTCCTCCCAGTAACGCATCAGGAAAGCCTCCCGTTGACGGAGGGGCAAGCGTGCCACCTCTTCTTCGATCGCTGCCATCACCCGCGCACGCTCATGCAAACCGTGCGGCGTCTCGCGGCCCGCGTCGCCATCGTCCGCCAGCCACGATTCGAGCGGATCGCCCGCATCCTCGCCATCGATCTCCCTGAGTAGATCCGAGAAATAACTGATCCAGTGGCTGCGCACCTTCTGACGGCGCAGTACGTCGTAGACGACATTGCGCAGGATGCGCTGGAAAAGCATCGGCAACTCTTCCGCAGGACGATCGCCATAGCTCACCGACAGCTTCATCATCGCATCCTGCACCGCATCGAGCGCCGCTTCCTCGTTCCTGAGCGTGTACACTGCCTGCTTGAACGCACGCCGTTCGACACTTGCCAGGAAAGTGGAGAGTTCTGCACGGGAAGCCAGCTGGGAATCCTCGAATTGACGCAAACGACCGGCAGTCTTGCGCGACGCAGCAACGGCCTTGACCAAAATGCGGCCGAACGGTAACGTTCGTCGTTTGGAATCTGTACGAGAGCGAGCTTGCGATGGTGCTGACTGGAGCAGAAATTGTAATCAGGTGCCTTCAGGAAGAAAAGGTCGACTACGTATTCGGCTATCCGGGTGGCGCAGTGCTCTTCCTGTACGACGCGCTCTTCAACCAGGATCAGGTCCGGCATGTGCTCGTTCGCCACGAGCAGGCAGCCGTGCACGCCGCCGACGGTTACGCGCGCTCGACCGAGAAGGTCGGCGTAGCGATGGTCACCTCGGGTCCCGGCGCTACCAACGCCGTCACCGGCATCGCCACGGCGTATTGCGATTCGATCCCGATGGTCATCATCTCGGGCCAGGTTCCCACTGCGGCAATCGGGCAGGATGCCTTCCAGGAGGTCGACACCGTCGGCATCACGCGTCCGTGCGTGAAGCACAATTTCCTCGTCAAGGACGCGGCCGACATCGCCACCACGATCAAGAAGGCGTTCATCCTTGCCCGGACCGGCCGCCCCGGCCCCGTGCTCGTCGACATCCCCAAGGACGTGTCGATGCAGAAGTGCGAGTTCGACTATCCGGCCGACGTGCCGATGCGCTCGTACAACCCGGTCGTCAAGGGGCATCAGGGCCAGATCCGCAAGGCCGTCCAGTTGCTCCTCGAAGCCAAGCGCCCGATGATCTACACCGGCGGCGGCGTCGTGCTCTCGAACGCGTCCGAGCAGTTGACCAAGCTTGCCCGTCTGCTCGGATTTCCGATCACCAGCACGCTGATGGGGCTCGGCGCCTATCCGGCCAGCGATTCGCAGTTCCTCGGCATGCCGGGCATGCACGGCACCTACGAAGCCAACATGTCGATGCATTTCTGCGACGTGCTGCTGGCGATCGGTGCGCGCTTCGACGACCGCGTGATCGGCAACCCTGCGCATTTCGCGGAGGAACCACGCAAGATCGTCCACGTGGACATCGATCCCTCGTCGATCTCGAAACGGGTCAAGGTCGATGTCCCGATCGTCGGCGACGTGCGCGAAGTGCTCGACGAGATGATCCGCCAGATCGAATCCTCTTCGGCCCGCCCGGAACCAGAATCGCTCGCGACGTGGTGGAAGCAGGTCGACGAATGGCGTCGCCGCGACTGCATGCGCTACAAGAACTCGGACGAGATCATCAAGCCGCAGTTCGTCGTGCAGAAGCTGTGGGAGGTCACCGGCGGCGATGCGTTCATCACTTCGGACGTCGGCCAGCACCAGATGTGGGCCGCCCAGTACTACAAGTTCGACAAGCCGCGCCGCTGGCTCAACTCCGGCGGTCTGGGCACGATGGGCGTCGGCCTCCCCTACGCCATGGGTGCACAGCTTGCGCATCCGGGCTCCCCGGTCGCCTGTATCACCGGCGAGGCGTCGATCCAGATGTGCATCCAGGAATTGTCGACCTGCAAGCAGTTCCGGCTGCCGATCAAGATCTGCAACCTGAACAACCGCTATCTTGGCATGGTCCGCCAGTGGCAGGAACTGTTCCACGGTGGACGCTATTCCGAATCCTACATGGACTCCCTGCCGGACTTCGCCCGGCTGGCGGAAGCCTATGGCCACGTCGGCATCCGGGTCGACAAGCCGGGAGACGTCGAAGGGGCGATCCGCGAAGCGTTCAGCCGGAAGAACGATCTGGTCTTCCTCGACTTCCAGGTCGACCAGACCGAGAACGTCTATCCGATGGTCCAGGGCGGGAAGGGTCTCACCGAGATGATCCTGTCGGCCGAGGACCTGTAAGCCAGACCATGCGCCGCGCGGGTCACGCCCGGGCCAGACGGCCGGACATGCGTCATCCGCGGTTTTTCTTCGACCCTCGCACGAGTTCACCATGAGACACGTCATCTCCCTTCTGATCGAGAACGAATCGGGCGCACTGTCGCGCGTATCGGGACTGTTTTCCGCGCGCGGCTACAACATCGAATCGCTGACCGTTGCACCGACCGAAGACGAATCGATGTCGCGCATGACCATCGTCACGACGGGGTCGGACGACATCATCGAGCAGATCACCAAGCAGCTGAACAAGCTCGTGGAGGTGATCAAGGTCGTCGATATCTCCGAATCGGCGCACATCGAGCGGGAGCTCATGCTCATCAAGGTGCGCGCGACCGGCAAGGACCGCGAGGAAATGAAGCGGATGACCGAGATCTTCCGCGCCCGCATCATCGACGTGACCGAAGCCTCCTACGTCATCGAACTGACCGGCAACCAGGCCAAGCTCGACGCCTTCATCGGCGCGATCGGCACGGAA
Source organism: Rhodocyclaceae bacterium (assembly GCA_050486545.1). Lineage (GTDB taxonomy): Bacteria > Pseudomonadota > Gammaproteobacteria > Burkholderiales > Rhodocyclaceae > DAOMNN01. Next base: position 4,089 of record JBJHDM010000074.1, on the reverse strand, counting down.
CTCATTCTCGAAACCGTACGCTCCGGGATCTGCGGCATCGGCCGCGGCGACCGGGTACTGAAAGTCTGAACACCGAAACGAGGAATCACATGAAAGTCTATTACGACAAGGACGCCGACCTCTCCCTGATCAAGGGCAAGAAGGTCACCATCGTCGGCTATGGCTCGCAGGGCCATGCCCACGCCCAGAACCTCTCCGACTCCGGCGTCAAGGTCACCGTCGGTCTGCGCAAGGGCGGCGCCTCCTGGGACAAGGCCAAGGGCGCCGGGCTCAAGGTCGAGGAGATCGGCAAGGCGGTCAAGGGTGCCGACGTCGTCATGATGCTGCTGCCCGACGAGAACATCCCGCAGGTCTATCGCGACGAGGTGGAACCCAACATCAAGAAGGGCGGAACGCTGGCCTTCGCGCACGGGTTCAACATCCACTACAACCAGGTCGTGCCCCGTGCGGATCTGGACGTGATCATGATCGCCCCCAAGGGTCCGGGACACACCGTGCGCTCCGAATACCTGAAAGGCGGCGGCGTGCCGACCCTGATCGCAGTCCATCAGGACAAGTCCGGCAAAGCCCGTGACATCGCCCTGTCCTATGCGGCAGCCAACGGCGGCACCAAGGGCGGCGTGATCGAGACCGACTTCCGGGAGGAGACCGAAACCGATCTGTTCGGCGAGCAGGCCGTGCTGTGTGGTGGCGCGGTCGAACTCGTCAAGATGGGCTTCGAGACGCTGGTCGAGGCCGGCTATGCCCCGGAGATGGCCTATTTCGAATGCCTGCACGAGCTCAAGCTCATTGTCGACCTAATGTACGAAGGCGGTATCGCCAACATGAACTACTCGATCTCGAACAATGCCGAGTACGGCGAGTACGTGACTGGCCCCGAGGTCATCAACGAGGAGTCGCGCGAGGCGATGCGCATGGCCCTGGAACGCATCCAGTCCGGCGAGTACGCCAAGATGTTCATCCTGGAAGGCCGCACCGGCTACCCGTCGATGACCGCACGCCGGCGCCTGAATGCCGCCCACCCGATCGAGGTCGTCGGTGCGCAACTTCGCCAGATGATGCCCTGGATCAGCAAGAACAAGCTCGTCGACCAGTCGAAGAACTGAGACACGCACCGCCGGGGGAGCAGGCCGACCGCCCTGCTCCCCCACACGGCCTGCCACATTCGTGGCGGCTGCCCGCTTGCGGTAGAATCAAAGGGTGTTCAACCCGAACCTGACCGTATCGACCGGTCCTGCGCAATGCCCCTGATCTCCAACGAGAAGCGACGGCGCGGCATCTACATCCTGCCCAACCTGTTTACGACTGCCGCCCTGTTCGCAGGCTTCTATGCCATCGTCCAGGCCATGAACAGTCGCTTCGAGGTCGCAGCGGTGGCAATTTTCGTCGCCATGCTCCTCGACGGGCTGGACGGACGGGTGGCCCGCCTGACCCACACGCAGAGCGCATTCGGCGCCGAATACGACTCGCTCTCGGACATGGTGTCCTTCGGCGCCGCCCCGGCCCTGGTCATGTACGAATGGGCGCTCCGGGACTTCGGCAAGCTCGGCTGGATTGCCGCATTCATCTATTGCGCCGGCGCAGCCCTGCGGCTGGCACGCTTCAACACCAACGTCAACGTCGTCGACAAGCGCTTCTTCCAGGGCCTGCCGAGCCCAGCGGCGGCAGCCCTGATCGCCGGCATGGTGTGGGTCGTCATGGACATCGGCCTGACCGGAGAGGACGTGAGCTGGCTCGCCCTCGCACTGACCGTGTTTGCCGGCCTGTCGATGGTCACCAACCTGCTCTACTGGAGCGGCAAGGACATCAACCTGCGCCGCAGCGTGCCGTTCATCGTCGTGATCGCGGTCGTGCTCGGCTTCGCACTGATCTCCACCTATCCTCCGGGCGTACTGTTCGCACTGTTCATCGTATACGCCGCATCCGGATACGTACTGTGGGGATGGCGCTGGCTCCGACGCCGCCGGATCGCAGCGGAACGCGAAACGGATCTGACCGAGGCGCCACCGCCCGAAACGGAGGGTGCGGCCACGCCTGAACATGACCCTTCGGGACCCAACACGGAGATCGATAAGCGCGATCGATCGGGGCCATAGGAAGGGTTCAACGGCAGTTTCCTTGCATTCTCCGGAAACTCCGGTTTATATTTCGGAACATGATGCTCGAAAGCAACCCCTTCTTCGTGCTCTTCTCCCTCCTGGCGAGCCTGCTGCTGCTCGGCCCGCTGCTGCGCCTCGCGCGCTGACAGATCTCCTCCCCCTCTTCGCCGTACCCGAGCCGCCCGCGCAACGCGCAGGCGACGTTTTCGCGATCTTCTTCGCCTACAACGATTGATCGAACCCCGCAGGAGCCTGACATGAACGACCAGTTGATCATCTTCGACACCACCTTGCGCGATGGCGAGCAAAGCCCAGGCGCCTCCATGACGCGTGAGGAGAAACTGCGTATCGCACGCCAGCTCGAGCGCATGCGCGTCGACGTCATCGAAGCGGGCTTCGCTGCCGCATCGAACGGCGATTTCGAGGCGGTGCGTTCGATTGCCGAAGCCATCAAGGAGTCGACCGTGTGCTCGCTCGCGCGTGCCAACGAGAACGACATCCGCCGATCCGGCGAAGCGATTCGCCCGGCCGCACGCGGGCGCATCCACACGTTCATCGCGACCAGCCCGATCCACATGGAGAAGAAGCTGCGGATGACGCCCGATCAGGTCGTCGAGCAGGCGGTCAAGGCAATCGGCTGGGCACGCGAGTATACGGACGACGTCGAGTTCTCGGCCGAGGACGCCGGGCGTTCGGAGATCGATTTCCTCTGCCGCATCTTCGAGGCGGTGATCCGCGCCGGCGCGACGACGATCAACGTGCCGGACACCGTCGGCTACAACGTGCCCGAACAGTTCGCGCAGACGATCCGTACCTTGATCGAGCGCGTTCCCGGGTCGGACAAGGTGGTCTGGTCGGTCCATTGCCACAACGATCTCGGTCTGGCAGTCGCCAATTCGCTCGCTGCAGTGCGGGCAGGCGCGCGCCAGGTCGAATGCACGGTCAATGGCCTCGGAGAACGGGCCGGCAACGCTTCGCTCGAGGAAATCGTCATGGCGGTGCGCACCCGCCGCGACGTCTTCGAATGCGACACACGGATCGACACCACCCAGATCGTGCCGGCCTCGAAGCTCGTCTCCGGCGTTACCGGCTTCCCGGTGCAGCCGAACAAGGCGATTGTCGGGGCCAATGCGTTCTCGCACGAATCGGGCATCCACCAGGACGGCGTCCTCAAGCACCGCGAAACCTACGAGATCATGCGCGCCGAGGACGTCGGCTGGGGCGCGAACAAACTCGTGCTCGGCAAGCATTCCGGACGAAATGCATTCCGCACGCGGCTCCAGGAGATCGGCATCGTCATCGAATCCGAAGACCACCTGAACCATGCCTTCGCACGCTTCAAGGAACTCGCCGACAAGAAGCACGAGATCTTCGACGAGGATCTGCACGCCATGATGAGTGACGAGGACGTCACCCCCGAGCAGGAGCATTTCCGGCTGGTCGCCTCGCGCTTTCATTCCGAGACGGGCGAGACGCCCGAGGCGGAGATCACGCTTGCTGCCGGAGGCAAGGAAGTCCGTGCCCGGGCCGAGGGCTCGGGGCCGGTCGACGCCGCATTCAAGGCGATCGAGTCGGTCGCGCACAGCGGCACGGAACTGCTGCTCTATTCGGTCAACGCGATCACGACCGGCACCGATGCACAAGGCGAAGTCACGGTCCGCCTCGCCCGTGACGGGAAGGTCGTCAACGGACAGGGTGCGGACACCGACATCATCGTCGCATCGGCCAAGGCCTACCTGAACGCGCTGAACAAGCTCCACGACAACCGCGAACGCCTGAGTCCGCAGGTCTAGCAGCGCAAGCCGCCAAGCGGCAAGCATTGGGGCCGGTGGTACGGGGCAATCGCACAGGTGGCAGCTCGGAGCGTAGATACTGTTATCGCCCGTCAAACCCCATGAAGTGAGGGATCGAATGGTTTTCCGGACTTGAGCACGCCGAAGGCGACTTGAGCGAGTTTTCGCATCATGGCGCCGATGATGAGTTTTGGTGC
>JBJHDM010000073.1:0-13453 GCA_050486545.1 Rhodocyclaceae bacterium | reverse complement strand
CGATGGACCTGCTTTTCGATACCTGCCTCGATCTGCACCGCAGGGGCATCGAGAAGGAGTTCGTGACCGGCAACAACGACGCCGACGGCGTCTACATGCTGCACTGGGTCCGCGAGCGATTTCCCGAGCACGCCGACCACATCGAGGCCAAGCTGTTGCAATGGGGCGGCAACGCGAGCGGCGTCAACGTCGCCAATATCGACAACCTCGGCGTCGTGCATCCCGACACGATGTGGTGGCACGTGCCGATCGGCAACGTGCGCGAACGCCCGTTCTCGCAGATCTGGAACGACCTGTCGAACCCGTTGATGGCCGGTCTCAAGCAACACCCGCGCACACTCACGGGGCGCTGCGGCCAGTGCCGCCATCTGGCGATCTGCAACGGCAGTTCGCGCGTGCGGGCACAGCAGATCACCGGTGACACCTGGGCCGAGGATCCCGCCTGTTACCTGAGCGACGACGAAATCGGCGTCCAGGCGGGCGACTACGGCCACGACCGGGTCAAGATCATTCCCTTCACCCCGCGCCGACGTTCGGCGTGACACCCCGTCAACCCAGGGCAAGCACATGAAACCAGGCACCCCGAATCCGACCCGGCTCCTTTCCACCCTCGCGCTCGCATCGCTTGCTTCGCTGAGCCTGGCAGCGCCTCCGGCACACGCGGCGGACGACACCTATACGCTTTACGTGCGCCACTGTGCGGAATGCCACGGGATCGACCGGCTCGGCGGCATGGGACCGGCCCTGCTGCCCGAAAACCTCTCCCGGCTGCGCAAGACCGAGGCGGTCAACGCGATTCGTGACGGGCTCACCGCTACACAGATGCCGGCCTTCGGTGAAACGCTCGAAGCGGAACAGATCGCCGCGATCGCGGACCTGATCTATACCCCCATCGTGCCCTCGCCCAAATGGACCGAGGACGATATCCGCGCCTCGCGCATCCAGCATGTCGATCCAGCCACGCTCTCCGACAAGCCGGTGTTCGACGCCGACCCGCTGAATCTGTTCCTGGTCGTGGAGACCGGCGACCATCACGTTTCGGTACTCGATGGCGACCGCCTCGAGCGCATCCATCGTTTCCAGAGCCGCTTCGCGCTGCACGGTGGCCCGAAGTTCGCCGCCGAGGGTCGCTACGTGTTCTTCGGGTCGCGCGACGGCTGGGTCACGAAATACGATCTGTGGAATCTCACCGTCGTAGCCGAAGTGCGCGCCGGCATCAACACCCGCAACGTCGCGGCGTCACCGGACGGCAACTACGTCGCGGTCGCCAACTACCTGCCGCATACGCTCGTGCTGCTCGATGGCGACCTGAACCTGCTCAAGTCGCTGGAGGTCATCGACCACGAAGGCAAACAGACCTCGCGCGTCTCGGCCGTCTATGAAGCCACCCCCCGCAGTTCCTTCGTCGCCGCACTGAAGGACGTTCCGGAAGTATGGGAGATCAGCTTCGACCCGAACGCCGAAGACATCCCGGCAGGCTTCATCCACGACTACAAGATGCGCGAGGGCAACTTCGTTCCCGGCTACCTGAACCCGCGCCGTACCAAGCTCAGCCAGGTCCTCGACGACTTCTTCTTCACCCAGGACTATTCCCTGCTGATGGGCGCGTCACGCGACGGCGTCGGGCAGGTGGTGAGCCTCGATGCGCGCATGCGCATCGCCGACCTGCCCCTCGATGGCATGCCGCACCTCGGCTCCGGAATCACGTTCGACTACCAGGGACGCCGCGTGATGGCGAGCACCAACCTGCAGGCTGCGGAAGTCACGGTCATCGACATGCAGGATTTCAGCGTCGTCAAGCGCATCCCCACCCGTGGCCCGGGCTTCTTCCTGCGCAGTCACGAGAACAGCCGGTACGCATTCGTCGACTCGATGATGAGCCCGGAGTACAAAAACCACCTCCAGGTGATCGACAAGCAGACCCTCGAGATCGTCAAGGAACTGAAGGCGCCCCCGGGGCAGACCCTGGCCCACATCGAATTCACCCGCGACGGACGCTACGCCCTGGCCAGCCTGTGGGAGTTCGACGGCGCGATCGTCGTGTTCGATGCCGAGACCCTCGAGGAGGTCAAGCGTATCCCGATGCGCAAACCCGTCGGCAAGTACAACGTCTGGAACAAGATCACCCGCGAAGAAGGCACCAGTCACTGAAGGCTGCCCTCTCCAGGTAGCAAACGCCCCCGACCGCCAAGACAGAACTGGCCCGTCGGGGGTTTGTCCTTGCGGCGTATCGCTGCGACAGCCCTCAGGCGCCTTACGCTATCATCGGCCCATACTGACGGACGGCAAACCAGCCTCCCGTTCCGGCACTGGAGCGGGAGCATCCGTGCATCGAACCGGTATCCGCTCGGAGAAACGGACATTGAGACCCCTTCGCCCCGAACACGAGATCATGAAGCACTGGCCGGACGATGCAGCGCCTTTGGTCACCATCCGTTGCATCACGTATAACCACGAACGCTTCATCGAGGACGCCATCGAAGGTTTTCTCATCCAGGAGACCGACTTTCCGTTCGAGATCCTCATCCACGACGACGCCTCGACCGACCGGACTGCCGAGATCGTGAAGGAGTATGCCCAAGCCTATCCGAAGCTCATCCACGCGATTCTCCAGACCGAGAACCAGTATTCCCGAGGCAAGCGGATCGCGAATATCCTGGTGCCGCTATGCCGTGGCAAGTACATCGCCGTTTGCGAAGGAGACGACTACTGGACGGACCCGCGCAAGCTTGCAATCCAGGTCGATTTCCTGGAACGCAACCCGGACTATGTCATCACCGGACACGATGCGTTCATTCTCGACGACGCCGGCAACCGGTTGAGCGATTCCAAGCTGTCGGATCGGCACAAACGGGACTATTCGGGAGAAGACCTGATCCTGGGCAGAGGCTGGTTGCTGACAATGTCCTGGGTGTACCGGAACGTCATCAAGGAATACCCGCCCGAACGCAATATGGTGCGGAATGGCGACAATTTCGCATTGTCCCTGCTCGGACATTTCGGCAAGAGCAAGTACCTGCCCCAGATCCAGCCCGCCTGCTACCGGGTCCATGCCGGTGGCGTGTGGTCCCTGCTGGAGCGAGAGGACCGGGCCGATTCGATCATCAATACGCGTTTCTGGATTTACCGCTATTACCGTAGAGTCGGAGAGGGCAAGTATGCCGACGCCTACTGGAGAAAGCTTTCCAAGAGCGTGGTCTCACGTACCGAAACGTCTCTGCTCCTGAAGGAGATCATGCGACGCACCCTGTTCCTCAACGCGCTGCGGACCCGCCTGAGGAAGCTTGCGGCCAGGCTCCGCGGCACGCAATGATCGTCGCGGCCCAGCGCGAGTCGATCGCGCTCAGCTCAGGCTCATCCGCAGCTTCTCGATGTCGATGATGTGAATCGTGCGGCCCTCGACCTCGATCAGGCCCGACTCGATCAACTCGTGAAGGATTCGCGAGAAATGCTCCTGGGTCAAATTCAGGCGGGAGGCGATCGTCCCCTTGCTGGTCGGCAGCCGGATCGTCACACGGCCGGCAGTCGTTGGTTCGCCGCCGTCCATTTCCTCCTCACGCAACAGGTAGCCGATGATGCGATCGCGCCCCGAACGCAGCGAATACGTCTCGACGTCGGCGATCAGGTGATGCAGGCGCTGCGAGAGACCCGCGATGATGCTCCGGCAAAAGGCCGGGTCACGGTTCATCTCCTCGAATACGACCGACTTTGCGATATGCAGCGCACGGCAATCGCACAGGGCCTGCGCCATCACAACGTAGGGTTTGTCCATGAACATCACGGCTTCGCCGAAGGTCTGTCCGGGCCGGATGATCTCGATGACTTTTTCGTGCCCATCGGAAGACGTGAACGCCAGCTTGACCTGACCGGACAGCAACAGGTGAAAACCGTGGCAGGCGTCGCCACGGTGGAACAACACCTCTCCCCGGTCGAACTTCTGCTCGCGCACTCCGCGTGCAAAACGCGCCCGCTCTTCAGTGCTCAGACCATCGAGCAAGGGAACGTGAACCAGCAGCCGACAGATCCTGTCATGCTCGGGGTTCGGTTCGGCACCCGAAGGCTGTCCAGGTTCCGGGGCCCCATCCCCCATGTCATCCGACAGGCAGTCAAAATTCCTCATGACGTCACCTCACGCACCGGTCGTCGAACGGAGCGACCCAACTGCCCCGAAAATTTCCGGTCGTATCGCACCCGACGGATGCGGGCAATTCTGGCTGTGGACGGACGGTTTGCGTGTCACGGGGCTCATCCTACCGTAAAACGATTGCCTGCTTGAGTCCTTCGGATATGAATCGATGCGGAGCGAACGAACCGCGCCGACATCGAACCGACAAGCGGTTCGTTACACACTCCGAGTGGCCTCAGCAGGTCATCGATGAAGATGGCCCGAGTCTAGCCAGTTCATCCAATCTCGGAATTGATGCCGGACAAGAGTCTCTTCTCGCTCATTTCCCGGTCAGCATTTGCATGAATTTCTTTCGCATTTCGGGGGTCAGCTCTCTGCGGGCCTCAAAAGCGATCGGCCCGTCCGGGTCGTGCGGATCAATGGCAATGCCCCAGAGCGGCGCCGTACCGGTCGGCACCATCGCATAACGCAGATCGCCCAGAAAATGCGGATCGGCAGGATGTTCGGCAAGCAACGCGTCCGAGTACCCATGGAAACGCTGCAACTCCCGGTAGGCGCGAGACGCGGGCGGTAGCCCTCCCCATGTTGCGGGATCGACGATCTCCACCGTCGTCCCGGGATAGATCATGGGTCCCGAGAAAGGCCCGACCCGTATGGCATCGATATGCGCCATGCCATCAGCGACCGCGATCGCACGCCACAGGACCAGGTTGGCCATCGTCGGCTTGACCAGCACCCGCTCGGGCACCTGCCCCCGCTCGGCTGCAAGCGATTCGGCCACGGAGAGGGCACGCTGATGCTGGACGACGCCGACCAGCAGGTAGGATACGGCGAGTACGATCCCCATCCATGCCCAGCGACGATCGCGCAGTCTCCAGGCCAGGACCAGTGACACGATCAGGAACAGGCTGAACGTCGGATCGAAGACGGAAATGATGCTCCAGGCGATCGGTGTATCGCTGAACGGCCACAGTAGCCGGGTCCCGTAGCTGGTGCAAGTGTCCAGCACGCCGGCCGTCGCGTACCCCAGAAACGCATAACCGTAGAGGGCCGGCCAAGCCAGGTGCCGCCGCATGAAGGGCCACAGCAACACGGATGCGATCAGTGCGCCGACCGGGATGAAAGCGAGGGAATGCGAGAAATGCCGGTGATACTCGAGCACCAGCAACGGATCGGCATCACTGCGGATGAAGACATCCGCGTCTGCCAGCATCGCAGCCAGGAATCCGGTGATCGCTGCGACCCGCACATGGCCGCGTTTGCTCGCGCTTTGCGCGGTGACGGCCCCGAGCAGGCCATGGGTGACGATATCCATCGATGAAAGTGTTCCCGTTTCGGTTCGGACAAAGGTTACAGCCCCGCCCCGGCTACCTGAGCAGTCCGTGTGCCTCGGAGACGACTAGCTCCGTCCTCCCGCCTCGGGACCATCGGAAGCAACTCCCTGCGGCGGCTTGCGCGGCCGCATCATGCGAATCACCCACCAGCCCGCCAACGCGGTCAAGGTCACATTGACCACGATCCCGATCGTCCAGAACGGCCCGAGCATCTCGAAAATTTCCACGTCCGACTCCCTTTCACGGGCATACGCCATGACCGGCGACGCCATCGAATTCAGGGTGATGTAATAGCATCATCGAAGAGGACGATCAATGACCCGGAGCAAGCCACCCGGTTGCGATGGCCGCATCGCACCCGGGAAAGGCCCGCCAGGACTTGGCCGGAGCGAGGGTTCGCAGACACCTCTCACCCGAAGACCGAATGCAAGTCCTCGACCGTACCGGGCGCGCGCTTGGCCGGAACCCCCAGATAGACGCCACCTTCCTCGGTATTGGCCACAACCACCGCACCGGCCCCGACGAAACAGCGCCTGGCAATGGTCAGGTCGTCACGGACCGTACTGTTCAATCCGATGACGCATGAATCACCAACCCTCACGTTTCCGGCCACCACCGCACGCGCCGCGACAAAGCAATGGTCGCCGATGACGGCATCGTGAGACACGAGTGCACCGGCCCGAACCATGCAGTTATCGCCGATCCTGGAAAACGGCTCGACCATTGCGCCATTCAGCACCAGGCAGTTCTGGCCGACCGTCAGGTCGGGCCACACCATGGCCCGTGACGAAACATAGGATACGAACTGGTATCCCAAATTCCTCCCTGAAGCGAAGATTTCGGCCCGGGCTTGGTTCATCCGTTTCCACCCGGTCGGCGCGAGCAGACCGACCGACTCCGGAGGGTGCGATCTCGGGAGGTGTTCGAATGGCAGGACCGGCAGCCCCATGAAGGTACGATCCTTCAAATACGCCTCGTGAACGGTGAACCCGACCACCGTATGCTCGCTGTCGTGCGTCAGGCATGCCCAGGCATGCCTGGAAAGCTGCCCCAATCCGAAGATGACTACGTCCATTGTGATTTCTTCCAGTCCGATGGATCTTCACGCTGCCGACCGATAGCCGGGAAAGAACCGCTCGTCCGCATGCGTGCAGTTGATCAAGAGTTCCGCGTAGGCAGCCCGATCCAGGATTGCCCCGAGTATCCAGGTATTCCGGGTTTCGGTTGCCCATCCTCTCTTGTATCGCGCAAGCCCGTCATCGGGATCTTCGCGCAGGCCTGCCTGGCCACCCCAATTGATCCACCGCACGATGTCGCGCAGCGACTCGATCGCAAACCGGTCCAGTGCATACGAAGCGCGCATGCGATACCCGTCTTCTGTAAAGGCCGCGAGATGGGCGTGTGCCACCTCCCCCTGAATGACCAGGACTTGCGCCCCGACTGTCACGCCGCGTACGGTCGCTCGCAGCATGACGATATCCTCAAGGGAGAATAACGTCCGAAAGCTCGACTCGGTGAAGGCATGCAGCGTTGTCAGACCACGCCTCTTCACCAGTTCTCCGTACAAGGCAACCCAGTCGTCCAGATACGCCAATGGGCGCCAGCACATCTCCAGCTCGAGGTTTCGGTACCCCTTTCGCGCCTCGGCGCGGTGGTGAGCGGAGGCGATCTGCGCAACCGGAATCGCAAGATCGGCAATGAAGTGTTTCTTGAACGGGCGCGCCAGATCGAAGTGCCCGTTGAATCTCGTTACATCGAACGAAGCGAACGGATCGGAAACCAGGGTCAGGGTGACCAGTCCGCCGGAACGCAACGCGTCGACGTCGTCAGGCAACGCATCCCAGTTCGAGCAGGAAAACATCGGATAGCATCCCACCACGTCTTCTCGCGTGGAGCCCGGGATGGGGCGTCGCAATGCCCAGCCGTCGCAACGCGGCAAGAACATCGGGACTCCTCGTTCCCGAAGCGTTGCCGCATATGCCCCATTGGCGTATCCGCACCCCTTCAACCCGTCCGGTCCGCTATCGACTCCCAAAGCCCCTCCCAAGCACACCCGGTACGATGCCGCATGCCCATGTCGGCCAGAACGCAATCGCGCTGATCTGCAACCACTCACCGTCCGCTGTCGCAAACCCGGGAGGCCGGCTACGCCGCCCCCGACGAACGGCCGTGACCCTCAGCCATCGCCCTTCCACCCAGGCATCGACGTACAGAAAGGCATCCAGGCGGCGGCGCCACTCCTCAACCGTAAGATTGGAGGGGTCGCTTACACGGGACAGTTCGAGCCACTTCGCACGCGAAAAGTACCCGGCCATTCCCTGCTGAGGTTTCCCGGACGCTCCTGAAACGAGCGCATCGACGAGTTCACCCAGCCGATCCGCCGCATCCTTCGCTTTTCTGAACTCGAGGTCTGCCGGCGTTTCACCGCGAACGACCGGCACCTCCCCCTGGGCGAGAATCCTACCACCGTCGAATTCCTCCGTCATCACGTGAAACGCATAGCCGCTGCACGAATGTCCCAGATAGATCGACCAGTTCGAGGCCCGTAGCCCGCGCATGCCGGGCAAGGTCCCGTTGTGATAGTTGACAGTACGGCGAAGCACCGACAGCAACGGCGGCTCGAACCTCCTCATGCAGTAGAGATTCAGACCGCACGCAACACCGAATTCATCACGAAGGCTCGCCCGCACTTCCGGTGCATTGGGATCGCCATCGGGAAGCACGCGCACGGGGACTCCCCGCTGGGCAAGCCCTGCAAGGGAATCAGCCGCAGTCACCGCAAGCGAGCGCTCCCATTTACCGCTTCCAAGTAGAACCTGCAGAAACCTTCCGCAACGCCTCATGTGCCTGCGCAAGGTGCGCTCGGGAGGCCCGACCAGATAGACGACTTCGACACGCAAGTCTTCGCGGTCTGCGAGTAAGGCAGTGAGCGCGGGCAGCAGAACCGCCGGAGCGACCTGATTGATGTCGGCAAAAACAGCCAATCCCAGCGGTTTCAGTCCAGCCATGAAACCGCGTCGAACAATGAGTCGACCACACGATCACAGTCCGCAGCACTCATTTCCGGGTGGATCGGCAGACACAGCACCGTATCGGCACAATGCTTCGCAACAGGAAAGCGGTCCTCCGCACTCCCGACGTCCTGCGCATACATCGGGAGATCGCTGATCAGCGGAAAGAAGTACCGCCGCACCATGACCCCCATGTCACGCATCGATCGATAGGCTGCATCACGTGCGGACCGTCCGCCGCCCTCGAAGAAAACCGGGAAGTATCCGTAGTTGAACCGTGAAGCGCCCGAAAGCGGCATACAGCGCAACCCGGCACGGCCTTCGAGGCGCAACCGGTAACGGGCATCAATGCCGGCCCGCCGCGCGATCGCCTCATCGACGTGCTTCAGTTGCAGCAGCCCGAAGGCGGCACGCAACTCATCCATCTTCCCGTTCATCCCCGCTTCGACGACCGTCACTTCATCCGCAAAGCCGAAGTTGCGCAGGAAATCCACTCGCTCCTTCGTTTCGGCATTCGGGCAGATCACCGCACCGCCCTCGAAGGTATGAAAGACCTTGGTTCCGTGGAAGCTCAATACCGACATATCTCCATGACGCAGGATGCTCCCGCCCTCGTCATGCACGCCGAACGCATGTGCCGCATCGTAGACAAGCTTTAACCCGTGGCGCCGGGCGACCGCTTCAAGCCCTGCTGCATCGCAGGGTCGGCCGTAGGTATGCACGGCCAGAATCGCGGATGTTTGCGGGGTGATCGCAGCCTCGACCGCCTTGGGATCGAGATTGAAAGTATCGGCCGCGATATCCGCAAACACCGGTCGCAAGCCCAGCCAGAGCAAGGCATGGGATGTCGCCACGAACGAGTACGGCGTCGTGATGACCTCACCCCGGAGACCCATCGCCTTCAACGCCAGCATGAGCCCCACCGTCCCGTTCGCACAGACGCTCACGAACGGCACCCCGAGATAGCTCGCGAGACCGGTCTCGAACGCCTGATGGAACTCGCCTCCATTGGTCACCTGACCACTCGCCCAGATCGCCTCGATCGAAGGCAGGAATTCTTCCAGAGGCGGCATCAAGGGACGGGTCACGAACAGCTTTCGATTCAAACGCTCACTCCAGGACCATGGCCACTCGATTTTCGTGGTTCGTGCGCGCCACGACTCGCGTCGAGCGTCCAATCAATGCAGACACCAACGATGACGACGTCTAGCATAGCATCGACAACCTTCGTCCAAGCCGGCCCCCAGTCTTCGCCACACCCGAACGCCTGTGCAACAGACCGAAACCACGGCAGAGCTAGAATTTCCGGAAAGAAATCTTTGACATCCCACGCCAAGCGGGCTATATTAATCGACTCCAGACGCGGGGTGGAGCAGTCTGGCAGCTCGTCGGGCTCATAACCCGAAGGTCGCAGGTTCAAATCCTGCCCCCGCAACCAAACAAAATCAAAGGCTTACGCGATGCGTAAGCCTTTGTGCTTTGTGGGTCTGGCGTAAATTGGCGTAAATCGATTTGGGGGTACCCCACAAATCGCGCCACGCGAGGCGGTTTCCGCAAGCACGGAGACGTCGGCCAGAACCCACCCTGAACCCAGGCTTACGCACACCGGGAAGGCTCCGCGCCGGGTTTTCGGTGGCCGACAGCGCCTGAAAGTGCACGGTGCCGGACTTGATCTTGCCGCTCTCGCGCTCCCGCAGGCCGTCTTCGAACAGGCTGCTCTTGGTTTCCGCAACGAAGTACAGCCGTTCCTGACCATCGCGATTGACGAGTACCTCCCAGCCCGGGTTAGTGGTACCCAGGGGTAACGGACTTCGATGTGTCCAATCTGCGGTGCATGCGCTAGTTCTGTCAGACGTTCCCGATTCGTGACGCACTGCGTCACGAATCGGGCTGGACCCACCACCCTCAACTCTTACACCACTTCCCGGGACGTCCCCCCTTGCCGTCGTGAACACCGAGCGGCACACATCTGAAGGAGGTAAGAACATTGGGGACCGAGCAAGATCAAAAGCTGATATTATATGCAGAAATCTGCAATCGAGGACCAGCATGCGTACAACACTCGACATCGACGACAAGCTGCTCACAGAAGCAAAGCAACTTGCTGCACGCGAACACACCAGTCTCACCCGGCTGATCGAAGAAGGCTTGGCCGCCCGTCTGCGCGGCGCGGCTAAACCGGAGGGGGCGGGCAGCCGTGTGCGCCTTCCAGTGTTTGCCGGTCGGAAAGGCTTGCAAGCCGGTATCCGCGACGCGCGCAGCCATCAGGCCATCCTCGATGCACTTGATGAGCTGGACGGTCCGAAGTGACGCCTGACGTCAACATCCTGCTTGCCGCGTTTCGGCAGGATCACCCCCACCACGCACCGGCGCTCGCCTGGCTGGAGCAGGCCATTGCCGAGAGCGAAACCGCACATACCCTCGCTATTCTCCCCATGGCGGCCTCCGGCTTTTTGCGCCTGGCGACCCACCCGAAGGTGTTCGATCCACCTGCGCCGCTGGCTGACACCCAGGCTTTTCTCGATGCGGTCCTGTCGGCACCGGGGGTCAGCATGGTCTCTCTCGGCGGGGAATGGACACATTTCATGGCTTTGTGCGCCCGGCTCGATCTCACCGGCAACGCCATTCCCGACGCATGGATCGCCGCCGCCGCGCAGCACCATCACCTGCACCTGGTCACGTTCGACAAGGGTTTCCGCAAGCTCTTGAAGCCGAGCATGGTCACCGTGCTCAAAGGCTGATGCGCCAACCATCACAACAAGAACAACACCATTGCCTTCGACGACAATACCCGCAAACAACTACACGACTTAGCCCGTGATTGCCGTAGCTTGCTGTCCGATGAATTCCTCATCCAGGTACAGCAAACCTACGGCCTGGACCCTAATAGCGGCGAGCTCACGCCGCTCGACCACCTCGACCACCTCGACCACCTCTCGGGCCGCGAACGCCGCATGCAGCCCGTTTCAACCAGGCGGGCGCCCTCCAAATGTTCTAGAATTCAAGGCGGAATTCTGTACATGGAGGGATTTGCCATGACGATCACCGCACAGGACATCGTCTCGCTGACGACGGCCAGAGCGCAGCTGTCCGAGCTGGCCGAACAGGTGAAGGCCGGCGCCGAGAAGATCATCACCAAGAACGGTGAGGGCTACGTGGCCCTGGTCGATGCACACCGACTCGACTACTACCATCGCCTGGAGCAGGCCCATCTTCACCTGTTGATGCTCGACCAAGCGCGGCGGGGACTGGAGGACGTTGCCGCGGGCCGTACGCGTGATGCCCGGGATGCACTGGCTGAGCGAAAACAGGCGCGCTCGCGAGCATGAGTGCGCGGGTCGCAGTGCGGATTACTGGCAACGTCGAGCGCAACCTGGATGAGATCGAAGTCTTCCTGACTCAAGCCGAGGTGCCCGACGCGTTCGACCGGCTGCTGGAGGAGCTGTCCGAGCAGGTCATCCCGACGCTGGAGCGCCATCCGGACATCGGCCGGGACTACCTCGCGCGTTCCGCAGACTCGATCGAGGCGCAGTTGAAGCGCGGGGTTGTAATCGACCTCCTGAATGCCCTGGGCGACTCGGGCAGCATCCGCGAGTATGTGCTCACGCACTATCTGATCCTTTACGCTCGGCTGCCCGAGATCATCCACCTGCTCGCGATCCGCCATCAGCGTCAGCTCGCCTTCGATCTCGGGAGAGCGGATCCGGCGTTCTGAACCGCCATCTGGACAGGCTGCATCGACAGTCTTTTCGGCGGGCGCAGAAACTGCCAGAACGGGGACTGGATATTCCTCTGGACTGGCGTAAAATGGCGAAACGCTGTCGGGTTCAGAGGGCTTTCATGTCCTTTTATGTCCTCTGGTGTACGCGCGTAAGTTTTTGATTCGTTGCGAGTTGTTGATCGACTCAACGGGTTAGCAATATGCCAAACGAGCACTCATAACCCGAAGGTCGCAGGTTCAAATCCTGCCCCCGCAACCAGACAAAAAGCCTTAAAGCCAATCACTTATCGGTGGTTGGCTTTTTTGCTTGGGGGGGGCTTGGTGCCGGTTCCCGCGCTCGCACCGCCTTGCGCATCGGCAAATTGTCACTGCCCTTGAATGAGGAAATGACGTAGAGTTTTCGAATCGGCAGGCACGTCAAATTGAGCTGAAATCTGCCATGGACATCTCGGCATCGGCTCTCATGGACCTCTGCCACGAACACCTGACGGGTTTCGAGGTACCCAAAATGGTCATCTTCGGCGAGTGGCCGAAGACTGCAACGGGCAAACTGCACAAGTTTGCACGCCACGTGGAGGTAATCGCCTTGCCCACTACGTCCCGATCGATGTGATGATCGAAATGTCGAGCGCGCGCAATACACCACGCCGCGCCAACACCACGAGCCGGACCGTACCTTGATGAGCCTACGCATCTTCAACCGCACTGCGGGCATCCTCGTCGTCGTTGGCCTGATGGTGGTACTGGGCCTGGTCGCCTTCGTGCAAATGGAATTCGCACGCGACCGACAGGGCGCGGAACTGCGCCTGCAAGGCGAACTCGAGGCCCAGGCACAGCTGGCCGAGGCCGCAGTCATGGAGCGCGTGCAGAAGATCGGCACGACCCTGCTGTTCCTGCGAGACTCGGTCGAAACGCATGGAAGGGACGAGTTCGCGCGGGTGCTCGCCAGCCTTCAGGACACCGGCCTGCTCGACCTTTCCAGTTCCGTGTTCCTCACCGACAAGGACGGCACGGTTCATCTTGCGGACGGGCTTCCGCAACCTCTTTCGATTGCCGGTCGCGACTATTTTCAACAGTTGGTCGAGGTTCAGGACGATTTTCACATCTCGGACCCGTTCATCGGGCGCATGAGCCAACGCCAGACGATCGTGCTCGCCCGGCCATTGCGCGACGACCACGATGGCTTCGCCGGTATCGTGGCCATCGCCGTCGAACCCCAGGCCTTGCTTGGCAGCGGCCTGGCGGCTCGCTCCTCGAACAA
>JBJHDM010000072.1:0-13540 GCA_050486545.1 Rhodocyclaceae bacterium | reverse complement strand
GCAGCATTTCATTAATTCAATCAATCGCTTAGCGACGCATGATGACTGTTCATCACTGGCATTTCACCGATTCCGGAGTAGACTTAGAAATACGCATCGGGGCGGGCCCTGCCCGCCCCGAGTCTACGGAGGAGGTAGGCATGTTATCCATAAGAGATTGCCTCGACTATTGCGATCTTACCGACGACGAGATCGAACTCATCGCCGAGCATGAGGACATCCCCGATGCCGCGGCCGCGCAACTCGTCTGCGGCCTCGTGCAGACCCCGGAAGGGGTCGTGATCATCACCCGCTACATGCAGGAACTGATCGACCGCGCCCATCGGCGCGGCGATGCCGAAAAGGCACGGCGCGCGCAACAGGTTTGCGCCCGCTTCATGGCCGATCATCCGCTTCATCACTGACCCCGGACGAACTCGACCCATTCGCTGACCCGGCGGCACCCTTCGGCGCCGTCCTGGCGTATTGCGCATCGAGTTCGCGCAAGTGGGCCAGCTTCGCGGCGATCTGCGCTTCGAGGCCACGCGGGCGTGGTTGGTACCAGTCCGGCTTCTTCATGCCCTCCGGAAAATAGTCGACCCCGGCGGCGTATCCTTCCGGCTCGTCATGCGCGTAGCGATACGCCTGCCCATACCCGAGATCCTTCATCAGCCGGGTCGGCGCGTTGCGCAGATGCATTGGAACCGGCCGTGAATCGTCCTGAGCGATGAAACGCCGGGCTGCATTATAGGCGGTATACACGGCGTTCGACTTTGCCGCACAGGCCATGAAGACGACCGCCTGCGCCAGTGCAAGCTCGCCTTCGGGCGATCCGAGACGTTCGTAGGCCGCGCAGGCGTTCAGGGCGACCTCCAACGCGCGCGGATCGGCCAGGCCGACGTCTTCGGAGGCCATGCGCACCAGGCGACGGCCGAGATAGGTGGGGTCGGCCCCACCGTCGAGCATCCGGCAGAACCAGTACAAGGCGGCATCCGGGCTGGAGCCGCGCACGGCCTTGTGCAGCGCCGAGATCTGGTCGTAGAACGCCTCTCCGCCCTTGTCGAAGCGGCGCAGTTTTGCCGCCAGCGCCTCGTCGACGAACTCCGGAGTGATGGCGCCGACCTTCGTGGTGTCGGCCGCCACCTCGACTTGTTCGACGAGGTTCATCAGGCGCCGTGCGTCTCCGTCCGCGAAGCCGATCAGGCGCTCCCGAGCGCCTTCCTCGAAGATCCGCTCGGGGCAGGCCGCGGCGTGTGCGCGCTCGAACAATTCCGCCATCGCCTCGGCATCCAGCGGCTCGAGCACATAGACCGAAGCGCGGGACAGCAGCGCCGAATTGACTTCGAAGGACGGGTTCTCGGTGGTGGCACCGATGAAGGTCACCAAGCCCTGCTCGACAAAGGGCAGAAACGCATCCTGCTGCGCCTTGTTGAAGCGGTGCACCTCGTCGACGAAAAGGATGGTGTGGCGCCCCTGGCCCCGCGCCGCCTGGGCACGCGAAATCGCCTCGCGGATGTCCTTCACGCCCGAGAACACCGCCGACAGGGCCACGAATTCGGCATCGAACGCCTGCGCGGTGAGGCGTGCCAGCGTGGTCTTGCCCACGCCCGGCGGCCCCCACAGGATCATCGAATGCAGGCGGCCCGATTCGAACGCAAGCCGCAGCGGCTTGCCCGGACCGAGCAGATGCCGTTGCCCGACAACCTCTTCGATCCGTTGCGGGCGCAGGCGCTCCGCCAGCGGCACCGGGCCGGAATCGATGGAGTCGAACAGATCGGCCATCGACAGGGCGCGCCGTCAGTCGCCGATCACGTCGGCATCGGGCGGGGGCGTGAACCGGAACTCGGAAGGATCGGGCTGCACCTCCGTCGACAGCGCCGTGAAATCGATCCGGGTCATCTGGCCGAAGTGGTCCCGGAGCTCCATGCGAAGAAGCCGGCTCTGGCTCAGGCCGATGCGCATCGACTCGAATCCGCTCTCGGCCTGACGCGGCAGCGCCAGCACCCAGGACATGCCATCGGAGACGCCCGCCTCGGACAATTCGAACTCGCGCTCCAGCGCTCCCTCTCCGGCGAGGATCGCCGCCGGCGTGCTGCCAAGCGCATCGCCGAGCACCCGCACGGTGACCTGGTTCAGGTCGGGATCCCACGCCCACAGGCGATCCCCGTCACTGACCAGGACCTGGGCATAGGGGGTCTCGTAGACCCAGCGGAACTTGCCCGGACGCTGGAAGGAGAAATGACCGCTGGCATGCTGTGGACGCCGCCCGGAACTGGCGGTCACGACCTGTTCGAACTGTCCCCGGGCCGCCCCGGTCTGCTCGATGAACGCGCGCAACTGGGCAATGCCGTTGCCGGCTGCGAAGGCCGCAGGCACCACCGACACCAGAAGGAAAACAAGCAACAGTCTGCGAAACACGGAAAAGCTCACTCTGACTCCCTGGCCGGCGCGATGACCTCGCGGTTGCCGTTGGATCCCATGGCCGAAACCAGTCCGGACCGCTCCATCTGCTCGATGAGGCGGGCGGCGCGGTTGTACCCGATGCGCAGGTGACGCTGGACCAGCGAAATCGACGGACGACGGGTCTTGAGGACAATCTCGACGGCCTGGTCGTACATCGGGTCGGCCTCGGCGTCGCTTCCGTCCACCCCGCCCGAGAGCGCATCGGCCTCGTCGCCGCCCGCATCGAGGATGCCTTCCACATAGTCGGGCGGCCCCAGTTTCTTCAGGTGCTCAACCACCTTGTGCACCTCTTCGTCGGCGACGAAGGCGCCATGCACCCGTACCGGCAATCCCGTTCCAGGCGCGAGATACAGCATATCGCCCATCCCGAGCAGCGCCTCGGCCCCCATCTGGTCGAGAATGGTGCGCGAATCGATCTTCGAGGAAACCTGGAACGCGATGCGGGTCGGCACGTTCGCCTTGATCAGCCCGGTGATGACGTCGACCGAGGGACGCTGCGTCGCGAGGATCAGGTGGATGCCCGCCGCTCGGGCCTTCTGCGCCAGGCGGGCAATCAGCTCCTCGACCTTCTTGCCGACCACCATCATCATGTCGGCAAGCTCGTCCACGATCACGACGATATGGGGCAGCGATTCCAAGGGTTCGGGATGATCGGGGTTGATCGAGAACGGGTTCGTCAGCGGCGCGCCCGCCTTCTGCGCCTCGGCCAGTGCCTTGTTGAAACCGGCCAGATTGCGTACGCCGACCGAGGCCATGATCTTGTAGCGTTTGTCCATCTCGGTCACGCACCAGTTCAGGGCGTTGGCCGCGTTCTTCATATCTGTCACGACCGGGGCGAGCAGATGCGGAATGCCTTCGTAGATCGACAGCTCCAGCATTTTCGGGTCGACCATGATCAGCCGGACCTTCGACGGCTCGGACTTGTACAGCAGCGACAGGATCATGGCGTTGATGCCGACCGACTTGCCCGATCCGGTCGTGCCCGCGACGAGCAGATGCGGCATCTTCGCCAGATCCGCCACCACGGGTTGACCCCCGATGTCCTTGCCCAGCGCGACGGTGAGCGGCGAATGCATCGCATGGTAGGCCTTCGAACCGAGAATCTCGGACAACCGGACGACCTGGCGCTTGGGGTTGGGAAGTTCGAGTGCCATGCACGACTTGCCCGGAACCGTCTCCACGACGCGGATCGAGACGAGCGAAAGCGCCCGGGCAAGATCCTTGGCCAGGTTCACTACCTGGCTGCCCTTCACGCCCGTGGCCGGTTCGATCTCGTAGCGCGTCACGACCGGACCAGGATAGGCCGCCACGACCTTGACCTCCACCCCGAAGTCGCCCAGCTTGGTCTCGATCACCCGGGAGGTGAACTCGAGCGATTCGGCCGATGGCGGTTCGACTTCCCCGGATGGCCGGTCCAGGAGCGCCAGCGGCGGTAGGGCACCTTCGGCCATATCGGCGAACAGCGCCTGCTGGCGCTCCTTTTCGACCCGCTCCGACTTGTCCACGGTCACAACCGCAGGCTCGATCCGCAGCGGTCGCGCAGGGGCCGCTTCGGTCTTGCGGCGCCGGGTTTCGACGACGGCCTCACGCTGCTGGGCGAGTTGCTTGCCGGCCCGGCGGTCCTGCCATTTATACCAGCCGTCGACCATCGCAAACCACAGGCGCTCCAGCGCTCCGCCGATGCGCTCGACCACGGACAACCACGACAGCCCGGAAAACAGGCTCAACCCCGAGGCCAGCAGGGCGATCAGCAGCAGGGTGCCCCCGGTGAATCCGAGGTAGCGCTGGACCTGAAGCCCCAGTTCCACGCCGATCAGGCCGCCCGGTGCGAGCGGTACGCTGGCTCCGTGGGAATGGAAGCGCAGCGCCTCGAGCGCACTGCTCGCCAAGAGCACGACGACGAACCCGGCCAGGATGATGAAGAACGAACGCTTGTCGGCACGCAGTTCATGGCGCAGGCGCCGGAACCCCCAGACCAGCCCATAGCCGAGGAAGATCACCCACCACCACGCGGACACCCCGAACAGGTAGTACAGCAGATCGGCAAGCCAGGCGCCGAAACGACCGCCGGGGTTGGAGACCTTGCTCACCTCGGCCGCATGCGACCAGCCGGGATCGGCCTGGTTGTAGCCGAGAAGGATGAGGCCCACGTAGAGCGACATCACCCCCAGAATCAGCCAGCGTGCCTCCTGCAGCAGCAGGGAAATCCTTTCCGGCAAGGGCTGGGAGCGGGAACTCGTTCGGGGCAAGGTCGGAGGGGGCATGGCCCTGGGAAAGACGATGATCGTCGATTATATTCGATCGCCCCGCGGGGCGCTTGCAACAGTCTGCAAGCGTCCTGCCGCGCAGCGCTACAGCTCTTGCAGGCGCTCGCGCAGGATGATGCCGTGATCGGTATCCTCGATCAGGCCCTGGTGGCTGAGGTCCTTCATGACCCGGCTGACCATCTCGCGCGAGGCGCCGATCATCTTGGCGATGTCCTGCTTGGTGATCTTGCTCACGACCAGCGTCTCGCCATTGACCTCTTCCGACATCTCGAGCAGCAATCGGGCAACCCGCCCGTAGACGTCCATCAGGGCGAGGCTTTCGATCTTCCGGTCGGCGTTTCGCAGGCGGTCGGACAGATTGCACATCATCCGCCAGGCGACGTCGAAGTTGTCGTGCATGAGGTGGCGGAAATCGTTCTTTGCCAGCAGGACGAGGTCGGAAGGCACCACGGCGACGACCGAAGCGGACCGCGGCTGCTCGCCGAACATGCCCATTTCGCCGAAGAGTTCCCCCTGGCCCAGGATGCTGAGAATCACCTCGCGCCCATCCTCGTCGCTCACAACGACCTTGAGGCTGCCGGTCAGCACAAAATAGACGTAATCAGTGCGATCGCCCGCAAGCACGACGGCCTGGCCGCGCGGAAAACGCCGCATCATCGCCGAACGGGCAACCTCCTCCAACGTATTGTCGGGCAGCCCGTTGAACAGCGGGAACGTCTTCAACGCCGTCGTGGAGACGGCCGAGGGTTGCGTCATGATGCCTCCGATAATCGCTTCATGGTCCACCCGTTGCCATGGATCAGGAACCCGCCTTCCTGTCGGTGAGAAAAATCACAGCAAAGAGTATAGATCACTATCCCGTGAATCCGTGCCCCCATGCGACGCAAACGACCGCATGACGGTGCTGCACGGCCTCGGGCCGATCCGTCCCCCGACACCTCTCGAGGTTGCCGTGAGTTCCTCGACGGGGTGAGGCAGCGGCGCCGCGTCGGCTATAATCGCGCCATCCCATCGTCAGGAAGCTTCCAATCATGACCACCCGACATGCGCGCCTGCTGATCCTCGGATCGGGCCCCGCAGGCTATACCGCAGCCGTCTATGCAGCACGTGCCAATCTCAATCCGGTACTGATCACGGGTCTCGCCCAGGGTGGCCAACTCATGACCACGACCGATGTCGACAACTGGCCGGCCGATGCCGAAGGCGTGCTCGGACCCGACCTCATGGCCCGCTTCCAGCGCCACGCGGAGCGCTTCAACACCGAGATGATCTTCGACCACATCCACACCGTGAAGCTCGGCGAGAAGCCGTATCGGCTGCTTGGGGATGCGGGCGAGTACACCTGCGACGCACTGATCATCGCGACCGGGGCCACGGCGAAGTACCTCGGGTTGCCGTCGGAAGAGCATTTTTCCGGGCGCGGCGTGTCGGCCTGCGCGACCTGCGACGGATTCTTCTACAAGAACCAGGACGTGGCCGTGATCGGTGGCGGCAACACCGCCGTCGAGGAAGCCCTGTACCTGTCGAACATCGCCCGCAAGGTGACCGTCGTCCACCGGCGCCAGACCTTCCGCGCCGAGAAGATCCTGATCGACAAGATGATGGACAAGGTGGCCGCCGGAAAGATCGAGCTCGCGCTCGACGCGACGCTCGAGGAAGTACTGGGCGACGACTCCGGCGTCACCGGCATCCGCATCCGTAACGTCACCGACGACAGCACCCGCGAGATCGACGTGCACGGGGTGTTCATCGCGATCGGGCACAAGCCGAACACCGACATCTTCGAAGGCCAGCTCGAAATGGAGGGCGGCTACATCGTCACCCACGGCGGTCGCGACGGCAACGCGACCGCTACCAGCGTGCCGGGCGTGTTCGCGGCAGGCGACGTGCAGGACCATATCTACCGGCAGGCCGTAACCTCGGCCGGTACCGGCTGCATGGCGGCCCTGGACGCCGAACGCTACCTCGACGCGCTGCAGGGCTGATGCCGCGAAAGCCGCCGCGCCCCGGCCCGTCTCCGGACGCGGCCGGCGCACGGCGGATCCGTTCGTTCGACGAACTCGGCAAACTGCGCCGCAACGACCCGGATCGAACGACCGCCCCGCCGACCCGAGCCCAAGCCGAACCGGCTTCGCCTCGCCCCCCCGCTGGCGCCGGAAGGCAGGATGAGCGCACATCGGCCGACGATATCCAGCACTTCCGCAAGGCGGTTTCGGACGTCACGCCGCTCGCCGATACGCACCACGTCCATCTCGAGCCTCCGAAACCCGCACCGATTCCCCGGCATCCTCGCGAGACGGCCCCGGAAGCGCAGCAGGAGCCGGCCGCGCGCGCCGAACCGACCACGGATGCAGCCTGGTTCCGCGAGGCAATGCACGATGTCGTACCCCTGCCCGACAGTGGCCGAGCAGAGATCGGCCGTGTCGCGCCTTCCCGCGCGAAACGGCCGGATGACCCGGTAAACGCTGAAAGCGGCGGCAAACCCTCCCGTGCCCGGACGTTCGCCAACGACCTCGAGGGTCTCGACGAAACCGAGCTGTTCCGCCTGGCGATGCTCGGCATCGAACCCATCCCGTCGCAGTCCCGCGTCGAACTCCAACGCCCCACGCCCGAGCCGCAACCGATCAAGCGCACCGAAGACGAGCAGGCGGCTCTTCGTGAGGCGATGGAAACCCCGATGACACTCGAAGACCGGCTCGACGCCGGCGACGAGGTCGCTTTCCTGCGGCCCGGCGTGCCCCGCCGCGTGCTGGCCGACCTGCGGCGTGGCCGCTGGGTGCTTCAGGGGGAACTCGACCTGCACGGGCTCAAGCGCGACGAAGCACGCGAGGCCCTGTCCGCATTCATCGCCGACTGCGTCCAGCAGGGGCGACGCTGCGTACGGATCATTCACGGCAAGGGCCTGGGATCACCAGGCAAACAGCCGGTACTCAAGCAGCTTTCGCATGGATGGCTGGCCCAGCGCGAGGACATCCTCGCATTCTGTCAGGCCGGCCCCGCACAGGGCGGTTCGGGGGCGATCATGGCCTTGCTGCGAGGACGGAAGGCGGCACGCGATTGACGCCCGGCGGGGGTCTCCCCCGCAACACGTTGCGGCCGGCTCAGATCGCATCTTCGTTGGTCTCGCCCGTGCGGATGCGGACGACCTGCTCGACCGGGCTCACGAAAATCTTGCCGTCCCCGATCTTTCCGGTCCGCGCGGCCTTGACGATGGTCTCCACTGCCTGCTCGACGAGGTCGTCGCCGAGCACGATTTCGACCTTGATCTTCGGAAGGAAATCGACCACATACTCCGCACCGCGATACAGCTCGGTGTGCCCTTTCTGACGACCGAAGCCCTTGACCTCGGTCACCGTCAGCCCGTTGATCCCGACTTCCGAGAGCGACTCGCGCACTTCGTCGAGCTTGAACGGCTTGATGATGGCTTCGATCTTCTTCATTCGACTTCTCCTGCAAGACTTCGTTGGCATGCCGTTCGCGAGGGATTCGCGCGCCGGCCATCAAGGTCAGTATTCGTCCTGGTAGCGCGATGTTATCGGATATCGCCAGTCCCTGCCGAATCCCCGCCGGGTGATCCGGATACCGACGGGCGCCTGGCGCCGTTTGTACTCGTTGCGCTTGAGCATCGCGACGGTACGCCGGACGTCCTCCTCCGGGAATCCGCGCGCGATGATCTCGCGAGGCGATTCGTCGCGTTCCATGTAGGCCTCGATGATCGCATCGAGCACCTCGTAAGGAGGAAGCGAATCCTGATCGAGCTGATCGGGTTTCAATTCGGCCGACGGAGGCCGGACGATGATGTTCTCTGGAATCACCGGAGAGACCGTATTGCGCCAGGACGACAGCCGGTACACAAAGGTCTTGTAGAGATCCTTGAGCACCGCGAACCCCCCGGCCATATCGCCGTACAGCGTCGCGTAGCCGGTGGCCATCTCGCTTTTGTTTCCCGTCGTCAGCACGATCGCGCCGGTCTTGTTCGACAGGGCCATCAGCAACATGCCGCGAATGCGGCTTTGCAGGTTCTCTTCGGTCGCGTCGGCCGGCAGGCCTTCGAACTGGGGAGCAAGCATGCGGGCGAAGGTTTCCATGGCCGGCGAGATGGCGATCTCGTCGTAGCGCACGCCCAGCCGCCCGATCATCTCGCGCGAATCGTCCAGGCTCATCTGCGCGGTGTAGGGCGAGGGCATCATGACCGCGCGCACGCGCTCGGCCCCGAGCGCATCGACAGCCACGGCGAGCGTCAACGCGGAGTCGATGCCGCCCGACAGGCCGATGATCGCACCGGGAAACCCGTTCTTGGCGACATAGTCCCGCACGCCCGTCTTGAGCGCCTCGTAGACCTCCTCCTCGACCGGTCTTTCCGAGACGATCGACCCCCGATCCCAGTGCCCGTCGCGATACGCGAACACGTCCAGACGTTCCTCGAAGGACGGCGCCCGATACGCGACCGCGCCGTCCGCATCGAGCGCGAAGGAAACCCCGTCGAAGACCAGTTCATCCTGGCCGCCGACCATATTGCAGTAGAGAATGGGCATTCCGGTCTCGGCCTGGCGTGCCCGCGCCACCTCGAGCCGACGTACGCCCTTGCCGACGTGGAATGGCGAGGCATTGATGCCGACCAGCAGTTCCGCTCCGGCCGCGCGCGTGCTCGCCGCCGGCTCCGGCGACCACAGGTCCTCGCAGATGCACAGGCCGATCCTCACCCCATCGACCTCGAACACGCAGGGAGCCGATCCCGGCTCGAAATAGCGCTCCTCGTCGAAGACCTCGTAGTTGGGCAGCAAGCGCTTGAAGTAGGTGCGAAGAATCCGGCCGTCGCGAATTACGGAAGCCGCGTTGAAACGCTGCCCTGCCTGCTCGGCCGGGTGTCCGAGCACCAGGGTGATGCCCTGCGTCCGCGCTGCAATCCGGTCGACGTGGCGGGCACAGGCCCGATAGAAGTCCGGCCGCAACAACAGGTCTTCGGGCGGATAGCCCGACAGTGCCAGCTCCGGCGTCACGAGCAGGCTGGCGCCCGCGTTTCGCGCCGCTTCCAGTGCATCCACGATGCGCGCGGTATTGGCGCCCAGATCGCCCACGGTGAAGTTCAGTTGGGCAACGGCAATGCGAAGGGTCTCGTTCATGGCCGCCACTATACCGCTTGCGCCCGCAGCGCAGTAGCGCAGCGCATCCCGGACCGCAGTGCGCCTCCTTTCCCCACCCGGCGGCAATCGGAACGAAGCCGGAGAACCCAATTTGTAACGGCGCTACGCACCCCCTTACAATCGCGCGCAAATGTCCTAGAATCAGTTGCATAACGTCAGGGAGTCGATTCATGCGCAAACCGCCTGTCCCGTCCGCGTGGCTTGGCCCGCTCGCGTCCGTCGTCGTGCTCGCAGCGTGCGCAACGCCTCCACCCCCGCCCGCAGCGGCCGTCGAAGAGCCGGTGGTGATTGCGGAAGGACCGGTCCATATCGACGGGCAACTCATGCTCGAACTCGACAGCGGGATGTATCGCTGCGAGTTTGGCGAACTGGTCGACGTCCTGCGGGATGGCAGCATGGGGTCGACGATTCTGATCGGCTGGAATGGCGGTCGCTACCAGTTGCAGCGCGATCGCTCGTCGTCGGGTCTGCCGCGTTTCGAGGACCAGGCGAGCGGACTGGTGTGGATCGACCTGCCCTGGAAGGGCGTGCTCCTCGACGGCAAGACCCAGAAACCGCTGGCCAACGAGTGCAAGACCGCCTGAGGGCAGACTCCGCTTTACGGCTGCGGATCGTCGAACGCCTGTCGGAACTCGAGGCGTCCGCCTGGGATGCGATCGCACACGATCGGATCTGCGTATCACACGCACTGCTGAGCACCCTCGAAGACACGGGTTGCGTTGCCCCCGAGACGGGATGGCATCCTTGCCATCTGACGCTCTGGCGCGACGACGATCTCGTGGCCGCCCTGCCGCTGTACCAGAAGCGGCACTCGTACGGCGAATACGTCTTCGACTGGGCGTGGGCCGACGCCTATGCCCGTCACGGGCTGGCCTATTATCCGAAGCTGTTGAGCGCCGTTCCTTTCACCCCGATTCCTGGCGTACGTCTGCTGGGCCACGACGATGCGGCACGCCAGGCCTTGATCCGGATCGCCCTCGAACTGGCCGCATCGAGCGAGTTGTCCTCGCTGCATCTACTGTTTCCGGACGATCGCGAAACCCACTGGATGCGGGAAGCGGGCCTTTCGATCCGCCACGGCGTGCAGTTTCACTGGCACAACCGGGGGGATCGCGATTTCGATGCGTTTCTTGCACGCCTGAACCACGACAAGCGCAAGAAGATCCGCCAGGAGCGTCGCCGGGCCGCCGCACACGGACTGCGCTGCGACTGGGTCGACGGCCACCAGGCGACCGAGGCGGAATGGCGGTTCTTCCATCGGTGCTATGCCGCGACCTACGCGATGCACCGTTCCACTCCCTACCTGAACGAGGAATTCTTCCCCACGCTCGCTGCACGCACACCGGACCGCGTACGCCTGCTCCTCGCCAGGCGGGATGGCGAGGCCGTGGCCGCGGCGTTCTTCCTGCGCGATCGCGACGCGCTCTACGGGCGCTACTGGGGAAGCAGCGAACCGCTGCCCTTTCTCCACTTCGAGCTGTGCTACTACCAGGCCATCGAACACTGCATCGCGCACGGCCTCGAACGCTTCGAAGGCGGCGCACAAGGCGAGCACAAGCTTGCCCGGGGCCTGGAGCCGACCGTGACCTCATCCGCCCACTGGCTCCGCGACGCGCGATTCCGCGAGGCGGTCGACCACTATCTGGCCCGCGAAGCCGACGGAATCGATTTCTACCTCGACGAATTGTCCGAGCGTGCGCCCTTTCGCAAACCCGGGGCGGGCTGCGGCTGACCGCCCGAAGCGTCCGCAAAAAGCCCGCACGAAGCGGGCTGGATACTGCAGCGCAGCACAGACTGCCGGGACGCTCAGGAGACGGCGTTCTTGACCCCGTCGAGGATCTCCTGCCTGGCCTCTTCGATCGTCCCCCAGCCAATCACCTTGACCCACTTGCCGGGTTCCAGGTCCTTGTAGTGCTCGAAGAAGTGCGCGGTCTGCCGCATCAGCAGGTCGGGCAGATCCTCGATCGTCTGCACCTTGTCGTAGAGCGGCGTGAGCTTGGAGACGGGCACGGCCACGATCTTCGCGTCGACGCCGGATTCATCTTCCATCTTGAGCACGCCGACCGGGCGACAGCGGATCACCACGCCCGGCAGGAGCGGAAACGGCGTCACCACCAGCACATCGACCGGGTCGCCATCGCCGGCGATCGTGTGCGGGATGTAGCCGTAGTTGATCGGGTAGCGCATCGAAGTGCCCATGAAGCGATCGACGAAGACCGCCCCGCTGTCCTTGTCCACTTCGAACTTGATCGGATCGGCCTGCGCCTGGATCTCGATCACGACGTTGATATCGTTCGGTACGTCCTTGCCCGCTGAAACCAGATCGAACCCCATACACCTCTCTCCCATGTAAAAGCCGAGCGAATTATAAAGGTATCCGCCCTGCCGCGCGCAGAAAATGCAGCACTGCAACATGACCACGGCTTTGTGGAAAACCCCGCCCAGGCTCTCTAACGATAGCAGCCGCAACGGGCAATGCTGCGGGTTTCAACGGGAAGAAGCCGGTAGAAGACCGTTCGGGCGATCCGGTGGACCGCCGGGGCAATGGAGGAAAGCGCCCCGCGGGTCACTCCGGCGAGTCGAATCCGGCGTCGATGACCGCCTGACGCAACTGCTCGACGGTGAGCAGTGCCGGATCGAATGTGACCCGCGCATGCCCGTCGTCGAGCGAGACGTCCGCCTCGGTCACCCCTGCAAGCGCCCGGAGTACGCCGGTCACATTCCGGACGCAACCACCGCAACTCATGCCTGCCACTTTGATCGTCACTTCACTGGTCATGGACGCACACTCCCGGGTCAGACTTCGCACACGACACCGCTCCAGAGATGCCCCCCGAGCGTCGGTGCATGATAGAGGCCAAAAAGGCCGAAGCCAAGTACCAGCATCCCGGCTGCGAACCGGACGCGGGTATTGCGCGTGATGTCCCGGAAACGCTTGAACAGCATGCCGGCCAGCAACAGATTGGGAAGCGTCCCCAATCCGAAAGCCAGCATCATCCCCGCTCCGCGTGTCGCGGACCCGGTCAGCAGTGCCGTCGTGAGCACGCTGTAGACGAGCCCGCAGGGAAGAAATCCCCACAAGAGGCCGAGGGGAAGCGCCTGGGTGACGCTTCGCGCCGGAACGAATCGTCGCGTGAGCGGCTGGACGCGATTCCAGACCACGAGCCCCGCCCGTTCGATCGGTGCGAGCAGGCGCGTGAAGCCACTCAGGTACAGGCCCAGCGCCACCAGCATGAGGTTGGCGAGGACGTACAGACCCATCTGCACGGGGAGCACGTCGTTGAACAGCAGCCCGGCGGTACCCACGGCCCCAAGTGCTGCCCCCAGTGCCACGTAGGTGCCGATGCGGCCGACATTGTAGGCAAGATGGATGGGCCATTGCCGCCGCTGCTGGCCCGGCATCTGCACGCTGAGCGCGCCCACGATACCGCCACACATGCTCACGCAATGCGTGCCGCCGAGCAGGCCGATCAGGAACAGGGCGATATATCCGGTTTCAGGCATGGAAAACGGGAAGCGATGCGGCCGGCACCCCCGGAATTACGTCCGCCACCCCGGCACACATCGATGTCGGGAGGAGGACTTCGCTCAGCGGTGGGCCGGATCGTGCTGAATGGACGGGAAGCCGATTCTACACCACGGTTTCGGCGATCAGATGACCTTGGAGTAGCGGGCGCGCTCGCGGTC
>JBJHDM010000071.1:0-13591 GCA_050486545.1 Rhodocyclaceae bacterium | reverse complement strand
GAAGCATAGCCCGTAATTTGCACGAATGCAAAAAAATAAAACTACAACAAAACAGGTAGTTACAATCTTTGGCGGTATGTCAAGAAGTTCTTCGATACTATATTTAGTAGGTGAAATCCGGCCGGTTTCGGGGAAAATCCTCTCGATTCAACGGCTTTCGGGGGCGTCGGCGGGTACAATGAAGCATGACCAGCGGAGGCTTGTCCATGCCTGAGATCGATCGGCTTGTCGCGCAAGCGGTGAAGCGCCGGGGGCGTGATCCGGGCCGGCTGCTGCAGGTGCTCATCGACACCCAGGAGCGGATCGGCCATCTCCCGCCCGCCGCGCTGACCCGCGTCGCCACCGAACTGGGCTTGCCCCGTTCGACGGTCGAAGGGGTGGCCGGGTTCTACAGCTTTCTCTACCGCGAACCGGTGGGCCGCTACCGGATCCTGTTCTCGGACAACATCACCGACCGCATGCTCGACAACTCCGCGCTGATGGATGCATTGTGCGCCAAGCTGTGGGTGGAGCGGGGCAAGGTGTCGGAGGACGGACTCGTGAGCATCGACACGACCTCGTGCACGGGCATGTGCGACCAGGGGCCGGCGATGATGGTCAATGGGCGTGCCGTGACCCGGCTCGACCACCAGCGCATCGCGCAGATCGCCGAACTCGTCCGCCACAAGGTGCCGCTCGACGACTGGCCCCGGGAACACTTCCACGTCGACGACAACCTTCGCAGGCGCGACCGCTTGCTCGGTTCGGATCCGCCCCCGGGAGCGGCCCTGGGTGCGGCGATCGCGCTGGGCCGGCAGGGGTGGCTCGAGGCGATGCAGCGCTCGGGCCTGCGCGGTCGCGGCGGGGCGGGGTTCGCCACGGCGGTGAAGTGGGGTGCGTGTCGCGACGCCGAGGGCTGCGACAAGGTGATCGTGTGCAATGCCGACGAAGGCGAGCCGGGAACGTTCAAGGACCGCGTGCTGCTGTCCGCACTGGCCGATCGCGTGTTCGAGGGCATGACGCTGGCGGCTTGGGCGACCGGGGCGCAACTGGGGCTGGTGTATCTGCGCGGCGAGTACCGGTACCTCCTCGAATCGCTGCACGGCGTGCTCGCACGGCGGCGGGCCGACGGGTTGCTGGGGCCCCGGATCCTCGGGCAGGAAGGCTTCGACTTCGACATCGACATCCACCTGGGCGCCGGGGCCTACGTATGCGGCGAAGAGACGGCGCTGCTCGAATCGCTGGAGGGCAAGCGCGGCACGCCGCGGATCCGCCCGCCGTTCCCGGTCACGCACGGCTATCTGGGGCGCCCCACGGCGGTCAACAACGTCGAGACCCTGGCGCTGACGACGCTGGTCGCCCTCGAGGGCGGCGAGGCGTTCGCGAAGATCGGCACGCCGCGCTCGACCGGGACCAAGCTGGTGTCGGTGTCGGGCGACTGTGCGTTTCCCGGCGTGTACGAATACCCGTTCGGCGTGACGATCGGCCAGATCCTTGCCGACTGCGGGGCCGGCGACACGCAGGCGGTGCAGGTGGGCGGGGCGTCGGGCGTGACCCTCGCGAGCCACGAGTTCGAGCGGCGGATCGCGTTCGAGGACGTGCCCACGGCCGGCGCGTTCATGGTCTTCGATTCCACCCGCGATCCGTTCGAGATGGCGCACGCCTTCGTCGATTTCTTCGCCCACGAGAGCTGCGGGTTCTGCACCCCGTGTCGCATCGGCACGTCGCTGCTCAAGGGCTACATGGACAAGCTTTCGCGGGGATTCGGTGCCAAGAGCGATCTGGCCGACATCGAGTGGATCAACCGCCTGCTGCGCAATTCCAGCCATTGCGGCCTGGGTTCGACCGCGCCGAACCCGGTGGACGATACCTTGCTGAAGTTTCGCCCGGCGTGGGAACGCCGCCTGCGATCGCTCGATTTCGAGCCGGCCTTCGACCTCGACGCGGCGCTCGACGAGGCCCGCAGGGTGACCGGCCGCAGCGACCCAGGCGCCCACCTGGGCCGTGGCGAAGGGGAGCGGCCATGAGCACGCATTTCCTGCTCGACGGCCATCCGGTGCCTTTCGAGGCGGGGCAGACGATTCTCGAGGCGGCCCGTGCAGCCGGACGCTACATCCCGCACCTGTGCTGGCATCCGGATTTTCCGCCGCACGGCTCGTGCAAGCTGTGCATCGTCCGCGTGGGCGGCCGCCACGTGTCGTCGTGCGCGCTGAAGGCCGAGGACGGGATGGAGGTCGAGAGCGACACGCCCGAGATCGTGGCCGAGCGGCGCACGCTGCTGCAGATGCTGTTCGTGGAGGGCAATCACTTCTGCCCCTCGTGCGAGAAGAGCGGCAACTGCCAGTTGCAGGCCCAGGCCTACGAGCACGAGATGCTCAGTGCGCGCTTCAGCTATTTCTATCCGGTGCGCCCGGTCGATGCCTCGCATCCGGACATCCTGCTCGACTTCAACCGCTGCATCTTCTGCGAGCTGTGCGTGCGCGCAAGCCGCGACGTGGACGGCAAGAACGTGTTCGCGCTCACCAACCGCGGCATCCACAAGCACCTCGTGGTCAACGCCGAGTCGGGGCGGCTGGGCGACACCGACTTCGCGGCCGACGATCTGGCCGCCAACATCTGCCCGGTGGGCGTCATTCTGCACAAGCGCGTGGGCTTCGGCACCCCGATCGGTGCGCGGACCTACGACGGGCGCCCGATCAGCCGGGTGTCGATGGAGGAGGACGAATGAACGCGAAGCCCAGGCTGCGGGTGGCGACGACGTCGCTGGCGGGGTGCTTCGGCTGCCACATGTCGTTTCTCGACATCGACGAGCGCCTGTTCGAGCTGCTGGAGCGGGTCGAGTTCGACCGTTCGCCGCTGACCGACATCAAGCACTGCGGGCCATGCGACATCGGCCTGATCGAGGGCGGCGTGTGCAACGCGGAAAACGTCCACGTGCTGCGCGAGTTTCGCAAGAACTGCAAGACGCTGGTGGCGGTGGGGGCCTGCGCGATCAACGGCGGCCTGCCGGCGCAGCGCAATCACCTGGAGCTGGGGGCCTGCCTGCAGCAGGTCTACCAGTTCCGCGACTGCGTGGTCGGCGATGGCATCCCGGACGATCCCGAACTTCCGCTGCTGCTCGACAAGGTCCATCCGATCCACGAGGTGGTCCGCGTCGATTATTTCATTCCCGGCTGTCCGCCGACCGGCGAGGCGATCTGGTGCTTCCTGTCGGACCTGATCGCCGGGCGCACGCCGCGCCTGCCGTATCCGACGGTGCGGTTCGACTGAGGAAGAACATGGGATCCGAACTCGAAACCGCCCGCGACCGCGACAAGCTGCGCAGGGTCGTGATCGATCCGGTGTCGCGGGTCGAAGGACACGGCAAGGTGAGCCTGCTGCTCGACGACGACGGTCGCGTTTGCGAGGCGCGGCTGCACATCGTCGAGTTCCGCGGTTTCGAGGTGTTCATCCTCGGGCGGCCGTACTGGGAAGTGCCGGTGATGGTCCAGCGACTGTGCGGCATCTGTCCGGTCAGCCACCACCTGGCCGCGTCCAAGGCGCTCGACCGCGTGGTCGGGGACGGAACGATCCCGCCGACGGCCGAGAAGATGCGCCGCCTGATGCACTACGGCCAGATCCTCCAGTCGCATGCCTTGCACTTCTTCCACCTCGCGTCCCCGGACCTGCTCTTCGGCTTCGAGAGCGACGCGGGCCGCCGCAACCTCGTCGGCGTTGCCGCCGAGCATCCCGAGATCGCGCGCCAGGGCGTGTTGCTGCGCAAGTTCGGCCAGGAGGTCATCCGCGCGACGGCGGGCAAGCGCATCCACGGGACGGGGGCGGTGCCGGGCGGCATGAACCGTCACCTTTCGCCCGAAGACCGCACACAGCTGCAGGCCGAGGTGAACCAGGTGGTGGCGTGGAGCCGTGGCGCGGTGGATCTGATCAAGCGCATGCACCGCAGCGATCCGGCGCTGTACGACGGCTTCGGGGTGTTCCGCTCGGGGTTCATGAGCCTCGTGCGCGCCGACGGTGCGATGGACCTGTACGACGGGGAACTGCGTTTCCGCGACGCCGACGGCCGGATCGTGCTCGATCATGTGTCCGACCAGGACTACCGCAGCGTGCTGTGCGAGCAGGTGCGTTCGTGGAGCTACATGAAGTTTCCGTTCATGCGCCACCTCGGGCCCGACGACGGCTGGTACAAGGTGGGGCCGCTCGCGCGCGTGCAGAACTGCGACTTCATCCCGACGCCGTTCGCGGAGGCCGAGCGCCGGGAGTTTGTCGACCACGGCGCCGGTGCGCCGGTGCATGCGACGCTGGCCTACCACTGGGCACGCATGATCGAGATGCTGCATGCGGCCGAGGTGATCCGCGACCTGCTGGGCGACGGCGACCTGATGGCCGGGCCCTTGCGCCTCGAGGGGGTGCGCGGGCGCGAGGGGGTCGGCGTCATCGAGGCGCCGCGCGGCACGCTGATTCACCACTACCAGGTCGACGAGGACGACCTGGTCGACCTGTGCAACCTCATCGTGTCCACGACCCATAACAACCAGGCCATGAACGAGGCGATCCGTGCGGTCGCGACCCGCTACCTGGACGGGCATGAACTGACCGAGGGGCTGCTCAACCACATCGAGGTGGCGGTCCGCGCCTTCGATCCCTGCCTGTCGTGTGCGACGCACGCGCTCGGGAAGATGCCGCTGGTGCTCGAACTGGAGGCGGCCGACGGCACCGTGCTCGACCGGGTCGTGCGTGACTGAAGCGGGCCGCGTCGTCGTCCTTGCGGTCGGCAATCCATCGCGTGGCGACGATGCGATCGGCCCCTTGCTGTGCGACCGGATCAGCGCAGGTTTTCCCGAGGTCGTGGCGATCCCGGACTTTCAGTTGCAGGTCGAGCATGCGCTCGACCTGAGGGCGGCCGGGCTGGTGCTGTTCATCGATGCCGCGGTCGGATTCGACGAGCCTGTCCGGTTCGGGGAGATCGGGCCGGGACGCTCGTCCGTGCCTTTCAGCCATGCGGTCGGGCCGCACGCCGTACTCGAGGTGTTCCGGCAGGTCGAGGGTCGCGCGCCGCCGCCCGCCTTCGTGCTGGCGGTCCGGGGGCGCAGCTTCGAACTCGGCGAGCCGTTGTCGGTCGAGGCGTTCGAGGCGCTGGAACGGGGATGGGAGCTGCTCCGGAGCCTTCTCGCGTCCCCCCGCGTCGCGCACTGGCGCGGCGTGGCACGTGCGGGCTGGCTGGATCAGCCCTTGGCGACGTCCGGGAAGAGCAGCGTGAGGTAGCTTCCGAGGTTCAGTTCGGCCGCTTCGCGAAGATCGCTGAAATCCTTGGGTTCGAGGTTGAGCGTGGGCCAGATGACCGGTGCGACGCGCGCAGCGGCGACCTCGCTGGTCTCCCCGCGGTTGTCCGCCGCGACGATGTGGGAGGCAAGGTTGAGAATGGAGGCTTCGTAGGTGAACTCGCCGGCGAGCCGGGGGTGGATCTGCGCGCCGATGATCTCGGCGAAACAGGACGGCAGGCGCCAGTGATCCATCAGCGTCGCACCGATCTCGGCAT
Organism: Rhodocyclaceae bacterium; assembly: GCA_050486545.1. Taxonomy (GTDB): domain Bacteria; phylum Pseudomonadota; class Gammaproteobacteria; order Burkholderiales; family Rhodocyclaceae; genus DAOMNN01. The sequence continues at coordinate 8,076 of JBJHDM010000071.1, read as the reverse complement.
AGTCGCAGCCCACGATACGGCGTTCCGCCTCGAACAGCGGCTCGCCGGATTCTTCGGCGGCGCCGCGTGCCTGGTCGGCCAGGACCGGGACGGTCTGGTACAGGGCCAGGTGGCCGAGGTCGGAGAGCAGGCCGATGACCAGCATCCGCTCGGCGGTGGGCAGGTCGTAGCGCCGGCCGATTTCGCGGGCGGCGATTCCGCACATCACGCTGCTGCGCCAGAAGCGTTGCATGTCCATGCGCTCGGGCCGCACGCCGGCGAAGACCGAACCGATCGACATCGCCAGGACGAGGTCGTGCACCTGCTGGAGTCCGAGAATCGTGACGGTGCGGTGCACGGAGTCGATCTTGCCGCCGTAGCCGTAGAGCGCGCTGTTGACGATCTGCAGCAGGCGTGCGGTCAGCGCCGGGTCGGCGGAGATGAGCTTGGCGATCTCGGTGAGCGATCCGTCCGGTTTGTCGAGCTCCTCGCGGATGCGCAGATAGACCGTCGGGAGGGAGGTGAGCGCCTCGAGATGCGCCACAAGTTCCTGAGCTGAGTGCATGGTGCGGCTTCCAGCGTTTTTTTGCGGATTATCAGCGATCCCGCGGGAGAGGTGAACCCGGGGAACGTGCTCGCAGGGTTGGACCCGGGCGGCCGGCATCGGTTGCCCGGTGCCGCGATTGCTTGAACGGTGGATCGGCCGGTGCCACCATATTCGACCGGGTCGGTAAGGAATCATCATGCGCTTGATCACATGGAATATCCAGTGGGGCCGGGGAGCCGACGGACGGGTCGATCTTCGTCGCACGGTCGCCGTTCTCCGCGCGGCAGGGCCTTTCGACCTGATCTGCCTCCAGGAGGTGGCGCAGAACGTCGAGGGGCTGGCCGGCGGCAATCCCAAAGACGGCGTCGGCGTGCTTGCGGCAGCGTTTCCCGACCATGCGGTGGTGTACGGCCCCGGGGTGGATGTGCCGGCCGCGGATGGGGAGCGGGCACGGTTCGGCAATCTCGTGCTGTCGCGCCTGCCGGTGGATCAGGTCTTCCGGCGCCTGCTGCCGTTTCCGGCCGATGCCTTGGTGCCGGGCATGCAGCGCGCCTGTGTCGAAGTGGTCGTGCGTGCCCCGTGGGGGCCGCTGCGCGTGCTGACCACGCACCTGGAATACTACTCCGCTCGTCAGCGACAGGCGCAGATCGACGCCCTGCACGCGCTTCAGGTCGAAGCGGCGGGGCATGCGGTGGCACCGGGGGTGTCGAAGAAGGAGTCCTGCCCGGTGTTCGCGGCACGGCCGCGCCCGGTCAGCGCGGTGCTGTGCGGGGACTTCAATTTCGAGCCCGAATCGGACGACTATGCGCGGATGGCACACGGAGTGGAGGGATCCGGAGCCGGGTTCGTCGATGCATGGCGCGTGCTCGACGCAGAGCGGGCGCATGCGCCCACGGTTGGGCTGCACGGCGCGGAATGGCCCGGTCGCCGCTACTGCTGCGACTACTTCTGGGTGTCGGCCGATCTCGCGCCGCGTGTGGCGGCGATCGCGGTCGAGGAGGCGACGGCCGCTTCCGACCATCAGCCCGTGGTGCTCGAACTCGTCGATGCCGCGTGGCCCGGAGCCGGTTCGAGCGGCTCGACGAGGTCGCGATAGGCGTGCCAGGTGGCGTGCCCGATCACGGGCATCAGCAGCACCAGCCCGAGGTGGAAGGTCAGGAAGCCGACGGCGGTGAGCGCGACGATCAGCACGGCCCACAGGAGGAGGGGGCCGGGATTGCGGAACAGCGTGCCGACGCTTGCGAGCATCGAAGTGATCGCGTCCTGGTTGCGGTCGAGCATCAACGGGATCGACACGACGCTCACGGCGAAGACGATGCTTGCGAAGATGAGCCCCACGCCGAAGTAGATCGCAAGGAATTCGAGGTTCTCGAGCGCGAGGATCTGCGACAGGAAGCCGGTGAGGTTCGGCACGTCGCTGGTGTAGAACAGGGCGAACAGGATCAGCGAGGCGCGCGCCCAGACCAGGAACACGACACCGAGCACGACCGCGAAGATGCCGAGGTTGCCGGCATTGCGGCGCCAGACGGTGAGGGTTGGCCCGAGTGCGCAGCACTGGCCGAGTTCGCGCCGCCGGCTGATCTCGTACAGGCCCATCGCCAGGAAGGGGCCAAGCAGCAGAAAGCCGGAAGTCACCGCCATCGTGTACTCGTAGGCGTGCTCGAACACGAAGGTCACGAGCAGGCCCATTCCGGCAAAGCAGAAACCGTAGAAGAGGCTCGGGATCGGGCACCAGAATACGTCCCGGAACCCTTTGCGGATCCAGCGCAGCGGCGCGCCCGGATCCACCGGTCGAGGTTTGGGGAACGGCAATCCCGCATCCTCGATGCTAGCGTGGTTCGTCTGCGACATGTCTCTCTCCTGTTATGGGTCTTGTCGGCGTTGCAGCGAACGGGGTGCGGCGGAGCCGGGATGTGCGGCCGAAGCGCCCCGAAGGGGGCTTGCCCGCGCAGCGGTCCGCATTCTCGTTATTTTTCCAGCATGAACCCCCGTATCGAATCCGTCAGTGCATCCGGGGCTTCGGCCATCATGGCGTGGCCGGAGCCCTCGATCTCGATCATACGCGCTCCGGAGCCATTGTTGACGAGCGCGTCGAACAAGGGCCGGGCGGCACGGGCCGGCGTCATCTGGTCGCGCGTGCCGCAGATCATGGCAGTCGGGCAGCGCACGCTGCGGGCAGCCTCCAGGCCGTTCGCATAGGCATTGCATGCGGCCAGGTCGTTGGCGAGCACGCCATCTTGCTGGCGCTCCATGAGACGACGATTGACCTGGACCAGGCTCATGCCGGGCGAGGCGCTGGTGCCCAGTTGCGCACCGGCCGAGTACGACCACTGGTTGATCATCGAATGGGCGAGATCGCGGTTCTGTCGCGCCGCATCGAGCAGGGGACCGGCCACCGGCATCGGCGCGACGCTGCCGACCAGCACGAGGCGCTCGACGCGCTCGCCCGCTTGCGCTGCGGCCTGCAGGGCGACGAGCGAGCCCATGCTGTGACCCACCAGCGTCGCACGTGCGACGTCCAGGCCGTCGAGCAATGCGACGATCCAGCCGGCGATGGCCTCGATGCTCGCGAGCGGCGGGCCGCCCGACTGTCCGTGCCCCGGAAGGTCGGGGGCCAGCACCGAGAACCCGTGGTGCGCGAAGTGGCGTGCCTGGAAGTTCCACACGCTGTGGTCATGCCCTGCGCCATGGATGAAGACGATGACCGGTCGCGTGGCGTCGAAGGGGCGACCACCGGTATAGACCAGGACGGGGTGTTCCGAAATCGTGCGCAGCATCGCGGTCACCCCTTCTTCTTCATCAGCCGGCCGACGGCATGCAGGCCGCGGTCGAGATCCTCGATCAGGTCGGAAGTGCCCTCCAGGCCGACCGACAGGCGGATCGTGCCTTCTCCGATGCCAGCCGCGGCGAGGTCCGCGTCGCTCATGCGGAAATGCGTCGTGCTCGCCGGATGGATCACGAGCGATTTCGCGTCGCCGACGTTCGCAAGATGCGAGAACACCCGCAAGGCCTCGATGAAGGCTCGCCCCGCGGCGCGTCCGCCTTCGAGTTCGAACGACAGCACCGAGCCGCAGCCGTCCGGGAGCATGCGTTGGGCCAGCGCATGACCGGGGTGGGTTTGCAGCCCCGGATACGACACCGAGCGCACCAGCGCGTGGGCGGCCAGATGCTCGGCCACGGCCTGGGCATTGGCGACATGGGCGCGCATGCGCAAGGGCAGGGTCTCCATGCCCTGCAGGATCTGGAACGCGTTCATCGGTGAGAGGCAGGCGCCGAAGTCGCGCAGTCCCTCGCGGCGGGCGCGCAGCGCGAAGGCGGCGACCGGTGATTCCTCGGCGAAGTCCATGCCGTGGAAGCCGTCGTAGGGTTCGGTGAGCGTCGGGAACAGGCCGGCAGCCTCCCAGTCGAATCGTCCGCCATCGATGAGCAGTCCGCCGACGGCCACGCCGTGCCCGCCGAGGAACTTGGTGGCCGAGTGGATCACGAGGTCCGCACCGAGTGCGAGCGGTTGCTGCAGGCAGGGGGTGACGAGGGTCGCGTCGATGAGCAAGGGCACGCGTGCGGCGTGGGCGATGTCGGCAACCGCCGGGATGTCGAGCACGTCGAGGCCGGGGTTGCCGATCGATTCGCCGAAGAGCAGTCGGGTTTCCGGACGAATTGCACGCTTCCACGCGTCGAGGTCGCACGGATCGATGAAGGTCGTCGTGATGCCGAAGCGCGGCAGCGTGTAGGTGAGCAGGTTGTGCGAGCCGCCGTACAGCGCCCGCGAAGCGACGATATGGCCGCCTGCACCCATCAGCGTGGCCACGGCCAGATGCAGGGCCGCCTGGCCGCTTGAAGTGGCAATCGCGGCCACGCCGCCTTCGAGCGCGGCGATGCGTTCTTCGAGCACGGCATTGGTCGGGTTGGAAATGCGCGAGTACACGTGCCCGGGACGTTCGAGATTGAACAGCGCCGCGGCGTGATCGGCATCCGGAAAGACGTAGCTGGTGGTGAAGTAGATCGGGGCGGCACGGGCGCCGAAGGCGGAGTCCGGGGACTGGCCTGCGTGCAGCGCCAGCGTTTCCGCCTGGAAAGTCTTGGATTGGGTCATCGGGTATCGGGTGATCTGCAGGGGAGTTCGGGGTCGGAATGGTCAGGCAAGGTCATCGGGCTCGAGCATGCGTTCGATGACCGTGATCCGGTCCTTCAGCGCAAGCTTGCGTTTCTTGAGCCGCCGGATCAGCAGTTCGTCCTCGGGTTGGGAGACGTTCAGCCGGGCGATGGCTTCGTCCAGGTCACGGTGTTCGGTGCGCAAGGCTTCGAGTCGCAATTTCAGATCGGTTGCCTCGTCGAAGCTGTCGTCGCTCATGGTCGGTCTGCCGGCTGGTGGGGGCGGGTCCTCGGGGTGCCCATCCGGGGCTATGGTATGCGCGGGTTGCGGGAATGACAACTTTCGGCGCAGCGGAATTGCCGGAAACGTCTGGCTTGGGCGGACATCGGCGAGCGGTCGGTCTATCATGGAGTGGCAAATGCAAAGTGGCCAATGCAAGCTCCAGTGAAGATATGAACAAGGCTTTTGTACGGGAAAACGATGCGGCGGAAGAGGACGAGTCCGCCGAGGCCGGAGCGGTGCGCATGCCGCCCGGCGCGAAGAACTACATGACGCGGCGTGGCTATGAGGCCTTGCGCCGTGAACTCGATCAGCTCGTGCGCGTCGAGCGGCCGAAGATGGTCGAGACGGTTGCCTGGGCGGCGTCCAACGGCGACCGTTCCGAGAACGGTGACTACCTCTACGGCAAGAAGCGCCTGCGCGAGATCGACCGGCGCATCCGCTTCCTGATCAAGCGCATCGAGAGCGCCGAAGTGGTCGACCCGGAGCGTCAGCAGGGCATCGAACAGGTCTTTTTCGGCGCGACGGTCACGATCGACGACGTGGCCGGCGGCAACGAGCAGACCTGGCAGATCGTCGGCGTGGACGAAGCCGATGCGAGCAGCGGGCGCATCAGCTGGATCTCGCCGCTGGCAAAGGCCTTGCTCAAGGCGCGGGAGGGCGACGTGGTGCGCTTCGCGAGTCCGGCCGGGCCGCGCGAGATCGAGGTGATTGAGGTTCGCTACGTCACCTGACCGGCTCGCTTCACGGCGTCTCTCGCATTGTTGACCTTGAAATCGGGTGGGGTCGCTCCCATATGCTGGCCGTTGTTCAGCAAACGGAGCCGAATCGATGTCGAGCGCACAAGCGACCCCTGCACAAACCCTGAATTTCCAGGCCGAGGTGAAGCAACTGCTGCACCTCATGATCCATTCCCTGTATTCGAACCGCGAGATCTTCCTGCGCGAGCTGATCTCCAATGCGTCGGACGCCTGCGACAAGCTGCGTTTCGAGGCGCTGGACAATGCGGCGCTGTTCGAGGGCGACGGCGAGCTGAAGATCCGGATCGGTTTCGACCCGGCGGCGCGCACCGTCACCGTGACCGACAACGGCATCGGAATGAGTCGGGACGAGGTGATCACGCATCTGGGCACGATCGCCAAGTCGGGCACGCGCGAGTTCTTCAGCCAGCTCACCGGCGACCAGCAGAAGGATGCGAACCTGATCGGCCAGTTCGGCGTGGGCTTCTACTCCGCCTTCATCGTCGCTGACAAGGTGACCGTGCTGACCCGCCGCGCCGGCCTGCCGGCCGCCGAAGGCGTGAAATGGGAATGCAGCATGAGCGGTGACGCCGCAGGCGAGTACACCGTAGAACCGGTCGAGCGCGCGGTGCGCGGCACCGAGATCGTGCTGCATCTGCGCGAGGGGCAGGACGACCTGCTCTCGGGCTGGCAGTTGCGCAGCCTGATCCGCAAGTATTCGGATCACATCGTCCAGCCCATTGTGATGAAGAAGGAACAGTGGGACGAGGAGAAGAAGGAACAGGTCGTCACCGACGAGGACGAGACGGTCAATCAGGCGAGCGCGCTGTGGGCACGCTCCCGCAACGACATCACCGAAGACGAGTACAAGGCCTTCTACAAGCACGTCGGGCACGACTACGACGAGCCGCTGGCGTGGACCCATGCGCGCGTCGAGGGTCGTCACGAGTACACGCAACTGCTGTACGTGCCCAAGCACGCACCGTTCGACCTGTGGGACCGCAACGCGCGCCACGGCATCAAGCTGTATGTCAAGCGCGTGTTCATCATGGATGACGCCGAGAAGCTGATGCCGACCTATCTGCGCTTCGTGCGCGGTGTCGTCGATTCAGCCGACCTGCCGCTGAACGTCTCGCGCGAGATCCTGCAGGAATCCAAGGACATCGACACGATCCGCGCCGGCTGCACGAAGAAGGTGCTCGGTCTGCTGGAGGATCTGGCGGAGAACGACCAGGAGAAGTACGCGACCTTCTGGAAGGAATTCGGCAAGGTGCTCAAGGAAGGCGTCGGCGAGGACTTCGCCAACAAGGAGAAGATCGCCGGCCTGCTGCGCTTCGCCTCGACCCAGGCCGACACCGCGGATGAGACGGTGTCGCTGGCCGACTACATCGGCCGGATGAAGGAAGGGCAGGAGAAGATCTACTTCGTGACCGCCGATTCCTTCAACGCAGCAAAGAACAGCCCGCACCTCGAGATCTTCCGCAAGAAGGGCATCGAGGTCCTGCTGCTCTCGGATCGCGTCGACGAATGGGTCACCGGCAACCTGACCGAGTTCGACGGCAAGCCACTGCAGTCGGTGGCCAAGGGCGGACTGGACCTGGGCAAGCTCGAGGACGAGGCGGAGAAGAAGGAAGCCGAGAAGGCGGCCGACGAGTTCAAGGACCTGCTCGAGAAGATGAAAACGAGCCTGGGCGAGCGCGTCAAGGACGTGCGCGTGACCCATCGCCTCACCGATTCGCCGGCCTGCCTCGTGGCCGACGAGCACGAACTCGGCATGAACCTGGCCCGAATCCTCAAGGCTGCCGGCCAGAGCGCGCCCGATTCGAAGCCGATCCTCGAGATCAACCCGACCCATCCGGCCCTGCTGCGCCTGAAGTACGAGGAAACGAACTTCGACGACTGGGCCGCGGTGCTGTTCGATCAGGCCCTGCTGGCCGAGGGCGGCACGCTGGACGACCCGGCAACCTTCGTCAAGCGCATCAACCAGCTCATGCTTGCGATGAGCGGCGGGCAGTAAGCCCCCGCCGCAGTCGCAGTGTTCGAAAAAGCCGTGCAGCGAACCTGCACGGTTTTTTTTCGAGCCTCCCTCGACCGTGATCGTGGTCCGCCCGGCCTGGACGGGCCATTGCGGGACTGTTTGGGCCGATGCGCAGGCTTAGCCGGGTGGGGAGGGTTTGTTGTGGCCCGGGTCTGTTGCGGCTGTCGCGCCTGCCTCCGGAGCGGTGCCGGGTACCTCTGGCGGGGCTTCGGTGGCGGTGGGCGGTGAGGGGGGGGCTTCCGGCGTGGCGTCGGGCCGTTTGTCGTCGGATGCGCTCCGGATCGAATCCGGGAACATCGATGGTGTGTCGAGTGAACCGCCTCCGGAAGCCCGATGGCGTGCAATGGCCTCTTCGCGCACCTCGGCCTGCACCCTTCTCAGGGTCGGGTAGGCCAGGGCG
>JBJHDM010000070.1:0-13644 GCA_050486545.1 Rhodocyclaceae bacterium | reverse complement strand
GCAACGAGCCGCCGGCGCAGGAATCTACGACACGGCCTCCAGGACCAAGGGTGGATACGGCGTCCGGCGACTCACTCCCACCGAAGAGCGACTTCAGCGGGAGTGAGTGAATAATACAAGGGTGGATACGGCGTCCGGCGACTCACTCCCACCGAAGAGCGACTTCAGCGGGAGTGAGTGAATAATACAAGGGTGGATTCGCGCCGAAGGCGCAATCCACCAAGGTGCGCGACGAAGCGCAAGGCGGCCGGGCAACAAACCGATGAAGGCCGTTGAATTCCGATGCGTACCGCGGTCCAACCGCCGATTGGCGGCTTGCTTCGCGAAGCCGCCCTACGCGTTCTGCTTACGCGATCGCCGTGGTCCATCCAAATCCACTTACAGATCGTCCGGATCGAAACCCGTCTCCCGGTAGATCGCCCGGATGAGATCGGCGCCGATCCGCTCCTCCATGCTTCGATGCACCGGCAGCAGCGCACGCTTGAACGCCATCCTTCCCGCTTCGTCGAGCTCGTGGATTTCGGTCGTCCCCGCAGCCCGCACCGCACGGATCGCACGGTCGTTCTCTTCGCGGGCGATCCGGTTCGCATAGTTGCTCGCATCCCGCATCGCCCGTTCGAGATTGCGGCGGATCCCGCGAGGCAATCCGTCCCAGAACTTCTTGTTGGTGATCACCGCATAGCCCAGGTAGCCGTGGTCGGTGACCGTCAGATGGCGCTGCACTTCGTGCATGTTCTGGGTGTAGAGATTGGAGTGCGGGTTCTCGGTTCCATCGACGATGCCGATACGCAAGGCGTCGAATACTTCCGAGAAGGCCATCATGTGGGGTACGGCCCCGAGCGCCTGCATCTGCGCTTCGAGCACCTTCGAAGGCTGGATGCGCATGCGCTTGCCGGCCAGATCCTCGGGGGTGCGGATCGGCGTGTTCGCCGAGAACGACTTGAATCCGTTGTCCCAGAACGCCAGCCCCTTGATGCCACGCGACTCCAGGGAAGCGAGCAGGCGACGCCCGATCGGCCCTTCGGTCACCTTGGCCAGTGCGCGCTCGTCATCGAAGATGTACGGCAGGTCGAACACCTCGAACTCGGTCACGCCAAGCACGCTGAACTTCGCAAGCGACGGCGCCAGCATCTGCACGGCCCCCAGCTGCAAGGCTTCCATCTCCTCGCGATCCTTGTAGAGCGTGCTGTTCGGATAGACCTCGACGCGCACGCGCCCGCGCGTCAGCTCCTCGGCCCGCAGCCTGAAGAACTCCGCCGCCTTACCTTTCGGAGTGTCCGGGGCGACCACGTGACTGAAGCGGATCACGATCTGCTCGGAGAACGCCGGCCCCGGCATCACCAACAACGCAATCATGATCACCAACATGCGATACTTCATCCGACATCCTCCAATAAACCCGCGCTTGCCCGCCCCAATGCGCAATCCCCGCTGACTTGCATGCCGGGGGCCAGCTGACCGGAACCGCGGGCCGGCGAAGCGCCCTGTCGATCGTTCCGATGGAGACAACCCTCCCGACCCCTCCGAGCACCCCGTCGCCCTGGCATCTGCGACTGCCCTACCTCGCCCTGGCGCTCTTCCTGACGCTGCTGGCCATGCTCGTCTGGCTGACGCACCGACATGATGTGGAGACCCAGCGCGCAACCCTGATCAGCGACGTCCTGTGGATGGAGCAGAACCTGCAGTTCCACCTGGACCGCAACGCCACCCAACTGGCCCAGCTTGGCCACGAGCTCATCGTCCCCGAGATCGCTCCGCAGACCGATGCCAAGCTGCGTCAGTTGCTGCGGGCCGAAAGCGGCCTCGTCCGGATCGTCTGGCTCGATGCCGACGGTCTCATCCTCGGCGCCCACCCCCCGCTCAGCGACGACCACCTGATCGGCGAGGTCCACGGGGCGGTTCCGGCCCCGTCGATCTTCCGCCTCGCCCGCAGCATCGGCCGACCGGTCTATGGCCCGGCTTACGAGATCGCCGGGGGCGGCCATCATTTCGAAGTCCACGTGCCAACCTATACCGACACCGGCCTGCTCGGCGTCACCGTCGGAATCTACTCGCTGCAGGTCCTGGTCGCACGCGAGCTGCCGTGGTGGTTCTCCGAACGTTACCACGTCAGCGTGCTCGACCCGGACGGACGCGAAATCGCAACCAAGTCCCATGTCGCGCCGCTGTCGGACCAGCATACCTATACCATGGCCTTCGACCCCCCCGGTCACGGCCTGCGCGTCCAGATCAGTGCCTACAAGGGGGAGGGGCGCTGGATCCCGGCCCTGCTGATCGCCTCGATCGTGCTGCTCGGCGGCATCATCGTATGGAGCATTTGGCTGCTGCGCGTCCAACTGGTTCGCAGACAGGCGGCCGAGCAGGCGCTGCGCGGAGAGACCTCCTTCCGCAAGGCCATGGAAGACTCGCTGATGACGGGGTTGCGCGCACGAGACCTGGACGGCCGGATCACCTATGTCAATCCGGCTTTCTGCCGCATCGTGGGTTACACCGCGGATGAACTGATCGGACACCTCCCGCCGATGCCCTACTGGGATCCCGACCATATCGACCGGACCCAGGAGGTACACGACCAGATCCTGTCGGGCGACGCCCCGTCCGAAGGTGTCGAATTGCGCCTGCGGCGCAAGAGCGGCGAGCCGATCGACACCATGATCTTCGAGGCCCCCCTCATCGACGCCGAAGGTCACCACACGGGCTGGATGGGGTCGATGCTCGACATCACCGAACAGAAACGCGCACGCGAGCTCGCACGCCAGCAGGACGAGCGCTTGCAGGCGACCTCGCGCCTGATCACGATGGGCGAGATGGCCTCCACCCTGGCCCACGAGCTGAACCAGCCGCTGGCAGCGATCACGAGCTACAACAATGGTTGCCTGAACCTGCTCGCCGACGGCAACGCCGACTCGAAGGAACTGCTCGAGATCCACGAACGCCTCGCCCGCCAGGCAAGGCGTGCAGGCGAGATCATCCGCCGGGTGCACGACTTCGTACGCCGCTCCGAGCCCAAGCGCGAACCGCTCGACGTCAATGACGTCATCCGCGACGCGATCGGCCTGCTCGAGGCCGATACGCGCAAGCGGCGCATCCGCATCCAGACGACGCTGGCCGACCGGCTTCCGGAGATCGCCGCCGATCCCGTAATGATCGAACAGGTAATCGTGAACCTCGTGCGCAACGGCATGGACGCGATGCATGAATCACCGCGCGAACGGCGCACGATTCGCATCACCACGAGCGAGGAAGGCGGTCACCTCATCGTTCGAGTCGTGGACCAGGGATCGGGCATTCCGCCCGAAACGGCTCGCCGCCTCTTCGAACCGTTCTTCTCGACCAAGCAGGAGGGCATGGGCATGGGATTGAACATCTGCCGCTCCATCGCCGAGTTGCATCATGGCCGGCTTGGCTTCGAGGCAAACCCCGAAGGCGGTACCATCTTCATCCTTTCGCTCCCCGTCGACCAGGAACCTTCATGAACGACGCCCGCGCCCACATCATCGATGACGACGAAGCCATCCGCGACGCCCTGCAATGGCTCCTCAAGACCCGCCAGGTGCCTTGCACGACCTGGGCCAGCGCGGAGGACTTCCTTGCCGCGCTACAGCCCGAGTGGCAAGGCTGCGCCGTTCTGGACATCCGCATGGACGGAATGAGCGGACTGGAGTGCTTCGACGTCCTCAAGACGCGCGGCAGCCTGCTTCCGGTGATCTTCATCACCGGCCACGGGGATGTGCCGATGGCGGTCTCGGCCCTCAAGAAAGGGGCTTTCGATTTCATCGAGAAACCGTTCAACGACAGTGATCTGGTCGCGATCGTGCAGCGCGCGATCGATGTCGACGCCAAGCGGCGCGAAGCGTCGAGCCTGCGCAACGCGGTCCATGAACGGCTTTCGCTGCTGACGGCGCGCGAGCGCGAGGTGATGGAGCTGATCCTCGCCGGAAAGTACAACAAGGTGATCGCCGACGAACTGGACATCTCGATGCGAACAGTCGAGGCCCACCGATCGAAAATCTTCGAGAAAATGGAAGTCCGCTCGGCGGTCGAACTCGCACAGCTGCTCAAGAGTGCCGAGGACTGACGATCAGCCTGCCGGGAGCCAGCGCGGCAAGATTCCCGGAGCCCCTTTCGGACAGGCGAACTCGGCGGCCACGCCGATGCTCCCGATCCAGGCGGCTTGTCCGTCGATCCTGAACACCGGCAGACGGGATCGCATCCAGGCCGGGATCCCGGCCTCCTGGCACAGGTTCTTGAAACTGCGGCGGGGCCGGCCGACCGCCTGTCGCAGGACCAGCCCTTCCCAGCGCCCGGTCAGCACGACCTCCCGTGCGCCCTCGACCCGCGACGCATCCAGCCCTTCACCCCAACCCCGCTCGAAGCGGATGATGCCGCTTCCCCAAGGCACGTTGCCGCCCCCCTCCCAGCGCACGGCTTCGGGGACCGCGTCCGCTCCCGCTTCGGACTCCAGCCACACCTGCCCGCGATAGACGCAACAGGAGACGCCCCCCAATCCGAGCCGCAGCGGACGCTCGCCAGCCTGCCGAAACTGGCGCACGACCTCGACCAGCCGCGCCCTGGGCGGCGCTTCCGCGCCCAGATCGCTGACCTGCCGGCGCAACAGGTTGGCGATGCGCGCATCGGAGAGCCCCAGCATGCGCACGCGCGACAGCGGCGACCCGCAGCGCTGTGCATCGATCGAAGCCAACTCGTCGAGCAGCCCCTGCGCCTCGCGAAAGTGTCCGCTCGCCCGCGCCAGCGCGGGGACCACCCCCGGAAATGCCTCCTGCAGGGCGGGCACGATCGAATGCCTCAGCCGGTTGCGTGCGAAGGCCTGATCGAGATTGCTCTCGTCCTCGACCCATTCGAGTCCGAGCGCGCGAGCGAACCCTTCGATCGCCTCCCGACGAACACCGAGCAGCGGCCGCAGTCGACCGGCCGCATCGCCTCGCGGCGGCTCGATCTCGGCCATGGCTCCGGCCCCGCGCACCCCGGCTCCGCGAAAAAGCCGGAACAGCACGGTCTCGGCCTGATCGTCCTGGTGATGTCCGAACGCAATCCAGTCCGTGTCGATCGATGAGAGAGCCCGATGCCGCAATCCCCGCGCAGCCGCCTCCAGGCCGCGACGATCGTGACGTGGGACCGCAACGGGGAAGGACCGGAAAGGTACTTGAAGGGACGCACACAGGCGTGCGCAGAAGGCGCACCAGTCGTCGGCTGCGGCGCTGAGGCCGTGGTGGACATGCGCGGCGGAAAGCTCGAGGCCGAAACGCTCGCGCAAGCGCACGAGAACCTGCAGCAGCACGACCGAATCGACCCCGCCCGAAAGCGCGACGCACAGCCGCGTCCCGGAACCCACCCCGGCCACGGCGAGAACGGCCGCGACCGCCGCAACCGGATCCGCTTCAGGCGGCGTCCTGTTCCTTGAACTTGCCATGACTCATCAGGCGCTCGAAACGCATTTCGACGAGTTCGGCAGGAGAGCGGTCGGAGACCTTGCGCAGCGCATCCTGGAGCGCGCGCTTGAGCGTCTGTGCCATCTCGCGGTGGTCGCGGTGCGCGCCGCCGACGGGCTCCTGCACCACCGCATCGATCAGGCCGAGCGCCTTGAGCCGGGCGGCCGTGATGCCCATCGCCTCGGCGGCGATCGAGGCCTTGTCGGCGCTCTTCCACAGAATCGACGCACAGCCCTCGGGCGAAATCACCGAATAGGTCGCATACTGCAGCATCAACACCTGATCGCCGACCGCGATCGCGAGCGCGCCGCCCGAGCCACCCTCGCCAATCACCGTCGAGATGATCGGGACCTTGAGTTCGGCCATCACGTACAGGTTGTGCCCGATCGCTTCGGATTGCCCCCGCTCCTCCGCCCCGATGCCCGGGTAGGCGCCCGGCGTATCGACGAAGGTAAATACCGGAAGATTGAACTTCTCGGCCAGGCGCATCAGCCGCAAGGCCTTGCGGTAGCCCTCGGGTCGCGGCATGCCGAAGTTGCGCAGGATCTTCTCCTTCGTGTCGCGTCCCTTCTGGTGCCCGATCACGACGCAGCTCTGCCCGTTGAAGCGGGCCAGCCCCCCGACGATCGCCTTGTCGTCGGCGAAGGCCCGGTCGCCATGCATCTCCTCAAAATCGGTAAACGCGAGGCGGACATAGTCCAGCGTATAGGGACGCTGGGGATGACGGGCGACCTGCGCGATCTGCCAGGGCGTGAGCTTCGCGTAGAGGTCCTTGGTCAGGCTCAGGCTCTTGCTCTCGAGACGGGCGATCTCACCGGAGATATCGACGGCGGGATCGTCCTGGACGAAGCGCAGCTGCTCGATCTTCGCGACAAGATCGGCGATCGGCTGCTCGAAATCCAGAAAGGTGGTCTTCATCTACCCTTCCCTGCTTGAAAGTGCGTCATTGTACCTGCTTGGCCCGGACACGACATGGGCGCCCGAAGGCGCCCATGCGGAGTCGGAACTGCAGGACGTCCCGCACGGGACGGCCCGGGATGCTCAGTCGCTGTTGAAGACGCCGAGCAGGTGCAGCAGGCTCGTGAAGAGATTGTAGATCGACACGTACAGCGTCACGGTGGCCATGATGTAGTTGGTCTCGCCGCCGTGGATGATGGCGCTGGTCTGATACAGGATCAGTCCGCACATCAGCAGCACGAACATCGCCGAAACCGCCAGCATGAGGGCCGGCATCGAGAACACGAACGCACCGATCCCGGCCAGGAACGCCACCAGGATGCCGACCATCAGGAAGCCGCCCATGAAGGAGAAGTCCTTGCGCGTGGTCAGCGCGTAGCCCGACAGGCCGAGAAAGATGGCCGCCGTGCCGCCCATCGCCTGCATCACGATCTGGTGACCGTTGGGCAGCGAAAGGTAAGCCGACAGGATCGGTCCGAGCGTGTAGCCCATGAAACCTGTCAATGCAAAGATCGCCAGCACGCCACCGGCGCTGTTGCGCAGCTTGGCCGTCAGGAACAGCAGGCCGAAGTATCCGACCAATGTGAGCACGAGCCCCGGGTGCGGCAACCCGAGTGCCATCGAGATTCCTGCCGTCACGGCCGAGAACGCCAGCGTCAACGCCAGCAGGATATAGGTGTTGCGAATGACCTTGTTGGTGGCCAGCACCGACGTTTCGGCGCGGTTCATCGCAATCGCACGGTTTTCCATGGAATGACTTCCTCCTGTATTCAACACTCCCGGATCGAAACAATGGTCCGGGCCGCATGTACGAACGAACGCATCAAGGTCGCATGGGCGAAGCTTCCCTTCTCCCCTCGAGCGCCAAGGATGAGACTCCGCCCCATTATACGAGTTCAACGCAACGAGTGCCGGAATTCGGGATGACGCTCGGCACCGCAGCCCCTGAGCCGGCCACGAACGCGCAAAGGGGGAGACAAGGGGGCAAAGTGATATGATCGCGCCCGCCGCATTGCGGATGCGGGCCGTGCGCAGTAAAACCGGGAAGGGAAAGGCTCTCCGGGCGTGGAACCGCCCGTGGTGCCGGGAGAGGGACTCGAACCCTCACGCTGTCGCCAGCGGCGGATTTTGAGTCCGCTGCGTCTACCGATTCCGCCATCCCGGCCGGGAAGCGCCGTATTATCCACGAAGACCCCAGCGAGCAGCAAGCTGATGCCACTGACCTTAGACGATTTCGACTACACCCTTCCTCCGGAACTCATCGCCCAGGCCCCCCTGCCGAACCGGACCGACAGCGCCCTCCTCGTTGTCGACGGCGACACACTGGCCGATTGTCGCTTCGCCGACTTGCCCGAGCGGCTCGATCGCGGCGACCTGCTCGTATTCAACGACACGCGCGTGATCCATGCCCGCCTGCACGGCGTCAAGACGTCCGGCGGACAGGTCGAGGTCATGGTCGAACGGGCCGTCGGCCCGCACGAGGCCCTCGCCCAGATCCGCGCGAGCAAGTCCCCGCAAACCGGCAGCCGCATCCGTCTCGCCGACGCCTTCGACGTGACCGTGCTCGGGCGCGTCGGGGAGTTCTACCACCTGCGCTTCCCCACATCCGAGAACGTGCTGGACCTGCTCGAGCGCCATGGCAAGCTGCCCTTGCCACCCTATATCCGTCGGTCGGCCGACGGTGGCGACGAGTCACGCTATCAGACGGTGTACGCACGCGAACCGGGCTCGGTCGCCGCCCCGACGGCCGGCCTGCACTTCGACGAGGCCATGCTCGATCGCCTTGCCGGACGCGGGATCGACACCGCGTGGCTGACGCTCCACGTGGGCGCGGGGACGTTCCAGCCGGTCCGTACCAACGACCTTGGGGAGCATCGCATGCATCGCGAGCGCTACGTCCTGCCCGAAGAGACCGTCGCGGCCATCGCGGCGACCCGGGCACGTGGCGGACGGGTGATCGCGGTCGGGACGACGAGCCTGCGGGCCCTCGAAGGTGCCGCACAGGACGGCGCACTCGAGGCCGGCAGTGGCGAGACCGACCTGTTCGTGCTGCCGGGTTTCCGCTTCCAGGTCGTGGATGCGCTGATCACGAACTTCCATCTTCCGAAATCGACCCTGCTCATGCTGGTCTCGGCCTTTGCAGGAATGGAGCCGATCCGGCGCGCCTACGCCCATGCGGTCGAAAAGTCCTACCGCTTCTTCAGCTATGGCGACGCGATGTTCATCGCGCACCGCAACGATGCGGTTTGAACGGCTCGCCACCTGCGGAGCGGCCCGGCGCGGGCGACTGACGCTTGCGCACGGATCCGTCGACACCCCCGCATTCATGCCGGTCGGCACCTACGGCACGGTCAAGGCGATGACCCCGGACGCACTGGCCGGGATCGGCGCGCAGATCTGTCTCGGAAACACCTTCCACCTGTGGCTGCGGCCGGGCCTGGACGTGATCCGCGCGCACGGGGGACTGCACCGGTTCATGGGCTGGAACGGCCCGATCCTCACCGATTCGGGAGGGTTCCAGGTCTTCAGCCTCGGCGCGCTACGCAAGATCAGCGAGGAAGGCGTGAAGTTCGCCTCACCGATCGACGGCGCGCGCCTGTTCCTGACCCCCGAGGAGTCGATGCGCATCCAGACCGTGCTCGACTCGGACATCGCGATGATCTTCGACGAGTGCACTCCGCACCCGGCCACCCATGACGAAGCGGCTGCATCGATGCGCCTGTCCCTGCGCTGGGCGCAGCGCTCGCGCGACGAGTTCGATCGCCTCGGCAACACCAACGCGCTGTTCGGGATCGTGCAGGGCGGCATGTTCGAGGGCCTGCGCGACGAATCGCTCGCCGCGCTCGAGCGGATCGGCTTCGACGGCTATGCGATCGGCGGCCTGTCGGTGGGCGAGCCCAAGGAGGACATGGCCCGGATCGTCGCCCACACCGCCCCGCAACTGCCGGCGGACCGGCCGCGCTACCTGATGGGCGTCGGCACGCCGGAAGACATCGTCGCCGCGGTTGCCGCCGGGATCGACATGTTCGACTGCGTGATGCCGACGCGAAACGCCCGGAACGGATGGCTATTCACGCGGCATGGCGACATCAAGATCAAGAACGCCATCCACCGTCACGACCCCCGCCCGCTCGATCCGCAGTGCGACTGCTATACCTGCCGCAACTTCAGCCGCGCCTACCTGCACCACCTGCACCGTACCCGAGAAATCCTCGGCAGCATGCTCAACACGATCCACAACCTGCGCTACTACCAGATCCTGATGACGGAGCTGCGCGACGCCATCGGCGCCGGTGCACTCGATGCCCGGATCGCGCAATTCCGTGCGGACCGCGCCACCGGCCCGGCATGACTCGCGGCGATGCGGGTGCTGATATAATTGCTCGTTTATCAACACCAACCGGAGTTCAAAGTGCTCATTTCCAACGCTTACGCCCAGGCAGCAGAAGGCGGTGCCGGCGGCGGCCTGATCGGGCTGCTCCCGCTGATCCTGATGTTCGTCGTGCTGTGGTTCCTCATGATCCGTCCCCAGATGAAACGTGCGAAGGAACACAAGGCCATGGTCGGGGCGCTGGCCAAGGGCGACGAAGTCATCACCGGTGGCGGCGTAGCCGGACGGGTGACCGAGGTCGGGGAGAACTTCATCCACGTCGAGGTCGCCCAGGACGTCAACGTCGTCGTCCAGAAACAGGCCGTCGCAACCGTCCTGCCCAAGGGAACCCTCAAGACGCTTTGAGGCCTCAGCAGCGGGACGGTCACGCCCCGACGGGCCACCCGTCCCGACCCGCCCGACGCCGCCACACCCTTCGCCGGGCGCGCGCATCGGGAACCCTGCCTCATGAACCAGAAGTGACGTCATGAACCGCTATCCGCTCTGGAAGAACCTCCTCATCGTCGTGGTGCTCATCTTCGGCGCCCTCTATACCCTGCCGAACTTCTACGGCGAAGTCCCGGCAGTCCAGATCTCGAGCGGCAAGGCCACGCTCCGCCTGGATTCCGGCGTGATCGCCCCGGTCGAGCAGGCCCTGACGAAAAGCGGCGTCCAGCACACCGGCATCATCGCCGACGACAACAGCATCCGGTTCCGCTTCGACGGCACCGACGAGCAATTGCTTGCCCGCGACGTCATCGAGGGCCTGCTCAATCCCGATCCGTCCGATCCGTCCTACATCGTCGCGCTCAATCTGCTCCCGGCCACGCCGAACTGGCTCACCTCGATCAACGCGTTGCCGATGTATCTCGGCCTCGACCTGCGCGGGGGCGTGCACTTCCTGCTCGAAGTCGACATGCCCGGCGCGATCACCAACCGCCTCGACTCGACCAGCGCCGACCTGCGCACACTGATGCGCGACCGGCGCATCCGGCACGCAGGCATCACCCGCGAGGGCAACACGATCCATCTGCGCTTCCGGGATGCCGAGCAGCGCACCGCAGCCCGCACCGCCATCCTGAACAGCACGGCCGAGCTGCAACTGGCCGACCGCGACGACGGGCCGGACGATTTCAAGCTGATCGCGACGCTCGAACCGACTGCACAGCAGACGATTCGCGACTTCGCGATCACGCAGAACATCACCACGCTGCGCAACCGGATCAACGAACTGGGCGTGGCCGAACCGGTCATCCAGCAGCAGGGCGCGGACCGCATCGTCGTGCAGTTGCCCGGCGTGCAGGACGTCGCCCAGGCCAAGGACATCCTCGGTCGCACGGCCACGCTCGAAGTCCGCATGGTCGACGATAGCCCCGGCGCACTCGAGGCGGCACTGGAGGGACAGATCCCGTTCGGCACCGAACTCTATACGGAGCGCGGCGGCTCTCCCCTGCTCGTGCGCAACGAGGTCGTCCTGACCGGCGATCGCCTGACCGACGCGCAGCCGGGTTTCGACAGCCAGACCAACGAGCCGGCGGTGCACCTGACGCTCGATTCGGCCGGCGCGCGCATCTTCCGCGACGTCACCCGGGAGAACGTCGGCAAGCGCATGGCGATCCTGCTGATCGAGCGCGGCCGCGGCGAGGTCATTACCGCGCCGGTCATCCGGACCGAGATCGGTGGCGGCCGCGTGCAGATCTCCGGGCGCATGACCACCACCGAAGCCAACGACGTCGCCCTGCTGCTGCGCGCAGGCAGTCTCGCCGCACCGATGCAGATCATCGAGGAGCGCACGGTCGGACCCAGCCTCGGGGCCGAGAACATCGCCCGCGGCTTCAACTCGGTGATGTGGGGCATGGTCGCGATCGCGATCTTCATCGCGGTCTATTATTCGGCCGTGGGCATCGTCTCGGTCGCCGCATTGACTGCAAACCTCATGCTGCTCATCGCACTGCTGTCGCTGCTGCAGGCCACCCTGACGCTTCCGGGCATCGCTGCGATCGCCCTGACCCTGGGCATGGCGATCGACGCCAACGTCCTGATCAACGAACGGATCCGGGAGGAACTGCGCAACGGGGTCTCGCCGCAGGTGGCGATCAACTCCGGCTACGATCGCGCCTTCGACACCATTCTGGACGCCAACGTGACCACCTTCATCGCCGGCATCGCACTGCTGGTGTTCGGGTCCGGGCCCGTCCGCGGCTTTGCGGTCGTACTCTGCCTCGGGATCCTGACCTCGGTCTTCAGTGCCGTGCTGGTGTCCAGAATGCTCGTGAACCTGCTCTACGGGCGCCAGCGCAAGCTCGCTGGCATCCGTATCGGCTGACCATTACCGGAAGCCAAAGGATCGACTCACATGGAATTCTTCCGCGTCAAGAACGATATCCCCTTCATGCGCCATGCGCTGAAGTTCAACGTGTTTTCGGTGGCCCTGGTCCTGCTCGCGATCTTCTTCCTGAGCACGCGCGGACTGAACCTCTCGGTCGAGTTCACCGGCGGCACACTGGTCGAGGTGAATTACCCCGAGGCGGTGCAGGTCGAACCGATCCGCCAGGCCCTTTCCCGCGTGGGCTACACCGATGCCCAGGTCCAGCACTTCGGCAGTACGCGCGACGTACTGGTGCGCCTGCCGACCCGCGCGGACATGGATTCGGACCGCATCTCCGAGAACGTGCTCCAGACGCTGCAGGCAATGGACGGACCGGACCCCGAGTTGCGGCGGGTCGAATATGTCGGGCCACAGATCGGCGACGAGCTCGCGGCCGACGGGGCGCTCGCCCTGCTGTTCGTGCTGATCGGCATCATGATCTACCTCGCCCTGCGCTTCGAATGGCGATTCTCGATCGCGGCGATCTTCGCGATCCTGCACGACATGATCGTCATCCTCGGCTTCTTCGCGCTGTTCCAGTGGGACTTCTCGCTTCCGGTGCTCGCCGCGGTGCTCGCGGCGCTGGGCTACTCGGTCAACGAGACCGTGATCATCTTCGACCGCATCCGCGAGACCTTCAAGAAGAAGCGCGGCATGACGACGCCGGAGATCATCGACCACGCGATCACGCGCGTGATCTCGCGCACCGTCATCACCCACTCGACCACCTTGATGGTCGTCTTCACGATGCTCATCTTCGGCGGCGAGACCCTTCACTACTTCTCGCTCGCCCTCGCGATCAGCATCATCTTCGGCATGTACTCGTCGATGCTGGTGTCGAGTCCCGTCGTGATGTGGCTCGGCATCTCGCGCGAGCAGTTCATCACGCCCAAGAAGGACAAGGAAGAGGCCGTGGTCTGACCGCAGGCCGGACGACAGCCGTCTGCGATCGACGATATTCGTGAGCAAGAAGGAATGGCCGCCCGCCCGGGACGAATCGGGCGGGCGGCCATTGTCGTCGACGGGTCAGACTGCGAAAACCTGCTTGACCCGCAAGGTCTCTCCGCGCTCGATCAATCCGATGAGACGGTCGATGTTCGGATGTTTTCCCGGATTGGCGCGCGCATCGTCGGTGTGCTCCGCATAGAGCTCCAGGCCCTTCACCGCCGCTTCGGGGGTGATGGCCCCGTGAATCTGCGCAAGATGGTTGTAGACCGCGAGCGAGCCGGCCTGTCCGGGCTTGTTCTCGATCGTCGCCACGACCCGGTCCTCGTCGCCGAGCAAGGTCAATGCGGCCAAATGGGAAACCCCGGGCAACTGCTTGAGCTGATCTGCAAACGCCATGATGCTCAGATCCTCCTTGCCAGTTCGGCCGCCTTGCCGACATAGCTCGCAGGCGTCATCGCGAGCAGGCGTTCGCGCTCGCTCTCCGGAATCGCCAGCGTACGCACGAATGCGTGCAGGGCGTCGCGGGTGATCGCCTTGCCGCGGGTCATCTC
>JBJHDM010000069.1:0-15283 GCA_050486545.1 Rhodocyclaceae bacterium | reverse complement strand
TTGGTGATGCCCAGCACGTAGTGCAGTCGCCCGGGCCCGACCCCGGAGCCCGCAGCCGCCTGACCTGCGACGCAGTTGCTCGACGTCACGAACGGGTAGGTGCCATGGTCGATGTCGAGCAGCGCCCCTTGGGCGCCCTCGAAAAGAAGGCTGCCGCCGGTCTTGTTCACGGCATACAGCTCGGCCGACACGTCGGCGACCATGGGGCGGATTGCGTCCGCATCGGCCATGGCCTGGTCGAACACCGACTGGAAATCGACCGGCGCGGCACCCAGGTGCTGCGTAAGCACGAAGTTGTGATACTCGAGGTTGGCACGCAGCTTCTCGGCGAAGCGCTCGCGGTCGAACAGGTCATAGACGCGCAGCGCACGGCGTGCGACCTTGTCCTCGTAGGTCGGCCCGATTCCCTTTCCGGTGGTTCCAATTCGCGTGTCGGCACTCTTGGCCGCTTCACGCGCCTGGTCGAGCGCAATGTGGTAGCCGAGGATCAGCGGACAGCCCGGGCTGATGCGCAGACGGT
Source organism: Rhodocyclaceae bacterium (assembly GCA_050486545.1). Lineage (GTDB taxonomy): Bacteria > Pseudomonadota > Gammaproteobacteria > Burkholderiales > Rhodocyclaceae > DAOMNN01. Next base: position 14,763 of record JBJHDM010000069.1, on the reverse strand, counting down.
CGCGCACACGGATGCCGCCGGCTTCCAGATTGCGGATCTCCTCGAGAAGGTGGTGCGCGTCGAGCACGACGCCGTTTCCGATATAGCAGGCAACGCCTTCACGCACGATCCCGGAGGGCACGAGGTTGAGCTTGTACTCGTCCTTTCCGATCACCAGCGTGTGACCGGCATTGTGTCCGCCCTGGAAGCGCACGACCCCCTGGGCATGGTCGGTCAGCCAGTCGACGATCTTGCCCTTGCCCTCGTCACCCCACTGGGTGCCGACGACCACTACGTTTCTAGCCATGGTTTTCCTCTCCCTGAAGCGCCTCGACCGTCCACCTGCCGTCACGCCTGATCAGTTGCCGGTTGCATCCGGCTTCGTTCCAAGTTCCCTCGTGGCCCGGCAACGCCGTCATGACCACTTCGCCCCGTTCGCGCAATGCCGCGATCTCCAGGTCCAATTCTGCATCCGCACAGTCCGGGGCAAGGATGCCCCCCGCCGGCGGAGGACTTCCCAGGCGTACCGCCAGTTCGCGCAAGTCGAGGCTGAAACCGGTGGCCGGTCTGCCGCGCCCGAATGCCGCGCCGACCGAATCGTAGCGCCCGCCAAGGGCGAGTGCCGCCGGAGAGCCGCCTGCGTAGGCTGCAAAGACCACACCGCTGTGATAGTGGTAACCGCGCAGGTCGGACAGATCGAAACTGACCGGGAGGCTGCCGAGCCGATCGGAAAGACGCCGCAGATCGTCCAGGGCCGCTCGCACCTCGGGGAGATCCGGTAGGCGCCGGGCCGCTTCGTCCAGCACTTCGTCCCCTCCGTACAGCTCCGGCAACGCAAGCAGCGCGGCGCGTTGCGCTTCCGGCACATCCGCCAGCAGCTGGTGCAGGTCCGGAATGTCCTTGGACTGGAGCAGGTCGAACAACTCCTCCTCGCGTTCGGGCACCATCCCGGCACGCCCCGCGAGCACGCGGAACAGACCGACGTGTCCGAGGTCGATGCGTTCGGCGGGAATGGAAGCCGTCTTCATCACTTCGGCCAACAGGCGCACGATCTCGATGTCGGCCTCGAGTCCACCGTGTCCGTAGAGTTCAGCCCCGATCTGCAGGGGCTCGCGCGTTGCCGTGAGCGAGGACGGCAGGGTATGGAGCACGCTGCCGCAATAGCACAGCCTCGACACCCCGCTGCGATTGAGCAGGTGGGCATCGATGCGTGCGACCTGCGGGGTCATGTCTGCACGCACGCCCATCGTCCTGCCCGAGAGCTGATCGACCAGCTTGAAGGTGCGCAGTTTGAGGTCCTGCCCCGCGGCGGTCGTCAACGAATCGAGGTACTCGAGCATCGGCGGCAGGACGAGCTGATAGCCGTGCGCCCGGAAGGTATCCAGGATTCTTCGTCGCAGCCCCTCGATCTGCTCGGCTTCGCGCGGAAGCGCATCCCTGATGTGATCCGGAAGTACCCAATGCATGTCGTCGAACCTAGAGAGCCAGGAGGAACAGCGCGAGCCCCGCCAGCATCGAAGCCAGACCGATGAACCGGATCTGGCCGTCGGCGAGACGGGCAAGCTGCAAAAAAGCCTCGCGCCAGCGGGCTGGCGCGGCAAAGGGCAGGATGCCTTCGATCACGAGCATCAGCGCGAAGGCCATCAGCAGGGAGGTCGCCATCGACTCAGTTTCGGTTCGCTCCGACCGGGCTCTTCATGAACTTGAAGAACTCGGAACTCGGGTCGACGACCATCACGTCGTTCTTGCTCGAAAAACTGCTTCGATAGGCTTCGAGGCTCCGGTAGAACGAGTAGAACTCCGGATTGCGTTCGAACGCCCTCGCATACGTCGCGGTCGCAGTCGCGTCACCTTCACCCATGATCATCTGCGCTTCACGATAGGCGTTGGCGATGATCACTTCGCGCTGACGGTCCGCGTCGGCTCGGATCTGCTCGGCGATCGCAGCCCCTTCAGAACGCAGTTCGTTGGCAACGCGCAGTCGCTCGGCTTCCATCCGGCGATAGACCGACTCGGACACTTCGGTGGGGAGATCCACCCGCTTCAGTCGCACATCGACAATCTGTACGCCGATCTGGCGGGCATCGGTATCGGCCCTAATGCGCATGTTTTCCATGATCCGGTCACGCTCGCCGGAAACCACCTCAGGGACCGTGCGCCGGCCGAACTCCTCGCGCAGGCCGGAATTGACGGTCTGCAGCAGGCGGGTCCGCGCACGCACCTCGTCTCCAGCCACGGACTCGTAGTACAGCCGCGGATCGATGATGCGCCATTTCACGAAATGGTCGACCAGCACGTTCTGCTTCTCGGCCGTAATGAAACGCTCCGGCTCGGGCGTGTCGATGGTCAGGATGCGTTTGTCGAAATAGCGGACGTTCTGGATCAACGGGAACTTGACGTTCAGTCCCGGGTCACGGATGACTTCCTTCACCTCGCCGAGCTGGAACACGATCGCAAACTGGCGTTGGTCGACGGTGAACAGCATCGCCGAGGCGAGAAAGCCACCGAGCAGCAGAACGCCGGCAAAGATATGGAATCGGTTATTCATCTCAGCGGCCTCCCAGATCGCGGCTGCGCATCATCTCACGATCGCGCGGGTCGAACAGCGGCTCGGTCGAACGTGTCGGCCCCGGCGTCGAGGTCGGTTGCGTTTTCGATTCCGCAGGCGGTGCCGCCGCACCGCCGTGCAGCAAGCGATCGAGCGGCATCAGCAACAGATTGCCGCCGCTGTCGGCATCGATCATGACCTTGCTCGTGTTCGACAGAACCTCCTGCATCGTCTCGAGGTACAGACGCTCGCGCGTGACTTCCGGCGCACGACTGAACTCCTCGTAGACCTGCGCGAAGCGCGACGCCTCACCCTCGGCGTTCGCGATCACGCGCTCGCGGTAGGCGTTGGCCTCTTCGAGAAAGCGTGCCGCCGTCCCGCGTGCGCGCGGCACGACGTCGTTGCGGTAGGCCTCGCCCTCGTTGCGCAGACGCTCGCGGTCCTGACCGGCTTTCACCGCGTCGTCGAACGCCGCCTGGACCTGCTCGGGCGGTTGCGCATTCTGCATCATCACGCGACTGATCAGGATTCCGGTCTGGTAGCGGTCGAGAATCGTCTGCATCAGTTCATGCGCCGTCGCCGCGATGTCTTCGCGCCCTTCGTACAGCACGAAGTCCATCGCGCTCTTGCCGACGATCTCGCGCATCGCGGTTTCAGCGGCCTGCATCACCGAATCATCCGGGAAGCGGTTGTTGAACAGGTAATCTTCCGGGCTCTTGAGGATGTACTGCACCGCGAACTGGATGTTGATGATGTTCGCGTCGTCGGTCAGCATCAGCGCTTCGCGCAGCACCCGGTTGCGCTCCGCGCCACGGTAGCCGACCTCGACCGTCCGTACCCCGGAAAGGTCGACGATCTCGTGCGTCTCGATCGGAAAAGGAAGCCGCCAGCGCAAACCCGGCTCGGTCGTCTCGACCAGTTTCCCGAATCGCAGCACGACCCCACGCTCGTTCGCATCGACGGTATAGAAGCCGCTGGCGAGCCAGACGACAAGCAGCAGCGCGATGAGCGCACCGATCCCGCCACCGAGCTGACGCACGTTGAACTCGGGCAACTGCGGGCCGCCACCACCTCCGCCACCGCCGTTGCCGCCGCCATTGGTACGGCCTTCACCGCGCTTGCCCCCGAAAATACCCGACAGCCGCTGGTTGAAATCGCGCCAGACGTCCTCGAGATCGGGAGGTCCCTGATTGTCGCCGCGACCCTTGTCGCCGCGCTTGTCGTCATCGTTCCCCTGGTTACCCCAGCGAGGATCATTCAGTGACATTGGCAAACCTGTATTTACGTTTGGAACCGTTCAACTTCCTGCCGCCGAGAAAGCTGTCGGAGGATGGGCTTCGGTCGCCGATTCCTGCGCGACTTCGCCCAGCGCCTCACGCAGCAGGGACACGCCGTCCCCCGTCTCGGCGCTCAAAAAAACGCCGCTGATCTTACCACAATCGTCCCGATTGACCGCCGCGGGCGCGCCGGTCAGGTCGATCTTGTTGAAGACCATGATCTGCCGGATCTCGCCGGCCCCGATCTCCTCGAGCACCTCGTTGACCGCATCGATCTGGGACTCCCGGTCCTCGCTGGCCGAATCCACCACATGGACGAGCAGATCGGCGCGGGCGGTTTCCTCCAGCGTCGCATGAAACGCGGCCACCAGCGCGTGGGGAAGGTCCCGAATGAATCCGACCGTATCGGACAGCACAACGTTCCCCGCCTCTCCCACATACAGGCGGCGCGAGGTCGTGTCCAGCGTCGCGAAAAGCTGGTCCGCCGAGTACGCCCCGGACTTTGTCAGTGCGTTGAACAGGGTGGACTTGCCCGCGTTGGTGTATCCGACCAGCGACACCGAAAGAACCTCCCGGCGCTCCCGGCCGCGCCGCCTCGTTCGCCGTTGCTTTTCGAGCTTCGCAAGGCGGCCCTTGAGCGCCCTTACGCGAAGTCCGAGCAGCCTTCGGTCGGTTTCGAGCTGGGTTTCGCCCGGTCCGCGCAGACCGATCCCGCCTTTCTGGCGCTCCAGGTGGGTCCAGCCGCGAACCAGGCGCGTCGACAAGTGCTCCAGCTGCGCCAGCTCGACCTGAAGCTTCCCTTCGTGGCTACGTGCGCGCAGGGCGAAGATATCGAGGATCAGCGCAGTCCGGTCGATGACGCGGCACTGGAGTGTTCGCTCCAGGTTCCGCTGCTGGCCCGGCGTCAGCGCATGATTGAAGATCACGAGGTTCGCGCCGGATACGCGCAAGACCTCGGCGATCTCCTCCGCCTTGCCGCGCCCTACGAAGAGTGCGGGATCGGGTCGGGCGCGCCGTCCGGTCACCACCGCCTCGACGCTTGCGCCGGCGCTGAGGGTCAGCAGCCGAAGCTCGCCGATGCGCTCCTCCAGCATTCCCTGACCCAGATCGACCTGAACCAGGACCGCCTTCTCGCCGGAGGCCGGACGTTCAAACATCGAACGGGATTCCGTGCTTCCCCCCGATCAGTTGGAATCCCCTGCGTCCTGCTGCTGGATATTCACCGGGCGTGCAGGAACCACGGTCGAGATTGCATGCTTGTAGACCATCTGGGTAACGGTGTTCTTGAGCAGAACCACGTACTGGTCGAAGGATTCCACCTGCCCCTGCAGCTTGATGCCGTTGACAAGATAGATGGACACCGGAATGTGTTCGCGACGCAGCGTATTCAGGAACGGGTCTTGTAGGAGTTGCCCTTTATTGCTCATGTTCTGACCTCTGAGTTTTCTGTTCTTCGAAATGTACAGGATCTCATGCTGCACCGCCACATGCAGCCATGCAAATCCCTGGTGTGGTTATCGGTCCCTGGATGCGTAGGGGTTGTGCGCCGTCCGGAACTGCACTCGCAGCGGGGTACCTTGCAATCGGAATGCCTCCATGAAGGTCCGTTCGAGAAAGCGCACATAGGATGCCGGAACATGATCGAGCGCCGTACCGTGGATCACCACGACAGGCGGATTCGACCCTCCTTGGTGAGCATAGCGCAATTTCGGCCGGAACACCCCATGACGGGGCGGCGCCTGCTTGGCTACGGCTGCCTGCAGCGTCCGGGTAAGACGGGGGGTGGAGAGGTTGCTGGTGGCTGCAGCGAAGGCCGCGTCGACCGACTTGAGCACCGTCCCGACCCCTCGGCCCTTGAGCGCCGAGACATAGTGAAAGCGCGCAAACGAAAGGAATCCCAGTTTGCGCGAAATATCCGCCTTGATGCGCTCGCGCCGGTAGTCGTCGATGGCGTCCCACTTGTTGACGCACACCACCAACGCACGCCCCGCATCGAGCACGAACCCGGCGATGTGAGCGTCCTGGTCGGAGATGTCCTGTGCGGCATCGAGCACCAGCACCACGACGTTGGCGCTCTCCACCGCCTGCAGGGTCTTGATGACGGAGAACTTCTCGACGGCCTCGAAGACCTTCCCGCGCCGACGCAGGCCTGCGGTATCGATGAGCGTATAGCGACGCCCATTGCGTTCGAACGGGATCGAAATCGCATCCCGGGTGGTCCCGGGCAGATCGAAGGCGATGACCCGCTCCTCGCCGAGCAAGGCATTGACCAGCGTCGATTTTCCGACGTTCGGACGTCCGACGACGGCGATGCGCGGCGCCTTGGCCTCGACCTCATCGGGCTCATCGTCCATGCCGAAGGGTGCGAGCACGATCTCGACGAGCTGATTCACGCCGTCGCCATGGGCGGCGGACACGGGCAACGGATCCCCGAGCCCCAGTGCATGGAAATCGGCGGCGACCAGCCCGCGGTTCATCCCCTCGGACTTGTTGACCACCAGATGCACCGTGCGCCCCGCGCGGCGCAGCCGCGCGGCGATCTGCTCGTCGTGCGGCGTCAGCCCGGCACGGCCATCGACGATGAACAGCAGCGCATCGGCCTCGGCGATCGCCTGCTCGGCCTGCTGGGCCATTTCGTGCATGATGCCGCTCTTGGCCACCGGGTCGAACCCTGCGGTATCGACGACGATGTACTCGCGCTCGCCGACCCGTCCGATGCCGTAGTGGCGATCACGGGTCAGCCCCGGCTGATCCGCAACCAGGGCATCCCGTGAACGGGTGAGGCGGTTGAACAAGGTGGACTTGCCGACATTCGGGCGTCCGACCAGAACGATCGTAGGTTTCACTCGCTGGATTCCGCCTCAACGCGCTTCGAACGCATGCACGCCACCATCGCGCGTCTGGACCACGAAACGCTGGCCGCCGAGCGACTGGGGATCGGCGACGATCGCACTGCTGTCCGCGCGGGTACGGGCGGCAAAGCGGCCGCTTTCGCGCTCGAGCAGATGCACGTAGCCATCGAGATCGCCCACCACGACGAAATCGCCGGCGACGAGCGGACGCGAGACATTGCGCCGCGCCATCGAGTCCTGTTTCCAGACGGGCGCCCCGCTGAAGGCATCGAGCCCGTGAACGGCATCCGACGCATCGGTGATGAAGGCAAAGCGCGTATCCCGATCCATCCCGACGCTGCTGGAGAACTCGCGCGACCACAGGGCGTTTCCGTTGGTGAGGTCGAAGCACCCTGCGCGCCCCTGGTACGTGACGGCGCAGATCTCCTGGCGCCACAGCACCGGGGTTCCGACGACGTCCGTGATCCGCTCGAGTTCGGTCACGCCGCGCGGGGTCGCGACGGTGAGTTCCCACAGGACCCCGCCATTCTCCGCATGGATTGCGACGAGTTTGCCGCCCGGATAGCCGACGATCGCAACGGGTTCCTCGACGGTCATCGCGAACGATCTGCGCAGGGTCAGCGTCGGCACCGGTCGCCGGTACTCCCACCGGCGCGCACCATCGCTCGCGGCCAAACCGATCAAGGTCCCGTCGGAGGCACGTACGACCACCGTCGAACCCACGACGGCCGGCGGCGCGAGCACTTCCATTCTCGCCTCGTGACGCCAGCGTTCCGCTCCGCTGCCGGCATCGAGTGCGACGACCTCGCCCGCGGTCGTCACGACCACGGCCAGGCGGCCATCGCTTCCGACCCCTGCCGACAGGCGCTGACCGACCCCGGAGCGCCACGCGACGCTCCCTTCGCGAATCCTGATCACCGAACCGTCGTTCGCGGCTGCATAGACGTCGTCACCGACGACGGCCGGCCGAAAATCGAAGCCTCCCGACGAACCCACGCGCGTCTGCCAGAGGGGGCGCAATTCGGCGGAAGGCTGGAATGCCGTGAGCTCGGCCGGCTTGGGCCCGGACGAGGCAAACGGATTCAGCGACGAACAGCCGGTCAGAAGCACCAGGCCAGCGGCGATGGCGAGGCCAGTCAAGCGTGAATGTCTCATCGATCAGGACTCCAGGGATTCGATCTTGATGCGAATGACTTCGCGCAGCAGCTCCGAGCTGCGTGCGCCACCCGGCGCAGTCGCTTCCAGGGCGGCGCGATAGGCCGCACGCGCCTCATCGTTGCGCCCCTGAACCACCAGCGCATCCCCACGCAGGTCGTCGAAGCGGGGCTTGAGCGACGCTGCAGGCGCCTTCTCCAGCACCGTGAGCGCTTCGGCGGCCTTGCCTTCGTCGAGCAGCACGGTCGCCAGACGAAGCCTCGCGATGTCCCTCAGGACCGCATCCCGGCCACTGTTCGCCAGCCACTGGAGGTGCGCCTGGGCATTGCGCGTATCGCCCTCGGCAAACTGTACACCCGCGGAAAGCAGGGCTGCCATTTCGGCATAGGGGGTGCGGCCGAACTTCTCGATGATCTGTCCCGCCGCCTCGCGCGCACGCGCCGCATCACCGCGCTCGGCCGCCTGCTGGACGGCGTAGTACAGCGCCCCGGCTTCGGCGGCCTGCCGATCCTGATACCAGCGAAACCCTTGCCATCCGACCGAAGCGAGTGCCGCGGACAGCGCAATGGCCGTCACGTACTTGCCGTACTGCTCCCACCATGCCTTGATCTGTGAAATCTGTTCCTGTTCTTCCAGGTCATAAACTGCCATCGTCGCCCTCATCTTCCGAAAACAGACACTCGGCCACCGCATCGGCAAGCCCGTCGATTGAAATCTTCTGCTGCGCTCCTGGACCGCGGAGCGGCTTGAGGCCGACCTCGCCGGAAGCCGCCTCCTCTTCGCCGATGATCACGGCCATCGGCGCCCCGCTCGCATCCGCCTTCTTGAGCTGCGATTTGAAACTGCCCCCGCCGCAGTGGGTCAGCACGGCAAAGCCATAGCCCCGCAGCGCCTCCGCGGCGCGAAATGCCAGCCGTCGCGCGTGTTCGCCGACATTGACGACGTATACGTCCGGCGCCACCGGCTCGGTGTGTCCGCCGCTTTCAGCCCAGAGCGCCAGCAGCCGCTCGATTCCCATCGCAAAACCGGCCGCGGGTGCCGGTTTGCCGCCGAGCATCTCGACCAGACCATCGTAGCGCCCACCCGCACACACCGTTCCCTGGGCGCCCAGGCGGGTCGTCACCCATTCGAAGACGGTCCGATTGTAGTAGTCGAGCCCCCGCACGAGGCGATGATTGATCCGGAACGCGATGCCCGCATCCCGGAGCAAGGTCTGCACGCCTTCGAAGTGCGCCAGCGACGCCTCCCCGAGAAAGTCCGACAACCGGGGCGCGGCCTCGACCAGATCCTGCAAGTCGGGATTCTTGGTATCGAGAATGCGCAGCGGATTCGAGTGCAGGCGTCGCTTCCCGTCCTCGTCGAGGCGTTCCCGGTGCCGTTCCAGATACTCGATCAGTGCAGCCCGATGGCGTGCCCGATCGTCGGCCGACCCGAGCGTATTGAGCTCGAGCGAGACGTCCTTCAGCCCCAGTTCCTCCCACAGGCGGGCGCACATCAGGATCAGCTCGGCATCGATATCCGGGCCATCGAACCCGAGCGCCTCGACGCCGATCTGATGGAACTGGCGATAGCGCCCCTTCTGCGGCCGCTCGTGCCGGAACATCGGCCCGTGGTAGTAGAGCCGCTGCGCACCGGCGAACAGCAGATTGTGCTGGACCACGGCGCGCACGCACGACGCCGTCCCTTCGGGCCGCAGCGTCAGATGCTCGCCGTTCAGGGCGTCCTCGAACGAGTACATCTCCTTTTCCACGATGTCCGTGACCTCGCCGATCGCGCGGCGGAACAGCGGCGTATGCTCGACGATGGGCGTGCGGATCGGACGATAGCCGTAGCTCCGCAGCCAGTCACGGACGATGTCCTCGAAATGTTCCCAGGTTTCGGCCTCTTCGGGCAGGATGTCGTTCATCCCGCGCACGGCCTGCAAGCGCTGACTCATCGTTGTTTTCCCGGGCGCTCAGCCCGTCTTCTTCGGATATCGGGTTGCCACGTACTCGTCGACGATGGCACGGAAGTCCGCGGCGATATTCTCGCCGCGCAGGGTGACGGTCTTCACGCCGTCGACGAACACCGGCGCGACCGGTACCTCACCGGTACCCGGGAGCGAGATTCCGATGTTCGCATGCTTGCTCTCGCCCGGGCCGTTGACCACGCAACCCATCACCGCGAGCGTCATGTTCTCCACCCCGTCGTAGCGGTCGCGCCACTGCGGCATCTGTTCGCGCACGTAGGTCTGGATGCCGGACGCCAGTTCCTGGAAAAACGTGCTCGTCGTACGCCCGCAGCCCGGACATGCCGTCACCATCGGAGTAAAGGCCCGCAGACCCATGGTCTGGAGAATCTCCTGAGCCACGACGACTTCCTGGGTGCGCTTTCCGCCCGGTTCGGGTGTCAGCGAAATGCGGATCGTGTCGCCGATGCCTTCCTGCAGCAGCACCGCGAGCGCGGCGGTCGAGGCGACGATGCCCTTCGACCCCATCCCGGCTTCGGTCAGTCCGAGATGCAGCGGGTAGTCGCAGCGCTCGGCCATCGAACGATAGACCGCGATCAGATCCTGCACGCTGGAAACCTTCGCCGACAGGATGATGCGGTCCCCCCCGAGGCCATACTCCTCGGCCTTGGCGGCCGATTCCAGCGCGGACACGACAAGCGCCTCGCGCATCACCGCTCCGGCATCGCGCGGTTCGTCGCGTCGGGCGTTCTCGTCCATGACCCGGGCCAGCACAGACGGGTCGAGACTGCCCCAGTTGACACCGATCCGCACCGGCTTGTCGTAGCGGCAGGCCATCTCGACGATCGCCGCGAACTGGGGATCCCGCCGCTGCCCGACGCCGACATTGCCGGGATTGATCCGCAGCTTCGCCAACGCCTCGGCGCATGCCGGATGCTCGGCGAGCAGCTTGTGGCCGTTGTAGTGGAAGTCCCCCACGAGCGGAACCTCGACGCCGAGCGCAAGCAGACGGTCCCGGATATGCGGCACCGCCCGCGCCGCCGCTTCGTTGTTCACGGTGATGCGAACCAGCTCCGAACCCGCACGCGCCAACTCCGCGACCTGCATCGCCGTCGCAAGTACGTCGACGGTGTCGGTGTTGGTCATCGACTGGACCACGACCGGCGCCTCCGACCCGACCCATACACGGCCGATCCGGACCTGCCGGGTCGGGCGTCGGGCCAACGGCCCCATGCCGGCGTGCCTCGCTTCGTCCATCAGGCCCTCCGGGGTCCGGACTGCGCCAGGCGCGCTCGCATCTCGAACGAAATCGACGGCACTCGGATCATTCGACCACCATCCGGGCAACCCCGCCGCGGCTGGTGTGGGACGCGAGGTCCACCGGCCGGCCATCGTGCTCCAGCGACACCAACGCGGCATTGCCGACGACGATCACGAACGGCGCCTTGCCCTGCACCGTGCGGGTCGTCCCCGGCGCACCCGTGCCGGTAAAGAGGGTCGTCCCGTCCGCATCGCGCACCTGGATCCAGGACTCGCCCTCCATCCGGAAGACCAGTTCCCCGGTTCCGGGCGGCAGCCCCTCATCGGGCGGCTCGACCGCCACGTCGACGACCGGCCCGGCCTCGGCCGCACTGGTTGGCGAGCCGTCTCCCGCCGGGTCCGCCGCAGCCTCCTGCCCGGATGCGGCGACATCGGCTTCCACCGCGTCGGCAAGCTCGCCGTCGCCGGCTGCGGAGCCGGCATCATCCGCCGTTTGCGAAGGATGCGGCGCTGGCGCAGGTGCAGGCACCGCCGCCACGGGCGGCCATGCCGGTGGTGTCGCGGGGGTCTGCGCGAGCGGCTCGCGCGCCGTATCGGGCGCGTCGCGCATACCGGAGACCTCGGGTGTGGTGCCCGGCACATTGAACCAGTCGAAGTACCACCCGGCTGCAAGGACCAGAACCATCCCACCAATCAGCGCCATGGCCGATCTCTTCACCTTGTGCCCGGCATCCCCCGTGGGCAAGGCGCCCGCAGCATTGGCGTCCGGTGTCAGCTTCACCGGCTGCGCCTGCGGCTCGGGGGCCAGATCGGCGGTCACCGCGTCCGGGTCCAACCCCAGATAGCGGGCGTAGTTGCGCAGGAACCCACGCACGAATACCGGCCCGGGCAACAGGTCGAAGCGCTCGGCCTCGAGCGCCTCGACCTGGGTGCGCGAGAGCTTGAGCGCATGCGCCGCATCCGAAAGGGTGTCTCCCCGCGCCTCGCGCGCACTGCGCAGCCACTCGCCGACCGGGCGGCGCTCGGCCATCTCCGGCGCGACGTCGTACTGTTCCTGGTGCTGTTCGCTCACTCGAAATTTCCCTGGATCATTTCACGGTATTCGGGCGACTCGTCGAAGCGCCCGCGCAGCTGTGCGGCATAGCTGGCTTCGGCCGCAGTGTTCCCCAAACGGCGTTCGGTACGCAGTCCCAGCCACACCGTCTCGGCCGTCGGTTCGCTCTGCTGATGGAGCTGGACCAGATAGGAGCGCGCCGTGTCGAAATCGCCCTGACGGTACGCGATCGCCGCCAACTGAAAGAGGGCACGTGCATTGGCCGGATCGAGCGCCACGGCCCGGCGGAACTGCTCCACCGCCGCCTCGTCGTTCTGGAGCCGCAGATAGCACAGGCCTGCATTCGTGTACGGCCGGGTCGCATAGCGGTAGTACGGGTTGCGGGCCGCCACCGCAAGGCGTCTCAAGCCCTCCTCCTCTTCGCCCATACCGCACAGGAACCAGCCGTAGCTGTTGTTGAAGTCCGGATCGTTCGGTGCGGCACGCAACGCGCGTTGGAAACTCTGGCGGGCATTCGCGGTATCGTCGATGAACATATAGACCAGGCCCATCAAGTGAAAGGCCGGTGGATAACCGGGATCGTGAGCGAGCGCATTGCTCGCCTCGTCGAGCGCAACGTCGAAACGCCCGATCTCGAAATAGGCCATCCCGAGTTCGGCATGCACCTTCGCACGCGCCTGCGCTTCGGTGGCCGGCGGCAAGTCGAGCATCGGTCGATCCGCCGCCCCCGTGATCGCGACTTGCTGACCCGGAACGGTGGCACACCCCCCGGCCGCGAGCAGGCCGACCGACATGAGCATTATCGCGAGAACACGCGTCATCTACAGGTCTCCCTCGTTTGAACAAGACGAACGGTACGACGGGTACGGTCGAGCACTTGCCCGGCCAGTTGCCCGCAGGCGGCATCGACATCGTCGCCCCGTGTCTTGCGCGTGGTGGTGACGATGCCGGCGTCGATCAGGATACCCGCAAAGCGGCGGATGCGTTCGGGCGGCGAACGCTCGAATCCGGAATGCGGAAACGGGTTGAACGGGATCAGGTTGAACTTGCACGGCACGTCGCGAACCAGCGCCAGGAGTTGCCGGGCATGACGATCGGAGTCGTTCACCCCGTCGAGCATCACGTACTCGAAGGTAACGAAGTCGCGCGGCGCTCGCTCCAGATAGCGCCGGCAGGCCCCCATCAACTCGCGCAACGGGTACTTTCGGTTGATCGGAACCAGGCGATCGCGCAGCGCATCGTCCGGCGCATGCAGCGAGACCGCCAGCGCCACCGGGCACTCGTCGCGCAGGCGGTCCATCGCCGGCACGATCCCCGAAGTCGACACCGTCACGCGGCGACGGGAAAGTCCGTAGGCGTGATCGTCCAGCATGAGGCGCAAGGCCGGCACGACCTGGTCGAAATTCGCGAGCGGCTCACCCATGCCCATCATGACGACATTGCTGATGACGCGCCCATTGTCGCGCTCGTCGGCCTCGAGCGGGGCCGGGACGTCCTGTCCGCAAGCCCCCAGCAAACGATTGGCCAGCCACAACTGGCCGATGATCTCGGCGGTCGAAAGATTGCGATTGAAACCCTGTTTACCGGTCGAACAGAACGCGCAATCGAGTGCGCAACCGGCCTGTGAGGACACGCAAAGCGTGCCGCGCCCCGCCTCGGGGATGAACACGGACTCGACCGCATTCGCATTGCCGACGTCGAGCAGCCACTTTCGCGTACCGTCGGACGACAGCGAATCGCGCACCACGGCCGGCGCGCGAATCTCGGCCTCCGCCTTCAGAATGGAACGCAAGGACTTCGCCACATCGGTCATGCGGTCGAAGTCGTCGCATCCCTCCCGGTGGATCCAGCGCAGCACCTGCCGGGCACGAAACGACTTCTCGTTGCGGGCTTCGAACCAGGCGACGAGTCCGTTCTGATCGAAATCGAGAAGATTGACGGGTGTGTTCATGTCGCTTCGTCGGACCGCCAGCCGGATTGGCCGGCAAGGCTGCCGGCCGCCGGGTTCAACGGGAATGAATGTTCATCCCGGGAAAGAAGAAGGCCACCTCGACCGCTGCGGTCTCGGGCGCATCCGAGCCATGGACGGCATTGGCATCGATTGATTCGGCGAAATCCGCGCGGATGGTGCCCGGATCGGCCTTCCTGGGGTCCGTGGCGCCCATCAGCTCGCGATTCTTCGCGATCGCGTTCTCGCCCTCGAGCACCTGCACCATCACCGGCCCGGAGGTCATGAAGGACACCAGATCCTTGAAGAACGGACGCTCCTTGTGGACGGCGTAGAACTGCCCGGCTTCCTGCTCGGACAGGTGCATCATCCGCGCGGCGATGACCTTCAGCCCAGCGCCTTCGAAGCGCTGGTAGATGCTGCCGATGACGTTCTTGGCGACGGCGTCGGGCTTGATGATGGAAAGGGTGCGTTCAATGGCCATCTGGCGAATCTCCAAACTCTGGGTTGGTCACAAAGATAAACGTTGCATTTTATCAGTAATTCGGCTCATGCAGCCGGCAGCCCTGTGCATCCAACACGGCAATCGCACACATGGACATCATGGCGGTCGCAGCAATTGCACTGGCTGCGGCTCAGGGCGTAGATACTGTTATCGCCCGTCAAACCCCATGAAGTGAGGGATCGAATGGTTTTCCGGACTTGAGCACGCCGAAGGCGACTTGAGCGAGTTTTCGCATCA
>JBJHDM010000068.1:0-15628 GCA_050486545.1 Rhodocyclaceae bacterium | reverse complement strand
CGGTGAAGCTGATCGCACCGATCGCGATGGAAGAGGGCCTGCGTTTCGCCATCCGCGAGGGTGGTCGTACCGTGGGCGCCGGTGTCGTCGCAAAGGTCGTCGAGTAATCGCCAGGAGATTGCTCGATCGGCAGGCGTCTTCCTTGCGAAGACGCCTTTGTAGTCTCTGCTGCAGGGGTATAGCTCAACTGGCAGAGCGTCGGTCTCCAAAACCGAAGGTTGGGGGTTCGATTCCCTCTGCCCCTGCCATTAACTTCCGGATGTCGATAACAGATGGCCGATAAGATAAAGCTTGCACTGGCTCTTGCCCTGGTCGGGGCCGGGATCGCCGGCTTTTACGCGTTTTCCGATCAGGCGCTGGTCGTTCGCGTGCTGTCCGTTCTGCTCGGTGTCGGCGCCGCCGTTGCGGTGGGCTGGCAGACAGAACTGGGTCAGCGTTTCGTCGTGTTCGCCCGCGAGGCGATCGTCGAGACGCGCAAGGTCGTCTGGCCGTCCCGCAAGGAGACGGTGCAGTCGACGGGAATCGTGTTCGCCTTCGTGGTCGTGGTGGCGATCTTTTTGTGGCTGACGGACAAGAGCCTGGAGTGGGTGCTGTACGACCTGATCCTGGGCTGGAAGTGATCATGACGAAGCGCTGGTACGTGGTGCACGCCTATTCGGGCTTCGAGAAGTCCGTGCAACGGGCCCTGGTCGAGCGGATCAATCGGGCCGGAATGCAGGATTATTTCGGGCAGATTCTCGTTCCGGTCGAAGAGGTCGTCGAAATGAAGGGCGGCCAGAAGAGCATCTCCGAGCGCAAGTTCTTTCCCGGCTACGTGCTGGTCGAAATGGAGATGAACGACGAGAGCTGGCATCTGGTCAAGTCGACGCCGAAGGTCACCGGGTTCGTGGGTGGCTCGGCTCACAAGCCGACCCCGATCTCCGAGAAGGAAGTCGAGAAGATCATGCACCAGATGCAGGAAGGCGTCGAGAAGCCGCGCCCGAAGGTGCTCTGGGAACTCGGCGAGGTCGTTCGGGTCAAGGAGGGTCCGTTTACGGACTTCCATGGCTCGGTGGAAGACGTCAATTACGAGAAAAGCAAGTTGCGCGTGTCGGTGACCATCTTCGGTCGCGCCACGCCGGTGGAACTGGATTTCGGCCAGGTCGAGAAGACCTGACCGCAGTCGGACCCTGACCGGTCCGGAACGACCCGGCGTGGCCGGGTCAGAGGAGCGCCGACCCGTGTCGGTGCGCTAGTACTCACGACAGGAGAATGCCGTCATGGCAAAGAAGATCATCGGCTACATCAAGCTGCAGGTGCCAGCTGGTAAGGCCAACCCGAGTCCCCCGATCGGTCCGGCGCTGGGTCAGCGCGGCCTGAACATCATGGAGTTCTGCAAGGCGTTCAATGCGCAGACGCAGGGCCTCGAGCCCGGTCTGCCGATCCCCGTGGTCATCACCGCGTTCGCCGACAAGAGCTTCACCTTCATCATGAAGACGCCGCCGGCGTCGGTCCTGATCAAGAAGGCCGCGAAGATCGCCAAGGGTTCGCCGAAGCCGCATACCGACAAGGTCGGGTCGCTGACGCGTGCGCAACTCGAGGAGATCGCGCAGACCAAGATGAAGGATCTGACCGCGGCCGACATGGATGCGGCAGTCCGCACGATCGCCGGGTCCGCCCGGAGCATGGGCATTACGGTGGAGGGCGTCTGATCATGGCGAAGATTTCCAAGCGGGCGCAGGCGCTGCGCGCGAAGATCGACCGTAATCGCACCTATCCCGTGGCCGAAGCGCTGGCGCTGGTCAAGGAGTGCGCGACCGCGAAGTTCGACGAGTCGGTCGATATTTCCGTCAATCTCGGCATCGATGCACGTAAATCGGACCAGCTCGTGCGTGGTTCGGTCGTCCTGCCGGCCGGAACCGGCAAGACCGTTCGCGTCGCGGTGTTCGCCCAGGGCGAAAAGGCCGAACTGGCCAAGGCCGCCGGTGCCGACGTGGTCGGTTTCGACGATCTTGCGGCCGAAGTCAAGGCCGGCAACATCAATTTCGATCTTTGCATCGCCACGCCCGATGCGATGCGCGTCGTCGGCCAGCTCGGCCAGATCCTCGGGCCGCGTGGCCTGATGCCGAACCCAAAGGTTGGCACCGTGACCATGGATGTCGAGGCGGCAGTCAAGAACGCCAAGGCGGGTCAGGTCCAGTACCGCACCGACAAGGGCGGGATCATCCATGCCACGATCGGCCGCGCTTCGTTCAGCGTCGAGGCCTTGCAGCAGAACGCCAGCGCGCTCGTGGATGCGCTGGTCAAGGCGAAGCCTGCGAGCTCGAAGGGATTGTACCTGCGCAAGGTCGCCGTATCGAGCACGATGGGGGTCGGTGTGCGCGTCGAACCGACGAGCGTTTCGGTCGCGTAATCGAATGATGTACGGGGCGGCCTCGTGCCGCCCGAAGACTTTGGGCTGTCGCCCCGCGAGGGGTGGCAGGTTGTCAAAGACCGTTGGGGGAAGTGTCGGGTGGTCGAGTTTTCGAGCGGCCACGAGGTGCAACCTTAATGAGGGCGATGGAGTCCGCTCCGTTCCCGGCCCAACGCAGATGGCGTTACCCGAAGCAGGATTCCGGTGTTTCATGGCGTATGCGCCGTGTGGTTCCAACTCCTGAAGACGGTCGCCGTGGTTGTTCCTGGCTGCATCATCCGGTGCGGCGAGGGACGTTTCACTAGAGGGAGATGACCTTGGGTCTCAATCTTGATGACAAGAAGGCAGTCGTTGCCGAAGTGTCCGCCCAACTGGCGGATGCCCAGGTCGTGGTTGTCGCTGAGTACCGTGGTCTCGAAGTCGGGCAGGTCACCGCTTTGCGTGCGAAGGCGCGCGAGTCCGGTGTGTATCTGCGCGTCCTGAAGAACACGCTTGTTCGACGTGCCGTTGCCGGTACGCCGTTCGAAGGCTTGGCTTCGCAGATGGTCGGTCCGCTGATCTACGGGATTTCCGCAGATCCGGTGGCGCCCGCCAAAGTGCTGCAGGACTTTGCCAAGACCAACGACAAGCTGATCGTCAAGGGCGGCGCGATGCCGGGTTACGTCATGGACGCCGCGGGCGTCAAGGCGCTGGCATCGATGCCGAGCCGCGAAGAGCTGCTTGCCAAGCTGTTGGGGACGATGCAGGCCCCCGTCACCAAGTTCGTCCAAACGCTCAACGAAGTTCCGGGCAAGTTTGTGCGCACCGTGGCCGCCCTGCGCGACTCCAGAGAGACTGCGTAATTTCCGTGACCGTGCCCGGAACCGCGGGCATTTCAATGATTCAGGAGTAACAAATGGCTCTGTCCAAAAACGATATTCTGGAAGCAATCGGCAACATGACCGTGCTTGAGCTGTCCGAGCTCATCAAGGACATGGAAGAGAAGTTCGGCGTTTCCGCCGCTGCCGCTGTCGCCGTGGCCGCCCCGGCTGCCGCGGGTGGTGGTGAGGCCGCTGCCGCCGAAGAGAAGACCGAATTCGACGTGATCCTCGTCGCGGCTGGCGAGAAGAAGGTCGAGGCGATCAAGGTGGTTCGTGCCGCTACCGGCCTGGGCCTCAAGGAAGCCAAGGATCTGGTCGACGGCGCACCGAAGGCCGTCAAGGAAGGTGTTTCGAAGGCGGATGCTGAAGCGCTCAAGAAGCAACTCGAAGAAGCCGGCGCCAAGGTCGAGATCAAGTAAGGCCTCGATTTGCTGCAGGGCTGGCCGCCTTCCGGGCGCCAGCCCTTTCGTGCTTTGTAACAACCGGAAGGCATAACAAAGCGTACCATGTCTTGTTGCGGTTCTTGCCGATGGTGCGTTTTGTCCTGTCTTTCCGACGTCTGACCTCTACCCGGAGCACCCATGGCGTACTCTTATACCGAAAAGAAACGTATCCGCAAAAGTTTCGCGAAGCGAACGGTCGTGCGGGACGTCCCCTTCCTGCTTGCCACGCAGATCGACTCGTTCGTGTCCTTCCTGCAGGCCGACCTGCCTGCCGAACAGCGTGCCAATGAAGGACTGCAGGCGGCGTTCACGTCGATCTTCCCGATCGTGAGCCACAGCGGCAATGCGCGCCTCGAGTTCGTTCAGTACATGCTCGGGGAGCCGGCGTTCGACGTGAAGGAGTGCCAGCAGCGTGGCCTGACCTTCGCGGCGCCGCTGCGTGCACGGGTCCGTCTCGTCATCCTCGATCGCGATGCGCCGAAGGAGACGATCAAGGAAGTGAAGGAGCAGGAAGTGTACATGGGCGAAATCCCGCTCATGACCACCACCGGATCCTTCGTCATCAACGGGACCGAGCGGGTCATCGTTTCCCAGCTCCACCGTTCCCCGGGCGTGTTCTTCGACCACGACCGGGGCAAGACGCATTCGTCGGGCAAGCTGCTGTTCTCGGCGCGCGTGATCCCCTACCGTGGCTCGTGGCTCGACTTCGAGTTCGACCCGAAGGACTGCCTGTTCTTCCGTGTCGACCGTCGCCGCAAGATGCCGGCCACGATCCTGATGCGTGCGATCGGCATGGGGCCCGAGGAGATCCTCGAGGCCTTCCATGACTTCGATACCTTCCGTCTCGGCGCCGAGGGGGTCGAGTTCGAGGTCGTTCCGGATCGGCTGCGCGGCGAAGTGGCGCGTTTCGACATCTGTGGCAGCGACGGCAAGGTCATCGTCGCGCGCGACAAGCGGATCACGGCCAAGCACATCCGGGAACTCGATCAGGCCGGCATCAAGACGATCAGCGTGCCCGAGGAATTCCTGCTGGGCCGTGTCATCGCAAAGAATCTGGTCGATGCGGAAACGGGCGAACTCATCGCCCGCGCGAACGACGAGATCACCGAAGAATTGCTGGGCAAAATGCGCGAGAGCGGCATTTCCGAAATCCAGACGCTGTATGTGAATGATCTGGACCGTGGCGCCTACATTTCGCAGACCTTGCGCATCGACGAGACCGCCGACCAGTGGGCTGCGCGCGTCGCGATCTACCGCATGATGCGTCCGGGCGAGCCGCCCACCGAGGATGCCGTCGAGGCGCTGTTCCAGGGGCTGTTCTACTCCGAAGATCGCTACGACCTGTCTTCGGTCGGTCGTATGAAGTTCAATCGTCGCGCCTATCCGGAGACGATCGACGAGCGCGCGCCGGGCTGGATCAAGCGTTTCTACGAGGCCGCCGGCCCCCGTACGGAAGAGGGACCTGGCACGCTGTCCAACGAGGACATCCTCGCAGTCATCAGCGTGCTCGTGGAATTGCGCAACGGTCGCGGAGAGATCGACGACATCGACCATCTCGGCAACCGCCGCGTGCGCTCGGTCGGTGAACTGGCCGAGAACCAGTTCCGCGCCGGTCTCGTTCGGGTCGAACGGGCGGTCAAGGAGCGCCTGAGCCAGGCCGAGTCGGACAACCTGATGCCGCATGACCTGATCAACGCGAAGCCGATTTCTGCTGCGATCAAGGAATTCTTCGGTTCGAGCCAGTTGTCGCAGTTCATGGATCAGACCAACCCGCTGTCCGAGATCACGCACAAGCGCCGGGTTTCGGCACTCGGCCCGGGGGGCTTGACGCGCGAGCGCGCCGGCTTCGAGGTTCGCGACGTGCATCCGACGCACTACGGCCGGGTGTGCCCGATCGAGACCCCGGAAGGGCCGAACATCGGCCTGATCAACTCGCTGGCCGTCTATGCGCGGACCAATCGCTACGGCTTCCTCGAGACGCCGTACCGCAAGGTCGTCGACGGAAAGGTCACCGACCAGATCGAATACCTCTCCGCGATCGAGGAAGGTCATCACGTGATCGCCCAGGCCAACGCCGAGATCGGCGATGACGGCCGCCTCATCGGTGATCTGGTTTCCTGCCGGCACAAGGGCGAGTTCACGCTTTCGACCACTGACCAGATCCAGTACATGGACGTGGCGCCGGGGCAGATCGTGTCCGTGGCCGCTTCGCTGATTCCGTTCCTCGAGCACGACGACGCGAACCGCGCACTGATGGGCGCGAACATGCAGCGCCAGGCAGTGCCCTGCCTGCGGCCGGAAAAGCCCCTGGTCGGCACCGGAATCGAGCGCACCGTTGCGGTCGATTCCGGAACGGCGGTTCAGGCCCTTCGCGGCGGCGTGGTCGATTATGTCGATGCGAACCGGATCGTGGTGCGGGTCAACGACGACGAAACCCTTGCGGGCGAGGTCGGCGTCGACATCTACAACATGATCAAGTACACGCGTTCGAACCAGAACACCAACATCAACCAGCGGCCGGTGGTGAAGGTCGGCGACGTCATCGCCAAAGGCGACGTGATCGCCGACGGCGCATCGACCGATCTGGGCGAGCTGGCGTTGGGACAGAACATGCTGGTCGCGTTCATGCCGTGGAACGGCTACAACTTCGAGGATTCGATCCTGATCTCGGAACGCGTGGTGGCCGACGACCGCTTCACCTCGATCCATATCGAGGAGCTGACGGTGGTCGCGCGCGACACCAAGCTCGGACCCGAAGAAATCACCCGTGACATCGCATCGCTGGGTGAGGCGCAGATGTCGCGCCTGGATGAATCCGGGATCGTCTACATCGGCGCCGAGGTCGAAGCGGGCGACGTGCTCGTGGGCAAGGTCACGCCGAAGGGCGAGACCCAGCTGACGCCGGAAGAGAAGCTGCTGCGGGCGATCTTCGGCGAGAAGGCGTCCGACGTGAAAGACACCTCGCTGCGCGTGCCGTCCGGCATGGTCGGGACGGTCATCGATGTGCAGGTCTTCACGCGCGAGGGGATCGAGCGGGACAAGCGCGCGCAGTCGATCATCGACGACATGCTGCGCAGCTTCAAGACCGATCTGGCCGACCAGATGCGGATCGTCGAGCGGGATGCCTTTGCCCGGATGCGCCGCCTGATCGTCGGGCAGAAGGTCAATGGCGGGCCGAAGAAGCTCGCCAAGGGCACGGCGGTCACCGAAGCCTATCTCGACGCGCTCGACCCGTATCACTGGTTCGATATCCGCATGGCCGACGAAGAGCTGGCCGCCCAGCTCGAAGCGATCCGCGAAGGCCTGGAAAAGACCCGCAAGGATTTCGAACTGGCGTTCGAGGTCAAGAAGAAGAAACTCACCCAGGGCGATGAACTGCCCCCGGGCGTTCAGAAGATGGTCAAGGTCCACCTCGCGGTCAAGCGTCGTCTGCAGCCGGGTGACAAGATGGCCGGACGTCACGGCAACAAGGGGGTCGTCTCGCGTATCGTGCCGGTCGAGGACATGCCCTACATGGCGGACGGTACGCCGGTCGATATCGCACTCAATCCGTTGGGCGTGCCTTCGCGGATGAACATCGGCCAGATCCTCGAGACGCATCTTGGCCGCGCCGCCAAGGCGCTGGGCCAGAAGATCGACGCAATGCTGCGTGCCAATGCCGCGGCGACCGAGGTCCGGGCCCTGCTGGACGAGATCTACAACCGCAGCGGAAAGGGCGAGGACATCGCCTCGCTGGCCGACGACGAAGTCCTCGAGCTGGCGACCAACCTGACCAAGGGCGTTCCGTTCGCCACGCCGGTGTTCGATGGTGCGAAGGAGTCCGAGATCGAGGCGATGTTCGAACTGGCCGGACTCGATACCAGCGGGCAGGTGACGCTGTACGACGGCAGGACCGGTGACGCGTTCGACCGCAAGGTCACGGTCGGCTTCAAGCATGTGCTGAAGCTGCATCACCTGGTCGACGACAAGATGCACGCACGTTCCACGGGCCCGTACTCGCTGGTGACCCAGCAGCCGCTCGGCGGCAAGGCGCAGTTCGGTGGCCAGCGCTTCGGCGAGATGGAGGTGTGGGCGCTGGAAGCCTATGGCGCCGCGTATACGCTGCAGGAAATGCTCACCGTCAAGTCGGACGATGTCACCGGGCGGACCAAGGTCTACGAGAACATCGTCAAGGGCGAGCACAAGATCGATGCGGGCATGCCCGAATCCTTCAACGTGCTGGTGAAGGAAATCCGTTCGCTGGCCATCGACATCGATTTGGAAAGCTATTGAACCGGGTGAGAGCCCCCAACGCCTACCCGGATGGAGTGAACCCATGAAAAGCCTGCTCGCTGACCTGTTCAAGCAAACCCTGCCGACCGAAGACGAGTTCGATGCGATCACCGTTGGACTGGCTTCGCCGGACAAGATCCGCTCGTGGTCCTACGGTGAAGTCAAGAAGCCGGAGACCATCAACTACCGGACCTTCAAGCCAGAGCGCGACGGTCTGTTCTGCGCCAAGATCTTCGGCCCCGTCAAGGACTACGAGTGCCTGTGCGGCAAGTACAAGCGCCTGAAGCATCGCGGCGTGATCTGCGAAAAGTGCGGCGTCGAAGTGACGCTGTCCAAGGTGCGCCGTGAGCGCATGGGGCACATCGAGCTTGCGAGCCCGGTCGCCCACATCTGGTTCCTGAAGAGCCTGCCGAGCCGCCTCGGCATGGTGCTCGACATGACCCTGCGCGATATCGAGCGCGTGCTCTACTTCGAAGCCTTCGTCGTCGTTGAGCCGGGCCTGACGCCGCTCACGCGCGGTCAGTTGCTGACCGAGGACGACTACCTCGCCAAGGTCGAGGAATACGGCGACGACTTCGACGCGGCCATGGGCGCCGAAGGGATCCGCGAGCTGTTGCGCACCCTCGATCTGAACAGCGAAGTCGAAAAGCTGCGCAGCGAACTCGAGACCACCGGCTCCGAAGCCAAGATGAAGAAGTTCTCCAAGCGCCTCAAGGTGCTGGAGGCCTTCCAGTCGTCCGGAATCAAGCCCGAATGGATGATCCTCGAGGTGCTGCCCGTGTTGCCGCCGGACCTGCGCCCGTTGGTGCCGCTTGACGGTGGGCGGTTCGCGACCTCGGACCTGAACGATCTCTACCGTCGCGTCATCAATCGCAACAATCGTCTGAAGCGCCTGCTCGAACTGAAGGCGCCCGAGATCATCTGCCGCAACGAAAAGCGCATGCTGCAGGAAGCCGTCGACTCGCTGCTCGACAACGGCCGCCGCGGCAAGGCGATGACCGGCGCGAACAAGCGCCCGCTCAAGTCGCTGGCCGACATGATCAAGGGCAAGGGCGGCCGCTTCCGCCAGAACCTGCTCGGCAAGCGTGTGGACTACTCCGGCCGTTCGGTCATCGTGGTCGGCCCGCAGCTCAAACTGCACCAGTGCGGCCTGCCCAAGCTGATGGCCCTCGAGCTGTTCAAGCCGTTCATCTTCAACAAGCTCGAGCTGCGCGGCCTGGCCACGACGATCAAGCAGGCGAAGAAGATGGTCGAGAGCCAGGAACCGGTGGTGTGGGACATCCTCGAGGAAGTCATCCGCGAGCATCCGGTCATGCTCAACCGGGCGCCGACCCTGCACCGTCTGGGCATCCAGGCCTTCGAGCCGGTCCTGATCGAAGGCAAGGCGATCCAGCTCCATCCGCTGGTCTGCGTCGCGTTCAACGCCGACTTCGACGGCGACCAGATGGCCGTCCACGTGCCGCTGTCGCTCGAGGCGCAGATGGAAGCGCGCACGCTGATGCTGGCGTCGAACAACGTGCTGTCGCCCGCGAACGGCGAGCCGATCATCGTGCCGTCGCAGGACATCGTGCTCGGGCTCTACTACGCGACCCGCGAGGCGGTCAATGCGCCGGGCGAGGGCATGAACTTCATCGACGTCTCCGAGGTGAAGCGCGCCTACGAATCCGGACACGCTTCGCTGCACGCCCGCGTCTCGGTCCGGATCAAGACGGTCGAGTTCGCGGAAGACGGGGAGCGCCAGGAGAAGCTCACGCGCTACGAGACCACGGTGGGACGTGCGCTTCTGTCCGAGATCCTTCCCGAAGGCCTGCCGTTCAGCATCATCGACAAGCCGCTCAAGAAGAAGGAGATCTCGAAGCTCATCAATGCGACCTTCCGTCGCTGCGGGCTCAAGGATACGGTGGTGTTCGCCGACCGGCTGATGCAGTTCGGTTTCCGTCTCGCGACCCGGGCCGGGATCTCGATCGCGGTCAAGGACATGCTGGTCCCGGGTGAGAAGCATGTGCTGATCTCGGCGGCGGAAAAGGAAGTCAAGGAGATCGCCGAGCAATACACCTCGGGTCTCGTCACCGATGGCGAGCGCTACAACAAGGTGGTCGATATCTGGGGCCGCGCCGGAGACCAGGTCGCGAAGGCGATGATGGACCAACTCGGCCAGGAAGACGTCGTCAATCGCGACGGCGAAACGGTCAAGCAGGAATCGTTCAACTCCATCTACATGATGGCCGACTCTGGCGCACGGGGCTCGGCGGCGCAGATTCGCCAGCTGGCCGGCATGCGCGGCCTGATGGCCAAGCCGGACGGCTCGATCATCGAGACGCCGATCACGACGAACTTCCGCGAAGGCCTCAACGTCCTGCAGTACTTCATCTCGACGCACGGTGCGCGCAAGGGTCTGGCTGACACGGCGCTGAAGACGGCGAACTCGGGTTACCTGACCCGCCGCCTGGTCGACGTCACGCAGGACCTGGTCGTCACCGAAGACGATTGCGGCACGCGCGAAGGCTTCGTGATGAAGGCGCTGATCGAGGGCGGCGAAGTGGTCGAGCCGCTGCGCGAGCGCATCCTCGGCCGCGTGTGCGCCGAAGATCTCGTCAATCCCGATACGCAGGAAACCGTGATCGAGGCCGGCACGCTTCTCAACGAGGACATGGTCGACCTGATCGACAGCCTCGGTATCGACGAGGTCAAGGTGCGCACCGCACTTACCTGCGAAACCCGTTACGGCATCTGCGGCAAGTGCTACGGCCGCGATCTGGGTCGCGGTTCCGAGGTGAACGTCGGCGAGGCGGTCGGGGTGATCGCCGCGCAGTCGATCGGCGAGCCCGGTACCCAGCTGACCATGCGGACCTTCCACGTCGGGGGGGCCGCGTCGCGGGCTGCCGCCGCGAGCGGGGTGGAGGCCAAGTCCGCAGGCACGATCCGGTTCGCCGGCAACATGCGCTACGTCACCAACGCCAAGGGTGAGAAGGTGGTCATCGCGCGCTCGGCCGAACTGGTGGTTGCCGACGATCTCGGTCGTGAGCGCGAGCGCCACAAGCTCCCGTACGGTGCGACGCTGTTCGTAGACGACGGCATGAGCATCAAGGCCGGCCTGCAGCTTGCATCGTGGGATCCGCATACGCGCCCGATCATCACCGAGTACGCCGGTACGGTGAAGTTCGAGAACGTCGAGGAAGGCGTCACGGTCGCCAAACAGATCGACGACGTCACCGGCCTGTCGACGCTGGTGGTCATCGACGCCAAGCGCCGTTCGGGTGGCACGACCGCCAAGGGCGTACGCCCACAGGTCAAGCTGCTCGACGACAAGGGCGATGAAGTGCGTATCGCCGGGACGGATCACGCGGTCGCGATCACCTTCCAGGTCGGTTCGCTGATCACGGTGAAGGACGGGCAGCAGGTCAGCGTAGGCGACGTGCTGGCAAGGATTCCGCAGGAGTCGGCCAAGACCCGCGACATTACCGGTGGTCTGCCGCGCGTTGCGGAGCTGTTCGAGGCGCGTGCGCCGAAGGATGCCGGCGTGCTTGCGGAGTACACCGGCACGGTCTCGTTCGGCAAGGACACCAAGGGCAAGCAGCGCCTCGTGATCACCGAACCGGACGGTACGGCGCATGACTTCCTGATCCCGAAGGACAAGCACCTGATGGTCCACGACGGGCAGGTCGTCAACAAGGGCGAGCTGATTGTAGATGGCCCGGCCGATCCGCACGACATCCTGCGTCTGCAGGGGGTGCAGGCACTGGCCCGCTACATCATCGACGAGGTTCAGGACGTCTATCGTCTGCAGGGCGTGAAGATCAACGACAAGCACATCGAAGTGATCGTGCGGCAGATGCTTCGCCGCGTCGTGATCTCCGATCCGGGCGATACCCGTTTCATCCGTGAAGAGCAGGTCGAGCGCTCCGATGTTCTCGAGGAGAACGAACGTGTCGAGAAGGAAGGCAAGCTGCCGGCTCAGTACGACAACGTGCTGCTCGGCATCACCAAGGCCTCGCTGTCGACCGATTCGTTCATCTCGGCCGCTTCGTTCCAGGAAACCACCCGGGTGCTGACCGAGGCGGCAATCATGGGCAAGCGCGACGAACTGCGCGGGCTCAAGGAGAACGTCATCGTCGGGCGTCTCATTCCGGCGGGCACGGGCATGGCCTATCACCGCAATCGGCGTGCGCAGAGCGTCGGAGAGGATCTCGGCGGTGAGCATGCCTGGCCCAGCGTCGAGATCGAAGGAGAGGAAACCCCGGCGGACGCCCCCCAGGATGTACAGGCGGGTTGACGTCGTTTCGGTTATCAGCGTAAAATCCGGCCTCTTTATGCAGGCTGGCCAATCGTAGCCGGCCTTGCGGTCGACAAGGCCCGGAATAAACCGCCGAGGCGGCCCGTGGGGGCTGCCTCGGATTATTTGGAAGTGCTCAAGCTATGCCAACAATCAATCAGCTAGTCCGCAAGCCGCGGGAGAAAGTTGTCGCCAAGAACAAGGTTCCGGCGCTTGAGGCGTGTCCGCAGAAGCGCGGGGTTTGCACGCGCGTCTACACGACGACGCCGAAGAAGCCGAACTCCGCGTTGCGGAAGGTCGCCAAGGTTCGTCTGACGAATGGCTTCGAGGTCATTTCCTACATCGGTGGCGAGGGTCATAACCTGCAGGAGCACTCGGTGGTGCTGATTCGCGGTGGCCGTGTGAAGGATCTTCCGGGTGTTCGTTACCACATCGTTCGTGGCTCTCTCGACCTGCAGGGCGTCAAGGATCGGAAGCAGTCGCGCTCGAAGTACGGCGCGAAGCGTCCGAAGCAAGCCTAATTCCACGAATCCAGAGATCAGCAAGAGGTTGTCATGCCGCGTCGTCGTGAAGTTCCCAAGCGTGAAATTCTGCCGGATCCCAAGTTCGGGTCCCAGGATGTATCGAAGTTCATCAACGTGATCATGCAGTCGGGCAAGAAGTCCGTTGCCGAGCGCATCGTCTATGGTGCCTTCGAGCACATTTCGGGCAAGGCCGGCAAGGATCCGCTGGAGGTCTTCTCGGCTGCGGTCGGAAACGTCAAGCCGGTCGTCGAGGTGAAGAGTCGTCGCGTCGGTGGGGCGAACTACCAGGTTCCGGTGGAAGTGCGTCCGTCGCGCCGCATGGCGCTGTCGATGCGCTGGCTGCGCGAAGCCGCCCGCAAGCGTGCCGAGAAGTCGATGGCCCAGCGTCTGGCCGGCGAGCTGCTCGAGGCTGCCGAGGGTCGTGGCTCCGCGATGAAGAAGCGCGAGGAAGTGCATCGGATGGCCGAGGCAAACAAGGCATTCTCGCACTACCGCTTCTGATCTTCGCAAGCGGTAGTGAATCGGGCCCTGACAAGGGCTCGATTCTTTTCTGAGGCAAGTGCAACCCTACATCGTGCTTCGGCGCGATTCAACGAAGGCAGGATAGTATCGTGGCCCGCAAGACTCCCATTGAGCGCTACCGCAACATCGGTATCTCCGCGCACATCGACGCCGGCAAGACGACGACGACCGAGCGCATTCTTTTCTATACCGGCGTCAGTCACAAGATCGGCGAGGTTCATGACGGCGCCGCGACGATGGACTGGATGGAGCAGGAGCAGGAGCGCGGCATCACGATCACGTCCGCGGCGACGACCTGCTTCTGGAAGGGCATGGAGCAGCAGTACGCCGAGCACCGCTTCAACATCATCGATACCCCGGGGCACGTCGATTTCACGATCGAGGTCGAGCGTTCGATGCGCGTGCTCGACGGCGCCTGCATGGTCTACTGCGCGGTCGGCGGCGTTCAGCCCCAATCCGAAACGGTCTGGCGTCAGGCAACCAAGTACCGCGTGCCGCGCCTGGCGTTCGTGAACAAGATGGACCGCCAGGGCGCGAACTTCTTCAAGGTCGTCGACCAGATGAAGACGCGCCTGAAGGCCAACCCGGTGCCCATCGTCATTCCGATCGGTGCCGAGGAAACGTTTCTTGGCGTGGTCGACCTGATCAAGATGAAGGCGATCTACTGGGACGAGGCCAGCCAGGGCATGAAGTTCGACTACCGCGACATCCCGGCCGAACTGCAGGGCGAGGCCGAGACGTGGCGCGAGCAGATGGTCGAGGCGGCCGCCGAGGCCAACGAGGAGCTCATGAACGAGTACCTCGAGAATGGCGAGTTGCCCGAAGAGAAGATCATCGCGGGTCTGCGCCAGCGCACCATCGCCTGCGAGATCCAGCCGATGCTGTGCGGCACCGCGTTCAAGAACAAGGGCGTGCAGCGCATGCTCGATGCGGTGATCGATCTGCTGCCGTCGCCCGTCGATATTCCTCCGGTCGCCGGGGTGGATGACGACGAGAAGGAAGTCGTGCGCCACGCCAGCGACGAGGAAAAGTTCTCCGCGCTCGCGTTCAAGCTGATGAGCGATCCGTTCGTCGGACAGCTCACCTTCGTGCGCGTCTATTCGGGGGTGCTGCAGTCCGGCGCAACGGTGCTCAACTCCGTCAAGAACAAGAAGGAGCGAATCGGACGCTTGCTGCAGATGCATGCCGATGAGCGCGCCGAGATCAAGGAAGTGCTCGCGGGCGACATCGCCGCCTGCGTCGGCCTCAAGGAAGTGACGACCGGCGAGACGCTGTGCGATCCGACCGCGCCGATCATTCTCGAGCGCATGGTGTTCCCCGACCCCGTGATCCACGTCGCGGTCGAGCCGAAGACCAAGAGCGACCAGGAGAAGATGGGTCTTGCGCTGTCGCGTCTTGCGCAGGAGGATCCGTCCTTCCGCGTGCGGACCGACGAAGAGTCCGGTCAGACCATCATCTCCGGGATGGGCGAGCTGCACCTCGAGATCATCGTCGATCGCATGCGTCGTGAGTTCAATGTGGAGGCCAACGTGGGTGCGCCGCAGGTGGCCTACCGCGAAGCGATCCGCAAGGCGGTCGAGCAGGAAGGGAAGTTCGTCAAGCAGTCCGGTGGCCGCGGTCAGTACGGCCATGTCTGGATCAAGCTCGAGCCGAACGAAACCGGCAAGGGCTACGAGTTCGTCGACGCGATCAAGGGTGGCGTCGTGCCGCGCGAGTACATTCCGGCGGTCGACAAGGGGCTTCAGGACACGCTGCCCAACGGCGTGCTCGCCGGCTTCCCGGTGGTCGATGTGAAGGTCACCCTGTTCGACGGCTCCTATCACGACGTCGACTCGAACGAGAATGCGTTCAAGATGGCCGCGTCGATGGCGTTCAAGGACGCGATGCGCAAGGCCAGTCCCGTGTTGCTCGAGCCGATGATGGCGGTCGTGGTCGAGACGCCGGAGGACTACATGGGCAACGTCATGGGCGATCTGTCCGGGCGCCGTGGCATCGTCCAGGGCATGGACGACATCCCCGGCGGCATGAAGGAAATCAAGGCCGAGGTGCCGCTGGCCGAGATGTTCGGCTATGCGACGCAGTTGCGCTCCCTGACCCAGGGTCGCGCGACCTACTCGATGGAATTCAAGCACTACTCCGAGGCGCCGAAGAGCGTTGCGGAGGCGGTGATCAACAATCGTAAGTAAGCACACTGATATCAAGCGAGGATTGAGCAATGGCTAAAGGCAAGTTTGAGCGGACGAAGCCGCACGTGAACGTCGGTACGATCGGCCACGTTGACCATGGCAAGACGACGCTGACGGCGGCGATCACGACGATTCTGTCGAAGAAGTTCGGTGGCG
>JBJHDM010000067.1:0-15695 GCA_050486545.1 Rhodocyclaceae bacterium | reverse complement strand
AGGGTGGATACGGCGTCCGGCGACTCACTCCCACCGAAGAGCGACTTCAGCGGGAGTGAGTGAATAATACAAGGGTGGATTCGCGCCAAAGGCGCAATCCACCGATGTGCGGGATGTAGCGCCGACTGGCGGCTTGCTTCGCGAAGCCGCCCTACGCGCTGCCCCGCGGACGGAGCGCGCGAGCCCACAGCAATGCGCCTACGAAGCGGCTGCCGATCAATCTTCATCGAGCCCGAACGGCGCCAGGTCGCCTTTTCCCGCCCGGACCAGCACCGGCGCCCCGCTGGTCAGGTCGATGACCGTGGTCGCCTCGGGACCGCAGAATCCGGCCTCGATGACGAGATCGAGCTGCTTGCCGAGCCGATCCACGATCTCGTCCGGGTCGGTCAGCGGCAGATCCTCCCCCGGAAGCAGCAGGGTCGAGGTCAGGATCGGCTCCCCCAGCTCGGCCAACAGCGCGGCCACCACCGGATGGTCCGGAACCCGCAGGCCGATGGTCTTGCGCTTGGGATGCAGGACCCTGCGCGGCAATTCGCGGGTGGCCTCGAGAATGAAGGTGTACGTGCCCGGCGTGGTCGCCTTGAGCAGTCGGTACTGGCTGTTGTCGACCCGCGCATAGGTGGCGATCTCCGAAAGGTCCCGGCACATCAGCGTGAAATGATGCCGTTCGTCGACGTCGCGAATCCTGCGGATGCGCTGCAGCAGCGCGGTGTCGCCCATCTGTCCGCCCAGCGCGTAGGCCGAGTCGGTCGGAAAGGCCACCAGCCCGCCCCCGCGCATGATCTCGGCCGCCTGGCGGATGAGTCGCGGCTGCGGCTGCTCGGGATGAAGGGAGAAGAACTGCGACATATCGGTTTCCGTCGGGCAGGCGTTCAGCGCAGCCGGGACCACACTGGGACCAGGTCCGGCGGCAGGGGGCGGCACCCGCCCAGGTCGACCGGGCTTTCCTGCTCGCCGTGAAAATCGGAGGCGCGCGACGCAAGCAGGCCGCGTTGCCGTGCGACCGAGGCAAAGCGCAGCATCTCCGCCTCGGAGTGCGCGCCCGACACGACTTCCAGCGCTTCGCCGCCGCAGGCCATGAAGCGGTCGAACAGCAGGTCCAGGTCCGCGCTCGAGAGCCGATAGCGTGCCGGATGGGCGATCACCGCCACGCCTCCGGCCGCACGAATCCACGCCACCGCGTCGTCGAGGCTGGCCCACTCGTGTTCGACGAATCCGGGCTTGCCCTTGGCGAGATAATGGCGAAACACCGTGTTCACGTCCGGCATCAGGCCGATCGCGACGAGATGGCGCGCAAAGTGCGCGCGGCTGACGAGGTCGGGATTGCCGGCAAATCGCATCGCGCCCTCCAGGGCGCCGCGCACGCCGACCGACTCCAGTTCGCGACCGATCCGTGCGGCTCGCCGCGCACGCCCGCCGCGCACCGAAGCCAGTCCGTCAACGAGCACCGGATGATGGGGATCGATCCCCAATCCGACGATGTGAACGGTCTCGCCCAGGAACGAAACCGAAATCTCGGTTCCGGCCACGAAATCGATTCCGCACGCACGCGCCGCTTCGGCCGCCTCGTCGATGCCGCCGACCTCGTCGTGATCGGTCAGCGCAAGCAGTGTCACGCCGTTGGCCGCCGCGCGGCGCACCACGTCGGCCGGCGCGAGCCAGCCGTCGGAGACGGTCGAATGGGAATGAAGATCGGCGTTCACGATGTTCGTCCGGCAGGAATACCCGTCTTGCACTCAGGACCGCAGGAACGCCTCGATCACCGACGCCGTCTTTTCCGGCTGGTCGTGATGAAAGCTGTGTCCGCTGTCCGGGATCGCAATCTCGCGAAAATCCGCGAAACACGATTTGGCAGCATCATACACGTCATCCCCGATGCCGACGGCACGCCGCCACGCCGGATCGGCCTGCACGATCCAGAGGACCGGAGCCTGCACGCGCCGCCAGCAGGCTTCCGACTCGGACCGCCGGTAGAGCACCGGATTGATGCGCCGGTGCGCGGGGTCGGCCGCCAGGCGCACGCCCCCGGCCCCATCCGGTTCGGTCAGGTTCGTGGCCAGGAATCGGGCCCGCTCGGGATCCAGGCGCGGGTTGTCGCGCATCATCCTCGCGGCGAAGGCCTCGACATCGGGATAGCTGCGAAATCCCTGCGGCCTCGCCAACTGCCCCAGCCACTTCTCCAGCCGCTCCGGCGCCTCGCCCGGATCGCGGGCGGGCAGGCCGAAGCCGTCCATCGCGACCAACCTCGCGACCCGCTCGGGGCGCACGCCGCCATACAGGCACGCGATGTTGCCTCCCATGCTGTGCCCGACCAGCCTCACCGGCTCGTCGGGCGAGAAATGCTCGAGCAGGGCATCGAGATCGCCCAGGTAATCGGGAAACCAGTAGGCGTCCGCACCCGTGCGCGCGGACCGTCCGAATCCCCGCCAGTCCGGCGCAAGCACATGCCAGCGCCCTTCTAGGGCATCGACGAGAAACTGGAACGAGGCCGACACGTCGGCCCACCCGTGAAGCAGGAAGAGCCTGGGCGCGCCCGGTTCGCCCCACTCGCGCACGTGCAGGCGAAGGCCGCGTACCTCGACGAAACGGCTGACGGATTCGTTCATCCCGCGATCTTACCCGCGACGCCGTCGGCGGTGCACGGCCCGACCGTTGCCTCCGGGTCCCTGCGATGTTATCGTGCGCCCGTCGCGTGGGAGAGAACGCGGGAAGCCGATCTTCCCGAGTCGCCGAAGGCGTAACCCCCCGGAACCGCTCAGGCAAAAGGACCGCGCACGAACCACAATTCTGGAGAGCGATGCCGCCGGCTCCGCAGCGGAGCGGCGCATCCACCGAAGGGGCACCCGCAGCCGCACGATCCCGATCGTGCGTGGCGGAATCTCTCAGGTACAAGGGACAGAAGGGGCACGACCGGCTTGCAGTCGAAGCGGTCGCGCCGTCTTGTTTCCGGATCCGTACCGAAGGGAAAACCCGCGATGAACGCACCCGCACGACACACTCCCCTCCACGCCCGCCATGTCGAGGCCGGCGCCCGCATGGTCGACTTCGCCGGCTGGGACATGCCGGTCAACTACGGCTCGCAGATCGAGGAACACCACGCCGTGCGACGCCACGCCGGCATGTTCGACGTCTCCCACATGCTCGCGCTCGATCTCGCCGGTGCGGAAGCGACCCCGTTCCTGCGCCGCCTGCTTGCCAACGACGTCGCGAAGCTGACCGCTCCGGGCAAGGCCCTGTACTCGTGCATGCTCGACGAAGCCGGTGGCGTGATCGACGACCTGATCACGTACCGCTTTTCCGATGCCGAATACCGCATCGTCGTCAACGCCGGCACGGCCGACAAGGACGTCGCGTGGATGCGCCAGTGCATCGCCCGCTGGGGCTCGAACGTGACGCTGGAAAGCCGTCGCGACCTGGCGATGATCGCCATCCAGGGTCCGAAGGCGGTCGAACTCGCCGCGAAGGCGATCCCCGAACTCAACACCGCGACCGGGCAGCCCGCACCCTTCAGCGCCGTACGTCTCTCCGATCTGCTGATCGCGCGCACCGGCTACACCGGCGAGGACGGACTCGAGATTGCCGTGCCGGCCACCCGAGCGGCCGCGATGTGGGACGCCCTGGTCGCGGCCGGCGTCCAGCCCTGCGGCCTGGGCGCGCGCGACACGCTGCGCCTGGAAGCCGGCATGAACCTCTACGGCCAGGACATGGACGAGACCGTCTCGCCGCTCGATTCGGGCCTTTCCTGGACGGTGGACCTGCGCGATGCCGAACGCGACTTCGTCGGCCGCTCCGCGCTCGAAACGCAGCCGGCCACGCGCCGCCTGCTCGGCCTCGTACTCGAAGACAAGGGCGTGCTGCGCGCCCACATGAAGGTATTCACCGCCGCCGGCGAGGGCGAGACGACCAGCGGAAGCTTCTCGCCGACACTGGAAAAGTCGATCGCATTCGCCCGCGTGCCGCTGGCCGTGCAGCCGGGCGAGGCCGTCGAGGTCGACGTCCGTGGCCGTCGCCTGAAGGCACGCACGGTCAAGCTGCCCTTCGTGCGCAACGGCCAGGCACTCGTCTGACGCCGCGCAATCCACCCCCCGGACCCTCCCTTTCCCGACAAACCGTCAACCGCCGGAGCCTCTCATGAGCAACATTCCGACCGAACTCAAATACACCCGCTCCCACGAATGGATTCGCGTCGAAGCCGACGGCACGCTGACCGTGGGCGTCACCGACCACGCCCAGCAGGCCCTGGGCGACATCGTGTTCCTGGAACTGCCCGAAGCCGGCCGCAAGCTCGATGCGGGCGAAGCCTGCGCGGTCATCGAGTCGGTCAAGGCCGCCTCCGACATCTACGCGCCGGTCGCCGGCGAGATCGTCGAAGCCAACCAGGAGGTCGCGGACATGCCCGAGTCGGTCAACAGCGACGCCTACGCGGCCTGGCTGTTCCGCATCAAGCCCGATGGCGACGACCTCTCCGGCCTGCTCGACGCGGCCGGCTACGAAGCCGAAATCGCCAACGCCTGATCCACGAAACCGGCGCGACGGCCGCAGCGGCAGCATTGCCGCACTGCGGCCTTCGCCGGTCCCCTCGCGAACCGACCCGAGTCCGCCGCCCGCCATGCCATCGAATCTCCTGACCGCCCCGCTCGCCACGCTCGAACAACGCGACGCCTTCGTCCACCGCCACATCGGCCCCTCCGCCGACGAGGCCGAACGCATGCTTGCCGCCGTCGGCGTGACCTCGCTCGACGCACTCATCGAGCAGACCGTCCCCGCCGGCATCCGCCTCGATCGGCCGCTCGCACTCGGCGAACCGGTACCCGAGCACGAGGCCCTGGCCCGCCTGCGCCGCATCGCGGGCCGCAACGAGGTGAAGAAGTCGCTGATCGGCATGGGCTACTACGGCACGCACACGCCGGCGGTGATCCTGCGCAACGTCATGGAGAATCCGGGCTGGTACACCGCCTACACGCCCTACCAGGCAGAGATCGCACAGGGCCGGCTCGAGGCGCTGCTCAACTTCCAGCAGATGATCATCGACCTCACCGGCCTCGAGCTGGCCAACGCATCGCTGCTCGACGAGGCCACCGCCGCCGCCGAGGCGATGACGATGGCACGGCGCGTGAGCAAGTCGAAGAGCCAAGCCTTCTTCGTCGACGAGGCCTGCTTCGCGCAGACCGTCGATGTCGTGCGCACGCGCGCCGCGTACTTCGGCTTCGAACTGGTCTTCGGCCCCGCCGCCGAAGCCGGCGAGCACGCGGTGTTCGGCGCGCTGCTCCAGTACCCGAACGCACCGGGCACGGTCACCGACCTGTCCACGATCTGCACGACCCTGAAGGCGCAAGGCGCAGTCGTCGCCGTGGCCACCGACCTGATGGCGCTGGTGCTGCTCAAGTCGCCCGGCGAAATGGGCGCGGACATCGCCCTCGGTTCGGCACAGCGCTTCGGCGTGCCGATGGGCTTCGGCGGCCCCCACGCCGCGTTCTTCGCCACGCGCCAGGCCAACGCCCGCGCGATGCCCGGCCGCATCATCGGCGTCTCCAGGGACGCCCGTGGCAAGACCGCGCTGCGAATGGCGCTGCAGACGCGCGAACAGCACATCCGCCGCGAGAAGGCCAACTCGAACATCTGCACCTCGCAGGTGCTGCTCGCGAACATGGCCGGCCTCTATGCCGTGTATCACGGCCCGCAGGGCCTGCGCACGATCGCCGCACGCATCCACCGCCTCGCCGCGATGCTCGCCGAAGGCCTGCGCCGCGCCGGCTTCGCCCTCGAGTCCGCACCGTTCTTCGACACGCTGCGGGTGGCCACCGGCGCACGCACCGACGCGATCATCGCCGCAGCCGAGGCCGCCGGCTACAACCTGCTGCGCGCCTCCGCGACCTCGGTCGGCCTCTCGGTCGACGAGACGACGACCCGCGAGGACGTCGCCGCCGTGCTGCGCGCGTTCGGCGCCGAGGCCGACATCGACGCGCTCGATGCGGCCGCCGCCGCGGCGGGCGGCGCGATCCCGCCCGCGCTGCTGCGCGACGACGCGATCCTGTCCCATCCGGTGTTCAACACCCACCACACCGAGCACGAGATGCTGCGCTACCTCAAGCGTCTGCAGAACCGCGACCTCGCGCTCGACCATTCGATGATCTCGCTCGGCTCGTGCACGATGAAGCTCAACGCCACCAGCGAGATGATCCCGGTCACCTGGCCCGAGTTCGCCGATCTCCACCCGTTCGCCCCGGCCGCGCAGGTCGCCGGCTACCGCGAGATGATCGACGGCCTTGCCGGCTATCTGAAGGCAATCACCGGCTTCGACGCGATCTCGATGCAGCCCAACTCCGGCGCCCAGGGCGAGTACGCCGGGCTGGTCGCGATCGCCCGCTGGCACGCGAGCCGCGGCGAGAGCCACCGCAACGTCTGCCTGATCCCGCGCTCGGCCCACGGCACCAACCCGGCCACCGCACAGATGTGCAACATGCAGGTCGTGGTCGTGGCCTGCGACGACAACGGCAACGTCGACGTCGCGGATCTCAAGGCCAAGGCCGCCGAACACGCCGACCGCCTGGCCGCGCTGATGATCACCTATCCGTCGACGCACGGCGTGTTCGAGGAGGCGGTGCGCGAGATCTGCGACGTGGTCCACGCCCACGGCGGCCAGGTCTACATGGACGGCGCCAACCTCAACGCCCAGGTCGGCCTGACCTCGCCCGCCATCATCGGCGCGGACGTGTCGCACATGAACCTGCACAAGACCTTCTGCATCCCGCACGGCGGCGGCGGACCGGGCATGGGCCCGATCGGCCTCAAGGCCCACCTCGCCCCGTTCATGGCCGACCACGTCCTTACCCCCACCGGCCCGGAAGACCGCCCGAACAAGGGCCAGGGCGCGGTGTCGGCCGCCGCCTTCGGTTCGGCCAGCATCCTGCCGATCTCGTGGATGTACATCACGATGATGGGCGCCTCGGGCCTCAAGCGCGCCACCGAGGTCGCCATCCTCAACGCGAACTACCTCGCCGCCCGCCTGGCCGAGCACTACCCGGTGCTCTACACCGGCACCCACGGCCGCGTCGCGCACGAGTGCATCCTCGACATCCGCCCGATCAAGGCCGCCGCCGGCATCACCGAGGTCGACATCGCCAAGCGCCTGATGGACTACGGCTTCCACGCCCCGACGATGTCCTTCCCGGTGGCCGGCACGATCATGGTCGAGCCCACCGAATCCGAGAGCCAGGCCGAGCTGGACCGCTTCGTCGACGCGATGATCGCGATCCGCCGCGAGATCCGCGAAGTCGAGACCGGCACCTGGCCGCGCGAGGACAACCCCCTGGTCAACGCCCCCCACACCCAGGCCGACCTCACCGGCGACTGGCAGCGCCCCTACACCCGCGAGCAGGCCGCCTACCCCCTGCCCTGGGTCGCCGACAACAAGTTCTGGCCCGCGGTCAATCGCATCGACGACGTCTACGGCGACCGCAACCTGCACTGCAGCTGCATTCCGATGGAGGCGTACGAGAGCTGAGTCCCGGACGGATCGGCGGGCGCGCGCTCAACGCTCCCGCCCGGCCTCGTGCCAGGCCTTGCGCACCGGCGACAGCAGGTACTCCGCGACCGTGCGCCGACCGAGCAGGATCTCGGCGTTGGTTTGCATGCCAACCGACAGTGGATAGCGACGACCGTCGACTTCCAGCTCAGGCAAGCCGACGGCCACCAATGCCTTGTACCTTAGGGGGCGCCGGGCAGTGGCGTCGCCCGCGGCGCGCGCTTCGTCCTCGCTCTGCGCATCGGCGCTCACATGGATCACCGTGCCCTCGCCCATGCCGTACTTCTGGAAGCGGTACGCGGCGAACTTGAGCTTGACCGTCTGCCCCGGGTGCACGAAGCCGATGTCCTCGTTGGACACCCACACCTCGGCCAACAACCGTTCGTCCTGCGGCACCAGACTGGCGAGGATGGTTCCGGGCTGGACCACAGTCCCCTCGGTGTGCGTGGCCAGGTCCTTGATCACGCCGTCCCGCGGCGCCCGCAGTTCCATCAGCGCCCGTCGGTGGCGGTGTTTTTCCAGTTCCGCAGCCAGACGCCCGACCTGCGCCTGCACCTCGCTCCTTTCGGCATGCAGCTGCCGCAGGTAGTCCGCCTCGATCTGCCGCAGCTTCTTTTCGGACTGCTCGACGCCAGCCTGCGCCGACGCAATCAGGTGGTCCTGGGTCGCGAGTTCCTGCTCGCGCTCGATGCGTTCTCGGCGCTTGTCGCTGACCAGCAACTGCCCGCTGAAGCCTTTCTCTGCCAGCCGGTCGAAGGCCAGTTCCTGCTCGCGGTAGTGGGGCAGGATCGCT
This sequence comes from Rhodocyclaceae bacterium, assembly GCA_050486545.1. Taxonomy (GTDB): domain Bacteria; phylum Pseudomonadota; class Gammaproteobacteria; order Burkholderiales; family Rhodocyclaceae; genus DAOMNN01. The sequence goes on along the minus strand of JBJHDM010000067.1, from coordinate 7,377 downwards.
TCCAGCCGCGCCTTCTGCTGCACCGCAGCGGCCCATTCCTGGCGCGCCCGGGCCAGGCGGGTGCGTTCCTCGGCCAGCGCGGCGGACAAGGCTTCACGATTGGCCCGGAACTGCGCGAAGGTTTCCGCCACCAGGGCATCCGGGCCCGTGGTCCCGGGCTCGAAGTCCCGCCCCTCCAGTTCGGCATCGATGCGCTGCAACGCAAGCCGCCGACGTACATGGTCGAGTGTGAGGGCTTCCAGGTCGGTTTCGGTAGCCAGTGCATCCATGCGCATGATCACCTGCCCGGCCTGCACCGCGTCGCCCTCGCGAACGAGGATCTCCTGCACGATCCCGGCTTCGGCCGGCTGCACGATCTTCAGGTAGCCGGTCGGAACGATCCGCCCTTCGGCCACCGCGACGATGTCCAGGCGGCCGGCCAGGGCCCACACGAGCAGGAAGGCGAGCAAGGCCGCCAGCGTCCACAGCACCCGCCGGCCCAGCGGGCTCGGCGCGGCATGCTGAAGCCGCACCAGCGGCGGATGAAAGCGGAGGTAGTCGTCGTCGACTTCGGAGGCAGAGCGGGTCGGAGCGGTCATGGCATCGTGTTCTCGGGGACGAGGTTCGGATGGAGAGCAGGCGTCGAACCGACGCCGACGCATCGCTCGATGGCGGCCACCGTCCGGTCCACCGCCCCATCCGGGCAGTAGTCGCGGTGACGTTCGGCAAACGCTTGGGCGGACGCGCGCGTATCGGACTGCTCGAGCAGGTCCCGCACGACGTCGGCAACGCCCCCCGGGGCAAGACGGCCTTCAAGCAGGCGGCCCGCATTGAGTGCTGCGATGCGCCGGGCAAACAGGGCCTGCTCGACGTGGCGCGGGCGCGACAGCACCGGCACACCGGCCAGCAGCGCTTCGGTTGCAAACCCGCTGCTGCCGTACCCCACGGCCAGTGACGCCTCACGCAGCAAGGCTGGAAAAGCGACCGGCACGCAGGCGATGCGCATTCGGCGGGTAGCGAGCCCGCGCGCCACATCGGCCGGCAAGCCGGGCACTACGCACAGTACCTCGGCGCCGCTGTCCGCCAAGCCCTTCACCAGCGACCCGAAGCCGGGCATCGGCGTTCGCAGGTAGGCCAGCACCCGAGATCCCTCGCTCCGTCGCCACGCCAGCGGCTGCGATGCGGCTGAATACAGGATCGGGCCGGCATAGTTCACCCCGGGACGTGGATCGTAATGGTCCAGTTCAGGGAAGGTATCCAGTACATCCTGAGTGCCGAACAGCTCCCGCACACGCACCCGCTCCGCGCATCCAAGACGTGCCAACGCCGCGTCGACCACGTGGTCGAGCGCCCGTTCTGCGGCATGCAGCCGGCCTGTATCCACGGCTTGCCATGGTCGGATGGATGGCCACGGATCGACACGCGGCGGAACAGCAAAGCCGTTACCGGCCGCCAGATGCGCAATGCCCCCCATCCGCGCCGCAAGCAATGCGGTCGGAGCATGGTCGGCCAGCAGCACGTCCGGGCGCGTGCGGTCGAGGAGACCACGCCAGCGCGTCAGTCGCGTGGCCAGCTCGGCCGCATCGGCATAGCCGCAGCACCGCAGCAGGTCCGCGTAGTTGACCGGCCCAATCCCATCCGGGGGGGCGCTTTGCCGCAAGGGCGGGGCCGGCAGGCACAGTACGCCCGGCACACCCGCCAGACCGCCTGGCTCGGGCAGATGCTTCAACACCTGCACGACCTCGTGCCCGCGCTCACGCAAGCGAAGCGCCAGGCGAAGCGCGCGGGCCAAATGGCCCAGCGCCTCGCCCAGCTCCCAGGCGATCAGGATTCGCGCCACGGATCGACCGCCGATCTCAGCAACGCAGGGACTCGAGCCCCGCGCGCAGCCCCGCGAAGGTTTTCAGCTGCGCACCGCCGACCGCCATCGGCAAGCCGTCCGCCCCCCCACGAACCATCGCATGCATGCCGCCGTGCATCGCTCCGGCGAACCCGGACAGCTCGGCGCCACGCGCGGAGTCGGCCCACGCCGGCATACCGCGCCTTCCCGCATCAAGCTGGTCCAGCGTCCGCATGAGCCGGGTCCAGTGCCGCTCGATGGCATCGGCCGTTTGCCGCTCCGACATCGGCACCGGGGCGGACGGAGTGGCCGCCGCTTCCCGGCAGCGCTCGAACCCACTCCGTTGCAGAGCCGGCCAGAACGGCGAATTCTTGTCGATGGCCCCGAAACCGTCCAGGAAGTCCGCCAGCGCGTCATGCCCCCTGCCGTTGCGCTTGCTGCCGGGTTTTCCGGGTCCGGTTCCGGGTCCGTCGTTGTGGTCGGACGCATGCCCAGGCGGCGGTGCATCGATGCCGTTGCCTACACCGGCATTGCCCTTCTCCACCACCGTCTTGTTGCCGAAGGTGATCCTGAAGCCACCGGAAGCCGTGGATTGGTCACCATGACCGTCCGTTGCGACCACCTTCACGTCCAATTTGCTCTTCGCACCGGCTGGCGCAGTGCCACTGAAGGTCTGCGTTGCCGGGTCGAACGCGAGCCATTGCGGCAGCGGCCGGCCGTTCGCCAGCATCGCCGAATAGCTCAGCACGTCGTTGCGGTCGCGGTCGATGAAACTGCTCTCGGGAATCTGCCACGAGAACGCCTTGCCTCGCGCCAGTTGCACGTTCGGCAGGCGGCGGGCAAGCTCGGGGATGTCGTTCGTCCCCTGCACCGTCACGACGAGTTCGCCCGGCGCAGCGTTCTCGCCGTCGCTCGCCAGGTAACCGAACCGCTCCTCGACCGTCTCGCCCGCACCCAGGCCCTGGACCTTCGACGAGAAATTGTCCAGCACGTAGGCGTAGCCGCCGTTGGGCAACAGTTTCAGCCAACCATATTCACCGCGCCGGATCCCGGCATCGGCCACATGCAGCGCCGCGCCCTCGGGATGGCTGTCGTTGGCCAGCACATTGCCCCAGGCGAGCAGGGTGCGGTCTTCCTTGACCGTTGCGGTGTCGGGTTGGGTCACGGGACCACAATGATCCTGATCCCGCACCGTGAGCTCGAAAGACCGCTCGACCGTCAGGCCGAAGTGATCCATTGCGGTCACGACCACGGCAAGCGTCCCGAGGTCCGAGTCCGTCGGCGTGCCGCTGAACTGCCCTGTGGTTGCATCGAAGGCGAGCCAGTCCGGCAGTGTGTCGCCATTGGCGAGACGAGCACTCAAGCGCAGGTGATCATTGACATCGGGGTCTTCGAAGAAGCCCTCGGGAAGCGCATAGATGAATGCCTCGCCAAGCTCGGCCGCCGCGGATGCAAGCTCACCGTTGGCCGTTGGTGCACGGTTGAGGCGCTGCAGCAGGGGTTCGACGGTTCCATCCTCGAAGACCATCACCAGAATGGCCGCGTTTCCGGTCGTCTCGGAGAAGAAGTTCTCGATTCGAACCGTATCGCCCGGCCCGTAATGCAACAGCAAGGTGCCCCCATCCCACTCATGGGTAACATCGTCGGACGTCAGTCCTCCCGTGAAACGGATGAAGTTGAAATCCTCGTCGCCGCTGTCGATGATGGTGTCCACCCCGTCTCCCGGCGCAAAGACGTAGGCATCGTTGCCGGCGCCGCCGATCAACATGTCATTGCCCTGCCCACCGTACAAGCGGTCGTCGAGGTTGCTGCCCCGCACGGTGTTGTCGCCCTCGTCACCCTCGACCGTGAACCCCCACGCTGCCAGCGTGGCGTAATCCACCACCGTGCCGTCGGCGAACAGGAAATGCTCCACTGCGTGTCCACCGCCGAGCACATCGTCGCGGTTGAAGCCCGCGAGCCGCAGCACGTCGCCTTCTCCACCGTAATGCACGAGCAGCCAGTGCCCGCCCTCGCCGTTCTCGGCGAATGACAGGCGATCCTGCAGGCCCTCGGCGGTAATGCCAGCGCCAAAGCGAACCGTGTTCGGGGCATCGATTGTCGCAACATCGGCGATGCTGACTTCGCCATCACCGATATTGATCTCGTACACATCGTTGGCATGCTCGCCATAGTGGATGCCACGGGCGAGCAGTTCGTCGAAGCTCAGCACGATCCCCTGCCACGGCAAGGCCACCTCATCGACCGGCGGCTGCATGCCGGGCACGCGCGGATCGAAACCGGCAAAGCGCACGCTGCTGCCGTCCTCGCCCAGCATGAGCACCAGATCGCGCCCATCAAAGACGAAATGCAGCTCGTCCGCGCCGACATCGCCGGTGAGTTCGAGCCGGTTGAAGTCCCCCTCGCGCCAGGTCTCGACGATGGTCACGTGCGCAGCGTCCGCACCCCAATCGCGATGGATGCGGTAGGTGTCCGAGCCAACGCCCCCCACCAGCAGGTCCGATCCGCCTTGGCTATGGAAGTAGTCATCCCCCTCGCCGCCGACCAGGGTGTCCGCGAAGCGCGTACCCTCGAGCCAGGCGCCCTCGTCACCACCGAGCGCGGTCACCCCGGCGGCCTCGATGGTCTCGGCGGCGATCTCGGTGCCATCGGCGAACCGGATGATGTCCACCGAGCGCGTCTGCGTGGCGCGGTGCGGTGCGTAGCCGCGCAGGATCACACGATCGTCGGGACGACCGGCAAACTCGATGATCAGGTCGCCGCCACGCTCGGAATAGCGCAGATCCTCCGGCCGAATCCCCTCGCCGAACTGCAGGATGTTCGGTGCGTCGTCGACGATCGCGCCGCCGTAGCCCCACTCGCCGCCGTAGCCCCACTCGCCACCGTAGCCCCACTCGCCACCGTAGCCCCACTCGATCACGCGGTGCTCATCATCGATCAGCACCTCCTCGTCGCCGACATGGTACAAGTAGGTGTCCCCACCCCAGCCGCCGTACAGCTCGTCCCGACCTGGGCCACCGCGCAAGGTGTCGGCACCCTGTCCACCATACAGGGTGTCATTTCCAGGTCCGCCCTCGAGCCAATCGTCGCCATCACCCCCGTAGATCAGGTCGTCGCCTACCCCACCGAAGATCGTGTCGTCGCCGGCCAGCCCGATCACGATGTCGTTGCCCGCACCGGCGTCGATCCCATCCGCCCCGGGGGTGCCGAAGATCACGTCATCACCATCGGTCGGCGCATTGTGCGCAAGCGTCGCTTCGCCGAACAGATTGCCGCTTTGCGCATAGGCCACCGCCTCCAGCCCACCCGCGGGGGCCACGGTGCCGGTCAACTCGAAACCGGTCGCGACAAAGGCCAGCGGTGCGCTCGCGCCGGCGGCATGCAGCGCCGCCGCATTGGCACCCACCCAGGCGGAAAAATCGAACACCCGCACTCGCCCGTCATCATCGATGAACTGTATCCGTTCCAGATCGCCGGGCAGCGCATCGAGCGTGACGCCGGCCAGCGTCACACTTCCGCCCTCGCCGCCATCGATCGTGAGGACGAGCCGACCGCCTGTATCGAAGTGCGCGCCGAGCAAGTCCGGGGTGATACCCCCGCCGAACGACAGCGTGTCCGTCCCTTCTCCGGCGGTAAGCACGTCGTTCCCGTCGCCGTAGTTGAACAGGAAGGTATCGTCGCCATCCCCACCGTCGATCACATCGTCTCCGGCCTCGCCGGCAATGACGTCGTCGCCGAAACCGGCATACACCGTATCGTTTCCACTGCCGGCCGATACGACGTTGTCGCCACCCGAGAGATAGATATAGTCGTCGTTGGCACCCGCGCGAACCACTACGGACTGACCGGAATGGTCCTCAATGTGGTCATCCGCGGCACTGCCAAGCAGCAGCGTCGAGTCGTCACTCCGCCGGCTCTGCCAGCCCATCACCCCATCGTCTGCGCGTGCCACCATGTCCTCGAGGCTGAGTTCGGTGCCGTCTTCGAAGCGGAAGCGCCTCACCGCACCGCGCCCGAGGTCGCGCCCACTCTCGTTGCGGATGATCACCGCATCGTCTCCGCCGAAGCCGACCACCATCTCAACGTAACCAACGTCGCCCGGCTCGGGCATGCTCCAACTGCGCCCGCCCATCTGCACCGTGATGTCTTCAGGTCGGATCCCGGCGCCGAATACGACCGCATCATCGGCAACCGTCGCATTCGACGCATACACCGTATCGAGTCCGCTGCCGCGCTCCATCAGGTAGGTATTGTTTCCCGCCCCACCGTACAGCACGTCTCGGCCGGCTCCACCGTTCAAGGTGTCGTTGCCTGCGCCGCCGTAGAGCGTGTCATGCCCCGCGCCGCCGATCAGCAGGTCGTCACCAGCCTCGCCGTACAGGCGATTGTCTCCCCCGCCACCAATCAGGGTGTCGTTGCCGTCACGGCCATAGATGGTGCTATGCCTGTCGCTGCCGGTGATCAGATCGTCGCCCGGCGAGCCGTGGAGGATCTCGGAGTCGCTCTCGACGCTCACCAGCGCCTGGACGTCCGCCGCGCTTAAGCTGGCACCGTTGGCAAACTCGAAGCGGTCAATGCGCCAACTCGACCCTGTGTAGAACCAGTTGCCGATGCGTATCGAATCCCCGGACGCATCGATCGTCGCGATCAGATCGCCCTGGTCTCTGGCAAAGCTCACGCCAAGCTGGTCGACGCCGGCCTTGAACACCACCTTGCCGCGCCCGCCCTCAATCGTGTCGTGTCCGTCCCCCACACCAAAAAGATAGGTGTCGTAGCCGCCAAGGTTCACGAACACGTCGTTGCCGCCTCCCCCATCGACGACATCGTCGGCATGGCCCGAGACAATGGTGTCGTCTCTTTCCGTGCCGATTACGGCCTGCATGTCGAGCAGGTTCTTGTCCCATACGGTGCCGTCGGCAAAGCGCAACAACTCGATACCGTGTCCGGCACTCACCGCCCACGACACGACCTGATTGCGGACCAGGATCGTCGTCCCATCCTGCAGGCTCACCGTCATGTGGCCATCGCGCGTGTAGCGTATCGTCACGTCTTCCGGGGCGATGCCCTCGGCCAGCTCGATGGTGTCGCTACTCGCCGGATCGTAACCCTCCTCGATCACGTTGAAGCCATCGCCCAGGCCGAAGCGATAGGTATCCGAACCGTTGCCGCCACGCAAGGTATCCGTACCCTGCCCACCGATCAGCAGATCGTCGCCGCCGCCACCCACCAACAGGTCGTCGCCCTCGCCGCCGATCAAGGTGTCGTTGCCCGCACTGCCGACCAAGGTGTCGCTCCCGGCCCCGCCATCGATGAAGTTGTCGCGCCCGACAAACCCGCGCAGCTCGTCGTCGCCATCACCGCCGATCAGCACCCGGCTGCGAATCTCCTCTTCACCCCACACCGTGCCGTCCGCGAACACGATCTCCTCGACCGCGTGCCGGGGGCCTGCAACGAAATGCCGCTTGACCGTGATCGTCTCGCCGGTGTCGACGATGGTGAGCACCAGGTCGTCCGTGTTCCACCAGTTGTTCGGGTCGCGCACGCGCGCAAGGCGCACG
>JBJHDM010000066.1:0-16919 GCA_050486545.1 Rhodocyclaceae bacterium | reverse complement strand
CCGCGGCAACTCCTATCGCCTCAAGGAGAAGCTCAAATCCGGCCTCGTCCGCTCATTCGACGAACAAACCCAACCGGGTGGGGAAATTTGAATTACCACACTGGGGAAAATTCGCTTGCCCTTGACATGAAGGCAGCCTCGCCGCCGAGGTGGCGCGCGTCGGCGGCAAATTCGGTAAGCGTGGCCGAGGCAGCGGCGAAGAGCCGCTCGTAGAGGCGGCGCGGGTGGGCGGCCACCAGCGGATTGAGCGCATGCGGGAGGGTGAACACCAAGTGGAAGTACGGCACCGGCAAGAGCTCGCGCCGGCGTGCGGCGAGCCACGCTTCCTTGGCTCGCATCTGGCAGCGCGGGCAGTGCCGGTTGCGGCAGGAATGGAAGAGGTGGCGCACCGCGCCGCACCCGTCGCAGGTTTCGACGTGGCCGCCGAGCGTGGGCGTGCGGCAGGCCACAATTGCCCGCCAGGCCTTGGCCTGAGTGACGGTCAGCGGATGCTCGGCAAGATACGCGGCACCGAAGGCCGCGAGCACCGCGGCGAGCCCTGTGGGGCCGGACACCGCACGCCCTCAGTCGCGGACGAGCAGGTCGAGTGGCGAGGGGGTGGCGGTCAGCCGCGAACGGGCCAGATGCAGATAGCGCATCGTCGTCGAGATGTAGCCGTGACCGAGCAGACGCTGGATGGTGGGCAGATCGACACCGGCCTCGAGCAGATGGGTGGCGAAGCTGTGGCGAAGGGTATGGATGCCGGCCGCCGTGGGCAGCGCTGCGGCATCACGCGCGGCCCAGTAGATGCGTTGCGCCGTGCTGATGGCCAACGGCCGGGTGCCGTCGCCGCCCGGAAACAGCCAATGGCGGGGCCGGCAGGCACGCCAGTACGCGCGCAGCTCGGCAAGTAGCTGCGGCGAGAGCATCGTATAGCGGTCCTTGCCGCCCTTGCCATAGCGAACCTTGAGGCACATGCGGTCGGGCGCGCTCTCGATGTCGGAGAGCTGCAGGGCGCACACCTCGGACACGCGCAGCCCCGCCGCGTAGGTCGTCATCAACAGCGTGCGGTTGCGCGGATTGGCGCAGGCGTCGAACAGGCGCACCACCTCGCCGCGCGAGAAGACCAGCGGCAGGCGCTTGGGCACCTTGGCCATCGGAATCTCGAGCCACAGCGTGCGCTCGCCGAGCACCTCGCGGAACAGGAAGCGGAAGGCGCAGGCGGCCTGATTGACGCTCGCGTAGGCAAGATGCCGCTCGGTGATCAGGTGCAGCAGGTAGGCCTGCAGCTCCGCGACGCTCAATTGGTCGGGCGGGCGCCGGTAATGCTTCGCGAGCGCCCGAACACACAGCAGGTACGCCTCGCGGGTACGCACTGCAAAGCCGCGCAGCACCATCGCCTCGTCCATTCGTTGACGCAGTGACGACATGTCGCTCTCCTCGTCGTGACCGGGAACATTCCCGGCAACGAGGATGGCACTGCGCGCCTTGTGCGCGTCGAGCGGGCGCTGCGGCCCGGAAAACACAAACGCGGCAGCAGCTTGCGCCACCACCGCGTCAGCGGTTTAGTTCAACGTTTGAAATCACAGGCGCTGCGCGGCTTTATCGCGCAGCGTCCTGTGGATTGATGGGTTGGGCCTCATGTGCGCGCGATCGCCTTAGTGGACGCGACCGATATTGCAGCTATCGTTCGCAGCATTACTGGAGCATTGGGGCCATACAGGGCCTCTTCTGGCGCAATTCCAGCTTTTAACGCAGGCACCCAAAGGCGAGTCTCATAGGTCAGCCGCCCGAGCATCCAAATGACTCGAACCCTGAAACGATCTAGGGGCTGCATTGAATCATGGAAGTTTTTCGGCAGACGCACACCATCGCCCAACTGTTCTTCGAACGGTGTTTGCTTTTCTTCAATGAGTTCCTTCATTCTTCGCTCAAGTAGCTCAAAGTCCCACTTGTGCGATAGATCATTGCGGATTTTTCGGATGTGATCGAACTCAATAAGTAGATCTTTGCTGAGCCAACCGAAGGCAAAGGCCATTTGAATCCGTTGTGAGAGTCTTGCTAATGGACCAAATCCAGACATTAGCGCGCTGCGCCCTCCGGGAACGCCATCCGGAATTTCTCGCTTAAACATCTCTTCTAGCCGGTCGTCGGCGTAAGCAGCTGCAATCACCGGAATAACCCGAGCTTCCTCGGAGACCACAAGTGCGGCAATTTGCTCGAAAAGCTTAACCTCTGTCACGAAGGGTGAGGTTTGCTCGACGAACTCCTTAACGCGGTGCTCTCCAAAAGCTCGCGAGTAGTTTCGATAGACCTGAAGTCCCCATTTTTCGCCGTCGCTTAGTTTCATGTCGGCGATGTCTGGATCGAGTGTGTTGCTCATGAGGCCCAACGTGTTGTAGACGTCAATATTGACGAATAACAATTCAACCTGACGTGTAAATCGGACAACACGTCACTCCAAGTAGCTGCTTTATATACCTAATTTCTTATCTACGCGTTATTTACAGCCATATCCGTTTCGACAAACCCGTCATGAGTACCCACCTGGGATCGTGCGGGAAAAGGTTTGTCGGCTCTCGCTGGATCAATCTTCGACATCCAGGTGGCGGTCGAGCTTGCGTGGTGTTGCGAGCATTCCACGCCCGCTGTACGACTGTCGCTGTGACGAACGATATCTGCCGCCCTCCTGGAAAGCGGGCTCCGTTCGGCTGAGTTTTCGTGTTTCCGACAGCAGCGTCTTGCCATTGCGGTGGCTCCGTCGTCTTGGGAGCTTGTACCGCTGAGCGCTTCAAGCGTCCAGCATGCGCATCCGGCATGCCCATTTCGGGCTATCTTACAGGCATAAGAAGGCGCGGATCTGCAACTTTGTCACGTTTCGCGGGCATGAATGCGGATGGCGGGGCCTACAGCCATCGCACCAGGTAGAACATCCGGAAGCCCTCGGACGAGCGCGACGGGCCGACGACGATGGCCGGGTGCAGGCCGTCGGTGGCGCGGGCGCGGGCTTCTTCGGGGGTGGCGACGACTTCGACGACGCCTTCGGGGTAGCGCTTGCGGGTCTTGTTGGCGCTGCGGATGAGGGCGGGGACTTCGCGGGCGTGGTCGGGGTCGAGGTAGAGCTTCATGGGCGGGGCTCCGGCGTGCGCAGGCGTTCGAGCGCCTGTGCGATGGGGGCGGCGAGCGGGTCGAGCTTGCGGCGCATGAGCGCCCCGACGGCGGTGTTGCGCACCAGCCAGGGATCGGCGACGTCGCGGGTCAGGCTGGCGAGCAGCAGCATGGCCTCGATCCCTTCGCGCGCATGCGGCTGCGCGGCGATCAGGGCCTGCAGGTCGGGCGGCGCTTCGGCCTTGCCGTGCGCGAGCGCATGCGCGGCGGCCTGGAGATCCTCGAAACGGTCGCGGCGCATGGATTCGCCGATGATGCGGAATCGGCGCCCGACTGCATCGAGCAAGGCGCGCAAGATGGCCGGCGTGGCCGGGCGTGCGAGCACCTCGGCGACGGCGTGCAGCCAGGTCTGGCCGTTGGGCGTGAGCAGGGACAGATAACGCTCGGCCCAGGCGTTTCCGCCGTCGACCAGCGCCTGCACCGCGATGGCGACCTCGGCATGGTCGGCACGGGCGGGCCGGTCTGCGGGCAGGTCGTCGGGTCGGCTTTCGAGAAAACCGACGTAGTAGTAGGGCGTGCCGCGTGCCTGGCGCCACAACCTGGCGACCGTGGCGTCGTCGACGAGACGGCCGTGCAGGACGAGCCGGATGGTCTGCAGACGGGCGTCGGGGTCTTCCTCGAAAGGCAGGTGCTCGACGAGGAAGTCGGCGAGCACCTTGCCCATCGCCCCGTGCACGACGGCATCCTTGTCGAGCATCCAGCGCGCGATCTCCATCGTCGGCTGGCACCACCACACGCGCTGCGCGAGTTCGTCGGTGAGGCCCGGTGCCTGGGCGACGGCGACGACGGCCTCGGGCTCGCCGAGCCGCAGCAAGGCTTCGAGATTGCGGTCCGAGGTCTGGCCCATGCGCGTCCAGCGCTGCAGATACACCGGGTAGCCGCCGGGCGAGTCGAGCGCATGGCCGCCCAAAAACTCCCGCACGCGGGCGAGATACTGGTCGGGGCGGCCGCGCGGATGCAGGCGGACCCGCGCCTCGCCGCCCGCGGTCAGCGCGTGCAGCGTCATCGCGGCCTCGTCGATGCGCACGGCGAGCACCGGGTCGGCGGCCATCAGCACGTTCAGGCGCAGGCTGTCTTCGGGGGCGAGTTCGTTCGTCATCCGTCGAGCTGGATCCGTCTGCCCCAGGGGACGGGCCGGCCGCCCTTCACGAGCCAGAGCACCGGGTAGTCGGGCGGGCGGGGCGGAAACGCGGCGTCGGCATCGGTGAAGTACACCAGCGCATCCGGGCGCAGGGGCTGCGCGTCGACCCACGCGAACACGGGTGCGAAGTCGGTTCCGCCGCCCCCTTCGAAACTGCGCGGCAGGCGAATCGGCTCCCAGGGTTCGAACACCCACGGACCATCGGCCGCCAGGGCGGCGTCGCAGGCGAGCAGCGTGACGCGTACCGGCAATGCGCCCTTGATCGCGTCGATCTCGGAGAGGAACTCGGACAGCTCCGGCTCGCCGATCGACCCGGAGGTGTCGATCGCGACGACGAGATCGCACTGCGCGCTGCGCAGCGACGGCAGGATCATCTCACCTTCGCGGCGCGAGGGGCGCTGGTAGCTGTAGTCGTTGCGCGCCTGGTCGAAGAGGTAGTGCGCGAGCAGGGCGCGCCACGGCAGCCGGGGTTCGAGCCAGGCGTCGACCAGGCGCGCCATCGCGCCACCAAGCTTGCCGGCCTGGCGGGCCTGCTGCGCGGCGCTGGCGAGGTACTGCGGCCACTTCCGGCCCAGTTCCTCGCGTTCGCGGGCGGACAGCGGCGCGGGCGGGCCGTCGCGGCCGTCGCGCTCGCCTTCCTCGGATCCGTTCCCACCCGGACGGGGATCGGGCGAGGCCTCGCGCGGGCTGCCGCCTTCGTCCGGCGGCGACTCGCGGTCACGGGCTTGCGCACCGCCACCCGAACCGTCCCGATCGTGCGGCGGCGCGTCCTCGGGCGGGGGTTGGTTTCCGCGCCCGCCCTGGCCGCCTTCGGCGGACTCGTCGTAGAGGTGCTGGTCCAGTGTCTCGTTGTCGAAGCTGTCGTCGAGGCAGGGGTAGATCTCCTCGGCGCTCTGGTTCTCGAACTGTTCCAGCACCACCGCCTCGGCGGGCGGGTGCAGGCCGTCGTTGGCGAGGATGGGGTTGATCGCGAAGTCGCAGGCGAGGTCCCATTTGCGCTGGATGCGGTGGCCGCGGCGCAGGAAGTGCCCCAGCGCGCAGTGCAGCGCCTCGTGGGCGAGCACGAATTCGAGCTGCGAGGCCGACAGGCGGTCGATCCAGGCGGGGTTGTAGTAGAACTGCTTCATGTCCGTGGCGGACGTGCGGCACCAGGGCCCGGCCTCGACCATCGGCAGGCGCAGCACCAGCGCGCCGAGAAAGGGCCGGTCCAGGATCAGGCGCGTGCGCGCGGCAGCCAGCTTGCGGGCCGGGCTTGCGGCCGGGGGCGTCGGATCCGGGCTCGGCGTCATTCGTACAGGACGAGATCGGCCACCCGGTTCGCCCAGTTCGCGAACTGCGGCACGGCGAACAGCGGCTGGCCGATGTTGCGGTGAAGGTCGGAGACGAGCATCACGCCCATCTCCCGCAGCGGCAGGCGACCGGCGTAGTCGAGGATGTGGCCGAGCAGCGCGGCGAATTCGGCGCTGTCGCGACTGCGGATCGCGCGGGCGACCAGCGCGGCGGCCACGGCGTATTGCAGGTCGGTGTCCTGCGGCACCTCGGCGGGGCGGCCGGCGACGATCGCGTCGAGGTCGGGCAGGCGTGCGAGGTTGGCCAGGTACGCGGCCAGCTCGATGCCGGCGGCCTGGCCCACGCAACCGGCCAGTGCCGGCGGGAGCAGCTCGGGAGCGTCGCCGAACTTCTGCAGCGCGCGGTGCGCGAACTCCCACGAACGCGGCGTCGGGAAGGCGGTCGGGTTGCGCGCGGGGTCGAAGTCGAACAGCAGCTCCGGGCGAAAGCGCAGGAAGCCGATCAGGCGCTCGTCGATGCCGTTCTCCCACGCCCACTGCGACCAGTCGTCGAGGTTGGGCTCGACCTCGAAGTGCGAGAAGCGGTTGGCAAGCGGCGCGGGCATCGCGTAGGTCACGCCGCGGTCGCCCTGGCGGTTGCCGGCCGCGAAGATCGCCCAGCCGGGCGGCACCTCGTAGGCGCCCAGGCGACGGTCGAGGATGAGCTGGTAGGCCGCGGCGGACACCGACGGCGGCGCGGAGGTGATCTCGTCGAGAAACAGGATGCCACGCACGCCGTGGCGCCGGGCGTCGGGAAGCATCGCCGGCACGGCCCATTCGACGCTGTCACCGGTCCGGAACGGGATGCCGCGCAGGTCCGAGGGCTCCATCTGCGACAGGCGGACGTCGATCACCGGTACCCCGTGCTTCGCCGCCACCTCCGCTACCATCTGCGATTTCCCCACTCCCGGCGGCCCCCACAGCATGACCGGCGTATGGTGACCGTCGGCCGCACTCAGGAATTCGCGTTCGAGGATCGGGATCAGTTGGGCTGGACGCATGAGGGTTCAGTGGTTCATGGATGGATCGATCGACGACAACTACCCGGATTGCCACACCTGCTTGAGGCGCTCGAGGCCATCAAGCAGAACCGGGAGGTCATCCTCGACGATGCTCCATACCGTATCGGGATCGATCCCCAGATAAGCATGGATGAGCTGGTTGCGGGTTGCGATGATCAGTCGCCAGGGAATGTGTCCGTGGGCAGTACGCACCTCCAGGGGGATGTGCGTTGCCGCCTCGCCGATCAGCTCGAGGTTGCGCAGCGTCGCATCGTAGACGAGACGGTTCTCGAGGAAGGCCTCCTGGTTCATCCCCTTCGTATAGGCTTGCGCCTGCCGGGCAAATCCGATCATGTCATCCAGATAGAAGTGCCACTCGCGTTTTCGCGAGGACGCTTCAGACATGGACGGCTTCGCGTTCGACATGGGACCTGAGTTCTGCACGCAAGGCCTTCTCCGTAACGAGATCCACCTGGCACCCCAGCACATCCTCCAGGTAGAACTGCACACCGAAGTAGCGCCTGGACGTTGCAGGTCCGTCGAAACGCACGAGAACGTCGACGTCGCTGGCCTCGGTTGCCTCCCCACGTGCAACCGAGCCGAACAGGGCCAGATCGGTGACTCCGAACTCGCGCATCACGTAGGGTTTGCTCTCCTTGAGCCGCTGCAGCACATCGGACCTGTTCACTACCGTCCTCCTCATCCTGTCCGGGCGACCGTTCCATTCTTGCGTACCCGAGCGATTATGCCAACGTTTCCGCATCGACGTTCCGGTCTTCGAATCGCGTCGCGGGATGCACGAGATGCGAAAACCGGACGTCCACAGACTTGATATACATCAAAGCTTCGACGTAATACCATAGTAGTTTACTCAACTATATCCCCGATTCGGAGTTTGCCATGATCGTCCTGACTACCCGCAAGAACCACGAACAAGCGGAATCCAGGCGTGCCGCGCTGCTGCAGGATAACGAGCGCCTGCAAGCGCGCGTCGTCGAACTGGAGGGCGAGCGCGAGCGCTGGATCGCCCAGGCGCATGCGCTGGAGAAGGATCGCGCCAACCTCACCCGCGTGTTCCACAACCTCGGGACCTTCGGCGATTCGCTCGGCGGCGTGAGCCAGTCCTTCGAGCGGCTGACGGGTACGCTCAACGACGAGAAGGCGTCGGCGGTCGAGGCGGCCTCGCTGTCGGAACACAACCGCGCCGCGTTCGACGAGATCGCGAGCAACCTCCGGCAGATGAACGACACGATCACGAACGCGGCGGCGAACATCGAGGTCATGCACCGCCACGCGGGCTCGATCGGCGGCATCGTCCAGCTCATCCGCGAGGTGGCCGACCAGACCAACCTGCTGGCGCTCAACGCCGCGATCGAGGCGGCCCGGGCCGGCGAGGCCGGTCGCGGTTTCGCGGTGGTGGCCGACGAGGTGCGCAAGCTCGCCGAGCGCACGAGCCAGGCCACCGCCGACATCGGCAACCTGGTCGGCACGATCCAGGCGGAAACCGAAAGCGCGCGGGCGGTGATGCAGGCCGGCGCCGGGGACGCGGCCCGCTTCTCGGCCAACAGCGAACAGGCCGTCGACAACATGCGCCAGCTCATGGACCTGTCGCGACGCATGGAGACGGCGGTGACGGATTCGGCGCTGCTGGCCACGATCGAACTGGCCAACATCGAGGAGATCACGCTGAAGCTCGAGGTCTACAAGGTCTTCCTGGGATTGTCCGACCTGCGCCCCGAGGCGCTCCCCGACGAAACCGAATGCCGACTCGGGCGCTGGTACTACAGCGACGAGGGCCAGGCGCGGTTCGGCCGCCTGCCCGGCTATGCGGCACTCGAATCGCCGCACAAGAAGGTGCATGAATTCGCGCGCCAGGCGCTGGAACTGCACTACGCAGGCCGCAGCGATGCCGCCCTCGAAGCGCTGGCGGCGATGGAGGGCGCGAACCGGACCGTGACCGACGGGATCCAGCAGATCCTGGGCAGCTGAACGGAGCAACGGCGGCCTGCGCGGGCGCCGCAGGACGCCCCCCGCCCCGCGCGCCGCTCACATCCGACGGGCGCTCCAGTTCGATGCGCTGCCCGCGCCCTGCACGCCGACGATGGTGTCGCCGTCGACGATGCCCACATAGCGCTGCGGGCCGACCGAAAAGCGGATCTCGCGCCCGTTCAGGGCGAGATCACCCAGTACGGATTGCACCCCGTCTTCCAATGCACGGCCGCTGATATGCTGGTAGGTCTGGTCCAGCATGAGCGTCAACGCGTGGCCGTCCGAGGTTTCGATCTGCCAGCGACCAGCCACCCGGGCGGGCACGATCCACAGGTAGATGTTGCGTCCGCCGACCTCGTCGTGCCGGTCGGGGACCCATTCGCCCATGTCGAACGCGTGCGAGACGATGCGCGTACCGGGGGCCATGCGTTCGAGGATCATCGGCTTGAGGCGCAGGTTGAGCGAGCTGAGCAGGTACATCGTCAGCACCGTCGCATCGGAAAAATCCTTCTGGAACAGATCGCCCTGCTCGAAGACGGCGCGGTCCTCGACGCCTTCCTTGCGCGCGTTCTCGCGCGCTTCGGACACGCGTTCCGGATCGAGGTCGATTCCCAGCGCCCGGCGCACATTGCGGTCGCGCACGGCTGCGATGACGATCCGGCCATCACCCGATCCGAGGTCGATCACGTAGTCCTCGGGCTGCACGTCGGCCATTTCGAGCATGCGCGCGACGACCTCGTGCGGCGTGGGCACGTAATGGACATCGAGCCGGGGGGTCGACGCCTGGGCGCTGCCGATGAAGAACGAAGCCAGCAAGAGCGACAGTGCGAGCCCCAACCCGCGCACCGACCGAAGAGATGACAGATCGCTGGAATACGGCATGAAGACCTCCTTTGTCCGCATGAGAATCCGTAACGCCTCCGATGCGGTGCGCCGGGACGTCACCCTGAGGAAAGTATAGGGAACGAATCGACCGCTCGCCCGCCACCCCACCCCAAGTGGATACACTAAACTGGTAAAAGTGCCCCGGCTCCGGGAGAGGAACATGGGTGAACGGTTCGTCCTGTACGATCGGGCCGGCGTCGAGAAGTTGCTCGACGCCGCGGTCATGCGACTGCGATGTCATCGAATGCAACATCCCGCCCTACGAACCCGAACTGCGCATCGAACTGCATCGGCCGTGACCGGTCGC
Source organism: Rhodocyclaceae bacterium (assembly GCA_050486545.1). Classification (GTDB taxonomy): domain Bacteria; phylum Pseudomonadota; class Gammaproteobacteria; order Burkholderiales; family Rhodocyclaceae; genus DAOMNN01. The sequence goes on along the minus strand of JBJHDM010000066.1, from coordinate 7,121 downwards.
ACGGGGAGACTTCCGCCGGATCCCACGATGCCCGCACGCACCGCTTCGCCCACCCGCAGGCTGCCCAAGCACCGATGGCCCCTGTGTCTCGCAGTGGTCTTGCCGTGCGCGACGGCGGCCGCCGCCGAGGACGCATCGCCCGTGATCCTGAACCCGGTCGTGGTGACCGGCAGCCCGATCGAGGCGGAGCGTTTCGACGTCCCCTTCGCCGTCGACGTCGTGGACCTGCGCGCGGTGCAGGCGGGCAACCTTGCGGTCAATGTCTCCGAAGCGCTCGCCCGCGTGCCCGGCGTGGTCGTGCAGAACCGGCAGAACCATGCCCAGGACCTGCAGATCTCGGTACGCGGTTTCGGGGCGCGCTCGGCCTTCGGGGTGCGCGGCGTGAAGCTGGTCACGGACGGCATTCCGGCCACCAACCCGGACGGACAGGGTCAGGCGGCTACCTTCAATCTGGACACGGCCGATCGCATCGAGGTGCTGCGCGGCCCCTTTGCCACCCTCTACGGCAACCATGCGGGCGGCGTGATCCGGCTCTTCTCGCGCGACGGCGAGGGCCGGCCGCGCCTGCGCGCCAACGCGCTGGGCGGGGCCTGGGGCACGACGAAGTTCGGGCTCGGCGCCGAAGGCGAGGCCGGCGGCGCGGGCTTCGTGCTCGACGCATCGCGCTTCGACAGCCGTGGCTACCGTTCGCACAGCCGGGCACGGCGCGATCAGGCGTTCGCGAAGCTCACGCTCGCCCCGGCCGCCGACAGCCGGCTCATGCTGGTGGCCGGCAGCCTGCGCCAACCCGACACCCAGGACCCGCTCGGGCTGACGTGGCAGACGTTCCGGCGCGATCCGCGCGCGGCCGAGGCGCCGGCGCGCACCTTCGACACGCGCAAGCGCATCGGCCACGTCCAGGGCGGCGCGACCTGGACCCAGCGCGTCGGCCGCGACCGCCTGGAGCTGGTCGCCTACGGCGGGCAGCGCAGCGTGACGCAGTACCTGGCGATTCCCGCCGCCGCGCAGGACGACCCGCGCCATGCGGGCGGGGTCGTCGCCTTCGATCGCGCGTTCTACGGGCTCGGCGGGCGCTGGACCGCCGAACGCGAGTTCGGCGATGCGCTCCTCACGCTCACCGCCGGCCTCGATCACGATGCGTCGCGCGACGACCGCCAGGGCTACGAGAACTTCGTCGGCGCACGCCTCGGGGCCCGGGGCGCGTTGCGTCGCGACGAGATCAACACGATCACCAGCACCGAACCGTACGTGCAGGCGGTGTGGGAGCAGGGGGCATGGCGATGGTCGGCGGGCATGCGCCATGCGCGGGTACGTTTCGAGGTCGACGACCGCTTCGTCGCGCCCGGCAACCCCGACGACAGCGGCCGCCGGAGCTTTCGCCGGACCACGCACGCACTGGGGGTGGTGTTCGCACTCGACCCGGCTGTCAACCTGTACGCCGGTCTCAGTACCGGCTTCGAAACCCCGACGCTCAACGAGCTTTCCTACGCGACGCCGTCGAGCGGCTTCAACTTCGCGCTTCGCCCGGCAACGAGCCGGCAGGTCGAGGCCGGGATCAAGGCCTTTGTCGGGGAGGCCACGCGCATCGATGCGGCCATCTTCGAGATTCGCACGCGGGACGAGATCGTGGTGGCCGAATCGTCGGGCGGCCGCACGAGCTTCCGCAACGCCACCCGCACGCTGCGGCGCGGGATCGAGCTTTCGTTCGACTCGGAACTCTCCGGCACGCTGTCCGCGCACGGCGCACTGACCTGGATGCGGGCTCGCTACGACCGCGCCTTCGAGGTCGTGGTGGCCGGCCAGCCCGCGACGGTGGCGCGCGGCAACCGCATCCCCGGGATCCCGGAGACCACCGTGTTCGCCGAACTCGCGTGGCGTCCGGTCTCCGGCATCACGCTGGCCGGCGAGGCGCTGTACCGCGGCAAGGTGCAGGTCGAGGACCTCAACCGCGCCAGGGCGGCGCCCGCGCATACGCTGGTCAACCTGCGCCTGTCGGCCGAGCAGACGCGCGGCCCCTGGACCTTCGGCCAGTGGCTGCGGGTCGACAACGTGTTCGACCGCAAGCACGTCTCGTCGGTCATCGTGGGCCAGGGCCAGCAACGCTACTATGAACCGGGGCCGGAGCGCAGCTGGTTTGCCGGGCTGCGTGCGAGCTACCGGTTCTGAACGGGGGCGGCCCACGCATTCGCGCTCGCCAAAGCCAATTTTCTAGGCTATCTTGCGCCTGTACCGCGTCCAACGGATCCTGCATGACTCCATCGTTCTTCAGGTTCTCGTCCGTCGTCGAAGCGATCCGGGCAAACCCGGACTCGTCACCGCAGGCTCGTCCCCCGGGCGCCCGTACATCCGGCCCGCTGCGGGAGGCTGTCCGATGAACGACGCGACCTCGGCCTACCTGCGCTTTCGCAACGTCAAGAAGACCTACGACCAGGAAAGCCTGGTCGTCAAGGATTTCAGCCTGGACGTCGCCAAGGGTGAATTCCTGACGCTGCTCGGCCCTTCCGGGTCCGGCAAGAGCACGGTGCTGATGATGCTCGCCGGGTTCGAGAGCGTGACCAGCGGCGACATCTCGATCGACGGGGTGTCGATCACCCGCCTGCCGCCCTACCGCCGCAACATCGGCATGGTGTTCCAGAACTACGCCCTGTTTCCCCACCTGACCATCGAGGAGAACCTCGCCTACCCGCTGTCGGTGCGCAAGATGTCGAAGGCGAAGATCCGCGATCGGGTCGGGGAGTACCTTTCGCTGATCGCGATGCAGAACTTCGGCAAACGCTTCCCGGGACAGCTCTCCGGCGGGCAGCGGCAGCGCGTTGCGCTGGCCCGTGCGCTGATCTTCGAGCCCTCGCTGGTGCTGATGGACGAGCCGCTGGGGGCACTGGACAAGAAGCTGCGCGAGCAGATGCAGTACGAGATCACGCGCCTGCACGAGATGATGGGCTATACCGTAATCTACGTGACCCACGATCAGACCGAGGCGCTGTCGATGTCCGACCGCATCGCGGTGTTCGACGACGGGGTCGTGCAGCAGTGCGCCACGCCGGCCGAACTCTACGAGCGCCCGCGCAACCCCTTCGTGGCCGATTTCATCGGCGAGAACAACTTCATCCGCGGACGGGTGAACGGGGTCGAGGGCGAGACCGTGCAGGTGCATCTGCCGCACGGCGAAGTGGTCCACGCCCGCGCCGAGGAAGACTTGCATCATGACCAGGAAGTGGTGATGTCGGTACGCCCCGAGAAGCTGTTCATCGAACCCTCGAGCCATTCCAGCGAGAACCGCATGCAGGCGAAGTTCCTGACCCGCCACTATGTCGGGGACTTCATCCGCTATTACTTCGAACTCTCCGACGGGACCGAGATCACCGTCAAGGTACTGAACGACCGGGCCGCCCCGCTCTTCTCCGAGGGCGACATGGCAGGCCTGGTCTGGCTCACCAAGGACTGCTCTGCGTATCCGGCCTGACCGGGCCGGATGCCTTTTAACGGGTTCCCAAGCATGCGTGCGGCGGACCCCCAACTCGGGAGAAGACGATGAAGAAGTTGTCAGCGGCACTATTCGGGTTCGCGGCACTGGCGCTCGCGTCCACGACCTTTGCACAGCAGCAGACCCTGACCGCCGTGTCCTTCGGCGGCGCGTACGGCGCCGCACAGAAGCGGCACATGATCGATCCCTTCATGGAAAAGACCGGACACCGCATCCTGTTCGAGGACTACTCGGGCGGGATCGCCGAGATCAAGGCGCAGGTGGAGTCCGGAAACATCCAGTGGGACGTGGTCGACATCGAGGTGATCGATCTCGAACGCGCCTGCGCGGAAGGCCTGCTCGAGGTCATTCCGCGGGACATCCTCCCGCCGGGTGACGACGGCACGCCGGCCATGGAGGACTTCATGGAGGCGGCACTCGAGAACGAATGCGGCGTGGGCGTGATCTTCTGGACCACGCTCTACGCGATCAATACCGAGACGATCGGCCCGAACAAGCCGAGCACGATCGAGGATCTGTTCGACACGCAGAAATTCCCGGGCAAGCGCGCATTGCGCAAGCGTCCGCAGGTGAATCTCGAATGGGCGTTGATCGCGGACGGCGTGGACCGCTCGCAGATCTACGAGGTCCTTGCCACCGAGGAAGGCCAGGCACGCGCCTTCGCCAAGCTCGATACGATCAAGAGCGACGTCGTGTGGTTCGACAGCTGGTCGCAGGCGCCCCAGCTCCTGAACGACGGCGGCGCGGTCATGGTGCAGTCGGCCAACGGGCGCTTCTACGCGGCGATCCAGGACGACGGCCGGCCGTTCGAGATGATCTGGGACGGCCACGTCTATGACCTCGACGTGTGGTCCATCGTGCGCGGCAGCCCGAAGAAGGACCTCGCGCTCGAGTTCATCAAGTTCGCGACCGGCACCGTGCCGCTGGCGGGCATGCAGGAAGTGGCCTACGGCCCGACCCGCCAGTCCTCCGGCGCTCTCGTCGATCCGGCCGTGCTGCCGCTGCTGCCTTCGTCGCACATCGACGTCGGCATCAAGGCCGACGGGGTTTTCTGGGCCGACTACGGCGAAACGCTGGGCGAGAAGTTCAACGAGTGGCTGCTGCGCTGAGCCCCTGCCAGCACGCCAGCCGGCGGCCATTGCCGTCGGCCGGCGCGGCGCAAAGCCCCGGATCGCGGCGATGACGACGGCTACCCTAAGCCGGGAGGATCGAGGCCTCGCGCAGCGCGAGCTGCGCCGGCGCAAGCTCGTCGCCTTCCTGTTCGTCGCGCCGCTGCTTGCATTCCTGTTGTTCACCTTCGTCGCACCGATCGGCAGCATGCTGTTTCGGAGCGTGCACAATCCGAACGTCGCCGACCTGATTCCCGCCACGCTCGAGCGCATGGAGGACTGGGACGGTGAAGGCGTGCCTGGCGTCGAGGTGCTCAACCAGTTCGCAATCGAGCTGAAGCGGCTCGCCAACGATCGCACCTCCGGGCGCCTGGCCGGCGAGGTCAACCGCGTTTTGCCAGGCGCGAGCAGCCTGATCCAGTCCACTGCCCGGCGCATGCGCGCGGTCGACGACGAGGAACTCGAAGCACGCGGCGGCGAACTGCTGCTCGAAGCACATGCCAACTGGCAGCAGGTCCCGATCTGGCGCGCAATCCGCGAGACCGGCAAACCCTACACGATCGCGCACTACCTGACCGCGCTCGACCTAGAACGCACGCACGACGGCGTCATCCAGCCCCGCCAGGACACGCGGATCTACGTCACGCTCTACATTCAGTCGCTGCGCATCGCGCTGACGATCACGCTGTTGACCTTCCTGCTCGGTTATCCGCTTTCGTACTACCTGGCCAATGCCCCCACGCGCATCTCCAACATCCTGCTGATCTTCGTGCTGCTGCCGTTCTGGACCTCGCTGCTGGTGCGCACGACCTCGTGGATCGCGCTGCTGCAGACGAACGGCGTGATCAACACCGCCCTGATGGGCAGCGGGCTGACGTCGTCGCCGTTCAACATGCTGTACACGGAGTTTGCGACCATCATCGCGATGACGCACATCCTGCTGCCGTTCATGATCCTGCCGCTGTACAGCGTCATGAAGGGCATCGACCCGAGCTACCTGCGCGCGGCAATGTCGATGGGCGCGAAGCCCATCCCCGCCTTCCTGCGCATCTACTTCCCGATGACGCTGCCCGGGCTGTCGGCCGGGGCGCTGCTGGTGTTCATCGTCTCGGTCGGCTACTACATCACGCCGGCCCTGGTCGGCGGCGCCGACGGGCAGATGATCTCGAACCTGATCGCCTTCCACATGCAGCAGTCGAACAACTGGCCGCTGGCCGCGGCGCTGGGCTCGCTGCTGCTGGTCGTGATCCTGCTGCTGTACTGGACCTACGACCGCCTGGTCGGGACCAAGAACCTCTCCTTCGGCTGAGCGCCAATGCAACGACTGCCCGCCTACTACGGATTCTGGCACTACGTCGGCCACTACGGCCTGCGCCTGGCGGTGTGCCTGGTGCTCGTCTTCCTGATGCTGCCGATCCTGGTCATCATCCCGCTGTCGTTCAACGTGGAGCCCTACTTCAGTTTCACCGAGGGCATGCTGCGCCTGGATCCGGATGCGTATTCGACCCGCTGGTACGCACAGGTCTTCGACGATCCGCGCTGGATCCTGTCGATCAAGAACAGCTTCATGATCGGCATCGCCGCCGCAATGCTGTCGACGGTGCTGGGCACCGTCGCGGCCATCGGCCTGTCCTCGCCGGTGATGCCGTTCAAGCGGCTGATCACCGCGCTGCTGCTCTCGCCGATGATCGTTCCGGTGATCATCATCGCGGCCGGCATGTTCTTCTTCTACACCCGCTTCAACCTCGTCGGCAGCCACTTCGGGCTGATCCTTGCGCACGCGGCGCTCGGGATTCCGTTCGTCATCATTACCGTGACCGCGACGCTGACCGGCTTCGACCGTTCGCTCTACTACGCGGCGATCGGCATGGGGGCATCGCCGCTCCGCGCATTCTGGGACATCGTCATCCCGCTGATCCGCCCCGGCGTGATCTCAGGCGGGCTCTTCGCCTTCGTGACCTCGTTCGACGAGGTGGTCGTCGTGCTGTTCCTGGCCGGCCCCGCCCAGCGAACGATTCCGCGGCAGATGTTCTCGGGACTGCGCGAACAGATCAATCCGACCATCCTCGCCGTGGCCACGATGCTGATCCTGATCTCGGTGGCGCTGCTGGTGACGCTCGAGCTGCTGCGCCGCCGCTCCGAACGCATCCGCCGCGGCACCCTCACCTGATCTCCGATCGACCGTGTGCCCTTTTCCTGGAGAACCCGATGAAACGCGATAACGCCCCGCAGACCGATGCCCCCGACACGGTGCGGACCGACCCCGACTGGCTTGCCGCACACTGGATGCCCTTCACCGGGAACCGGGATTTTCGCGCCCATCCGCGCCTCATCGTCGGCGCCGAAGGCAGCTACTTCCGTGATCACGAAGGACGGCAGATCTTCGACGGACTTTCCGGACTGTGGTGCTGCGGCCTGGGCCACGGCCGTCGCGAGATCGCCGAGGCGGTGAGCCGACAGATCGCCCGGCTCGACTATTCGCCCGCCTTCCAGTTCGGCCATCCACTGTCGTTCGAACTCGCGAACCG
>JBJHDM010000065.1:0-17505 GCA_050486545.1 Rhodocyclaceae bacterium | reverse complement strand
CTTGCAAGTTGTTGCATTCCATCCCCGGTTTTCCAGACTCCCGTCCCGAACGCGCACAGCAGCCAGCCGTATCGCACCATATTCCGGGACGCTTACAATTTCGTGCGTGTTGCGAGCGTGCGTGCGAATTCCAGCACCCTCATTTCGACCTGTTATTACCCGACTGATTTTGTCAGCTAATGTCGGGATTCCATGCTAATCTGCTTTTGAAGGCGGTTGCGCCAGCCCTGTGTCGTCCTGTATCTGCGCACTGATTGCAATCCGGTGCCGGATCGTTTTGCTCCTCCATACCCGCCTTTCGATTCGGTCGCGCAGGGTGTCGGCCACCGCTTTCCTCGACCACATGTCATGAGGACGTTCCATGTCGTCCGTGCTCAACGATCGCTGGCTCAGCAGTCTGGCCGACGCGCTCTTCCTGCTCGATGCGCAGGGAGTCGTGCTGGAGTGGAGCGCGGGCGCGGAAGAGATGTTCGGGTATGCCGCCTCGGATGTGTGCGGCTCCAGGCTGGACGCGCTGATTGCGATTCCGGATCGCATCGACGAGCAAAGGCAATTCATCGCCGAGACCCTTCGCAAGGGCAGTGGCACGTTCGAAACCTTGCGCCGCAGGAAGGACGGGACCCTGATCTATGTGGATATCTCGGGAAGAAGGGTCATGGCGATCGAAGATGGTTCGGGGCCGTTGCTTCTTTTTTCCGAGAAGAACGTCACGTCACTGAAGGTCCAACGCGACAGCAAGGCGCTCGAAGCGCGTTACCGCGAACTGCTCGAATCCACGCCGGACGGCATCGTGATCGTCAATCCGACCGGTCATATCCTGATCGCGAACCGCCAGGCGGAGGCCTTGTTCGGGTATCGCGAGGGGGAAATGCGAGCATCCCCGGTCGAGATGCTCCTGCCGGAGCGTTTCCGCAGCTCCCACAAGGGGCATCGTTCGCATTACTTCGAACAACCGCGCACGCGTGCCATGGGCGCGGGCCTCGAACTCTATGGCCTGCGCAAGGACGGAACCGAGTTTCCGGTCGAGATCAGCCTGAGTCCGCTACGCACCGAGGAAACCCCGCTCGTGATGAGCGCGATTCGCGATGTGAGCGAGCGCAAGCGCTTCGAAAAGGCGCTGCAGGACAAGAATCTCGAGCTGGAAAAGGCGAACCGTGCCAAGGATCGCTTCCTCGCCAGCATGAGCCACGAACTTCGCACCCCCCTGAACGCCGTGATCGGTTTTACCGACACGCTGCTGATGCGGCTGCCCGGCGAGCTCAATCCCGCCCAGGAGCGGCAGTTGCAGATCGTGCGAAGCAATGCCAATCACCTGCTTTCGCTGATCAATGATCTATTGAACCTCGCGAAGATCGAAGCCGGCCGAATCGAACTGAATCCCGAACTGACCGAGTGCTGCAGCCTCGTGCGCGAAACCGCGGCATCGCTGCAGCCCCAGGCTCAGGCGAAGGGGCTCGACCTGATCGTCGAATTGCCGGATCGGGCCGTGGATTTCCGGGTCGATCGCCGCGCGCTGCACCAGATCCTGATCAACCTTGCCGGCAATGCGATCAAGTTCACGGAGACCGGGCACGTTCGCCTCCGGCTTACGGTCGTGCCGGTGGAGGCGGGGCGGTCGGGTATCGAGTTCGTCGTACAGGACACGGGGCCCGGCATCAGCGCCGAAGAGCAGGGGGTGTTGTTCGAAGCATTCGTGCAGGGGCGGGCGGCACGCCTTCGCGGAGGGGAGGGGACGGGCCTTGGGCTGCATCTGAGTCGCAAGCTGGCCGAGTTGCTGGGCGGAGAGTTGATCTGTCGCAGCACCCCCGGCAAGGGCAGCACGTTCGTGCTCCGACTGCGGGAGATCTGAGTCATGGCGGCACGGATCCTCATTGCAGAAGATCATGCGGACAGCCTCGAGCTCATGGCATATCTCCTGACTTCCCACGGCTATGAAACGCTGACGGCCGAGAACGGGGAGCTTGCGCTCGCCATAGCGATCCGCGAGCGGCCCGATCTCATCATCTGCGATCTCCAGATGCCGCGTCTGAGTGGCTACGAGGTGGTTCAACAATTGAAGAAGGACGCCCGGCTGCGTCGTATTCCACTCATCGCGGTGACCGCGTTTTCCATGCTGGGCGATCGCGAGTTCGTCCTGGCTGCGGGCTTCGACGGCTACTTCTCCAAACCGATCCAGGCGGCCACCTTCATATCCGAGCTGGAACGCCACCTGCCGTCCGCGTTGCGGGCCCGACGGCGCGGCTTCGGCGAAGAGCGTTCGAGGTGATGCATGGCCACGATCGCGGTCGTCGATGACATTGCGGTCAACCGCGAACTGCTTGTCACGCTCCTTACACCGCTCGGCCATTCGATTCTCGAGGCCGAGAACGGTGCCGCCGCGCTTTCCCTGGTTCGAAATTCGCGACCGGACCTGATCATCTGCGACATCCTGATGCCGGAGGTCGACGGCTACGAGTTCGTACGCCAACTCAGGGCGACCCCCGAACTGCGGGATCTTCCGGTGCTGTTCTGCTCCGCACATTTTCTGGAACCCGAGGCTCAAGCCCTGGCCCAGGCGTGCGGTGTCCGGGCCGTGCTGACCAAACCGATCCAGCCGGACGTGCTCTATGGTGCGGTCGAGGCGCTTCTCGTCGATGGGAGCCTGGAACCGGTGTCCGAAGCATTTTACGGAAACGGCTTCGAGCAACGCCATGTGCAGTTAATCCGGGATAAGCTGTCCGAGAAGGTGGCCGAATTGCAGGAGGTCAACGACAAGCTCTCGGCACTCATCGAGCTCAACCTGCAACTGGCCTCCGAACGCGACAAACAGCGTCTCCTCGAGCATGTGTGTACGGGGGCGCGTCAGTTGCTCGGCGCTGACCTGGGGACCGTGGCAGTTCGCGAGACCGGTTCCGATCTGGTCGCACATGTGTGGCACTGCGGAATCGACATCGGCACGATCGATGCAATGGGTTCGATAGCGCTCGAGAGCGGAGCGCTCGGACGGGTATACAAGGATGCCCAGGTCCTCCAACTACATGACGTCGCGGAGGACGAGGATCTGGGGCTTCCTTCCGGGTATCCACGGGTCGCCGGGCTTGTCGCCGCTCCGGTGAGGTCGCTGGCGGCAACCTACGGATGGGTCTTCCTCGGCAAATGCAATGGCTCGGCCGCCTTCACCGATACCGATGCCGAGCTGTTGAGGATCATTGCCGCACAAGCGGGTCGGATTTACGAGAACGGCAGCCTGTACGCAAGACTCGGCGAACACACCCGGGCCCTCGAGGCCGAAATCGTCGTGCGCGAACGCAGTCAGCGCCACCTTGCCGCGCAATGTGCGGTTGCCAAAGTGCTCAACGAAGGTGCCAGCGTCGGGGCTGCCGTGGAGAAGCTGCTCGAAGCGGTGTGCACCGGACTGGGATTCGCCGCGGCGACGCTCTGGCGGGTCGAGGATCACGGCAACCGGCTCCATTGCGTTGGCGTGTGGTGTCAGCCTCACCAACGCTGTGCCGCCTTCGAAGAGGATTCCCGCTCGCTCAGGATCGAACCGGATAGGGGGCTTCCGGGTGCGGCGTGGTCCTCCGGAGCACCGGTCTGGGCAACGGATCTGGACGCGTACCCCGGCTTTCTCAGGGGGGGCGCGGCTTCCGAGGCCGGACTTCAATCAGGTGGTGCGATGCCAATCTCCGTGCGCGGCGAGGTGGTTGGAGTCATCGATGTGTTCAGCCAGGAGCGGTTTGAGATGGACGCACGCCTTGCCGAGACGCTGGCGACGCTTGGAATCCAGATCGGACAGTTCTTCGAGCGTACCGAACAGCACCAGCGCATCGTCAGAATGACGCGTGTGTATGCCGTGCTGAGCGGCATCAATGCAGCAGTCGTGCGGATCCATGACCGGCCGCAGTTGTTTGGGCAGGCCTGTCGAATCGCCGTCCGCCAGGGAAGCTTCGGCATGGCATGGATCGGTGAGGTCGATTCGGAATTGGCCGAGGTCGTACCCGTGGCCTGGGCCGGGGTCGATGACCAGATCGGTGCGGACCGGCTCTCGATCGAAGAGGACATCGCAACCGGGCAGGGCGCGGTCGGAGAGGCAGTACGAACCGGTCGTCCCTGCATCATCGACCACCTTTCGGACGGAAAAGCGGTCGGAAAAATAAGGGAGGAAGCGCTGCGCCGCGGGTATCAGTCGATGATCGCGCTGCCGCTGACCATCGACGCCAGGGTTCACGGCGTGATGGTCCTGTATGCCGAAGAACCCGAGTTCTTCACCGCAGAAGAACAGGTGTTGCTGACCGAACTCGCGAACGACGTGTCCTTTGCGCTCGAATTCATCGCCAAGCAGGACCTGCTCGCCTACATGGCCGTGCACGACGTCCTGACCGGGCTGGCGAATCGTGCGGACCTGCTCGACCGTCTCGAGGCAGCCCTTCATATGGGGCGGAGGGATGGTGACGCGGTTGGCGTGATCGTGTGGGATGTCAAGCGATTCCGGAACATCAACGATACGTTCGGTCGTCAGGTGGGCGACTCGCTTCTGAAGGAACTTGCCGAGCGTTTCCGAGCGGCCTGGCCGTACGAGAAGGGGATTGCGAGAGTTGGCGTCGATCAGTTCGCCTGCGTCATCAGGGGAGAGTGGGAGCTGACCGAGATTGCCCACCAGATGGAAAGGACTGCACGGGAAATTGTCGCAGGACCGATTGTGATTTGTGGCCACGAATTGCACGTCGGCCTATCGGCCGGCGTGGCGATTGCCGGCGCGGTAGAGGGTGACGCCGACTCCATGCTGAAGAACGCCGAAGCCGCCTTGCGTCAGGCAAAGAAGTCGGGAGGCGGCTACCTGTTCTACGAACCAGGCATGAATGCCCTGATCGCAAAGACGTTGCTCCTCGAAAACCGCTTGCGCCAAGCACTCGACCGGGAAGAGTTCGTGCTTCATTACCAGCCCAAGATCAGTGGGGCAAACGGGCGGATCACCGGTCTCGAAGCCCTGATCCGCTGGAGGGATCCTGCGAACGGAATCGTTCCGCCGGGAACGTTCATTCCCATTCTCGAAGATACCGGCATGATCATCGAAGTCGGTGCGTGGGCGATTCGAAGGGCGCTCGAAGACTCACGCCGGTTTCACGAAGCGGGAGTCGATGTGGGGCGAATCGCGGTCAATGTTTCGGCCCTGCAGCTCCAACACAAGGATTTCGTCCAGTCGATTCGGGAGATCAACAGAGAAGTGGGGCCCGAACTGCCGCTCGATCTCGAGATTACCGAGAGCATGTTGATGACCGATTTCAAGAACAACGTCGCAAGGTTGGATGCAGTACGAGACATGGGTATCCAGATCGCCATCGACGACTTCGGTACGGGGTATTCATCGTTGGGCTACCTGGCGCGATTGCCCGTTCATGCCCTCAAGATCGATCGATCCTTCATCGAGACGATGGCCATGAGCCCGGAAAGCATGACCATCGTGTCGACCATCATCTCGCTGGCGCACTCGCTCAACCTCAAGGTCATCGGCGAGGGAGTCGAGGATGAGGAACAGGCCAAGTTCCTGCGTCTGCTCAAGTGCAATGAGTTGCAGGGCTATCTGTTCAGCCGACCATTGCCGCTCGAAGGCGTCCTGGAATTCATCCGTGGACGCGCATCCTGAAGCCGAGTCATCGCAGTGCGATCCCACCGGTCGAGCAGGTTGTACCTTGGCGAGTTCGGCAACCAGAAGGGTTTCACACCCATCCTGTAGTTTACATAATACACATTATGGCGCTTTCATCGACATGGAGACAAAGGCATCTCAGGGCTGGATGGGCCCCTCGCGCCCTGGTTGCACTGGTGCCGCTGTAGCCATGGAAGGTCATTCACCGTGGTGCGATATCCTGACGTCCCGTGAACCATTTCGTTCGATTGCGTTCCGAACTGCGGGGTTTGTCCGCCTGTGTCCCTGCGCTTGCCGCGACGCAGGACGGTGCCCCAGTTTGATTGCCGGAGACCGGAGACCCGATGCCCGCAGCGATCTACCAGACCCTGACGGGACTGCGCCGACACGAGATCTATCCGGTCGCCTGGTCGGCCGTTTATTTCTTCTGCCTGCTGTGCAGCTACTACGTGCTTCGGCCGGTTCGCGACGAGATGGCGATCCAGGCCGGGGTCGAGAATCTCCAATGGACCTTCACGGCGACCTTCGTGGTGATGCTGGCCGTGGTGCCGGTGTTCGGATGGGCCGTGAAGCGTTTCGCACTCGCACGTCTGCTTCCCGGGGTGTACCTGTTCTTCGCCGCGAACCTGCTGCTGTTCTATGGCCTGATGGAAAGTGGGATCGAGCGGCGCTGGACCGCCCAGGCCTTCTTCGTATGGGCCAGTGTTTTCAACCTGTTCGTGGTGTCCGTGTTCTGGAGCTTCATGGCGGACGTCTACGACAGCGCCCAAGCCAAGCGGCTCTTCGGCCTCATCGCCGCGGGCGGCAGCGTCGGCGCGATCGCCGGCCCGCTGATCACGGTCTGGCTCTCGACACGTCTGGGGCCGGAGAAGCTCCTGCTGGTCTCGACCGGATTTCTGCTGGTGGCGCTGGCGGCCATCGCAGCCTTGCTTCGGGTTCCCCGACCGGAGGGCGACCCGCGCCCGCCCCCGAATCGCAGTCTTCCGATCGGCGGCAGCGTGCTCGGCGGCATCCGGCTTACCCTGCAGTCGCCCTATCTCCTCGGAATCGCGCTCTACATCGTCCTGTTCACGGCCCTGGCGACGTTTCTCTACTTCGAGCAGGCACGCATGATCCGCGACGCCTTCGAGTCATCGGCCGAACGCACACGCCTGTTCGCCGGGATGGACCTTGCGGTCAATACGCTGACCCTGATCGGGCAGCTTTTCGTCGCAGGCCGGGTGATGACACGTTTCGGGCTCGGCAAGGCATTGGCGATCCTGCCGTTGGTGTCGCTCGCCGGATTCGCGATTCTTGCGGTCTTCCCGGTCCTTGGGGTGCTGATCGTGCTGCAGGTGCTGCGTCGATCGCTTAATTTCTTTCTCGCCAAGCCGGCACGCGAGGCGCTCTACACGGTGGTGCAGCCCGAGGAAAAGTACAAGGCCAAGAACTTCATCGATACGGTGGTCTATCGGGGGGGCGATGCCGCCAGCGGATGGCTGTACACTGGGCTTCGTGCGATCGGGTTCGGTTCGGCGGGCATCGCGCTGACCGCCCTCCCCCTCGCGGCGCTCTGGATGTTCCTGGGCCTGAAGCTCGGCGCCCGCCATGCCGCGCTGGAGAATACGCAGACTTCCGATGATCGCCCGGTCGATCCCGTCCCTGAAACGAGGTGATTCCATGCCCGAGATCGGCTCCACATCGCGCCGCCGCACCCTCGAGATCCTCGCAACCGCCGGCCTGGTGTCCGGCCTCGCGTCGGCCGGATGGACCCTTCGCCCTGCACATGCCCGCGAAACCGCCCTCCCGGCACTACTGACCCGGCCCGTCCCGCGCAGCGGCGAACCCCTACCGGCGATCGGACTCGGGACCTACCGGACATTTGATGTCGGTACCGCACCCGACCAGCGAGGTCCGGTCCGTGAAGTGTTGCGGCGCTTCGTCGAGCTTGGCGGCTCGGTCGTCGACAGTTCGCCCATGTACGGTCGCGCCGAGGCGGTTGTCGGCGAACTCGCACACAGCCTGGGGGTGCAGGATCGGTTGTTCCACGCGACCAAGGTCTGGACCCGCGGGGCGGATTCCGGGGTGGCACAGATGCAGGCCTCGTTCCGCAGCATGCGGGTTCAACGCATGGGCCTCATGCAGGTGCATAACCTCCTCGACCTCGAGACGCACCTGCCGACCTTGAAGGCATGGAAGGAAGAAGGCCGGATTCGCTATCTGGGCATCACCCACTATCAGGCGAGCGCGCATGAGGCGCTGGAGCGATGGATGCGCAGCGGGGAGTTCGATTTCGTGCAGGTAAATTATTCGCTTGCCGAGCGCGAAGCGGAAAGCCGGCTGTTGCCCGCCGCGCGGGATCTGGGCGTCGGGGTCCTGGTCAATCGACCTTTCGCCCAGGCCAGCCTGTTCCGGCGCGTGCGCGGAATCGACCTTCCCGAATGGTGTGCGGCGTTCGATTGCGGCAGTTGGGCGCAGTTCTTCCTGAAGTTCATCGTGGCGCATCCGGCGGTCACGGCAGTGCTTCCCGCCACCGGCAATCCACGGCATCTGGACGACAACATGGCCGCCGGTACCGGGGCGCTCCCCGACGAGGCTACCCGAAGAAAGATGGTTGCGTTCCTGGCCGACCTGTAAGGAGCGGATGTCCTCGCCCGCTCACGTGTGCAGTGGCCGGACTCAGTGCTCGCAGATGCAGTCGAGGATCCTGCGCACCCGCGCCATCGCCTCGTGCAGTACTTCCTCTATGCTGTCGAAGCGGATGCCGTGCTCGCTGGCAGCCCGGCCGGCGGCATGATTGGCGACGACGTTGATCGCTGCGTACGGGAGGTCCAGTTCGCGTGCCAGGGCGGCTTCCGGCATTCCGGTCATGCCGACCAGGTCGGCCCCATCGCGTTCGAGGCGATTGATCTCCGCCGCGGTTTCGAGGCGTGGCCCCTGGGTGGCGGCATAGACGCCGCCGTCGAGAACGGGCTCGCCCGCACGGGCGGCCGCTTCGAGGATGCGCTGGCGCAAGGCCTGATCGTACGGATCGGTGAAGTCGATGTGATGTACCGGTTGGTCAGCGCCCTCGAAGAACGTGCTGACGCGACCCCACGTGTAGTCGATGACCTGGTGCGGAACGACCAGCTTGCCCGGCCCGAGATCCGGGCGAATCCCGCCCACCGAGGCGACCGACACGACCGAAGTGGCACCGGCCTCCTTGAGCGCCCAGAGGTTTGCGCGATAGTTCACCTGGTGCGGGGGGATCGTATGGCCGTAACCGTGGCGGGCGAGAAACACCACCGGGTGCTCGCAGAGCCGGCCGAAGATCAAGGCGCCGGACGGTTCGCCGAACGGTGTACGCGCGACTTCGCGGCGTACGATCTCGAGGTTGGACAAGGTGGTCAGGCCGCTGCCGCCGATGATTGCGAGCATGTGTGCACGTCTCCAGGGAAAGCGCGCGAATTCTAGCACGAGGGCACCGCCCGCCCCGGGAAAGCGCCCCAACCGGGAGCTCCGCCATCTGCTGCGAAGCGCCCCAATCTTCGATGATGCACTGCGTCATGCCGTGGTAGAATGATCGGCTTTTCAAATACTTCCACTTTCGGACCTTCCCATGTCCCGCGCCATTCGCAACATCGCAATCATCGCTCACGTCGACCACGGCAAGACCACGCTGGTCGACCAGCTCCTGCGCCAGTCCGGCACCTTTCGCGACAACCAGCAGGTTGCCGAGCGGGTCATGGATTCGAACGATCTCGAACGGGAGCGTGGCATCACGATCCTGGCCAAGAACTGCGCCATCCAGTACGGCGAGACCCATATCAACATCGTAGACACGCCGGGGCATGCGGACTTCGGCGGTGAAGTGGAGCGCGTGCTGTCGATGGTCGACGGGGTCCTGCTGCTCGTCGATGCGGTCGAGGGCCCGATGCCGCAGACCCGGTTCGTGACGCGCAAGGCACTGGCCAGGGGCTTGAAGCCGATCGTCGTGATCAACAAGATCGATCGTCCCGGTGCGCGGCCGGACTGGGTCATCAACCACACCTTCGATCTCTTCGACAAGCTCGGCGCGACCGAAGAGCAGCTCGACTTCCCCGTCGTGTATGCGTCGGCCCTGAACGGCTTCGCCGTGCTCGACGAGAAGGACGAACACAAGGACATGCGCCCGCTGTTCGAGGCGATTCTCCAGCACGTCCCGCAGCCCGAGGTCGATGCCGAGGGGCCGTTGCAACTCCAGGTCTGTTCGCTGGACTACTCGACCTACATGGGTCAGCTCGGGATCGGGCGCATCAAGCGCGGACGCATCCGGCCGAACCAGGAAGTCGTCGTGATGTACGGCGACGAGAACCGGGGCAAGGGCAAGATCAGCCAGGTCCTGACCTTCAAGGGACTGGAACGCTCGGCCGGCGAATCGGCGGAGGCCGGCGACATCGTGCTCGTGGCAGGCATCGACCAGGTCAATATCGGCGTGACGCTGTGCGACCCTGAGACCCCGGAGGGATTGCCTCCGATCGCCGTCGACGAGCCGACGCTCACGATGAACTTCATGGTCAACACCTCGCCGCTCGCCGGGCGGGAAGGCAGGTTCGTCACGAGCCGCCAGATTCGCGAGCGGCTGGAGAAGGAACTGCTGAAGAACGTCGCGCTGCGCGTGACCTTCACCTCGGACGCCGACGTTTTCGAAGTGGCCGGACGCGGTGAACTGCACCTGACGATTCTGCTCGAGAACATGCGGCGCGAAGGCTATGAACTGGCCGTGGGGCGTCCGCGGGTCGTGTTCAAGGAAATCGACGGCGTGCGCTGCGAGCCGTACGAGATGCTGACAGTCGACGTCGAGGAATCGCACCAGGGCGGAATCATGGAGGAACTGGGCCGTCGCCGCGGTGAACTCCAGGACATGCAGCCCGACGGCAAGGGCCGGGTGCGCCTCGAGTACCGGATCCCCGCACGCGGCCTGATCGGATTCCAGGGCGAGTTCCTGACGCTGACGCGCGGTACGGGCCTGGCGAGCCACGTTTTCGACGACTACGGGCCGATGGCCGGAGCGATGTCCGAGCGGCGCAACGGCGTGCTGGTCTCACAGAACGACGGAGAAGCGGTCGCCTACGCCTTGTGGAACCTGCAGGACCGGGGACGCATGTTCGTGAGTCCGGGCGACGTGCTGTACGAAGGCATGATCATCGGCATCCACACGCGCGACAACGATCTCGTCGTCAACCCGATCAAGGGCAAGCAGCTCACCAACGTGCGTGCCTCGGGCAAGGACGAGGCGATCAACCTCACGCCGCCGATCCAGCTCACGCTGGAGTCCGCGATCGAGTTCATCGCCGACGACGAACTCGTCGAGATCACGCCCAAGAACATCCGGCTGCGCAAGCGCTTCCTGAAAGAGCACGAGCGCAAGCGCGCGGCGCGCGAAGAGGCCGCCTGAACGCCCTTCCCGCTTCGCATCCCGTAGACGAAAAAAGCGCCCTGCCCGGGCGCTTTTTCTTTGGATGCGGCGATTTGGCGAGCCCCGGTCATGAAGGCCGGGGCGCAGTTCGACCTGCGCTCAGGCCCGGTTGGCGAGCCAGGCTGCGAATTCGTCGGCGACTTCCGGGTGACGCAAGGCGAATTCCACCGTCGCCTTCAGGTAGCCGAGCTTGCTGCCGCAATCGTAGCGGACCCCGTCGAACTGGTACGACAGGACGGATTCGTCCTTGAGGAGCGAGGCAATTGCGTCGGTAAGCTGCAGCTCGCCTCCGGCACCGGGTTGCAGCGCGCGAAGATGATCGAAGATCCGGGGCGTGAGGATGTAGCGGCCGACCACGGCCTGTGTGGTCGGTGCGTCTTCGGGACGCGGCTTCTCGACGATCCCGGTCATGCGCTGCACCACCCCTTGCTGCGACTCGGTACTCACGATGCCGTATTGGCGAGTATTCTCGCGCGGGACGTTCATCGTGCCCAGCACCGAGCAACGGTGGTAGTTGTAGACGCCGACCATCTGCTGCATGATCGGCTCGGACCCATGATTGTCGAGCAGGTCGTCGGCCAGCATGACCGCGAAGGCCTCGTCACCGATCACCGGCGCCGCGCACAGCACCGCATGGCCAAGCCCGAGCGCTTCGGGCTGGCGGATGTAGATGCAGTTGACACCCGGTGGAACGGTCCCGCGAACGAGTTCCAGCATCTCCTTCTTGCCCCGGGCTTCGAGTTCGGTCTCGAGTTCGTAGGCCTTGTCGAAGTGGTCCTCGATCGAACGCTTGGTGCGTCCAGTGATGAAGATGAGATCGGTTACGCCGGCCGCGACCGCCTCCTCCACCGCGTACTGGATCAGCGGCTTGTCGACGATCGGCAGCATTTCCTTGGGGCTGGCCTTCGTCGCCGGCAGAAAGCGCGTTCCCATGCCTGCGACCGGAAACACCGCCTTGGTGACTGCTTTCATTCCTGGTTTTCTCCCTCTTCACGATCCCCGGCCGGCAGCGTCTCGAGCAAGGCGCGCAACCCGCCCTCGTCCAGGACGGTTACCCCGAGCGCTCGTGCCTTCTCGAGCTTGGAGCCGGCTTCGCCTCCGGCGATCACGTAATCGGTCTTCTTCGACACGGAGCCGGTGACCTTGCCTCCGGCGGCCTCGATCAGGGCCTTGGCTTCGTCGCGCGTCATCGACGGAAGCGTGCCGGTCAGGACGAAGGTCTTTCCGGCCAGGAGGCCATCGGACGCGGTGGCCGGCTCGCCTTCGGCCCACTCGACCTTCAGCGCACGCAATTGCTCGATGACTTCACGGTTGTGCGACTCGGTAAAAAATTCAAAGATGCAGCGTGCGACGACCGGACCGACGTCGGGCACCTGCTGCAAGGCGTCCACATCGGCCTCCATCAGGGCATCGAGCTTGCCGAAATGGCGGGCGAGATCCCGTGCCGTGGCTTCACCGACGTTGCGGATACCCAGTGCGTAGATGAAGCGCGCCAGGGTGGTCTGCCGACTCTTCTCGATCGCGGCGAGGAGATTCGCGGCCGACTTCTCGCCCATGCGCTCGAGATCGGCCAGGGCGACGAGTCCCAAGCGGTACAGGTCGGCCGGCGTCCTGACGATGGCCCCGTCGACGAGCTGGTCGACGAGCTTTTCGCCCAGGCCCTCGATGTCCATCGCCCGACGGCTCGCGAAGTGGAGAAGGGCCTGCTTGCGCTGCGCGGGGCAGAAAAGCCCGCCGGTACAGCGCGCGACCGCCTCGTCCTCCCCGCGAACGACGTGCGAGCCGCACACCGGGCAGCGTGGAAAGCGCGACAGGAGGTCGAAGCGCGGCAGGTCCCCTTCGCGTCGTTCCACGACCGGTCCTACCACCTCCGGGATGACGTCACCAGCCCTGCGCACGATGACCCAGTCACCCATGCGCACGTCCTTTCGGTCGATCTCATCCTGGTTGTGCAGCGTCGCGTTGGTGACGGTGACGCCGCCGACGAAGACCGGTTCGAGCCGGGCCACCGGCGTCAGCGCGCCGGTACGGCCCACCTGCACGTCGATGTCGAGCAGCCGCGTGACCTCTTCCTGCGCAGGGTACTTGTGCGCGACGGCCCAGCGCGGCTCGCGCGTGACGAAGCCCAGTTCGCGCTGGAGCGCGATGCGGTTGACCTTGTAGACGACCCCATCGATATCGTAGGGCAAGGCATCGCGCAGGGCTGCGATGCGGTCGTGGAACATGACCAGTCCCTCGGGGCCTTCCGATACCGTGCGGTGTTCGCATACCGGCACACCGAAAGCCGCCAGGGCGTCGAGCAGTCCCGCCTGGGTGTCGGGCAACGCGAAGCCCAGAGTTTCCCCGATGCCATAGGCGAAGAAGGACAAGGGGCGACGCGCGGCCATGCGCGGGTCGAGCTGGCGCACCGCGCCGGCAGCGGCGTTGCGTGGATTGACGAAGAGTTTCTCCCCGCTCTCGCGACGGCGAGCATTGAGTGCCTCGAAGGCATCGCGGCGCATGTAGATTTCGCCGCGGACTTCGAGCACTTCGGGCGCTTGTCCGGCAAGCCGGAGGGGAATTGCGCGAATCGTGCGCACGTTGTGGGTGACGTCCTCGCCGGTCTCGCCGTCGCCGCGTGTGGCACCACGCACGAGCACGCCGTTCTCGTACCGCAGGCTGATCGCGAGCCCGTCGAACTTGAGCTCGCCGAGGTAGTCGACCGGCGCATCGTCGGGGGCGAGTCCCAGCGCATTGCGCACACGGGTATCGAAAACGCGCACGCCGTTGGCCGTGGTATCCGTCTCGGTGCGGATCGACAGCATCGGGACCGAATGGCGCACGGCGGCCAGTTCGGGCGCCGGAGCGCCACCGACGCGCTGGGTCGGCGAATCGGGTGTCAGCAGTTCGGGATGGACGGCTTCGAGTTGCTGAAGTTCGCGGAACAGCCGGTCATACTCGGCATCGGGGACGGTCGGCGCGTCGAGTTCGTAGTAGGCGCGGTTGTGACGCTCGATCTCCGCGCGCAGGCGGGCGACGCGTTCGAGTACTTCGGCGGGCAGGCTCATCACGCAGAGAACAGCCTCATGGCCAATGCGCTGCCGGCCGGGATCCCGTGTTCGGCCATCCTCGCCTGGTATTGCTGGATCTGGCTGCGGATCAGCGTGACCGCCTGCGGACCGAACGGCGCACGGTTGTCGTCGACCACCGTGCCATGCAGCACCTCGGCCATCTGGTTGGCCTGGCGCATCATGCGCTCGAAGCCGCCTACGCCGTCCGCCACCAGGGGGACGTCCATCAGCAAGGTGATCGCCGCGGTGCGGATGTTGCGCATCTCGCCGGCGGAAAACAGTCCCGCCTCGAGATTGCTCAGGGAAAACAGGCTGCGACCCTCTTCGTCACGCGCGTGAAACGCGCCATCGTCGCCCAGCACCATGCCGCCGGATTCGGCCAGGCCGCGGATCTTCGTCCCCGCGAACGGCTCGCCCTCGGTAACGATATTGACCCCGATCTGCACGTCGACGCTGGCGCAGAACGCGTCCATTTCGGCCGCACTGGCAAGCGCCGCAGCCCGTGCCGGGATGTCGGCCGGCACGGCCAGAAACTGATCGGCGACCCGCTGCACGCCGCCCGAGAACAGCTGGAACTCCTCCGCTCCGATCGCGCCTCGCCGATCGACCATCTGCATGGCAACGCAATACCAGTGGTGTGCGCCCGCACTGTGCGGGGTCAGCGCACGCCAGACGTTCTCGCGATCATCGAACGCGAACCAGCAGATCGGCTTGTTGAGTCCTTGCAGCATCTCGCGCTGCGCGCTCCACAGGCGTGGCACGTCGAGTGGTTCGATCGACTCGATCCGGATCACGCAGTCGAGACGCGGATCCACGGCATCCGGAGCGCCCGGGGTGGTCTGGCGCCCGGACGGCTGGATCGACGGCGCTGCGCGGAGACGCGGCTCGGACACCACGGCATCCTCGGCCGGATCGTCGCTCAGCCCGGGCTCGGACCAGTTCCTCGGACCGCCACCTCCGCCCTGCTGGGGCTCGAGCAGGACGTCGCGGTGCTCCGACCGGAAGGCTTTCTCGGCATGCTGACGATGCTTTCTTTCCTGCCATTTGTTGTAGGCAATGATGCCGACGACCGCGGCGACACCCAGTGCTAGCAGTCCGATTTGCAGTTCGCTGTCCATCTTTCGTCCCGTTCAGAATCCGTTACGCGTACCGTTCAGGCAACCGCCGTTTCGGCCATGCGCAGGGCCTGCTCGATGTCGACTTCGACGACCCTCGAGACGCCCTGCTCCTGCATTGTGACACCGACCAGTTGCTGCGCGATCTCCATCGTGACCTTGTTGTGGCTGATGAAGATGAACTGGGTCTGACCTGACATCCGCGCCACCATCCGACAGTATCGTTCGGTGTTCGCATCGTCCAGCGGCGCATCGACCTCGTCAAGCATGCAGAATGGCGCCGGGTTGAGCTGGAACATCGAGAATACCAGTGCGATGGCCGTCAAGGCCTTTTCCCCTCCCGAAAGCAGATGGATCGAACTGTTCCGTTTGCCCGGGGGCTGGGCGACGATCTGGACGCCGGCATCGAGGATCTCGTCGCCGGTGAGCACGAGCCCCGCTTCCCCGCCGCCGAAGAGTTGCGGGAACAAGGTCCCGAAATGGCCGTTGACCGTGTCGTAGGTCTCCTGCAATTGCTCGCGCGTCTCGCGATCGATGCGTCGGATCGCATCCTCCAGCGTCGTGATCGCGCGAACGAGATCGTCGTTCTGCATGTCGAGATAGGTCTTTCGCTCCTGCGCACTGCGCAGTTCGTCGAGTGCCGCGAGATTGACCTGGCCCAATTCGGCGATCTCGCGGGAAAGCCGGTTGACGTCCCGCTGCAGGGAGGGTTCGCGAAGATCGGGACTCAACATCGGCCATAGCGCCGCTTCGTCGGCTCCGACTTCGGCGAGCCGCTCGGCGAACTGCCCGACTGCCAGTTCAGCCGCCTGGACCGCAAGACGCAGTTCGCCGACCTGCTCGCGCACCGGCGCTGCCTCCTGCTCGGTGCGCAGGCGCAGCTCTTCGACCTGCTTCAGGCGGGCCGTGGCCTCTTCCTGCTCGTTGCGGCAAGCAGCCAATGCGGCTTCCCTGCCCTGGCGTAGTTCGAGCGCCTCCTGCAATGCAACCGCGGTCCGGCTCGGATCGGCTGCAATACGTTCCGCTTCGCGGCTGTCGGCTTCGGCACGAATGCGCTGCAACTGCTCCATGGCAAGCTCGAGGTTGCGTCGAAGCTCTTCGAGCTTTCCGCCACACTCGCGCGCCGAAAAGCGAGCCTCCTGCAGTTCCCGGGCCGTCGTCTGCTCCATGCTGCGCGCTTCGCGCAGGCTCCCGTCGCGCTCGGTGAAGACCGATACCGCAGCTTCCAGGTGTTCGGACTGCAGTTTCGCCAGTGCGGTACAGCGATCCTGTTCGACCTCCGCCCGCGCGAGATGCTCGCGCTCGGTCGATTCGAGGTGAACGAGATCGGACAGGTCGCGGGCGATCTGTCCGCAGCGCTCGATATAGCGCTGCCTGGCCTGCGAGAGCTTGAGCAGGTCGACCTGTTCGGCATGCAGTCGCTGACGCAGCGCTTCGACTTCCTTGCGCAGATGCGCGATGCTTTCCTGCAGCGCCGTGGCCGCCGTTTCGGCCGCCTGCAGCGCTTCGTGCGCCCGTTCGGCCTCGCGTTCGACCGCATGCTGCTGTGCGTGCAGCGCATCGATCTCGCGTTGCCGCTCGATCACGCCATGGGTCCGGCTGTCCGGGGCCAGGTGCGAGAGCGTGCTGCCGGTGAGCATGGTTCCTTGCGGATCGATCAGGCAGATGCCTTCGAAAATCGCTTCCTGCCTTCCGATCCACGGTTCGAGCGAATCGGTGCAGAAGCAACCGGCCAGCCACTCGTCCAGCAAGATTGCCAGGGCCGGGTCACGGGTGGAAACCCGGTCGCGCAACGGTTCGAGACCTTCCGGCGCGCGTACCGCCCGTGTCGTGGCGGGCCTGTCGGGATGAGAAAAGGCCATCACCAGCGAGTCGGGGGGCGGATCGTCGAGCATGACAAGCGCCGTTTCGTTGCCCGTTCCGGTCAGCGCCGCAAGCCGTTCGCGCAGGATCGATTCCACCGCGGATTCCCAGCCCGGCGCCACTTCGATTCCCTTCCACAGTACGGGCCGGCCGGCCAGGCCGTTACGCTCGAGCCAGTCCCCGAGTCGTCCCTGCGCCTGAACCTTCTCCTGCAATTGCACCAGGGCGTTGCGACGCGAGCGGAGCTCGGTCGCTTCACGGTGCAGGCGACGATCCTCGTCAAGCGCCGCGCGCAGTGCCGCCTGGGCACCGGGGAGGCGTGCCTGTGCGGCCTCAAGTTCCTCGTGTCGATCCGCGAGGGTCCGCTCCAGCGTCCGGACGGCGCTCTGGTGCACATCCAGCGCTTCTTCGCTCGGGCCTTCGATCGAGTCCTGT
>JBJHDM010000064.1:0-17527 GCA_050486545.1 Rhodocyclaceae bacterium | reverse complement strand
TCGAAGGCGGTGCCTCGGTCTGCCGGGAAGCGGGCATCCCCGTTGCGGGCGGACACTCGATCGACGTGCTCGAGCCGATCTACGGATTGGTCGGGCTGGGCGTGGTCCATCCGGCCGAGGTCAAGACCAACGCAGGGGCGAAGGCCGACGATGTGCTCATCCTGACCAAGCCCCTCGGCATCGGGATCCTCTCGGCCGGACTCAAGAAGGGCCTGCTTTCTCCGGACGACTATGCGGACATGCTGCGCTGGACCACGATGCTGAACCGTGTCGGCATGCGGCTGGCGGCGATGGAAGGCGTCCATGCCGTGACCGATGTGACCGGCTTCGGCCTGGGCGGGCATCTGCTCGAGATCTGCCGCGCCTCGGCACTCGGCGCCGAAGTGCGCTTCGATGATCTGCCCATGATCGACAGCGCCGTGCGTCTGGTCCGAGACGGCGTGGCCACGGGTGCATCGGCACGCAACTGGGCGAGCTATGGCGATTCGATCCGCCTCGACGCGGACATGCACGAGTGGCAGCAAAAGCTCGTGACGGACCCCCAGACGAGCGGGGGGCTGCTCGTCGCCTGCGCGCCGGATGCCGTGCAGGGCGTGCTCGATGCCGTGCGGGAGGAACAGGGCAGCGACGGGTGCGTGATCGGGCGCATGGTCGCCGGTGAGCCGATCCTCAGTGTGCATCCCTGAGCAGCGGCTCCAGATGCGACCAGACGGTGTCGAGGATCCTTTGCTGTGCCTCGGCGTTGGGGTGAATCCCGTCGGCCAGGAAGTACTCGGGACGGTCGGCGAAGCCCTCGAGCAGGAACGGCAGTAGCGGCACACCGGTCCGTTCGGCGACGTCGTGGAACACCTGATGGAAGCGGCGAGTGTAGGCGGGGCCGTAGTTGGGCGGCATCTGCATGCCGACGAGCAGCACTTGCGTCCCCCGTTCGCGGGCGGACTCGATCATTGCCTCGAGGTTTTCGTCGAGCAGTTGCGGGCGCAGTCCGCGCAATCCGTCGTTCGCGCCCAGCCCCAGAATCAGCAGTGTGGGCCGGTGTTGCTGCAGCGCGGCGGTCAGCCGGCTGCGTCCGCCGGCAGAAGTCTCGCCACTCACGCTGCCGTTGACGACGACGTGGTGGAAACCTTCCTGCTCCAGACGCGTCTGCAACAGGGCGGGCCAGTCTTCGCCGGGCCGCAGCTGGTATCCGGCCGACAGACTGTCGCCCCACACTAGAATCGTCGTCGCATGTGCGGCGCCCTGGAAGATGACGAACATAAAGAAGATCGCGATGGATCGCAGCAGCATCGAATTCTCCGCTCCGGTGATGGAAGTGTCGGGCCTGTGCAAGAGCGTGCCCTTGGCCGACGGCCAGGGAACGCTCGATATTCTCCAGGATGTGAGTTTCCGGGTCGCCGCGGGCGAATCGGTCGCCATCGTCGGGGCCTCCGGCTCGGGCAAGTCTACGTTGCTCGGATTGCTTGCGGGACTGGATGTTCCCACAAGCGGGTCGGTACGTCTGCGCGAAGTGGAGTTGTTCGGTCTGAGCGAAGATGCACGCGCCGCCCTGCGAGGCGAGGCAATCGGATTCGTCTTTCAGTCGTTTCAGCTGTTGCCGGCACTCACGGCGCTGGAGAACGTGATGTTGCCGCTCGAGCTCGCCGCCGTCGATGATGCCGGAACGATCGCCGCTCACTGGCTGGAGCGGGTCGGCCTGGGCGGGCGCCGCCAGCACTATCCCAAACACCTGTCGGGGGGCGAACAGCAGCGGGTGGCGCTTGCGCGCGCGTTCGCGCCCGGCCCGAAGCTGCTGCTCGCCGACGAACCGACCGGCAATCTCGACGCGGCGACGGGCGCGGCGATCATCGAACTGATGTTCCAGCTCAACCGAGAATCGGGCACGACGCTGATCCTCGTCACTCACGACGAAGCCCTCGCCGGACGGTGCCAACGAACCTTGCGCATGCAGGCCGGACGGCTGCACGAAGACCTGCCGGCCCACGCATAGCACGGAGCGGTCCTCTCCGGCGCCTGTAGCGTCTGGGTCGCGGCACGTTATTGCGCACCCAGCAAGAATTGAGGCGGAAAATGCCTCGATTCTGCGCCTATGCTTCCCTCCATCGAACCTCAATGGAGTGGAATCATGAATCTGTCCGAAGCCCTGCTTGCAGCCCTGCGCGATCACGGGGCACGCGAGATCTTCGGGATCCCCGGCGATTTTGCCCTGCCGTTCTTCCGGGTGATCGAGGAATCGTCGATCCTGCCCCTGTACACCTTGAGCCATGAGCCCGCGGTCGGTTTTGCCGCGGATGCCGCTGCGCGCTACCGTAGCGGCCTCGGCGTGGCGGCAGTGACCTACGGGGCCGGCGCGCTCAACATGGTCAATCCGGTGGCCGGGGCATACGCCGAAAAGTCCCCGGTGGTCGTGATCTCGGGGGCGCCGGGTGCCGGCGAGGCCCGCTCCGGACTTCTGCTGCACCACCAGGCCCGGACCCTCGACTCGCAGTTCGCGATCTACAGCGAGATCACCTGCGACCAGGCCCGGCTCACCGATGCGCGCACCGCGCCGCAGGAAATCGCACGCGTGCTCGCGAGCTGCCTGCGCGAATCGCGCCCGGTCTACATCGAGCTGCCGCGCGACATGGTCGGCGTGCCCTGCGATCCCGTGATTCCGCTCGAAGCCCCGGCGCTCGACGCGGAAGCCCTGTCCGCATGCGTCGACGAAGTGCTCGGACGGCTCCATGCAGCCGCTTCACCGGTGCTGATGGTCGGCGTGGAGGTCCGCCGCTTCGGCCTGGAGGAGAAGGTCGCCGAACTGGCACGACGCCTGGGGGTCCCGGTGGTCACCAGCATCCTGGGGCGTGGCCTGCTGTCCGATACGGATGCCCCGCTGGTCGGCACCTACCTGGGCGTAGCCGGCCGCAAGGATGTCACCGAGCTGGTCGAATGCTCGGATGCCTTGTTGCTCCTCGGGGTCATCATCTCCGATACCAATTTCGGGGTCTCGTCGCAGCAGATCGATATGCGCAAGACGATCCAGGCGCTCGACCACCGCGTGTCGCTGGGCTATCACACCTACGCGGATATCCCGCTGGCCGCCTTCGTCGACGCGCTGCTCGCGCGCGTCGGAGATTCGGTGGCGGAGTGCGAGGTCGATCGGCCCACCCATCCGCGCGGGCTGATTACGGACGACGCCCCCATCACGCCGAACGACATCGCACTGGCGATCAACGACCTGATGGACAAACATGGCCGGATCCCGATCGCCGCGGACATGGGCGACTGTCTGTTCACGGCGATGGACATCGAGCAGACCGCATTGGTCGCGCCGGGCTACTACGCGACGATGGGCTTCGGCGTACCGGCCGGAATGGGCTTGCAGGCCGCATCGGGCGAGCGTCCGCTGATCCTGGTCGGCGACGGGGCCTTCCAGATGACGGGCTGGGAGTTGGGCAACTGCCGACGTTTCGGCTGGGACCCGATCGTGATCGTGTTCAACAACGCCTCGTGGGAGATGCTGCGCACCTTCCAGCCTGAATCCGGCTTCAACGACCTCGATGACTGGAAGTTCGCCGACATGGCCGCAGGGCTGGGCGGGGAGGGCGTGCGCGTGCGCACCCGCAACGAACTCAAGGCGGCGCTGGAACGCGCGGTCGCGACCCGCGGCCGCTTCCAGCTTATCGAGGCGATGATCCCGCGCGGGGTGCTTTCGGATACGCTGTCGCGTTTCGTGGCTGGGGTCAAGAGGCTCTCCGCGACGAAGGGCTGAGTTCGCCGGACACCACGACGAAACCCGCCCCACGGCAGTGCGCCCGGAAGACGATGTTCGGCGCCGCAGGCACGGGGCAATCGGCCGGATTCAACGTCGGGCTTGCTGTCTCCACGCGTCGATCAAGGCCGCGGCGGCACGTTCGATTTCGGCGGCTGTCGTCGGCCGTCCAGTTGACAGCCGTACCGCCCCGGACGCCCGCGCGGCATCCAGGCCCATCGCGGCGAGCACGCCGCTGACCGTATCGTGTTCCGAATGACAGGCTGAACCGACCGACGCGTACACCGCACCTCTGGTCGCGTGCAGCAACGCGCGCCCGCTGACGCCGGGAAATGAGACGTGCAGCGTGTTGGGCAGGCGTTCGTCGGGGTGGCCGTTGAGGGCGAGATCGGGGACGCCATCGCGCAGCATCTGGTGCAGCCGGTCGCGGGTGTCGCGCAGATGGGCCGTCGTCTCGGCCAGGCGTTCGCGGGCGAGCCGTGCCGCCACGCCCAACCCGACGATCGCGGGCACGTTCTCGGTGCCGGGACGCAGGTCGTGCTCCTGACCGGCACCGAACAGCACGTTGCCGATCGGCACCTCGCGCCGCACGTACAAGGCGCCGACGCCCTTGGTCGCGTAGAACTTGTGCCCGGCCAGCGTCAGCAGGTCGGCACCCAGCGCGTCGACGTCGACGGTTACCTTGCCGGCCGACTGTGCCGCATCGGTGTGCAGCAGTACGCCGCGGCTACGCGTGATCCGGGCGATCTCGGCGATCGGCTGGAGCGTGCCGACCTCGTTGTTCGCGTGCATGATCGACACCAGCGCGGTGTCCGGGCGCAGGGCCGCCTCGACGTCGGCGACCGACACCCGGCCCTGGCGGTCCACCGGGACGACGCTGAGGGTCCAGCCCTCGCGCTGCAGGTGCGACGCGGGTTCCATCACCGCGGGATGTTCGATCGCACTGACGACCAAATGGTGCTTGCCAGGACGAAGCCTTCGCGCGACCCCGAGCAGTGCAAGATTGTTGGCTTCGGTTGCGCAGCCGGTGAACACGATCTCGTCGGCGTTCGCGCCGATCAGTGCCGCGACCTCGCCACGCGCCCGCGCGAGCGCATCCGCCGCGTCGCGACCGGGCGCATAGGACGAGGAAGGATTGCCCCACAAGGCCTTGACACCGTGGCATACGGCCTCGGCGACCTCCGGGGCCACCGGGGTGGTCGCGTTGTAGTCGAGATAGACCGGCTCGTTCATTCCAGGGCCTGTTGGAGGTCGGCGATCAGATCGGCCGCATCTTCCAATCCGACCGAAAGGCGCAGCATCGCGTCCGAAATGCCGCGGCGTGCGCGCTCCTCGGGCGACAAGCCGTGGTGAGTCGTGGTGCACGGCTGGGTGAGGAGGCTCTCGGCGCCTCCCAGGCTCGGCGCCAGTGCGAACAACTCGAGACGGTCCGCGACACGGGTTGCGTCGTCGCCTGTGCCGGCGACTTCGATGCTGAGCATGCCGCCGAAACCGTGCATCTGCGAAGTGGCCAGTGCGTGACCCGGAAAGTCCGGCAAGCCGGGGTAGAAGACGCGGCGAACCCGGGGGTGACGGAGCATTGCTTCGGCCACGGCCTGTGCGGTCTCGTTCTGCCTGCGCACGCGAACGACCAGCGTGCGCAGGCTGCGTGCGAGCAGTGCCGCGGTGGCCGGCGCGATCATCGAGCCGAGGTTCTTGCGCCAGTTCCAGACGGGCATGAGCAGGTCCTTGGATCCCATCAGGGTGCCGGCCGTAAGGTCGCTGTGCCCACCTAGGTATTTGGTCGCGCTGTGGATCACGAAGTCGGCGCCGAGTTCGAGCGGGCGCTGGTTGACCGGCGACGCGAACGTGTTGTCGACCGCGACCAGGGCGCCGTGGGCATGCGCCTTGCGGGCAATCTCGCGAACGTCGAACAGCTCCAGCGTCGGATTGGTCGGCGTTTCGAAGAACACGAGTCGTGCCCCTTCGGCCAGCAGGGCATCGAGCCGATCCAGTTCGCTTCCGAGGATGAGGTGGGTGCGGATGCCGAGCAGCGGCAACTGACTTTCCAGCAGCTCCAGCGTTCCCCCGTAGGCGTCCCCGATGCAGACGATGCCATCGCGTCCGTGGGCAAGGAACAGCGCGGTTTCGGCGGCCATGCCGGAGCAAAACGCCCATGCCATCTCCGCGCCCTCGATGGTGGCCAGGGTCTGTTCGAGCGCGAGGATCGACGGGTTCAGGCCGTAGCGGGTGTACAGACTACCCGGCTTTCGACCGTCGACCACGTCGAGCAGTGCGGCCGTCGACGGGAAGGCAAAGGTGGTCGTGTCATAGATCGGTACGTGCGGGCTGCCGTGGGCGTCCTCGTACTGGTGTCCGTGGATACTGCGGGTGGACAGGCCGGCTTGTCGGTCGTGTTCGGCCACTGAAATCTCCCTGGTTGCAGCGTTTGCTGGGGATGGTTGTACGACAATGTGCTAGAAGCTCCTGCGTGCTCGCACGAACACGCTGGAGTCATCGCGAAACTGTCCGTAGAAGGTGTGCCGGTGGCGTCCGCCGAAGAGGTTGGCGCCGGCCGAGATGCGTAGCCGGTCGGAATGGCGGTATTCGACCGTCGGGCGCAGGAAGTGATCGCGGTCGCTGGGTGAAGCGAAGGTCATCAGCGACAGCACGAGGTTGTCACGAAGCATGCGGTAGCTCAGCCGCAGCGTCAGCACATGGCGCCGCTCGTCCGGACGCAGCCTTGATTCGAACGGCCAGGCGCGCCGGAAGCGACGGTAGTCCTGCATCCATTCCAGGTAGTACTGGGCGCCCAGGGTAAGACTTGCTACGAGCTCGCGCTCGAAGCCCACGAGCAGCCGGAGCTCGGAGTTGGGTACGTTTGGATCGTCGCCCTTGCGGTCGTCCGCCGAGTCATGCCAAGCGAACTCGAGATTGTAGAGTCCGCCGGCGAGGGGGGCACGCAGGCTGGCGCCGTAGGCATTGAGTCGGGCATAGGTGGGTCGTTGGCGCACCGGGTCGAAGGCGCTCGGCTGACCGGAGAAGCCGCGATAGAAGTACAGTGCCCATTCGGCCGTTCCGGCCAGACCGTACAGGCGCACCGCCAGTTCGCCGTTGCGCAGCGTGCGGGTGGGCGTATGTGCGCGCAATCGGGGCGGAGCGGCGACCATGCCACCCCGTCCCGGATCGAAGTAGGCCACGCGTCGGCCATCGATGTTCCGGTCGGGCCCGAACACCGGCATCCATGCCGTATCGACGTTGACTGCCTCGCCGAACCAGCTCAGCCGCAGGGCATCGCTGGGTGCCTTCAGGGTTTCGTCATCGCGGCCGATCAGAAACGAGGTCCAATCCTTGGGGAAAAGGTCGTTGAGGAACAGCAGGTCGCCGGTGCCCCAGGTGAGCACCTGGCGTCCTGCCCGCAGGTCCGTGCGGGCTCCAAGCGAAATGGCGACGTTGGCCTCGCGAAGGTCGGCGTGCGTGCGGCGGTCGACGCCGTCGACCCGGCCATCGGCCTTCAGCCGCCATGTCGTATGCGAAGTTTCCCACAACCCCTCGATCTGCCCCCGCAGCTCACCCAGTGGTGTATCCGACGAGAACAGCGGCTGGTTGCGCACGCGCACACCGGCGGCAGCCTCGACAAAGCCATGCACCTGCCAGGAGGGCGCATCGTCTGCCCACGGTTCGTCATTCTCCCAGGCCAGCGCGCAGGGCGCGACGGAAAATGCCAGCAGGCCGGCCAGGCAGATGACCGCCCCGGCGTGCCGCACGTGGTTGGCGTGGCGGTCGGATGCGCGCCTCACGGCCGTTGCAGCCACTGCCGTGGCGGATTGCGCAAGGCCCGCTCGGTGAACGCCGCATCCGGGATGCCGAGGTCGTAGGCGGTGAAGCGCATTTCGGCGAGGGTGTGGCCACCGCCTTCGAGATCGGACATGCGCATCCGGGTCGCGGTCGGGTAGCCGTCGATGGGCTCGACCTCCAGCACTTCCATGCGCCGGAACACCGTGCCGTCGGAGCGCTCGTAGTCTGCACGCATCGGCAGCCAGGTCTCGCGGTCGATCCATGTGGTGTAGGCGGCAAACTCCACTGTGCGGGGATCCTGTGGCGCGCTGCGGACCACGTAGTGCACCTCCGTGGTTTCGGTCAGCACATGCGTGTCTTCTTCGAGGTGGCGTCCCGAGACGTCCTCGTAGAAGAAGTGCGAGCCGACGAAGCTGGTGCGCTTGTCGCCCGGGGCGATGCGCCGAACCAGATCGAGTCCCGGCAGATACAGCCAGCGATCGTCGTCCGCCCCCGGTCGCTTGTGCACGAGAAAGGCGGTGCCGCGCACATCGGCCGGACGGCTGAACACCACCAGGTAATGTTGCTCGCCGTCGGCGCCGTTGCGCCGCAGCATGACGAACTGTCGCTGTTGCTCGCGCCCGCGCGAATCGACGATCTGCATGCGTGCCTCGCTGCGCCCGTCACGGCCGGTGTAATAGGCCGCGGTATTGGCGCGGGCAACGATGTCACCCACCTCCGGGGCCGCGACGACCACGCCGGCCGGAATCGACAAGGTAGCGGCGAGCACGAACGGGATGAAGCAGCGCATGGGCCTACAGCTCCTGGGTTGCGGGTCGGGCAGCGGCCGCAGTGCCGAAGAAGAGGCGCGGCCGCGTTTCGAGGATGGCCGGCAGCATCAGCAGGGTGATCGCCGTCGAGGCGAACATGATGCTGGCCATGAACACGCCCACCGTCACGTAGGGCATCAACGGCGCTGCGAGCAGCGGCAGGAAGCCTGCGCCGATGACCACCGCGTTGCGCACGATGGCGCGCCCCGGCTCGGTGAATACGTAGGCGAGCGCGGCGCGCCAGTCACCGAGTTCGGTCAGTGCCGTGCGCAGCCGCTGGATGAAGTGGATCGCGAAGTCGACCGACAGTCCGAGACTGAGCGACGACAACACCGCCACCGGCATGTCGTAGTCCTTGCCGACCAGTCCCATCACGCCGTAGATCAAGGCGATGGTCAGCGACAACGGCAGGAGCGCGAGCACGCCGAATACCAGCGAGCGGAACAACACGACCATCATCACGAATACCACCGCGAAGGCCGACAGCAACGCGAGCGCCATGCCCACGACCATCTCGCCCTGCCACACCAGGTTGATGTACGTCATGCCGCCCCACTGCAATTCGACACCGTCGGGTGGTGGTTCGGTGGCGGTAAACGCGGCCACGGCATCGATGACGCGCTGCATGTCCTGGTTGTCGCCGCTGGGAAGCTGCAGCCAGATGCTCGCAGCGCGAAAATCCGGCGTGACGAAATGCCACAGGTCGTGGGGACGGTGCGAAGACTGA
Organism: Rhodocyclaceae bacterium; assembly: GCA_050486545.1. Taxonomy (GTDB): domain Bacteria; phylum Pseudomonadota; class Gammaproteobacteria; order Burkholderiales; family Rhodocyclaceae; genus DAOMNN01. The sequence goes on along the minus strand of JBJHDM010000064.1, from coordinate 8,466 downwards.
AAACTGAGGAGGGCCTGGGCGACGCCCGCGGGGCGATCGGGGATGCGGTAATCGGTGTCCTCGCCGCTGGCCAACTCGCGGAACACGGTACGCACCAGGTCGGCCAGCGAATTGCTCTTGCCCACCGTACCACTGGCGTCGAGATGGGCCTGAAGCCGCGCCATGTAGTCGAGCGCCTGCGGATTCTGGAAGTACAGCGCCTCGGAACGCACCGCATCGGCCATATCGAGCAGCGATTCCCACGCGTCGTATTGCCCGGGCACGGCATCCAGGATCTCGTCCTCGAGTGCCAGCAGCAGGCGATCCAGCGTGGTGGCGGCATCGTCGGATCGGACGGCCTCGATCAGCAGTTCCCAGCGTGTGCGCAACGACGGATCGGCCGCATCGAGCAACGGCGCAGCCCGATCCTGAAATTGCGTAAGCGGATCGGCACCGTGGCGCTGGGCAAGCACCAGATAGGCCTCGTAGGTGCCCGCGAAATGCCGGTTCAGCACCGTGTCGGCGGTCCGGACCGGATGGTCTTGCTTGAACCAGCGGGTAGGATTGTCGTTTACGCGGATCTGCACGATACCGACCATGGAGACTACCAGCAGGCCGGCGAACAGCATCAGCAGCAAGCGGGCGCGGGCACGGGCAAACCGTCCCAAGGCTTCCACGGCCGCGCACAGCCGGCAGTCGGCACCGTGGCCGGTATGTTCGTGCCTCCGCACGCGCGCCACCATCGTATCGACCACGCGTCGCGGCAGTGCTGCGGTATAGGCCGGAACGAAGGTCAGTGTCAGGGCCATCGCCAGGATCACGCCGAAGGCCACGAAGGCGCCGAAGACCTGGACCGGCGGGATCGGCGTAAGCATCAGTGAGGCGAAACCCACCGCCGTGGTCAGCGCGGTAAACACCACCGGCTTGAACAAGGTTTCCATGACCTCTGCCATCACCGTCTGTACGTCGTCGCCTGGGCGGAAGCGGTCGGCGAAGGTGGACAGTACGTGCACCGAGGCGACCACGGCGATCGGCATCAAGAAGATCGGAATCATCGAGCTCATGATGTGCACGGTGAAGCCCATGCCGATCAGCAGCCCCATGGTTGTGATCACTGTGGCCATCGCCAGTAGCATCGGTGCGGCCACCAGGGCGGCACTGCGAAAGAAGTACAGCATCAGCAGAAAGATAACGAGCCCGGCCAGCGGCGCGGAGATCGCCATCTGCTGGAACATCTGCACGCCGAAGGTGTCCTGGGCCACCGGCTGGCCGGTGATGTGGTAGTCGTCGCGGACGCCCAGCGCATCGATGGCAACCTGGATCTCGGCGGCGATGCGGTAGCTCTCGCCCTTGTCGACGATCGGCACGTAGATGCCGGCCGCACGCCCGTCCTCGGACACCAGCGTTCCATGGAACATCGGCAGGCGTTCGACCGCGGCCCGGATCGCCCGCGCCTGGTCGCGATCCTTCGGCGCCTGGGCCATCATCCAGTCGAATCGCAGGGTACCCGGGGCGACCTGTTCGACGTTGTCGACCGAGGCCAGCGACATCACGTCGCGTGCCACCACCCCTTCGATGCCCTCCACGGCACGGGTGAGAGCCTGCAACGCCCGTAGCGAGTCCGGGTTGTAGATCCCGTCCGGATCGTCCCGGTTGACGATGCCGACCACGATCAGGTCGTGCAGGTCGAACCGGGCCTTGATCTCGTTGTGCAACAGCCGATCGGGCTGCGCCGCATCGAGCATGTTCTCCGGGTCGGTGTCGACGCTGATGCGCGGCATCATTGCCCCCAGCATCACCACCAGCGCGATCAGGGCCACGAACACCGTCCTGCGATGCTGCATGCACCAATGCGCAACCGAACTTCCCATCATCGTTCTCCCTTGCGGTCCGCGATCCGTGATCGGGGTGCAGTCTCCGCCTCGAGCGGCACATCGGTCAGAACCAGCGCCACAGCCAGTACTTTTCGAGCATCACCTTGCCAAGGTGCCAGTGTGGTCCGGGCCAGTGCATCTTCACGTCCGGGGCCGGTTCCGCATAGAAGTTGCCGCGCCCCAGGCCGGCCATCCCGCCCCCCATCTCCAGGAAACACATGCCGTGGCCTTCGAAGACGGCGGGTTCGCCCTTGCCGATGATGGCGCGCACGATGTTTCGGGCCACCACCTCCGCCTGGGCGCTGGCAAACACGCCGGCCTTGGGCAGCGGCTTGCCCATGCCGAGCAGGATCCCGTTCACATCGCCGATCGCCCATACCCGTTCGAAACGGGTCTCGAGCGTGGCCGGATGTACTTCGACATATTTCCCCTCCGCAGCCAGACCCGAGGTGGATACCACCTGCGGCACGCGGTGCGGCGGCACATAGGCGAGCAGGTCGAACGGTACCTCCGTGCCGTTGCCGAAGTGCAGGCACCGACGGTTTGCGTCGACATGGCTGACCTGGTGGTTCGGGTGATAGCCGATGCTGCGTTCGGCGAGCAGCTTGCGTGCCGGCTCCGACACCGCGGGACCCGCCACACCCATCGGCATCGGTTCGGCGGCATACACTTCGACGCGGGTGTCGTCGCGGATTCCGCGTCGGCGGCACGCGGCCTCGATGAGAAAGGCCGCTTCATACGGAGCCGCCGGGCACCGGTAGGGATGACCGGCAGTCAGCACCACCAGTCGCCCGCCCGAAAACGCGGCAAACGCATCGCGAAACGATTCTGCGCCGGCCAGCGTGTAGAAGTTGTGCCCGGCTTCTGACAAGCCCGGAATGGTCTCGGGCGACAGTTCAGCACCGAGGGCGAGAACGAGATAGTCGGCCTGCAGCGTGCGCCCCGCCACGGTCACGGTGCGCGTTCCCGCGTCGATGGACTCGACCGCGCCATGAATGCGCTCGATGCCGCGATGTTCCTGGCTGGACAGGGACCGCGTGATGTCAGCCGCACGGCGCTCGCCGATCATCAGCCACGGCAGCGAGGACATGAATACATGCGTGTCTTCGCGATCGACGAGGACCACGCGATGTCCCGCAGGTAACGCCTGGCGTAGCCGGTTGGCGGTGACGATGCCGCCCATTCCGGCACCGAGAATCACGATGGTCACGCCCATGGTGCTGGTTTCCGCGCTCAAAACACCAGCACCTTGCCGGCCTCGGCCGTCCAGGCTGCAAGTTCGGCAAGGGTCGAGCGGCGGGCGCCTTCGACCATGTCGGTTTCGGTCAGGCCCCGCGCGTCCATGCATGTCCCGCACAGCGCGACCTCACCCTTGCGCAGCACCTTGTTGAGCATCAGCTGCACGTTGTAATAGCCCTCCGGCACCTTCTGCCCGGACTTGGCGCAGCCGACGGCGTCGGCCATCAGGAAAACGCGCACCTGCTGCCCGTCCTGGCTGGCCAGTGCACCCGCCACACGCAGCGCGTTGTAGGCCCGTTCGTTGCCGTACGGGGCGTCATTGATGATGAACAGCGTCGTGCTCATGATGACCTCCTTCGTAAGTAACAAATACTATTCAATCGAGTACTTGAAGATAAGTTACGTCGAGAGTCTTCATCTTGTCAACCCGGATCGTCGGAGACCCGGATCGTCGGAGATCCTGGAGAACCCAAGGCGCACCGGGTTGTGGTCAGCGTGGTCGCTCAGTCTTGTCCGTTGGCGTTCCCGCCCCACTGGCGGCGGTTGATTACGTAGCGGTCAAGGTCGCGGTCGAGGTCGCGGAACGGGAGCATCAACATTCCCGGCAGCCGCGCCACCTCGCGCGAATCGCGGTGTCCGTCGATGCCGATCGTCATGCCCTCGTGACCTGCACGCGGCTGGTCGCGGTAGGTGCCGCACAGGCGGTCCCACCACGGGAGGTTGAAGCCGAAGTTGCTGTTGGTCTCGTCGGCCTCGATCGAGTGGTGTACGCGGTGCATGTCAGGTGTGACGACGATCCAACGCAGCACGCGGTCAACTGCGGCAGGCAGGCGGAGGTTGCCGTGATTGAACATCGCGGTTGCGTTGAGCAATACTTCGAAAACGACCACGGCGACGACTGGGGCGCCTAGCACTGCGATCGCAGCGAACTTGATCATCATCGACAGCAGGATCTCCAGTGGGTGGAAGCGCGCGCCGGTGGTCAGGTCGAAGTCGGGATCGGCGTGGTGGACGCGATGCAGTCGCCACAGTACGGGGACCGCGTGAACCATGACGTGTTGCAGGTAGATCACGAAATCCAGCGCGATGACCGAAACGACCACCGCGAACAGGAAGGGCCCCTCGAAATGATTGAACAGCCCCCAGCCGTGGTGAGCGGTGAAGGCGGCCATGCCGACCGCCGCGGCCGGGAACACCAGCCGCAGCACGATGGTGTTGAGCACCACCAAACCCAGATTGGCGCTCCAGCGCAGCGCCCTCGACAGCGTGAGTGCACGGCGCGGCGCGAACCGTTCCCACACCGCAACCATCGCGAAGACGCCGACAAAAAAGCCGAATCGAACGGCGATCTCGTGGGCGAGAAGCCAGTCGTGAGCCGTCACAGCATCGTGCTCCGAACCTTCTTAAGGCGGCACCTGCACCGCTGTCGGCCAATGGACGCCGCAAGCGTGCCGATGCTCCTGCCGGCGGGGGCGTGCTCGGCCGCGCGGCGGCCGGCGGCCTTCATGAATTCACCACGTCCGGAATCAGCCCGGAATCCGCTCGACCGGCAGTCCTTCCACCTTCCACTCGGGAAACCCTTCGGCAAGCCGCCTAGCCGAAATGCCCCGCTCGCGCAGGCGCGCCACCGCCTCGAACGACAGTACGCACCAGTTCCCCCGGCAGTAGGCGATGACCTCGCGACCAGGCGGGAGTGACGACAGGCGCGTCTCCAGGTCCTTGAGCGGGATATTGACCGCACCGGGCAAGTGCCCGGCGGCGAATTCGTCGGCCGGGCGCACGTCGATGACGGTCGCGGTGCCGTCGTGGATGCGCGCCATCAGTTCGGCGCGCGAGACCGGTTCCATCGCGTCGCGGTCGTGGTAATAGCTGTGGACGACGCGGTCGACCTCGGCGATATGGCGTTCGGCGGTGTGCTGCAGAGCGCCGAGCAGCCCGATCACGTCATCGCCGCTCAACCGGTAGATCACATGCGTGCCTTCCTTGCGCGACACGACGAGCCCGGCCTGGCGCAACTGCTGCAGATGCTGGGAAGTGTTGGCGATGCTCAGGCCGGTGCTGCGGGCCAGCGCTTCAACGCCGCGTTCGCCCTGGGCCAGGGCCTCGACGATCTCGAGCCGATGAACCTGGCCGAGAGCCTTGGCGACTCGGGCGAACTGCTCGAACAGCAAGTATTTCGGGTTGGTTGACGACGACATTCCAAGGCCTTGAGTGGGATCATTGTCAATCATTTGGTTGAATAATGGTATTAAGGTTCCCTGCGGTCAAGTGGCTGTCGGCGACGAAGGGCTGAGTTCGCTGGACGCCACGACGACGGAGCGGCGCGAGCCGCTCCTCAGCCGAGCATCGTCCAGACAAGTCCGACGGCCGCACTGGCGGCGATCACCCGCACGACATCCTGGCGGAATCGCCACAGTGCGATGAAGGCGGCGACCGACATCGCGGCGTAGAACCATTCGAAGGTTCCCGAGAAGGGTGCGGAGGTGGTCGCGTCCGGCCACAACACGTGCCAGCCGAAGAAGATCGCGAGGTTCAGGATCACACCTACGATCGCAGCCGTGATGCCGGTCAGCGGTGCAGTGAAACGCAAGTTTCCGCGTGTGGACTCGACCAGCGGTGCCCCGGCGAGAATGAACAGGAAGCTCGGCAGAAAGGTGAAGAAGGTGGCGACGGCAGCTCCCGCGAACCCGGCCAGGAAGAGGGCTTCCGGTCCGAAGATCTCCCGGGTCCAGGCACCGACGAAGCCGACGAACGCGACGACCATGATGAGTGGTCCGGGCGTGGTTTCTCCCAGGGCCAGTCCGTCGATCATCTGCGGGCCGCTCAGCCATCCGTAGGTTTCCACGCCACCCTGATAGACGTAGGGCAGCACGGCGTAGGCGCCGCCGAACGTGACCAGCGCGGCTTTGGTGAAGAAGCCGCCCATCTCGCTCAGCGTGCCGGGCGGCAATGCAAGCAGCGCTATTGCCCACAGCGTCATGAACAAGCCCAGCAATACGACCAGCCGTCCCGGACGATAAGTCGCATGGGCAGGCGGTGGCGTGTCGTCGTCGATCAGCGCCGGCCCCCATGACTTGCCGCTGCCATCAGGATGCCCTCCCAGGAGGAACTGTTTCGGGGCGAGTTTTCCACCGATCGCGCCGAGGATTCCCGCGCTCAGGACGATCCACGGAAACGGTACGCCCGCAACGAAGATGGCCAGAAACGATGCGGCCGCGAACGCCCACAACAAGCGGTTCTGCAGCGCGCGACTCCCGATTCGCCAGGCAGCGAACACCACGATGGCGACGACAGCGGGCTTGATGCCGTTGAAAAGGCCCTGAACGAAGCGTACGTCGCCGAATTCGAGGTAGATCCACGTGAGAGACGACAGGATGAACAGCGAGGGCAGTACGAAAAGTGTTCCGGCGACGATGCCGCCCCAGCTCCGGTGAAGCATCCAGCCGATGTAGATTGCGAGTTGCTGCGCCTCCGGTCCGGGCAGCACCATGCAGTAGTTGAGTGCGTGCAGGAATCGCCGCTCGGAAATCCAGCGGCGCTTCTCCACCAGTTCCTGATGCATGATCGCGATCTGACCGGCAGGCCCGCCGAAGCTGATGAAGCCGAGCTTGAGCCAGTACAGGAAGGCTTCGCGAAAGGTGGGATGTGAAGGGCGGGCCGGAGACGGACTCATGAATGCATGGACTCTTCTGGGCGGATGAAAGGCGGATATCCGAAGCGAGCGACGGGAGACCGAGGGTGGCCCATCCACGTACCGTGTAGCCAAGCCTGCAGTATGCCCGTTCGAGCGCGCCATGAGCGCACCCGGATTGCAGGAGCGTCCCGAGAAGCGGTGCCGTTTCGCCCGGCCTTTCGCGTAGAATCGCGCCCATGCAGGCTTTCCAGTCCCGTCATTTCGCGATCGTACCCGCTGCCGGAACCGGAAGCCGGATGGGTGCGGACATGCCCAAGCAGTATCTGCCGTTGATGGGAAAGCCGCTGATCCACCATGCCTTGTCGGTGCTGTGCGCCTTGCCCGATATCGACCGCGTGTTCGTCGTCCTTTCGGTCGGAGATGCCGAGTGGCGTCGGCACGATTGGTCGGCACTGGGGCCGAAGCTCGTTCCCTTGTTCTGTGGCGGGGCGACCCGTGCCGATTCGGTCCTGGCCGGACTTCGCACCCTCTCGTCCGAAGCGGCACAGTCCGACTGGGTGCTGGTGCACGATGCGGCCCGGCCCTGCATTGCACCGTGGCATGTCGAGAAGCTGATCCGCGAACTGGCGCACGAGGAGGTTGGCGGCCTGCTGGCCGTGCCGGTGGCCGATACGCTCAAGCGCGCTGACGAGCGCCGCCACGTGCTGCAGACGGTCCCGCGCGAGCGCCTTTGGCAGGCACAGACACCGCAGATGTTCCGCTACGTGATGCTGCGCCGCGCACTCGAAGCGGCACAGGACGTCACCGACGAGGCCAGCGCCATCGAAGCCGCAGGCCTGCATCCGCGCCTGGTCGAGGGTGATGCCACGAACCTGAAGGTGACCTATCCACTCGACCTTCACCTGGCCGAGTGGATCCTGCGCAACAGGGGAAACCTGATATGAGACCATCCTTTCGCATCGGCCAGGGATTCGACGTGCATGCACTGGTGCGCGGGCGCCCTCTGGTGATCGGCGGCGTCACCATCCCGTTCGAGTTTGGGCTGCTGGGGCACTCGGACGCGGACGTGCTGCTGCACGCGCTGACCGATGCGCTCCTTGGTGCAGCAGGTCTTGGCGACATCGGCAGGATGTTTCCGGATACGGATCCGGCGCATGCCGGGGCCGACAGCCGCGTGCTGCTGCGCGCCGCGTTCGACCGCGTGCGTGCAGAAGGCTACGAGGCGGTCAATGTCGATGCGACGGTGATCTGCCGCGCACCGAAAATCCTGCCTCATGTTGCAGCCATGGCGCGCAACATCGCCGACGATCTCGGGATCGGCGCGCGCGACGTGAACATCAAGGGCAAGACGACCGAGAAGCTGGGCTTCACCGGCCGCGGGGAGGGCATCGCCGCGCAGGTGGTGGTGCTGCTCGCGCGCCCGGACCATGAAGACGCCGGCTGATTCCGACCCGGTTCATCCGGAACCACCGGAGACTTCTCGCGTTTTCTTTGCGGTATGGCCCGAGCCCGAGGCCGCGCGCAGGCTGCATGCCGCGGGACGGACACAGCATCGGGCCTGCGGCGGCCGATTGATGCGGATGGATACGCTGCATATGACGATCGCATTTCTCGGCAACCAGACCGCCGATCGCGTCGAACGCCTCTTCGAACTTGGCGATCGAATCCGGTTTGCCCCGTTCGAATTGCGCATCGACCGGCTCGGCTGCTGGAAGCACAACCGCATCGCCTGGGCGGGTG
>JBJHDM010000063.1:0-17598 GCA_050486545.1 Rhodocyclaceae bacterium | reverse complement strand
GAGCGCTTCTTCGAGCGTGGCCCGCGTGCAGCCGAAGTTCAGGCGGACAAAGCCCGGCATCCCGAACGCACGCCCATCCGACAGCCCCACCCCGGCTGCTTCGAAAAAGCCGGCCAGGTCGCCCAGACCTGCCCCGCGACAGTCGATCCAGGCCAGATAGGTCGCTTCCGGGCTGAGGGCGCGCAGGCCGGGCAGATCCTCGATCGCCTCCATCACGCAGGCACGGTTGGTGCGCAGGTACTCGATCAGGGCCCGGCGCCACGCGTCCCCGTCGCGGTAGGCCGCCTCGGCTGCCACCATGCCCAGGACGTTCGGATGCGGGATGGTTCCGCGCATCGCGGACTGATAGCGCCGCCGCAGGTCGCCGTCTGGAATGACCGCGAAGGCGAAGTAAAGCCCGGGGATGTTCCAGGTCTTCGATGGCGCCATCAGCGTGATCGTCCTGCGTGCCAGAGAAGCGTTCAGCGAAGCGATTGGAACGTGTTCGGCCCCGCGCTCGAGCACCAGTCCGCAGTGGATTTCATCGGAGCACAGGATGAGGTCGTGGCGCTCGGCCAGTTGGCCGATCCAGGTCAGCTCGTCACGATCGAATACCCGCCCGGTCGGGTTGTGCGGATTGCACAGCATGAACAGGCGCGTGCGTGGGCCCATCGCGGCCTCGACCGCGTCACGATCCCATTCCCAGCGTCCGGGGCCTGCCGCCAGCGGACAGGCCACGAGTTCGCGCGCGTTGTTGGCCGGTGCACTCAGGAAGGGCGGATAGATGGGGGTGGTGGTGAAGACCTGGTCGTCGGGCGCGCCGACGATGCGGCAGGCGAGGTTGAACCCGGTCACGACGCCGGGGAGCCAGACCAGCCAATCCGGTTCGATCCGCCAACGGTGATCGCGCCAGATGCCGTCGATGATCGCCGCAGTCAGCCCGGGCCACACGTCCGTGTAGCCGAACACGCCATGATCGACCCGCTCGTGCAGGGCCGCGAGAATTGCCGAAGGGGCGACGAAGTCCATGTCCGCGACCCATAGCGGAAGGACGTCCCGTCCCGCGTAGCGCCCCCATTTCTCTCCCGGCAGGGAACGCCGGTCGACGGGTCTGTCAAAGTCGAAGTCGTCGGTCATTCGTGATTTCCTACATTTGCCGGGAGTGTAACGTCGTGTTGAAGTGGTCGTGCCGGAAGAGGTCGAGCAGTTACAATTGGCGCAAAGAAATTCTGGGCAATCTGTCGGACCTGGGCACCGGGTGCACGGTCGCGGTTCGACGGGCTCCTTGGGGAGGGAGGCAATCGTGCAGTATGTGACCGCTCATCCGGATGGCATCCTGGCGCTCGACTCCGGGTACGGTCGTCCCGGGTTGGCCGCCGTTCATCTGGTGATCGACCAGGGGCATGCCGCCGTCGTCGATACCGGGACGAACGCGTCCGTGCCGCGTATCCTTTCGGCACTTGCGGCGGCGGGAATCGCACCCGACAAGGTCGCATGGGTGATGCTGACCCATATTCACCTGGACCATGCCGGTGGGGCGGGCAGCCTGATGTGCGCGTTGCCGAATGCGAAGCTTCTGGTGCATCCACGCGGCGTTCGTCACATGGTCGATCCAACGCGCTTGTGGGAGGCGACCGCGGCCGTCTACGGCGCCGAGCAGGCGTTCGCCTTGTATGGCCGCCTGGTACCGGTTGCCCCGGAGCGGGTCGTGGCCGCCGAGGACGGCCTGGTCGTCGAAATGGCGGGCCGCCGGTTCACGGTGTTCGATGCCCCGGGCCATGCGCGCCATCACATCGCCATCTGGGACGAAGGCGCCCGGGCCTTTTTCACGGGCGATGCGTTCGGCCTTTCCTACCGGGAGCTCGATGTCGAGGGCCGGGCTTCGGTCTTTCCCACCACGACGCCGTCGCAATTCGATCCGGCGGCCATGCATGCCACGATCGACCGGCTGCTCGCGGCCGCTCCGGAGGCCATGTATCTGACCCATTACAGCCGGGTCACCGACGTCGAGCGTCTCGCTGCGGATCTTCACCGGCTGATCGATACCGAGGTAGCGGTTGCCCGTGCCGCGCGTGGCGAGGGGGTTGCACGCCATGTCGAGATTCTTGCAGGGCTCGAGCAGATCGCGCGGGAAGAGGCCCAGCGCCAGGGCTGGTTGGTGACCGAGGACGAAATGCTCGATCTGCTGAAGATGGATCTCGAACTCAATGCCCAGGGTCTGGGCGTCTGGCTGGACGAGACGCGCGAGGCCGAACTGGCCTGACGCCTTCGACCGCTCAATCCGCAGAGGCGCCTGCACGGGTGCCGATGTCCGGGTCCGTGTGCCCGGTTTGGCCCGATTCGAGTGCCCGTACGCGCCAGTAGCTTGCCCGCAGGGGGTCCGCCTGGACGCCCTGGCCGGTTTCGTAGATGCGGGAAAGCGCCCATTGCGCCGCCGGATGCCCCGCCCGTGCCGAAGCGTAGAGCCAGCGCCGGGCGGCATGCGTGTCCTCCGCGGTTCCCAATCCGTTCAATTGCAGCTTGGCCAGTCGGAACTGTGCTCCGGGGTGTCCCTGGTAGGCAGCCCGTCCGTACCATTCCGCAGCGACGGCGTGCGATTGCCGCACGCCGTCGCCCTGGTCGTAGAGCTTCGCAAGCTCGTACTGTGCATGGGGCAACCCGGCCTCGGCCGAGCGGCGCAGCCACCGCCAGATCGCGCGCGACTCGCGGGTTTCGGCCTCGCCGTCGCGAAGCATCATGGCGAAACGGAATTGCGCGAGGCGGTTGCCGGCGCGTGCGGCACGTTCGAACAGGAGCGCGGCCTCGTCCGTGCGACCGGCCTCGTAGGCGTCGATCGCGCGCGCCGTCTGGACCGATGCGGTGCCGTAGGGAAAGGCGGAGAGCGTGACGCCGGCAATGAATACCGCGACGACTGATTGCCGGATCCGACTGTGCATTTCCCGTTCTCCTTTCGCAGATTGGAGCGGATCGAGCCGATGGAGTTCAGCCGGTTCGGCAAAGGCCGAGTCCTCTACCGCACAGCTCGCGTGGCACTCTGCGGTAAGATCTCATCCGGTTCTCCCGAGTCCTGCCTCAGCGCCTGCCCATGCCCGATCCAGCCCTCTCCGTTCCCGATCCCGAGCGTCGTTTTGGCGGTATTTCCCGACTGTACGGACCTTCGGCAGTGGAGCGGCTGGGCCGATCCCACGTGTGCGTGATCGGTGTCGGGGGGGTGGGGTCCTGGGCGGTCGAAGCACTTGCCCGAAGCGGGGTGGGGATGCTTACCCTGATCGACCTCGATCACGTCGCCGAATCCAACATCAACCGCCAGGTGCATGCGCTGGAGCCCACGCTCGGACAGGCCAAGGTCGTGGCGATGCGCGAGCGCATTGCGGCGATCAACCCGAAGGCCCGCGTCGAGGCGGTCGAGGAGTTCGTGACCCCGGAGAACGCCCCGGCACTCGTGCGGGGCTTCGATATCGTGCTCGATGCGATCGACAACGTCCGGGCCAAGGTCGCGATCGCGCTTGCCTGCCGTGCTGCGGCCATGCCGCTGGTCATGGCCGGCGGGGCGGGCGGGAAGACCGACCCGGGACGAATCGCGGTGGCCGATCTGTCGCGCACCGAGCAGGATCCGTTGCTGGCCAAGGTGCGCCGCTGCCTGCGCACCGAGCACGGCTATCCGCGCGACCCGAAACGTCCATTCCGGATCGAGACCGTGTATTCGAGCGAACCGCTGCGCTATCCGGATGCAACCTGCGAGGTGGGCCGCGGTCCACAGGGACTTGCGTGCGCAGGCTATGGGTCGAGCATGGCCGTGACCGCCAGCGTGGGCCTTTTCGCCGCCGCCCGCGTACTCGAAAAGCTGCTCGACGACACCCCCGCGGAGAATCGATGATGGAAGAAAAAAAGGCAGTCGTACTGTTCGGGCATGGAGCGCGGGATCCGGAATGGGCCCGGCCGATGCGACGCGCACGGGAGCGGCTCCGGGAACAGTCCCCGGATCTGAGGGTGGAGCTCGCATTCCTCGAATTCATTCAACCCGAACTGGCCGAGGCCATCGATGGGCTGGCCGAAACGGGGGTGAAGCGGATCACGGTCGTCCCGATGTTCCTCGCCCAGGGCGGACACCTCAAGAAGGATCTGCCGTTGCTGATCGAAGCCGCCCGCCAGCGCCACCCCGGTTGCGATATCCGCCAGGCCCAGGCGGTGGGCGAGTCGGAACTCGTCATCGGGGCGATGGCCGATTACGCGGGTCGTTGCGTCAACGAGGCATGACCGGGGTGGATCGTCTCGCTTAGACAGCCATCGTCTTGCCGGAGGGGGATGCCGGAATGGACGCTCCAGCCGAAGCAGTGCCAGCGCGGACCGGGGAGGGCATCGCCCTGCGACCGGCCGGGCTTGCCGACGTCCCTGCCCTGACCGCGCTCGAAGAGATCTGCTTCGAGACCGATCGCCTGACCCGCCGGCAGTTCCGCTACATGCTGACCCGGGCCCATGCGGCGACGCAGGTGGCCGAGGTCGACGGCCGGCTTGCCGGCTATGTCCTGCTGTTGTTCAGCCGCGGCACGTCGATGGCGCGGCTGTATTCGATCGCGGTCGCGCCTGATGCCAGAGGCCTCGGGGTCGCACGGGCACTGGTCCAGGCAGCCGAGTCGCTCGCGCGCGAGCGGGCCTGCGCCTGCATCCGCCTCGAAATACGGATGGACAACCCGGCATCGAGCCTGCTCTTCGAGCATTGCGGCTACCGTCGTTTCGGGCAGTACGAGGACTACTACGAAGACCACATGGCGGCCTGGCGCTACGAAAAATCGCTCGCGCCCAGTCTCAATGCCGAACGGGTCCGCGTACCCTTCTACGAACAGACCCTGGACTTCACCTGCGGGCCGTCCGCCCTGATGATGGCGATGAAGGCCCTCGATCCGGCCATGCCGCTGGACCGCAAGTTCGAGCTTCGGCTCTGGCGCGAAGCCACGACCATCTTCATGACGTCCGGTCACGGAGGATGCGGCCCCTTCGGGCTGGCCCTGGCAGCAGCGCATCGCGGCTTCCGCGTCGAACTGACCATCAGCGACGAGCGCATGCCGCTCGTCGATTCGGTGCGCAGCGAGGAAAAGAAGGAGGTCATGCGCCTGGTGCAGGAAGACATGCTCGACGAGTTGCGTGGGCTCGATGTGCCGATCCGGTACGGCGGACTGAGCGCGGCGGACTTGCGGGCCCGCTTCGAAGCCGGTGGCATCCCGGTCGTGCTGATCAGCTCGTATGCGATTTACGGCGAGAAATTTCCTCACTGGGTCGTCGTCACCGGCTTCGACCAGCATTTCGTCTATGCGCACGACCCTTTCGTCGATTACGAACGCGGAGAAACGCCGATGGATTCCATGAACATGCCGATCCGGCAACGCAGCTTCGAGCGCATGGCCCGCTACGGCAAGGCCGGCCTGCAGGCCGTGGTAGTTATCTTCCCCCGTCCCGATCCCGAGTGAGCGAACGACGTGTCCGATCATATCCTTCTCATCGAGCGTGCGAACGACTGGAAACCGCGCTTTCCCGCCTATCCGGTGGTCACCGCGGACGACTACCTGACTCGTCCCGAGTATTCGAGCCAGACACAGCTACGGGTCATCAACCTGTGTCGCAGCCATCGCTACCTGAGCGAGGGCTACTACTGTTCCCTGTTGGCCGAGGCGCGCAGCCACAAGGTCATTCCCTCCGTGCGCACGCTTCAGGACCTCTCGCGGAAGTCGATCTACACCCTCGACACCGAGGATCTCGACCGGAAGGTCGCGCGGGTGCTCGGACGCAAGAAGGCGGGGCTGCAGCCCACTGCCTTCGAGATGACGGTCTTCTTCGGCCGGTGCGCCCCGGCGGAAATGCAGGAGATCGCGCAACAACTGTTCTCGATGTTCCGGGCGCCGATGTTCAAGGTCGAGTTCAGGCTGGTCGGCGAGTGGCGCATCGACGCGCTCAAGCCGCTGGCCCTCAACAATCTGACCCCGGACCAGGAAGAAGCCTTCTTCGCTGCGCTCGATGCCTACGTCAAGCGTCCCTGGCTCCGACGCCGTGGAGCGCGCAGCTACCGTTACGATCTGGCGATCCTGCAGAACCCCGACGAGGACCTGCCGCCTTCCAACCGCACCGCATTGAGCCGTTTCATCCGGGCTGGTCGCACGCACGGCTGCGCCGTCGATCTCATCGATCGCAGGGATTTCGGCCGCCTGGCCGAGTACGATGCCCTATTCATCCGCGAGACCACACGCATCGACCACTACACCTATCGTTTTGCCCGCAAGGCCGACGGCGAAGGGATGGTGGTCATCGACGACCCGGACTCGATCCTCAAGTGCACCAACAAGGTCTATCTCGCCGAACTGCTGAGCGCCCATCGCGTGCCGATGCCGGAGACGCTGATCCTGCGCCGGGAGAACCTGCTCGATGCCGAAGCGCGGATCGGCTATCCGGTCGTGCTCAAGATTCCCGACGGCTCCTTCTCCCGCGGCGTGTTCAAGGCGAACAACCGAGCGGAACTCGAGGACATCGGCAAGCGCCTGCTCAAGGAATCGGACCTGATCCTTGCACAGGAATTTCTCTATACGGAGTTCGACTGGCGTATCGGCGTGCTCAATCGCCAACCGCTCTATGCCTGCCAGTACCTGATGTCGAAGAAGCACTGGCAGATCGTGGACCATCAGGGGAAGGGCGCTCCCCGGCAAGGCGGTTTCCGCACCTTCGCGCTGGCCGACGCCCCGCCGCAGATCGTCCGCACGGCGCTGCGCGCGGCGGGGCTGATCGGAGACGGGCTCTACGGCGTGGATATCAAGCAGACGCCGAAGGGACCGCGGGTCATCGAGGTGAACGACAATCCCAACATCGATGCCGGGGTGGAGGATGCCGTGCTTGGCCCGGCGCTGTACGATTCCGTCATCCGTGACTTCGTCCGGCGCCTCGATCTGCTGCGGCGGGCCTGATCAATCCGTTCGGGACCGGGGTTCTTCGGTCCCGTTACCCCGCTTCCCGTCACGATTACCCGGCGCTATCGGGGTGATCGGATTGACTCCGGTGAATATTAGCGTAAACTGATATTCATGAAGATATCCAGAACCCTGCTGTTCGTCCTGTTGCTCGTCGCCGGATCGTTGGCCCATGCCGATGTGCCCACCGTGCGCATCGAAGCCCAACCGACCGTGAGTGTCCATGTGGCGGAGGCCACCCTCGAAGCGGTCCATCAGTCCACGATCGCCGCACGGGTGCCGGGACGGATCGTGGAATTGCCGGTCGATTCGGGCGACCGCGTCGAGGCCGGCCAGATCGTGCTCCGACTCGACGCGGACGAGGCGGAGCAGGCCATCGTCGCCGCACAGGCCGTGGTTGCCCAGGCCGACGCCGCGCTGGCCAATGCCCGTTCCGAACACGAACGCGCGCGCAGCCTGCTGGCACGCAATTTCGTCAGCCAGCAGGCGGTCGACCATGCGCGCACCGCCGTGCTCGCCGCCGAGGCGCAATCGCGCGCCGCGCGCGCCGCACGCGAACAGGCGACGACGGCGCGAACCTACACGGCGATCGCCTCGCCCCTGTCCGGGATCGTTTCGGTCCGTCATGTCGAACCCGGCGAAATGGCCCTTCCGGGGGCACCGTTGCTGACGGTCTTCGATCCGGCCGCGATGCGTGCGATCGTCGATGTTCCCCAGGCGCGACTGGCCGGACTGGATATGGAGTCGATCGAGGCGGAGGTCGAACTGCCGGACGCGAACGTACGGGTCGGTGCGAACCGGGTTGTCGTGTTGCCCGCCGCGGATGCGCGGACGCATACCTTGCGACTGCGGGTCGATCTTCCCGGCGGACTCGAGGGCCTCGCCCCGGGGAGTTTCGCCCGGGTTCATTTTTCCACCGGCGAAGCCTCGGTTCTGCGTATTCCGTCCGAAGCGATCCTGCGGCGCAGTGAGATCACCGCCGTCTACGTCGTCGATGCCCGCAATGCCTTCAGCCTGCGGCAGATCCGTACCGGCCCGGTGCACCCCGACGGCACTGTGGAGGTGCTGGCAGGATTGCTCGCCGGAGAGGAGATCGCACTCGATCCGGTCGCCGCCGGAATCGTCGCCCGCGCCGTCCGTGCGGCCGGCCGCTGAGCGGGGAGGCGGGCGATGACCGAAAGACTCGGAATCTCCGGGCGGATCGCGGCGACCTTTCAGCGCAATGCGCTGACGCCGCTGATCGCGCTCATCCTGCTGCTGCTCGGCATCTTCGCCACGCTGATCACCCCCAAGGAGGAAGAGCCGCAGATCGACGTCACGATGGCGAACGTCCTCGTGCCCTTCCCCGGGGCCTCGGCGCGCGACGTCGAGGCCCTGGTCGCGCGTCCGGCGGAACAGGTGCTGTCACGCATCGCCGGCATCGAGCACGTGTATTCGGTTTCACGCCCCGGCATGGCGGTCATCACCGTGCAGTTCCAGGTCGGCATTCCCAACCAGGAAGCGCTCGTCCGCCTGTACGACACGATCCATTCGCACCGCGACTGGCTCAGTCCCCAACTGGGCGTCGGCGAACCGCTCATCAAGCCCAAGGGCATCGATGACGTGCCCATCGTCAGCCTGACGTTCTGGACGGCCGACGAAGAGCGGGGCGCATTCGAGATGCAGCAGGTTTCCCGCGCGGTGGAAGTCGAACTCAAGCGCATCGCTGGAACCCGTGACGTCGTGACCATCGGCGGTCCCGACCATGTCGTGCGCGTGTATCTGGACAACGAACGCATGAACGCCCATGGCGTCACCGCACAGGATCTCCGGGCCGCGCTGCAGCTTGCCAACGCGTCCCAGCCTTCGGGCACCCTGACATCGGGCAATCGCGAGGTGCTGGTGCGTACCGGTACCTTCCTGGAGTCGGCAGAAGACGTGCGCAGCCTCGTGGTCGGGGTCCTGGACGCCCGTCCGGTCTTCCTGCGCGACGTCGCCACGGTCGAGGACGGCCCCGACCAGCCCTCGCGCACCGTCTGGTTCGGGACCGGCCCGGCCGCGGCGGTGAGCGGCATCCCGGAATCGGGCGTCTTCCCCGCGGTCACGCTTGCGGTGTCGAAGAAACCGGGAGCGAATGCCGCGGACGTCGCCGATGCGGTCGTCGCGCGGGCCCAGGCCCTGGAAGGGTCGATCATCCCGGACGGGGTTCGCTTCACGGTGACCCGCAACTACGGCGAGACCGCCAACGACAAAGCCAACACCCTGATCGGCAAACTCGCCTTCGCCACCGCCGCGGTGGTCCTGCTCGTACTCGTCGCGCTCGGCCGTCGCGAAGCCTTCATCGTCGGCGTAGCCGTCACGCTCACGCTGGCCGCGACCCTGTTCGCCTCGTGGGCCTGGGGCTTCACGCTCAATCGCGTGAGCCTGTTTGCGCTGATCTTCTCGATCGGGATCCTCGTCGACGATGCGATCGTCGTCGTCGAGAACATTCATCGCTGGAAGACGCTGGAGCCGGGCACGCCGCTGTGGCAGCTCATTCCCAAGGCCGTCGACGAAGTCGGCAGCCCCACGATCCTGGCTACGTTCACCGTGATTGCGGCCCTGCTCCCGATGGCCTTCGTGACCGGGCTGATGGGGCCGTACATGAGTCCGATCCCGATCAATGCCTCGATGGGCATGTTCCTCTCGCTGGCCATCGCCTTCGTCGTGACCCCCTGGCTCGCCCTCCGGTTGCTGGCGAAGACGGCGCCGCACGGGGAGGTCGGGGAAGGTGGCGAGGCGTCCGGACATCACGAGGATCGTCTGACGCAGCGTCTCGACCGTTTCTTTCGCTCGATCATGGGCCCGATGATCGACCCGGTGAAGGGCGGGCGGGCCCGGCTCGCGCTGTGGCTCGTGGTCTTCTCATTGATCGCGGCCTCGCTGGTGCTGCCGCTCGCACAACGGGTCGTGATGAAGATGCTGCCCTTCGACAACAAGAGCGAGTTCCAGGTCGTACTCGACATGCCCGTGGGCACGCCGGTGGAAGACACGACCCGGGTACTGCGCGAGATCGGCGACCACCTCTCGACCGTCGAAGAGGTCGCGAACTGGCAAGCCTATGCGGGCACGGCCAGCCCGATCAACTTCAACGGCCTGGTGCGCCAGTACTATCTGCGCAGCGCCCCCGAGCAAGGAGACCTTCAGGTCAACCTCGTCGCCAAGGATGAGCGCAAGCGCAAGAGTCATGAGATTGCCGTGTCGATCCGGGATGCGGTCGCCGAAATCGCCCGCACCCATGGGGGCAACGCGAAGATCGTCGAGGTGCCGCCCGGGCCGCCGGTGCTGTCGCCCATCGTGGCCGAAGTCTATGGCCCCGACTACGCCGGGCAGATCGAGGTCGCCCGCCGCATCCGCGAGATCTTCGAGCGCACGCCGGACATCGTCGGGATCGATGACACGATCGATGTTGCCGCGCCCAAGCTGGTGCTCAAGGTCGATCAGGCCAAGGCCGCACGCATGGGCGTCGCGCAGGCCGATGTCGTCGAGGTCGTGCGCCTCGGCCTGTCGGGCGAGGATGTGACCCCGATCCATGGCGGCGACCACAAGTACGAGATCCCGGTGCGCATCCAGTTGCCCCCCGAGCGACAGGCCCGCGTCGACGACCTGCTGGGCCTGAAGGTACGGGCCCGTGACGGGGCGCTGGTCTCCGTTTCCGAACTCGTCACCGTGCGCGAGACCGAGCGCGAGCAGGTCATCTACCGCAAGGATCTGCTCCCGGTCGTCTATGTGACGGCCGACATGGGCGGCAAGCTCGACTCGCCCTTGTATGGCATGTTCGACATCCGCTCGCGCCTGGGGGAACTCGACCTGTCCGGTCCGGGGCTTGCCGGCACCCTGGGCGAATGGTTCATCCGCCCGCCGGCCGACCCCTTCGAGGGTTATGCGATCAAGTGGGACGGCGAATGGCAGGTGACCTACGAGACCTTCCGCGACATGGGTGCGGCCTATGCCGTGGGGCTGATCCTGATCTATCTGCTCGTCGTCGCGCAGTTCCGCAGCTACCTCGTTCCGCTCATCATCATGGCCCCCATTCCGCTGACCATCATCGGCGTCATGCCGGGCCACGCGCTGTTCGGTGCGCAATTCACCGCGACCTCGATGATCGGCATGATCGCGCTCGCCGGCATCATCGTGCGCAACTCGATCCTGCTCGTGGATTTCGTGAACCAGCAGGTGCGCGAAGGCATGGACCTGGGCGAGGCGGTGATCCGCGCGGCGGCGGTCCGGGCCAAGCCCATCGGCCTGACGGCCCTGGCAGCGATGATCGGCGCGATCTTCATCCTCGACGATCCGATCTTCAATGGACTTGCGCTGAGCCTGATCTTCGGGGTATTCGTCTCCACCATGCTTACGCTGATCGTGATTCCGGTCCTGTATTTCGCGGCGATGCGAAACCGTCTTGATTCGCTGCAGGACCTTCCCGCATGAACGGCCGCACCGATGATCCGTACGTCCGCAGCGTTCGCACGCATGCGCAGGCACGTGCGGTGGCGCTGCAGGCCGCTTCGGTCTGTGCCGACGCGTGGCGGGTGACCGAAGCCCTGATGGAACTGCTCGCCAATGCGATCGAACACGGCAACCTCGGGATCGGCCATGCACACAAGCGTGCGCTGATCGATTCGGGGCGATGGGAAGACGAACTGGAAAGGCTTCAGCGCTTGCCAGTCCACGCGGGGCGATCGGTTCGTCTCACCCGCGAAGCGCTCCCGGGGGGCTGGCGTTTCACCGTCGAGGACGAAGGCGAGGGTTTCGACTGGGCAGCATGGCACGCCAGGACGAGGGACTCTTCCGCTCCGTGCGGTCGCGGTCTAGCGCTTGCGCGTACCCTCGGCGGGGTCGAGCCGGAATTCCTCGGGCGGGGCAACCGGGTCCGGTTTTTGGTGCCGTTCGGGTAAAGCTTCACGCCGCTGGTCACTTTCCGTCGTCGCCCCGACGCAAGGCAGGCTAGAATCGGCCGATCCTTCCGCGCCAGGCCAGGAATCGCCCATGACCGACCGTTCCGCTCCGTCCGACCGCAGACTCGACCGCCGCATTCCCCTGGGCTCTCCGGCGCGGATCGTCTTCGATGGGGGTGACAGCATCGAGGCGGAATGCATCGAACTGAGCGTCGGTGGCATGACCCTGCGCGCGGACTACGTGCCGGGCGAGGCGGAGATCATCCAGGTCGAAGTGCATGCGCCGGCGGGCGGCATGGAACGCCCGCCCCTCGTCGCCCGTGTCGAGGTCCGCCGTTGCCACCAGTACGAGCCGGGCATCTACGAAATCGGCGGGGCGATCGTCGAGATCGTCGGCTGAAGCGTCCCGGACCGGTCCCGCTCAGAGTCCGAGCCAGCGTGCGATGATGTTTCGCTGCATTTCCGATGTCCCGGAATAGATCGTGCTGCCCACCGCATCGCGAAGGGTACGCTCCACCTCGTACTCGACCATGTATCCGTAGCCTCCATGCAGATGGACCGTGTCGAGTGCGGCCTTCAGCAGCGATTCGCTGACCATCAGCTTTGCCATGGCCGCGTCCAGCGAAGCATTGCGCAGGTGCTGAAGGCGCCAGGCCGCACGATAGGTCAGCAGGCGCGCGGCTTCGAGCTGGACCTTCATGTCGGAAATCCGGTGCGCAACGGCCTGGAACTTCCCGATCGTCTGGCCGAACTGGTTGCGGGTACGCGCATAGGTCACGGAGGTCTCGAGGAGCCGCTCCATGGTGCCGAGGTGGCCCGCTCCGAGCAGGCACCGCTCCCAGTCCATGGCGGTTGCGAACACGGCGGTACCGCCTCCGACCTGTCCCAGTACGGCATCGTCCGGGACGTAGAGGTCTTCGAACACAAGTTCGCCGACCGGAGAGGTACGCAATCCGAGCTTCTCGAACTTCTGTCCGCGAGACAACCCCGGGGTGTCGCATTCGACGAGGAACGCGGTGACCCCTCCATGGAACCCCTTCTCCGCATCGGTGAGTGCAAAGATGACGGCAATGTCCGCGACCGGTCCGTTCGAAATGAAGGTCTTGCTGCCGTTGATCCGCCAACCCCGGCCATCCTTTCTCGCTTGGGTACGCATTGCGAACGTATCGGAGCCCGATCCCGGCTCGGTAATCGCATGCGCGCCGACCAGCGTACCGTCGCACAAGCCGCGCAGGTAGCTACCCTTCTGTTTTTCCGAGCCATGGCGCCAGACCGGTACGACGCAGGCCAGCAGATGGGCCGACAGCGAGAACACCAGGCCGCCATCGCGACAGCCGTAGCCCAGGGCCTCCAGCACGATCGCGCACGAGAGCGCGTCCAGACCGGTTCCCCCGTGTTCTTCCGGGACCGGCAGGCCCTGGATGCCGATCTTCGCGCACTCGCGCCACAGTTCGCGTGAAAAGGTCTGTCCCCGATCCCGCTCCACGAGATCCTTGTTGAGCGCTTCGCGGGCGAAACGAACCGTGCTGTCCCGCAGGAGCCGTTGCTCTTCGCTGAACGTGAAATCCATCAGGCGAACTCCTTCAGACGCTGGTAGTCGGTCTTGTCGGTGGAGGTCCTGGGCAGTGCGTCGAGCCAGGAAAACCGATCCGGGATCATGTAGAGCGGAAGCTGCTCGGCACAGAATCGCTTGAGCGCGATCATCGAGATCCTTTCCCCATCCTTGCTGCTCAGGAACGCGGTGATGCGGACGCCGGCGTCGACGTCGGGGAGTGCGATCACCGCGGCTTCCTTGATCAGGGGGTGCCGGTAGAGTCCCGCCTCGATTTCGCCCAGTTCCACGCGATAGCCCCGTCGTTTGACCATGCGGTCGCGCCGACCTCGATAGACGAACTCACCGTCCGGGGGCTCGATCACGACGTCGCCGGTGCGATACCAGCGCGTACCGTCGTTGTCGACCAGAAAGCCGCGGGCCGTCTGCTCGGGAAGCGACCAGTACCCCTGCATGACGCCCGGTCCGGTAATGCACAACTCGCCTTCCTCCCCCTTGGGGACCTCCCGGTTGGCCTCGTCGACAACCTTGCCGCGCAGGTGCTCGCACACGCGGCCGATCGGGTAGGGCGTCGTGCGCTCATCGGGCACGGGAGGCCGGACTTCGTAGTACGTGCATACGTTCGTCTCGGTCGGCCCGTAGAGGTTGAAGTAGCGGGGCCGTGGTGCCAGGGTGCAGAGCGTGCGAAGGTGCTTGACCGGAAACACCTCGCCGGCGAACAGGACGAGGCGCAGCGCCGACCAGTCCTGTTCCGGAATGTTTCCGAACTGCGCCATCAGGCTCAGGATGGAGGGGGCCGAGTACCAGATCGTGATGCGCTGTTCGGCGATCAGCCGCGCCAGGTGGATCGGGTCCTTTCCGCGCTCCTCCGAGATCAGTACCAGTGCGGCGGCATGCTTGACCGCGACATGGAGATCGAGAATCGACAGATCGAAGTGAAATGGCGCATGGGACGAAAAGCGATCGGTCGCCTGCGGCTGGAAGGTCTCCGAGCACCAGTCGACGAAACTCGTCGCATTCTCGTGCGAGAGCATCACCCCCTTGGGCTTGCCGGTCGACCCCGAGGTGTAGAGGATATAGGCGAGGTCTTGCGGTGCTGTTGTCGCATCGCCGCCGGAATGGGGTGGCTCATGCGGCGGGGCCCGGTCAAGTGCGTCCTCGAGGGCCTTCCCGGCGCCGGTTCCGTGCAACACGAGCAACGGGGGGGGTGTGCCCTGCGCGGGGAACTCCTCGAGAAATTTCTCGTCGTAGCCCCGCTCGATCAGCACGGCCTTCACGGCGCAGTTGTCGAGGATGTAGGCGTTGCGTGCGGCCGGTGCATCCGGATCGACCGGGACGTAGGCGGCGCCCGCCTTCAGAATCCCGAACACCGCAGCCACCGCGTCGATCGACTTGTGCAGGTGGATGCCGACCCGGTCGCCCCGGCATACCCCCATGACTCTCAGCCGGTCCCGTACCCGGTCCGCAAGATGTGCCAGTTCTCCGTAGGTGATCGATCCGACTTCGGGCTCGACGACCGCGACGCGATCGGGATGGGAGGTGGCGGACGCGGCCAGCGCATGATGAAGTGCTCGACGGGGTTCCATGGCCTTGTCACCTCACCTTCGATGCCAGCAAGGCGGCAATGTCCCGGATCGTGTCGAGGTGCTCCTTGTCGGCTTCGTGGGCTTCGAGGACGATTCCGAAGCGGTCCTCGAAATGGAGGACGAGTTTCAGGGTGGCGATCGAATCGATGATCCCGCCGCTGATCAGCGGGAGATCGTCGGTCAGGTCATCCGGATTCTCGCCCGGAAGGAACTCATCCAGGATGTATTGCCTGACCGCCTGTGCGAAATCGATATCACTCTCCATGCCGTCGGCTCCCCTCGTTGGTTGGTTGAATCCTCAGTGTTCCGAATCTCCAAAGATCCGGTCCCGTTTCTCCTCGAGACCGGCGAACAGCCGCTCCGCCACCAGGCGGTGGCCGAGTGCATTGGGATGATCGTCCCATGGGGCCAGGCGAATCTCTTCGATGTCCCGGCCACGATAGACCTCTTCCAGGTTGATCACCGTGAAGCCCGAGGCTACGGCGATTTCGATCGTCTCCGGCGTCTCTTCCTGCCAGGTGCCCTCACGCACCTGTGGCAGGAAGATCCACACGGTGCGCAGGTCGTGGGTACGTGCCTGGTCCGCGATGTGCGCATAGACCGCAGCAAGTACGGCGCGGCCGTGCGGCGTGAGGCGCTGCAGCACGGTCGATTCGTCCATTCCCGAAGCGATGCCGGCTTCGTCGAGGATCTCCGTCAGGCCCGGATACGGAACATCGAGCCGCTTGCTTACCGCTTCGGCCATGTACGCGACCGCCCGAGAGATCTCGCGTCCGGTGGCGACATAGAAGATCGCGTTGGGTGCGAAGGCGATTGCGTTGTCGGTCATCACCATCTGCTGGGGAGGCCGGTAACCCGGGACCGCCATGTTGAGCAGTTCGAATCGAGCGAAGCGGTCATCCGTCCACTCCCGGTTCATCCGCTCCTCGATCAGGGCCTCGAAGGTCTCGCCGTCTCCGACCCCCCAGCCCATTACGGACGACGCTCCCAGTACCGCTGCACGGAACGTGCCTTCCGCCGGATGCAGGTCGTACTCCTGATCGCGCATGCCGAAGCGGTTGATCGTGATCGTCCCGAATCGGGTCGTCTGGACGAACAAGGGAATCAGCTCGGTTTGCACGAATCCGCCGACGAAGCGTTTCAGGTTGGCGTTGTCGATGTCGAGCCAGTTCGTCGGCTTGTTCATGTAGACCTCCCATAGCTGGGAGTTGAACCGGTCGACCGACAACAGGCTTTCGTAGTAGCCGCGCTCGAGCTTCGCCGTGTCGAGGCGGCTGAGCTGACCCGAACGCAGAGAATGGACGAAAGTCCCGGCCTCGCGGCCGAACTGGGAGTGCACGCCTTCGACGCTGATGACGATCAGCAGCATCATCGATGCAAGGGTGGCCAGCCGGCTGCGCAGCCAGGTGCGTTCGCTCTGCTCGGAGGCGCGTACGTTTCGCAACGTATCGGCGGGGATGCTGCCGATGATGATGACGGCGAGGATCAGGCCCGGATAGAGCAGCACTTCGGCCGTATAGCTACCGCCGAGCGCGGACCACATCGCAAACCAGCTGGAGAGCGATTCCGCCGTCCAGAACGACCACAGCACGCAGATGAACCAGAAGGTGGCGTAGGTCTTGGCCACGAGCACGGCCGTGGTGCGCCAGGTCCGGACGGGCTTGCCGAGACTGCGCGAACGGCCATGCTTCATTTCGTACAGCGAGTTGGCCACCACCAGCAGGCCGAGGATGGTCCAGAAGAGGATGTCCTGGATCACCAGCAACATCGTTCCACGCAGCCAGAACCACTGGTACGCGTGGAGGAACCAGGTCATCAGGAACACGTAGAGCGTCGCGATGACAAGTGCCTTCTCCGTTCCCAGCTTGCGCAGCTTGAACACCGCCGGGTAGTAGAAGACCTTTTGCATGAACTCCTTCCAATAGATGTTGATCCGGCGCCAGAAGTCCGTAAAGCTCGACGCAAGCAGGAAGCGGTTGTGCGTTTCGGGCAGCCGGAAACCGAACAGGCACAGCATTCCGATGATCAAGTGAAACAGTCCGGAAACGCGCAGATAGAGCAGGAAGTTCGACACCAGGTACTGGGTCAGCTGGGCCGGTTCGCCGACCTCGTGGGGTGCGAGGGTCAGGTAGTAATAGACGATGCGGTAGAGGATCAGGTGGATGACCCCGCGCACCATCCATTCGATGCCGACCTGGTAGATGCGGTATGCGTCATCGTCGAAATAGTTGCGCCGGAACGTCTTGTAGTCCACGACCGGGAACAATGGGAAACACGCGTTCGGCAGCATGAAGAAATAGGACAGTGCCTGGGCGGGCGATGCGGGCACCTTCTCGTGACGCAGATCGTAGAAGTACACGATCAGGCGGAACATGAACATCGCCCCGAGGATGGGCCAGATGGCTTCCGACCACGGAAACGGAAGGTGTCCCGCCCGTTGCAGCGCAAGCACGCCCGCGGCGGCGAGCAGCAGCAGGCCGCGTACCCTGAACGAGAACGGGAGATGGCAGATCGCGATCAGGCCCAGGCCGATGCTGATGAGCCAGAGCGCGTTCTCCAGGCCCATGACCAGGCCGATGCCGGCAAGGCTCAGCAGCGCGAAGAAGGGCAGGCGC
>JBJHDM010000062.1:0-18001 GCA_050486545.1 Rhodocyclaceae bacterium | reverse complement strand
AAGCACCAAAACTCATCATCGGCGCCATGATGCGAAAACTCGCTCAAGTCGCCTTCGGCGTGCTCAAGTCCGGAAAACCATTCGATCCCTCACTTCATGGGGTTTGACGGGCGATAACAGTATCTACTCCCTGCCGTGCTGCCGGTGCCATTGCAGCGACTGCCGCGACGAGTATGCATGGGCGGTCGATCACTACGGGTGAAGGCTTACATCCCTTTACGATCCGTTCGCATCGAAGGCGTTCCGGATCCAGTCGAGGCCGTCGTGGTCGAGAGCATCGAGCAGCACGGCGTCGAATCGACACGCGCGGGCGGCATGGCGTCGTCCCGCGCCGGCCAGCCACCAGCGTGCCGCATGGACGATGCGTTCGCGCTTGCGTGCGGTGATGCTTGCGGCCGCCCCGCCGAAGCGGTTGCCGGTGCGCAGGCGCACTTCGACGAACACGAGGGTGCCGCGATCGAGGCAGACGAGGTCGATCTCGCCGCGCCGGCAGCGCACGTTGCGCGCGACGATGCTGAGGCCGCGGCCGGCGAGGAAATCCGCGGCCAGGGCCTCCGCCGCCGCGCCGCGGCCTTGCGCCGGGGCACGGCTGGGGCGGACAATCGGGTCACGGTCACCTGGGTCCTCGTTCATGAATCCTTCGCCCCTGCTTAGCACGCCGTCATTGTATGTGGTGGCGACCCCGCTCGGGAACCTTTCGGACATCACGCTGCGAGCCATCGAGGTGCTGCGTGCCGTCGATGTCATCGCGGCCGAAGACACCCGCCACAGCCGGCGCCTGCTCGATGCGCATGGGATCGGCACCCGTGTGGTCGCGGTGCACGAGCACAACGAACAGCGCGCGGCGGGCCAGCTCATCCGCATGCTCGAAGCCGGACAGCACGTTGCGTTGATCTCGGATGCGGGTACGCCGGCGGTCTCCGACCCCGGCGCACGGACGGTGACGCGCGTGCGCGAAGCCGGGTTCCGGGTCGTGCCGGTGCCGGGGGCCTGTGCGGCCATCGCGGCCCTGTGCGCATCGGGATTCGGAGAGAGCGGATTTCACTTCGCCGCGTTCCTGCCCGCCCGTCCTGCCGCCCGTCGCACTGCGCTCGAGGCGTTGCGCGCACTGGAGGTTCCGCTGGTGTTCTACGAGTCGCCCCATCGAATCCATGAATGCGTGGCCGACGTCGTGGCGATGTTCGAACCCGAGCGGGAAATCGTGATCGCTCGGGAGCTGACGAAGCTGCACGAGCAGATCGTGCGATTCCCGCTGTCCGGGGCGCTTGCCTGGCTCGAGGCCGACCCGAACCATGTGCGCGGCGAGTTCGTCGTGATTGTCGCGGCCGCCCCGCCGGCGGAGGGGCTGGATGCCCGGACCGAGGAGGTGTTGCGCCGTTTGCTGGCCGAACTTCCGGTCAAGACCGCGGCCCGCCTGGCGGCCGAGATCTGCAACGCGCCGAAGAATGCGCTGTATGCACGGGCGCTCGAGCTGAAGGCTGCCCTATAATCTACCCATCCTTGGGAATCGACACGCATGCAATCCATCCGCCTCATCCGCCCCGACGACTGGCACCTGCACGTGCGCGACGGCGAGGTCCTCGCTCATGTCGTGGCGCATACCGCACGGCGCTTCGGTCGCGCGATCATCATGCCGAACCTGCGCCCGCCGGTGACCACGGTCGCCCAGGCGCTGGCGTATCGGGAGCGCATCCTGGCGGCCGTTCCGGCGGGCATGCTTTTCGAGCCGCTGATGACGCTGTACCTGACCGACAACCTGCCTCCGGAAACGATCGATCGGGCGTGCGACAGTGGCGCCGTGCCGGCGGCCAAGCTCTATCCGGCCGGTGCGACCACGAATTCCGATGCCGGGGTCACCGCGATCGAGAAGGTCTACCCGGTGCTCGAACGCATGGAGGCGCGCGGCATGGTGCTGTGCGTCCATGGCGAAGCCACGGGTCCGGAGGTCGATGTGTTCGATCGCGAGGATGTCTTCATCGACCGTATCCTCGAACCGCTGGTGCGGCGTTTCCCGGGGCTGCGGATCGTGTTCGAACACATCACGACCGCGTCGGCCGTGGCCTTCGTTCGCGAGGCGGGCGCCAGGATCGGCGCGACGATCACCGCACACCACCTGCTGCTCAATCGCAATGCGATCTTCGCCGGGGGCGTCCGACCCCATCACTACTGTCTGCCGGTGCTCAAGCGCGAGAAGCATCGGCTTGCCTTGCTGGAGGCGGCCACTTCGGGCGAGCCGGCCTTCTTTCTCGGGACGGATTCTGCCCCGCACTCGCGCACGGCCAAGGAGGCGGCCTGCGGCTGTGCCGGGTGCTACACGGCCCATGCGGGGATCGAGCTGTATGCCGAAGCCTTCGAGCAGGCCGATGCGCTCGACCGGCTCGAGGCGTTCGCCAGCCTGAACGGACCGGCCTTCTACGGCCTGCCGCCGAATGCGGATCGGATCACGCTGGTCCGGAAGGACTGGACGGTTCCCGAGAGCTATCCGTTCCTTCCGGGTGATCCGCTGGTTCCGTTGCGGGCCGGCGAGCAGGTGGCCTGGAGGCTCGAGGGGGATGCGGATTGAGCACGGTCCGGACGGCTGTTCCACGAACCGGGCGATGACCGCCGGAGGAGGTGAGGCATGTTGAACCGATCGAAAGCGTTGCAGACCCTTGCCCTGGCAGCGCTGGTGCCAGTGTTGGCCGCATGCGAGAACAGCGCCACGGCGTACACCATCGACACCAGCCAGCATGCCTTGGCGCTGGTCCGGGAGCAGCCGTATTTCTGGACCGCGACCGTCGATCAGTCGGTAGTCGTGTCGCGCCTGCCGCATTGCCAGCGCAAGGTCCGGATCCATCCCGGCTCGAAAACGCTTACCGAGATGGAAGTGTACGAGGCCGGGGATCGCCTGTGGGCATTGCGCCAGGGCGACCGCTGGTATCTGGCCAGCACCGAGATTTGCCAGGTCCAGGACTGGAACAACACCGAAGACCAGCCGCCGGGCCCGCTCGTCGGGGTGTTCCGCCTGCGCAACGACAAGCCAGCATTCGTCCCGGCGAACTCCTGAACGGAAGCGTATAATTTCCCCAGGAAGTCCGCCAGGCAGTCGCTGCGCACCCCTTCGGTGGTGCGTGGAGGAAAGTCCGGGCCCCATAGAGCAGGATGCCGGCTAACGGCCGGGCGCCGCGAGGCGACGGAAAGTGCAACAGAGAGCAGACCGCCGATGGTCCGGGCTTCGCCGCCGCAAGGCGGCAAAGTCCATTTATGAGGAGGAAGCTCTTCATAGTATGAGGAGGAAGCTCTTCATAGGGGACACAGGCAAGGGTGAAACGGTGCCGGATCGTGCCTTGGCGCGATCCTGGGCGGGGCGCAAGCCTCGTCGGGTAAGAGCCCACCGCGGGACTGGCAACAGGACCGGCACGGCAAACCCCATCCGGGGCAAGGCCAAATAGGGGAGCATTGGCGTGGCTCGCGTCGCTCCCGGGTAGGCTGCTAGAGCGTCGTGGCAACACGGCCCCCAGAGGAATGACTGCCCGGCGTGTTCGGCGTCATGCCGATCGCGCTCGACAGAACCCGGCTTATCGGCGGACTTCCATTTTCCTTCCGCTTTGTGACGGACGCAGTTGCGTTGCTGCGATCTCGTGTCGGCCAATCCGGCTCGGCCCGTCCCTTTTGCCCCACTTTGCGCCCCGTGTTGCGGCACTTAGAGCCGTACCGCATGAAAGCGCGCTATCTCCATTGATTTTTCAAGGTTTCCGGGTTCCCGGAAGGGATTCCATAAGTCCTTGTGTCAGAAAGAAAAAGCCGAAATTTCCGGCTTGACCGACCATTTCCTTTGCTCTAAAGTGGGAAGAAGTGGACAAAAGTGGGGAAAAGTGTCGACAATCGCCTGAAGTCGGTCGATGCCACGTCCAGCGCAACGCACAGGGGGGTCAATGTTCCACGGAACCAGCGCGCTCAGTCTCGACGCCAAGGGTCGCATCGCGATCCCTGCGCGGCATCGTGACGCGCTCGTCCCGGACGGAGCTCCACTGGTGATCACCGCACATCCGCATCGCTGCCTGCTGATCTACCCGCAGGCCACGTGGGAGCCGATCAGTCAGCAGATCTCGGCAATGCCCGGGTTGGGTCAGCAGACGGCGACCCTCAAGCGGTTGCTGGTTGGTTTCGCCCAGTCAGAAGAACTCGATGGGGCGGGGCGGGTACTGGTCGCGCCGTCGCTTCGGCAGTGGGCGGAGCTGGAAAAGCAGTTGTGGCTGGTCGGCGTGGGGTCCCACTTCGAACTCTGGTCGGATGCCGGATGGCAGAAGCAGCAGGCGGCGATGCTGGCCCTGGACGGCGAGGATCTCCCGCCGGGCTTCGAGAGCCTGGCGCTATGAGCGCTGCGCAGGGCCACGTCAGTGTCCTGCTTGGGGAGGCGGTAGAAGCGTTGGCGATTCGGCCGGACGGGGTGTACATCGACGGCACGTTCGGGCGTGGTGGGCATTCACGGGCGATCCTCGACAGCCTGGGAGCGACTGGACGACTCGTCGCCTTCGATCGGGATCCGGCCGCGATCGCAGTCGGACGCGAGTTGGACGATGCGCGCCTGACGCTGGTACATGCGGCGTTCGGTGCGCTGGACGCAGAGCTGGAGCGGATCGGGGTCGAGGAACTGGATGGAGTGTTGCTCGATCTGGGCGTGTCGTCGCCGCAACTCGACGACGCAGCGCGCGGGATGAGTTTCCGGTTCGATGCGCCGCTGGACATGAGGATGGACACGAGTCGCGGACCGACCGTGGCGCAGTGGCTGGCAGAAGCATCTGTCGCCGAAATCAGGGAGGTGCTCAGGGACTATGGGGAAGAACGGTTTGCTCATGCGATTGCAAAGGCGATTGTTGCTGCTCGGGCAGGGGGGGCTGTTGCAACCACTGGACAACTTGCCCAGATCGTGGAAAAAGCGGTCCGTACACGCGAGCCGGGGCAGCACCCGGCGACGCGCAGCTTTCAGGCTCTACGGATTTACATCAATCAGGAGCTCGAAGAGCTGTCGTTAGTGTTGCCGGCAGCGGTCGAGCGCCTCAGGCCCGGGGGACGGCTCGTGGTCATCAGCTTCCATTCCCTTGAGGACCGTATCGTCAAGCGCTTCATGCGCGACGAGGCGCGGCCCCCGCGCCTGCCCTCCCGCCTGCCCCTGCGCGCCGACCAGATTCCGTCGCCGCGCCTGCGCCTGATCGGCAAGGCGCAACGGCCGACCGAGGCGGAAATCCGGGCGAACCCGCGCGCCCGCAGTGCCGTCCTGCGGGTCGCCGAGCGCATCGGAGAGGCGGCATGATCCGCGCGGATGCGTTCCTGATCCCGCTCGTCGTCGCGAGTGCGCTCGGCGTCGTATCGGCGCAGCATCAGGCGCGCCAGAGTTTTTCCGAGCTGGAACGGGAACAGGCGCGGGCCTACGAACTCGAAGTCGAGTGGGGGCAGCTGCAACTCGAGCAAAGCACCTGGGCCGCACTGGCACGCGTCGAGCTGATCGCGCGCGAGCGCCTCGGGCTGGAAGAGCCGGCACCCGGTCGCGTCGTGGTGGTCGAGGTGTCGCGATGAAGAGCCGGCGCCCGGTCACCTTCAATCACAATCCGCTGCTGGAGAAGGGGCTTCCGGCGTGGCGCCCGCGGCTGGTCCTCGTGTGCCTGCTCGCCTGCTCGCTGACCCTGGTGGGCCGTGCGGCCTGGCTGCAGGGCTTCAACAAGGATTTCCTCCAGGCCAAGGGGGAGTCCCGCTACTCGCGGGTGATTCCGGTGCCGGCTACGCGCGGGCGCATCACCGACCGCAATGGCGACGTGCTCGCGGTGAGCACGCCGGTGCGATCGATCTGGGCGATCCCTGGCGATGCACGCCTTTCCCCCGCCGATACCCGGACGCTTGCAAGCTTGCTGGAGATGGATGTCACCGACCTGAACCGGCGCCTCGATTCGGAGCGCGACTTCGTGTACCTGCGCCGGCAACTCGCTCCCGAGGTGGCGCGCCGGGTGGCGGAACTCAAGCTGCCCGGAATCCATCAGCATCAGGAGTATCGCCGCTACTACCCGGGGGGAGAAGTGACGGCCCACGTGCTCGGCTTCACCGGGGTGGAGGATCGCGGACAGGAAGGCATCGAACTGGCGTTCGATTCGCGACTCAAGGGTGCGCCCGGCTCACGACGGGTGATTCGCGACCGGCGTGGCCAGATCATCGAGGACGTGGAGGCGATCCGCGCACCGCGTGACGGCGAGGATCTGGCGCTGGCGATGGATACCAAGGTCCAGTTCCTCGCCTACTCGGCCCTGCGCCAGGCCATGCAGAAGCACGAGGCCAAGGCGGGCGGGGTGGTCGTTCTCGATGCGCGTACCGGCGAAATCCTCGCAATGGTCAACGCGCCGACCTTCAATCCGAACAACCGCAGCAACCTGAGCGGGGCGCAACTTCGCAACCGGGCACTGACCGATGTCTTCGAGCCGGGTTCGATGATGAAGCCCTTCATTGCCGCGCTGGCGCTGGACCACGGCAAGGTTCGACTGGATACCCTGATCGATGTCGGCAACGGGCGCATGACCATGGGCCGCGCGACCATCTCGGATGTCCGTCGTCCGAAGGGGCCGATGACGGTCGCCAGCGTGGTCAAGTCTTCGTCGAACGTCGGTACGGTGAAGATGGCCATGCAGTTCGAGCCGGACGAGATGTGGCGCATGTTCGACGCACTCGGTATCGGCGAACCCCTCGGTCTGGGTTTTCCCGGTGAGGCGAGCGGACGTCTGCGGCCCGCA
The DNA here is from genome assembly GCA_050486545.1 of Rhodocyclaceae bacterium. Lineage (GTDB taxonomy): Bacteria > Pseudomonadota > Gammaproteobacteria > Burkholderiales > Rhodocyclaceae > DAOMNN01. The sequence continues at coordinate 11,246 of JBJHDM010000062.1, read as the reverse complement.
CGGAGCTGGCGCCCGATCGAGCAGGCGACGATGTCTTATGGTTACGGCCTGTCGAGCACGCTGATGCACATGGCCCGCGCCTATACGGTGTTTACGCGCGATGGAGAGTTGATGCCCTTGTCGCTGACCCGGCTCGATGCGCAGCCGCAGCCCTTGCGGCGCGTGTTTTCGAACGAGAGCGCGGCGGCTCTGCGAGAAATGCTGGAACAGGCCACCGGGTCGGAAGGGACCGGAGGTCGCGCGCAGGTCGCCGGCTACCGGGTGGCCGGCAAGACGGGGACGGCGCACAAGCTCGAAGGCGGCCGTTACACCGACCGCTACGTTTCTTCCTTCGTCGGATTCGCGCCGGTGTCGAACCCGCGGATCATCGTTGCAGTCATGATCGACGAGCCCTCCGCCGGGCAGCATTTCGGCGGCGCGGTAGCCGCACCGGTCTTCGCGCGGATCGTCGAAGGCACCCTGCGTTCGATGGGCGTGGTGCCCGATGCGCCGGTCGCCCCCCTGCATGTCGCAGGGCGGAAGGATGGGCCGGTGGCCCCGAAGGAGAAGATGTGAGTGCGGAGCGGACCCTGGCGGTTCTCGCGCGCCTGCACGAAGCCGGCGTGATTCCGTCCGGTATCGGTGCCGATTCGCGTAGCCTGGGTGAAGGCGAGGTCTTCGCCGCATGGCCCGGGTTCAGGACCGACGGTCGACGGTACATCGGCGATGCGGTCGCCCGCGGCGTCGCGGCAGTACTCTGGGAGTCCGGGGACGGTTACCGGGCCGAGTCGGTGCCTGTTCCTGCGCTGGGCGTGGAAGGGCTGCGCGAGCTTGCCGGGTATCTTGCACACGAGGTCTATGGCCGGCCGTCGTCATCGCTGTGGACCGTCGGCGTGACCGGTACGAACGGGAAGACCACCGTCACGCAGTGGTTGGCAAATGCGCTCGAAATGCTGGAGACCCCCTGCGGCGTCATCGGTACCCTCGGCTGGGGGCGTCCGAACCGGCTCGTTGATCTCGGCAATACCACGCCCGATGCGCTCCGCCTGCACCGGCTGTTTCGTGATCTGGCCGACGGCGGGGCCGGAGCCGTGGCCATGGAAGTCTCGTCGATCGGGCTCGAACAGGGGCGCGTCAATGGTGTTCAGTTCGATGTGGCGGCCTTCACCAATCTCAGCCGTGACCATCTCGACTACCACGGGGACATGGAGACCTACGGTGCCTGGAAGGCACGTCTGTTCGACTTTCCGGGGATTGCCACGGCGGTCGTCAATCTGGATGACGCATTCGGACTGAAGCTTGCGAGACGGTTGGTGGATCGGGGGCAGGACGTGGTCGGCTACACGCATGTCGGTAAGAACGCGGCCGCGGTTCCGGGTGCCCGGGTGCTGCTGGCCGAGGGTTTGCAGCTTGCGGCCGTGGGTCAGCGCTTCCGGGTGGTCTGGGAAGGAGAGGCCAGGGAGTTTCAGGCCCGGGTACTGGCGCCGTTCAACGTTTCCAACCTGCTGGCGGTGATTGCCGCGTTGTTGACTCGTGGCATCGGATTCGATGACGTTCTGCAGGCGGCTTCGCGCCTGGCGCCCCCCGAGGGGAGGATGCAACTGGTCGGTGGGGTCGGGGAACCGCTGGTGGTCATCGACTACGCACATTCGCCCGATGCGCTGGCCAAGGTGCTCGAGGCGGTGCGCGCCACGGCACGGGCACGTGGCGGGCAACTCGTGTGCGTCTTCGGTTGCGGCGGTGACCGCGATACGGGCAAGCGCCCGTTGATGGGAGAGATCGCGCGCCAGCACGCCGACCGGGTCGTCGTGACCAGCGACAATCCGCGTTCGGAAGATCCCCTGTCGATCATCGAGGCCATTCGTGCGGGGGCCGGGGTGCAGTCCGAGGCGGTGGTTGATCGCGCCCAGGCGATCGCCCTGGCGGTGCGTGAATCCGGGGAGAACGATGTCGTCGTGGTGGCGGGGAAAGGCCACGAGCCCTACCAGGAGATCCTGGGTCGGCGCGTCCCGTTCTCCGACCTCCAGCAGGCGCATGCGGCCTTGCGCGAATGGAACGCGCTTCACGGAGGCGAACGATGATGACCTTCGAGGAGGCGGCGGTTGCGGTTCAGGGCACGGTGCATGGACAAGGGAGCCTGAGCGGCGTCAGCACGGACAGTCGCCACATCGAACCGGGCGAACTGTTCGTCGCGCTGCGCGGCGAACGCTTCGACGGTCACGATTTCGTCGAGGACGTGCTGCAACGTGGCGCCGCCGCGGCGATGGTCGACCGCCGCTGGGCGGACGCGCACCAGCGCGCGGATCTTCCCTTGCTCGTGGTCGATGACACACGCCAGGCACTCGGGCGGCTGGCCGGTCATTGGCGTCGCCGTTTCAGCATTCCGCTCATTGGCGTGACCGGGAGCAACGGCAAGACGACCGTCAAGGAAATGTGTGCGTCCATCCTGCGTGCCCAGGCGCGTCGCGACGGTTTCGCCGCCGATGCGGTGCTGGCCACGCGCGGCAATCTCAACAATGACATCGGACTTCCGCTCACCTTGCTGTCACTGCGCGAAGGCCACCGATCGGCAGTCGTGGAGATGGGCATGAACCGGCCGGGCGAGATTGCGTGGCTGGCGGGGCTGGCGCAACCGACCGTGGCGATCGTGACCAACGCGCAGCGTGCCCACCTCGAGGGGGTCGGTTCCTTGCAGGAGATTGCCGAAGAAAAAGGTGCGATCTACGGCGGGCTCGGTCCCGAGGGGGTTGCCGTCGTCAACGCGGACGATCCGCATGCGGGCTACTGGCGCGAGTTGAACGCCGGGCGCCGGATCCTGAGCTTCGGACTCGACGAGGCGGCGGACGTGACCGGTTGCTGCACGCTGCGTGGAATGGGAGCCGTCCTGGACCTGGTGACGCCGCAGGGCGAGGTGACGGTCGACCTCAAGGTGCCCGGTGCGCACAACGTGCGCAATGCGCTGGGCGCGGCTGCGGCCGGGCTGGCGGCCGGTGCGAGCCTCGAGGCGGTCGTGGAAGGCCTGGCGGCATTCACGGGGACGCGCGGGCGGCTGCAACGCGGACCGGGGCTGAGCGGTTCGACGATTCTCGACGACACCTACAACGCCAATCCGGACTCGGTTCGTGCGGCCATCGACGTGCTGGCGGCGACGCCGGGGCGAAAGGTCCTGGTGCTGGGGGACATGGGCGAGATCGGTGGGACCAGTGCGCAGATTCACGACGAAATCGGCGGCTATGCCAAGAGCAAGGGGATCGATGCCCTGCATGCCCTCGGGGACATGAGCGCGGTGGCCGCGCGCAGCTTCGGCGAGGGCGGGCATCACCATCGCACCGTCGAGGCCCTGATCGAGGCCGTCACGCGCGTGCTCGCCGAAGAGACGGTGGTGCTGGTGAAGGGCTCGCGCTTCATGCGGATGGAACGGGTGGCCGATGCGCTCTCCGCGGTGCACAATGGCGCCCCTTCCGGGAAAGGAGACCCAAATGCTGCTTGAACTGGCCTTGTGGCTCGGGCAGGACATCCGCGCCTTCAACGTGTTCGCCTACATTACGCTGCGCACCGTGCTGGCGGCGATGACCGCCCTGATCATTTCGTTCATCTTCGGTCCGAGCGTGATCCGCTGGCTCACGCGCAAGAAGATCGGGCAGGCCGTCCGCGACGACGGCCCGAAGTCGCACCTGACCAAGGCCGGCACGCCGACCATGGGCGGTGCGCTGATCCTGATCGCGATCGCGGCGACCGTCCTGCTGTGGGGTGACCTGCGCAATCACTATGTCTGGGTGACCCTGCTGGTGACGCTGGGCTTCGGCGCCGTTGGATGGGTGGACGACTGGCGCAAGGTCGTGCATCGCGACCCCAAGGGCCTGGCGAGCCGCTGGAAGTACCTGTGGACGTCCCTGATCGCCCTGGGTGCGGCGATGTTCCTTGCCCTGACGGCGACCGAACCCGCGCAGACCGAGCTCATCGTTCCATTCTTCAAGGCGGTGGCCTACCCGCTCGGGCTGTTCGGATTCGTGGCCCTGTCCTACTTCGTCATCAACGGTACGAGCCATGCGGTGAACCTGACCGACGGGCTGGATGGGCTGGCCATCATGCCCACGGTGATGGTTGCGGGGGCGCTGGCGATCTTCGCCTATGTCGCGGGTCACGCGGGTTTCGCCAAGTACCTGGGGGTGCCCTACATCGCCGGAGCCGGCGAGCTCGCCGTGTTCTGCGGGGCGATCTGCGGGGCCGGGCTCGGCTTCCTGTGGTTCAACGCCTATCCCGCCGAGGTGTTCATGGGCGACGTCGGTGCGCTTGCGCTCGGCGCCGCGCTGGGCGTCATCGCGGTCGTCGTCCGGCAGGAGATCGTGCTCTTCATCATGGGCGGCCTGTTCGTGGCCGAGACCTTGTCGGTGATGCTGCAGGTGCTTTACTTCCGTGCGACGGGGGGCAAGCGCATCTTCAGGATGGCCCCCCTGCATCATCACTATGAACTCGGCGGCTGGAAGGAAACCCAGGTCGTCGTCCGTTTCTGGATCATCACCATCATGCTCGTGCTCTTCGGGCTGTCGACGCTCAAGCTCAGATGATCGACCTTGCCGCTCGCCTCGTGCTGGTGCTCGGGATCGGGGAATCCGGTCTGGCCATGGCGCATTGGTGCGCCCGAGAGGGCGCGCGCGTGCGCGTGGCCGATACGCGCGAAGCGCCTCCGGCACTCGACCGCCTGCGCGAGACCGTTCCCGAAGCGCAGGTGAGGCTGGGTGCCTTCACGGGGACGCTGCTCGACGGCGTCGACCTCGTTGCGGTCAGCCCCGGTCTCGACCTGCGCGATGCGCTGATCGTCGATGCACGCGAACGCGGTCTGCCGGTGGTCGGGGAGATGAGCCTCTTCGCCGATGCGCTGGAGCGGCTCGATGCTCGGGAGCGGACCCGCGTTCTCGCGATCACGGGGACCAACGGCAAGACCACCACGACCGCGCTGACCGCGGCGATGTGCAAGGCGGCAGGGCTCGACGCGGTCGCTGCCGGCAACATCAGTCCGGCCGCGCTGGCAGTGCTCGCAGAGCGCCTGGAACGTGGCCAGTCCCTGCCGCAGTGTTGGGTTCTGGAATTGTCGAGCTTTCAGCTCGAGACCCTGCACGGCCTGCATCCGGATGCGGCGACGGTGCTGAACGTGACCGACGACCACCTGGACCGCCATGGTGACCTGGACACCTACGCGTCGATCAAGGGGCGGATTTTCGAAGGCCTGGGCGTGCAGGTGCTCAACCGAGACGAGCCAAGGGTCATGGCCATGGGCCACGCTGGACGGCGCTGCCTGACGATCGGCTCCGACGCTCCGGGGTCACCCGAGGATTTCGGCATGGTCGGGGATCGGGACGGACTTTGGCTGGTGCGCGGCGTCGAGCGTCTCGTTCGCGTCGACCAGCTCGCGCTGGCCGGCCGCCACAATGCGGTCAATGCCCTGGCAGGACTGGCCCTGGGGGCGGCGATCGGTTGTCCTGTCGGGCCCATGGTCGAGGCGCTCAAGGATTTTCGCGGACTGCCGCACCGGATGGAGCTCGTCGGCCGGCGCGCCGACGGCGTGGTGTTCTACGACGACTCCAAGGGGACCAACGTGGGCTCGACCGTGGCCGCCCTGCAGGGCCTGGGGCGGCCAGCCGTGCTGATCGCCGGAGGAGACGGGAAGGGTCAGGACTTCACGCCCCTGCGATCGGTCGTCGGGGCGCATGCGCGGGCGGTCGTGCTGATCGGGCGCGATGCGCCGAAGCTCGATGCCGCATTGAGCGGACTTGGCGTGGCCGTCGAACATGCCCCGGATCTGGAGGCGGCGGTGATGCGGGCCAACGCATTCGCCGAGCCGGGCGATGCGGTGCTGCTGTCGCCCGCCTGCTCGAGCCTGGATGCCTTCCGCAACTATGCGCACCGCGGCGCGTGCTTCGTGGCGGCCGTGCGCCGTTTGCCGGAGGTGAGCGCGCCGTGAGCCTGATGGGCAACCTCGCCTCCCTCCTGCCGGCGCGTCGCACGGACCCTCACAAGGCCGACATCAGTCGTGCGGTCAATCGGTTGATGCGTCCGTCCGACATGACGCGCGAACTCGACCCGATGCTGGTCTGGCCGGCGGTCGCGCTGCTGCTGATCGGCCTGGTCATGGTGTATTCGTCGTCGATCGCCATTGCCGAGGGCAGTCGCTTCACGGGCTATCAGTCGAACTACTTTCTCGTGCGGCACGTGATCTTTCTCGGCATCGGCTTTGCGGCCGGCCTGATCGCGTTCCAGTTCTCGATGCGCCAGTGGCAGCAGTTTGCCCCGTGGCTTTTCCTGCTCGGCGTCGTCCTGCTGATTGCCGTGCTGATTCCCGGGGTGGGGCGCGAAGTCAATGGCGCGCAGCGCTGGATCCCCCTTGGGCCGGTCAACCTCCAGCCCTCTGAACTGATGAAGGTGTTCGTCGCGCTGTATGCGGCCGACTATACCGTCCGCAAACTGCCCGACATGGGAAGCTTCCGGCGCGGATTCCTGCCGATGGCCGCGATGATCCTCTTCGTCGGCTTCCTGCTCCTGCGCGAGCCGGACTTCGGCGCCTTCGTCGTGATCTGCGCGATCGCGTTCGGGGTGCTGTTCCTCGGCGGAATCAACGTCCGCGTGTTCGCACTGCTCGCGACCGTCGCGGTCATCGGGTTCATGCTGCTGATCTGGCTCTCCCCATACCGGCGCGACCGCATCTTCGGCTTCATGGATCCATGGCAGGACCCGTTCGGTCGCGGCTACCAGCTCTCCCACGCCCTGATCGCGTTCGGACGCGGGGAATGGTTCGGTGTCGGCCTCGGCGCGAGCGTCGAGAAGCTGTTCTACCTGCCCGAGGCCCATACCGATTTCCTGCTTGCCGTGATCGCCGAGGAACTGGGCTTTGCCGGTGTCCTGACCATCATCGTGCTGTTCGCCTTCCTGATCCAGCGCGCCTTCGCGGCCGGTCGCGAGGCGATCCATCTCGAGCGCTACTTCTCCGGGCTGGTGGCCATGGGCATCGGCCTGTGGCTGGGCGTGCAGTCGTTCATCAACATGGGCGTGAACATGGGGCTGCTGCCGACCAAGGGGCTGACCCTGCCGCTGATGAGTTTCGGTGGATCGGCGCTTGTTGCGAACTGCATCGCGGTTGCGATCCTGTTGCGCGTCGACTGGGAGAACCGACAGATGAAACGTGGGGGGGGTGGATGAAGACGCTCCTCGTCATGGCCGGCGGAACCGGCGGGCACATCTTCCCGGGCATCGCGGTGGCCGAGGCCTTGCGTGCCCGCGGTTGGCGCATCGTGTGGATGGGCAATCCCGACGGGATGGAAGCGCGGATCGTCCCCGAGCAGGGATTCGAAACCGCCTGGGTACGGTTCGGCGCGTTGCGCGGCAAGGGCGTCGTGCGCAAGCTGCTCCTTCCGCTGAACCTGCTGCGCGGTTTCTGGCAGGCCTTCGCCGAGCTGCGGCGCATCGAGCCGGACGTCGTGCTCGGGATGGGGGGCTACGTCAGTTTCCCCGGGGGCATGATGGCTGCGCTGATCGGCCGCCCCCTGGTCCTGCACGAGCAGAACTCCGTTCCCGGGCTGGCCAATCGGGTTCTGGCCGGGGTGGCCGACAAGATCCTGACCGGATTCCCCGGCGTCTTCCGCAAGTCTTCCTGGGTCGGCAATCCGGTGCGCGAGTCGATCGTGTCGGTGGCGCCGCCAGCCGAACGCTTCGAACGACGCCTGGGGGCGCTACGTGTCCTGGTCGTGGGTGGCAGTCTTGGTGCGGCGGCCCTGAACGAGGTCGTTCCGCGCGCGCTGGCCCTGATCCCGCCGGGAAGCCGGCCGCTGGTGACGCACCAGGCGGGCGCAACGCAGATCGACGCGCTGCATGCGGCCTACGAGAAGGTCGGTGTGGAGGGCGAACTGCTGCCCTTCATCGACGATATGGCGACCCGCTACGCCGAGGCGGATCTGGTGATCTGCCGCTCGGGGGCGCTGACCGTCGCCGAACTCGCCGCTGCCGGGGTGGCCAGTCTGCTCGTTCCGTTCCCCCATGCGGTGGACGATCACCAGACCGCAAACGCCCGCTTCCTGGCCGATCACGGGGCGGCCTATCTCCTGCCCCAGGCCGAACTGGATGCCGAGAAGCTGGCGGGAATCCTCCGTAGCCTGGATCGCACCCAACTGCAGAAGATGGCGGCGAAGGCACGCGAGCTGGCGAAGCCGGAAGCCACGGAAGCGGTCGTGCAGGTGTGCGAGCGTCTTGCATCGAGGAAGAAGAAATGAAGCACAAGGTCAAACGCATTCATTTCGTGGGAGTCGGTGGCGCCGGCATGAGCGGGATCGCCGAGGTCCTGGTCAACCTGGGATTCTCGGTGACCGGTTCGGACCTGGCCGAAAGCGCAACCATCGCCCGCTTGCGGGCGCTCGGTGCGAAGGTCGTGCACGGCCATGCCGCGGAAAACGTGGTCGATGCGGATGCCGTGGTGATTTCGACCGCCGTCCGGAACGACAATCCCGAGGTGCTGGCCGCGCGCGCGCGCCAGATTCCGGTCGTGCCGCGCGCGCAGATGCTGGCCGAACTGATGCGGCTCAAGCAGGGCATCGCGATTGCCGGAACCCATGGCAAGACGACGACGACCTCGCTGGTGGCCAGCATTCTCGCCGAGGGCGGCATGGATCCGACCTTCGTCATCGGGGGTCGGCTCAATGCCGCCGGGGCGAATGCCCGGCTCGGCAAGGGCGACTTCCTGGTCGCGGAGGCGGACGAATCCGACGCGTCCTTCCTGCTGCTGACACCGGTGATCTCGGTCGTGACCAATATCGACGCGGATCACATGGAGACGTACGGTCACGACTTCGCCCGACTGAAGCAGGCCTTCGTCGATTTCCTGCAGCACCTGCCCTTCTATGGTGTGGCCGTTTTGTGCACGGATGATCCGCACGTACGCTCGATCATGCCGCTGGTGTCGAAGCAGGTCGTGCGCTTCGGTACCGGCGAGGACGCGAACATCCGGGCGGAGAACATCCGCGCGGAGGGATCGAAGATGTGTTTCGACGCAGTGCGGATCAATGGGTCGGTCACCCGCCTGCCGATCGAGCTCAACCTTCCGGGAATGCACAACGTGCTCAACGCGCTGGCGGCGATCGCGGTGGCGAGCGAGGTCCAGGTCCCCGATGACGCGATCGTGCGCGCGCTCGGCGAATTCAAGGGGGTGGGCAGACGTTTCCAGCGTTACGGCGAGGTCGTCCTGACCGGCTCGGACGGATCGTCGCGCGGGTCGTTCACGCTGATCGACGACTATGGCCACCATCCCGTCGAGATGGCGGCGACGATTGCCGCGGCGCGTGGGGCCTTCCCGGGGCGTCGCCTGGTGCTCGCCTTCCAGCCGCACCGGTACTCGCGCACCCGGGACTGTTTCGAGGATTTCGTCAAGGTCCTGGCAACGGCCGACGCGCTGCTGCTCGCGGAGGTCTATGCCGCCGGCGAGGCACCGCTGGTGGCGGCCGACGGTCGAGCCCTTGCCCGAGCGTTGCGTGTGGCAGGGAAGGTCGAGCCGGTGTTCGTCGAGAACATCGACGACCTGCCGGCGATGATCCTCGAAGCCGCGCAGGATGGAGACGTGGTGATCACGATGGGAGCGGGCTCGATCGGCGCCGTTCCCGGAAAGCTGGCAGATGGTGAAGCATGACTGAGAGACAGGAACTGGGCAAGGTTGCCGTGCTGATGGGGGGGGCGTCGGCCGAACGCGAGGTCTCGCTGATGTCGGGCAATGCCGTGCTGGCCGCACTGCGGGCTTGCGGGGTGGACGCGCATCCGTTCGATCCGGCCGAACGCGACCTGCATGCCTTGCAGGAGGAGGCCTACGCGCGGGCCTTCGTGGCGCTGCACGGGCGGGGCGGCGAAGACGGTACGGTGCAGGGCATGCTCGAACTGATGCGCATTCCCTACACGGGCAGCGGCGTCATGGCGTCGGCGATCGCGATGGACAAATGGCGCACGAAGATGATCTGGACGGCCGCCGGCCTGCCGACACCGCGCTATGCCCTGCTCGATGCGCAGACCGACTGGTCGGCGGTGGTGCAGGAACTGGGCCTCCCGATCTTCGTCAAGCCGGTTCACGAAGGATCGAGCATGGGTGCGACCAAGGTCACCGCGGCCGATCAGCTCGAGGCGGCCTGGGCGTTGGCGGCCCGCTACGACGATCTCGTCCTGGCGGAAGAGTTCGTGACCGGCATGGAGCTGACCGCGCCGTTCCTCGGCGACCGCGTCCTGCCCCTGGTCCGGATCGAGGCGCCCGGGGGCAACTACGACTACCAGAACAAGTACTTCACCGACGACACGCACTACCACTGCCCGGCCGGCCTGCCTCCCGAGCAGGAAGCCAGGTTGCAGCAGCTGGTGCGCAAGTCCGCCCAGGTCCTGGGCTGCCGCGGCTGGGGACGGGCGGATCTGATGCTGACGACCGACGGGCGCCCCTATCTCCTGGAGATGAATACCGCCCCGGGAATGACCAGCCATTCGCTCGTGCCGATGTCGGCGCGGGCCGCCGGCATGAGTTTCGAAGCCCTTTGCCTTGCCATTCTGGAGGACGCGCGTCTTGGATGACCGTCGCCCCGGCTACGCGTTGAAGCGTGCGATGTCGTTCGCCCGGGAGCGTGCGAGCGGGCGCGAGCCTGCGGGCGTGTGGGACCGTCCGGCCCTGCTCGATCTGGTATCGGACATCCTGATGCTGCTTGCGGCGCTCGCCTTCGGCTATGCACTCGTGGTGTGGTTCGTGACCCGCCCGTTGTTTCCGCTGCGCGAGGTGGTCGTCCTCACGCCGCCAGCGCAGGTCACCACCGCACAACTCGAGTATGCGGCGCGCTCGGCCGTCCAGGGCAACTTCTTCTCGGTCAACCTCGAAGAGGTGCGGACGACCTTCGAAAAGTTGCCCTGGGTTCGTCGTGCGGAGGTCCGGCGCCGCTGGCCCGATGCGATCGAGCTGCGCCTCGAGGAGCATCAGGCGGTCGCGTACTGGACGCTCGTGGGCAGCGACGAGGTGCAACTCGTCAACCGGCAGGGCGAGGTGTTCGTGGCGGCGAGCAATGCGGCGCTACCGGGCTTCTCCGGGCCGCAAGGTTCGGCCGCGTATCTCCTGGCACGCTATCGCGAGTTCTCGACAACCCTCGAACCGCTCGGACGGCGACTCGTGGGACTCTGGTTTTCGGCCAGGGAGGCGTGGGAGCTGGAACTGGACGACGGCATGGTCATCCTGCTCGGACGCGACCAGGACCGTGCACCGATCGGTG
>JBJHDM010000061.1:0-18398 GCA_050486545.1 Rhodocyclaceae bacterium | reverse complement strand
ACCCGAAGTGCGGTCCGGTCGGCGGCACGCCTCACCTTGGCGTCGGCAAGATGACCGCCTGGGGTAACGATCCCAAGGGTCATCCGGATAACGCGTGGAAGATCTGCTACGAAGTCGACACCGACGGCCCGGGCCTGTTCATCCGTACGCATCCGAACAGCGACTACGTGTGGATCGACCAGACGCTGCATCCCGAACCCGAGATCCAGCAGTCGATCAAGGTCATCGACAAGAACACCCGCGAAGTCGTCAAGACCATCCGTCTGACGACCACCACGGGTTATGTCGCGACCCACTTCGAGTTCAACAAGGACGGCACGGAAGTGTGGGCCTCGGTGTGGAACCGTTCGGACAGCCTCCAGCCCAATGGCGAAATGATCATTTTCGACGCCAAGACGCTGGAAGAGAAAGGCCGCGTGAAGGGTCTGTATGCCCCGACCGGCAAGTTCAACGTCTATAACCGTTCCAACCACGTGACCTGATCGTTTAGGTCGCAGAAGACGATGGGGTGCCGCGGCACCCCATCGTCACTTTCGGACCCCGGTGCACAGGTCTGCCGGACTCTTGGCGCTCCACCGGGCGCCACTTCATTGTTGGATCAGATTGTTGTTGGACCGGAGATTCAACCCTGAAACCTTGTCGGGTATCAGGAATTGACACGGATTAAGGCACTTGGAGTCGTACGGGCGGATAGTCCCGGCCAGTGGTTGCCGAAGGGCGCCGCACCCCTGAATACTCCTTCTTAGACGAAGCGCAAAATGGACAATCAAACCTCTGACGAACGCCCTGGACTGCTCGCCCGGCTCAGAAAGCCGAGTTCACGCTATTCGGTGGGTGCACTGCTGATCATCGGTATCGCAGCCGGCATCATCTTCTGGGGCGGTTTCAACACCGTCATGGAATGGACGAACACCGAGAAGTTCTGCATCTCCTGCCACGAGATGCACGACAACGTCTACAAGGAATACCAGCACACGATCCACTACAATAACCGCACGGGCGTACGTGCGGTCTGTTCCGATTGCCACGTCCCGCAGGAATGGGGCCCGAAGATGATTCGCAAGATCCAGGCGTCGCGTGAAGTCTGGGGCAAGATTACCGGCAGCATCAGCACGCCCGAGAAATTCGAAGCCAAGCGGCTCGTCCTGGCCAGGCGCGAATGGCGGCGCATGATGGCCAACGATTCGCTCGAATGCCGCAACTGCCACAGCTTCGAGAGCATGGACAAGAGCAAGCAGGCAAGTCGGGCCAGCCGGCAACACCAGAATGCCGTCGAAGAAGGCATGACCTGCATCCAGTGTCACCAAGGCATCGCGCACGAGTTGCCCGAAGACATGGAAGACGACGACTACCTGAACTGATCCAGGCCGCGGCAAGTGCCGCGAATCAACAACCGATGGGGGATTGACTATGAAGAAATCACTGATTGCCGCAACGATCGGACTGAGCTTCACCGTGGTTCAGGGCACCGCGGTCGCCGCGCCGCCCGCCGACTGGAACGCCGTCGGCGCCACCGAGATCAACGCGTTCTATCCCGGCATCTCGCCGATGGAGTGGATCGTGGGTACGTTGCGCGTCGATCGTGTTCGCCACGGCGGCGGACGCGCCTTCGGCCAGGGGGATACCTGTGCCGAATGCCATGCCGACGAGACCGCCCAGATGGGCGAGAAGATCGTCACCGGCGAGAAGCTCGAGCCGAACCCCGTCGCGGGCAAGCCGGGCCACATCCCGGTCAAGATCCAGGCCGCCCATGACGGCGAGAACCTCTACATGAAGTTCTCCTGGACCCAGCCCGGCGCGGCGAACTCGCCGAAGATGGACGAGAAGAACCCGATGAAGATCGCGTTCATGCTCGACGGCGGCAAGGTCGAATCGGCCGATCGCTCGGGCTGCTGGGCGAGCTGCCATGCCGATTCGCGCACCATGCCCGATGGCAGCGACGACAAGACGAAGTATGTCAAGGACGGCTCGCTCTCGAGCGGCGTCTTCTACGACCTGATCCAGTGGCGCAGTGGTGAGAACAAGGCCTTCAACGGCTACGTCGCCGACAAGCGCGTGCAGAACGAAGGCGGTGGCGTCGTGGCCGAAGGCAAGCTCGACGGCGACACCTGGACGGTCGTGTTCCAGCGTAAGCTGGCCGGCGGCGAAGGCGATGTGACGCTCGAGCCGGGCAAGACGTACAACTTCGGCTTCGCGATCCACAACGAGAACACGGCCGGACGCTATCACCATGTCTCGCTCGGCTACACCCTCGGGATCGACGCGGACGGCGACATCAAGGCGGTCAAGCAGTAAGCCGCACAATCGCCTCGTACCGGAAAACGGGTCCGAAAGGACCCGTTTTTTCGTTCACGAATCCACCGTTCCGGGAGCTCCGTTGCGATCCCGAATCACCCACTCGTGGGCACATTTCCGGCAACCGACCCGCACCCAGGGCTCATGATGCCCCTCGGCGATCACCTTGAGCCTCCCGAAGGTTTCGCACTGCGGACACTTGGCCTGCTCCGCAACCGTCTGCGCACGAACCAATCGCTCAAGGAACAATCGCAACGCAACGATGCCAACCGCCCCACACGCGGCAATGACGACCGTATTGGTGGCCCGGTCGATCCATAGACGGCTGCCCATCAACGCCTCGAGGGCAGCAAAGGCCCCGACTGCACACAAGAGTGTCACGACCAGCCAGCCATGACTTCCGAGCAACTCGCGTTCATGCCAGTTGCGGAACCCATGCTTGCGAATGCCGTCGGCGAGGCCCATCTCCCCTCCTGCGGCGTGAGCCCGCGCGCACGCTGACTCACGTCGAATGCGCTTGGCGACAGGAGACGACACCGGCCCAGCCGGCAACGCACGCCGAGCGTATAGGAAGAGTATAGACACTCGATCCCGCCTGGCGACAGGAAAACCGGTCGGTCATTTCAGACCGCCGACATCCGTTCCGGAAACTCAGGAACCCGGGTTGGCGCGCAGGGGTGCGAGAATGCTGGCGACCCGTCGGGGTTCGCAGTTCAGGTAGGCCGACGACGCCAGCCACTCGGGGTCCGGGAAGTACGAGAACATGAATTGACCGCCCTTGAGGCTATCGACCACCGTCTTGGCCACCTCGGGGCGAACGGCGGGGCACCCCTGGCTACGACCGATCCGCCCCTGGCGGTCGACCCAGGCAGGATCGACGTAGTCGGCCGCATGGATGACGATTGCGCGCTCGCGCGCCTTGTCGTTGATGCCAGGCTCGAGCCCGTCCATGCGCAGGGAATAGCCGTGCCGGCCGAAGTAGCTTTCCTGGGTCCGGAACAGCCCCAGACTGGACTGATAGCTGCCGACGATATTCGAAAAACTCGTCGCGAAGTTCTCGCCGGAGTTCTGTCCGTGCGCCACCAGTTCCTCGAGAATCAGGGTGCGCGAGCGCAGGTCGAAAATCCACAGGCGCGGCTCGGACGAAGGTCTGGAAAAGTCGATCACGGCCAGCCTCGCCGCCGGGTCCATGCCGTTGGCCGTCGCACATTGCATTGCCGAGACGGCCTTTCCCAGCACCTTGCTGTCGATACCGGGCGCCGAACGCGCAAGCGCGTCGACCAGCGAACGCTCCATCGGCGACGCTGCCTGGCTTTGCCCCGAAAGGACCACGACCATCCCAACGGCCAGCAAAAGCCGGTACATTGCATTCATCATGCAGGTGAATCCCCTTGTTGCGGCACGAACGCCCCGGCATGCCGGAACCCGAATACGCGGCAATCGCCTCCCTGGCGATGTACAGGTGTTGAACGCCGTGCCAAGCTTCGCGGTCAATACCGCAAAGGCCACCGATTGACCGGCATTCTATCAGGCCGATCGCCGGAGAAAAACCATTGCCCCCAATACGAATCCCCCTCCTGTTCGCCATCTGGCTGTCCGTCGCACCGGCCCTGTCCGCAGCGCCTGATGCTGCGCGCCTTTCGGGACCTGACGCCGGAATCGCGACGACTCTCGAGGTGATCCGGCATACCGGCAGTCTGGACGGGATGACGCTCTCGGGTACCGAGTTCGACAGTCTGGCCATGCTCTATGCCCGCACCGGGCACACCCCGATCTGGCACGACGCCATGCGCCTGTCCGGCCTGATCGCACAGATCGAGGCACTCGTCGAAGACGGGCTGGATCCGGAAGACTATGCCTACCGGCATCTGCACCGTATGGCTGCGCACCCCGCGGACACCCCCGGCCGTTGGGCCTGCGACGACATACTGGCCACCCATGCCTACCTTCGCGCGCTCCGGCACGTCGGCCTGGGACGACTCGACCCACAGACCGTCGAACCCATGTGGCGCTTCGAAGCCCCTCCCCGCGCCATCGTCGAGGACCGGATCCTCCTGTGGGCCGAACTCGGCCTCGACGATCCGAAACGCGCTTTCGAGCTTGCCCGGCCCGACACGCCGCTCTATCACAATCTGCGCACCGCACTCCAGCGCCTGCGCACCGACGAGACGGCCAGGGAGTGGCCGTACATTCCGGCCGGCCCGTCGATCCGCCCGGGTACAGTGGACGCACGCGTGCTGCTGCTCCGGCAACGGCTCGACGTCCCCCCTCCGGACTGGACCGCCACCGAAGCCCTGGAACGGTATGACGAAACCTTGGTGGCAGCCGTGCGGGCATTCCAGGAACGCCACCACCTGGAGATCGACGGCATCGTCGGCAGGGCAACGCTGGCCGCCCTCAACGTGCCCCGGACGGCGCGCATCGACCAGATCCGGGTCAACCTCGAACGGGCACGCTGGCTGGCACGTGCGACCGAACCGCTCCCGCAGTTCGTTCTCGTCGACGTCGCGGGGGCCGGGATTCGATTCTATCGGAATGGGGAACCGGTCTGGAGTGCCCGCACCCAGGTCGGCCGACCCAGCCGCCCCACGCCGCTGCTGCAGTCCGAGATCACGCATTTCACGTTCAACCCGACCTGGACGATTCCGCCGACGATCCTGCGGCGCGACAAGCTCCCGGAGATACGCAAGGACCTCGACTACCTCGCACGCAACCGCATCCGCGTCCTCGATCATTCGGGCAACGAAATCGACCCCGAGGCCGTGGACTGGTCACGCCCGGGAGCCGTGCTGTTGCGCCAGGATGCGGGGCCCGATAACGCGCTGGGACAGGTCGCGATCCGCTTCCCCAATCCCTTTTCCGTCTATCTCCACGACACCCCCAGCCAGCGCCTGTTCGAGCGCGACCTGCGCACCGTCAGTTCGGGTTGCGTGCGCGTGGAGCGGGCGATGGAACTGGTCAACCTGCTGATCGACGAGTCGAATGGACTCGACCGTAACCGCGTCGATGCGGTTCTCGAAAGCGGGGAGACCCGCAATCTCTCGCTCGGTCGCCCCATCCCCGTTCTGATCGCCTACTGGACCGCCGACGCCAACCTCCAGGGCGAAGTGAGTTTCCGCCCCGACATCTATGGCCACGACGACCGGATCCTCGCCGCACTGTCGGCCCCGGACCGGATCGATTCGATTGCCGGCCCCTGTACTCCGGCTCCCTGATGCGCCCGACATTCAGCACACCACGCGGATATCGCTCCCGCGCGGACCGGACAGGATCTCCAGCCGCACATCCATGCGCTCCTTCAGTTCGGCCACATGCGAGATCACGCCGATCATTCGTCCGGCCTGCTGGAGATCGATGAGCGTACGCATCGCAAAATCCAGGCTCTCCGGGTCCAGCGTGCCGAATCCTTCGTCGATGAACAGCGTCTCCATCTGGATCCCGCCGGCTCGTGACTGCACGACATCGGCCAACCCCAACGCCAGCGACAAGGCGGCGAGAAAACCCTCCCCCCCCGACAAGGTGCTCGCCGGCCGGGTCGTCCCGGTGTAGTGATCGAACACTTCCAGATCGAGTCCCCCGGCGCTTCGCTGATCCAGCGCCTGACGCACCCGCCTCAGCTCGAAGCGGCTGCGGCTCATGCGCGTCAGTCGCATCGATGCGGCTTCGAGCACCTCGTCGAGCAGCGTCGCAAGCACGAAACGCTGGAAGGTCATGCGCAAGGGATTGGTCCCGCCCGCCACCTCCGCCAGGCGGCCAAGCACGGCATATCGCTCGCCCGCTTCGCCGGCTTCGCGCTCCAGTTGTAGAAGCGATTCCAGGACCTGATCGAGCGGGCGAAGGCGGGCTGCCGAGGCCTGGATTTCGCCGAGCAGCCCTTCCAAAGCGCTTGCGGACTCGGTGGCTGCATGCTGCAATCCCTCGAGATCGGGCGCAACCAGTCCGTCGGCGCCACCCCTGGCCCGCGCCAGGCGGTCACGCGCCGCGGCACAGGCTCGTTCATGGGCAGCGAGCTCGGCCGACCAGGTGTCGAGTACCGCAGCATCGCGCACCGCATCACGATAAGCGGATTCGTCCGCGAAGCCGGCCTCCATCCAGGACTCGATGAAGTGCGACTGCGCATCGGCCAGTGCCGAGGCCGCACGCCCCGCCTCTTCCTCCGCCGATTGCGCCGCCGCCTGGGCACCGGCAAGACGGGTGGTCGTCGTGCGCTCCTCCTCGCGGGCCTGTCGCAGTGCCGATTCCAGTGCCTCACGGCGTTCGACGAGACCCGCGATCTCCTTGCGCAGGACTTGCGGGTCGCGCAAGGCCTCCGGAACGCTGTCCCGGTACAGGGCGATCTCGGCGTCCAGCGCAGCAATCCGCGCATCCATGCGGGCCGCTTCGGTCTCTTGCTGCCGGACCGCGCGTTCGAGCTCGCCGACGCGCAATCGTTGTGCTTCCTGCTCCCGCGTGATGCCGGCGAGTTCACGGGCTGCGGCTTCCGCACCCTCGAGCGCCTGCTCGAGCGCCGCGCATCCCGCCGACCCGAGAGACGCGTTCTCGACACCCCGGAGCAGCCCATCGAGTTCCGAAACCGTTGCACGTCGTTGCGCGAGCCCGGTTTCGAGTGCATGGCAGCGCGCGAGTGCCGTGTCGCGCAACGACGACGCCGCACGGACCGCTTCCCGTGCCGCCTTGACACGGTCCTCCCCTGCCCCGGATGGCGAATCGACGTCACCGTGCGCCGGAAGCGGGTGTTCGGTCGCCCCACAGACCGGGCAGGCCTCGCCTGGCACGAGCTGCGTCGCCAGCAGCCTGGCCTGGCCGCTCAGCCAGTCGCCCTCCCGCATCTCCAGCGTCTCCCGGCACGCGTGCAGATGCGCCTCGGCTTCCCGCACGCCGCCCCTCGCCGCCTCCACGTCCCGTTCAGCGATCGCCACTGCATCGCGTGCGGCAGCAAGACGCTCGAGCTGGCGCGCTTGCGTACGCGCCAGCTCGAGCCGGTGGGCAAGCAGCTCACGTGTCGCGACGGTTTCGCGCAACCCCGCGGCGCGCGCGTCGCGTGCGACCAGGTCGGCCTGTCGCTGCTGCAGTTCCTGTATCCGACGTTCGACATCCTGCCTGAGTCGTCGCTGCGTCTCCCCCTCCGCATCGCGCTGGCTCCTTGTCCTGGCCAGTCGCTCGACCTGTTCGACCAACGCTTCCAGTTCGGAGAGTTTCCGGATGCACGCTTCACGCTCGACCTCACGCCCTTGCTCGGATTGCAGTCGGAGCCGGGTACGTTCGTGCGCCTGTGCGGCTTCGGCAACGGCGGTTCGTGCCGCGACCGCACGCAGCAAGGCCTGTTCGTGCGCCTGTTTCGCAACGCGCAACTGCCGATCGACGACAAGCACCCTCTCGGCCTGGCGTCCGCGCGCCAGCACCGTGCGCTTCTCTTCGATCTGCGGTTCGAGCGCCCGCAAGCGCTCATCGGCTGCTGCCGCGTCCGCAAGCTCCTGCAGCGCGATCGCGGCCGACCGACCACGCTCGAGTGCGTCCCGCGCGACTCGGTCGTTCTGCCGACGTGTCGCCTCCTGCCCGCGCAAGGTCTCCAGTTCGACCCTGCACGCCTCCCGAAACGCTTCCAGCGCCTCGCGATCCGCCTGCCCCGCCTGCTGCAGCAAGGTGTCGCATTGCACCCGGATCCGGCCCACATGGCTTTCCAGTTCGCGGGCCTGACGTTTCAGCTCCTCACCGAGCCGGCGGAAGGCCTCGGTGCGAAACAGCGTTTGCAGGATCGCTTCGCGCTCGTCCGAGCGGGCGCTGAGCAGTTCCCGGAAACGACCTTGCGGGAGCACGATCACCTGCCGGAACTGCGCACTATCGAACCCGAGCCGATTGCGGATCTCGCTCGTCACCCGCCCCGGCTGCGTCGCCACATTCTTCCACTGCGTCCCCACCAGACGGTCGAGCCGGGCCGAGGCCGGGACCTCCGTATCGCCTTCCCCCCGCCGCTTGGCGCGTCGCTGCGCCGGCTTGCGCACTACCCGCAGACACTCGTCTCCGAGCGAGAAGTCGAGCGTGATCTCGGTCTCGAGCGACGGTGGCGCGTGGTCGCTGCGCATGGCGCGGGGATCGCGTTCACCCCCGGAGGTGTCTCCGTACAGCGCGAAGCACAGCGCATCGAGCAGGGTCGTCTTGCCCGACCCCGTCGAGCCGTGGATCAGGAACAGGGCGCCTTCGAGCCGGGAGAAATCGACCGTATGCGTCTGCGCGAACGGCCCGAACGCCTGCAGGACAAGCCGCAGCGGCTTCACGTCGATTCCCGCTCTTCATGCATCAGCGTCTCGATCGCGTCATCGAGCGCGGCAAGCGAAGGCTCGGACAGCGATTCGCCGGCGACCTCGCGAAAGAAGTCCCCGAACAGGGTACGCAGATCGAGGTCGCGCCGTGACTGGAGCCTCGCAGCAGCCCCCCCGGCACCGACACGGGCCAGCACGGTGCGTTCGCAACCGAGCACGTTCGGGAAGACCTCCCGCAGACGCGCCACGGGTTCGAGCAATGCCCCCGGATCGGTCAGGCTGGCAAAGACGTAGTCCTCCCGTCCCGGGTCCTTGCGGCCGGCCTCGACCAGTTCGACAAGCGTGCCTTCGATCCGGCGCAGGGCACGGCGAGGGCGCAGTGCGACACGTTCGACGCTGCGCGCTCCGCGAGCACGCAATTCGACCAGATTCACGCTCTTATCCTGACCGGCTTCGGACAGCGAATAGCCGAGCAGCGACCCGGCATAGTGCACGTTCGGCAATCCGGCCGGTTGCGCCCGGTGCAGGTGGCCCAGCGCGACATAGTCGAACCCCTCGAACCGTGCGGCAGCCACCGCCCCGCTTCCACCGACCGACAGCGGTCGCTCGGATTCGGACTCGAGCCCACCCGCGACGAAGGCGTGGGCAAGCACGACGGATCGCGCCGCCGGATCGTGCGCCTGACGGATCTGATCGAGCAGCAGCCCCAGTGCCGAGTCGTGATCGTGGCAGTCGCCCCCCAGCGCGTCGCGGACCATGGCGGGCTCGGCATAGGGCACCGGGTGGATCTCCACGCGTCCCCATCGGTCCTCGAGACGGACCGGAGTCACCGCCGCGCCGGGACGCCCGGCAATCGTGAGGCCATGGGCGGCGAGCAGGCGCGCGCCAAAGGCGAGGCGATCGGGGCTGTCGTGATTCCCCGCGATCAGGACGACCGGTACGCCCTCCCCCAGCACGATGCGCGACAGCGTCTCGTCAAGCAGGCTGACGGCATCGGGAGGCGGCACCGCCCGATCATAGACGTCGCCCGCGATCAGCACGGCGTCGGGACGCGTCTCGCGTACGAGCCCCACCAGTTGATCGAGCACGTACGCCTGATCCTCGATCAGCGAACGGGCATGGAAGATTCGGCCAAGGTGCCAGTCTGCGGTATGCAGGAAACGCAAGGGTAAGACTCCGGAAGCATTGCCCGGATGATCGACCGGATCGGGCTGCGCGTGCAAGCCTTGCCGCCCGACGACCGAGCGGCGACTACATCCCGTCCTGCACGATCCGGCTGACCCAGGCCATCGCCTCGATCTCCGCAAGGGTGAGTTCGTTCAATCCGATCTCCCGGAAATCGGTCAGCACGGTCTCCACGCGCTCGCGATCGGCGCTTTCGACGGACTCCACCAGCAGAAGCAGCTTCCCCAGTGCGCCTTCTCGCCGCAGCAGCGCCCGCGAAATGTCATCGGCCACGCCGAACTGCTGCGTAATCTCCTCGAAGGTCATGCCGAACAGCACGTCCAGGAACGACAGGATCCCGGTCATGAAAGCGGCATCGGCGAACGCCGTCGAATCGCGCTCACGCGCGGCCAGCAGTTCCATCAGGCGCGCCCGCCCCGCGGCCAGTTGCATGAGCGGGCTCGGAAAGGGATTGCCCGGCTCCACGGTAAACAACAACAATTGCAACCAGCGCTGCAAGGGGCGCCGCCCGAGCAACAGGAGTGCCTGGGAAACGGACCCGATCTGGCGGCGAACCCCCGTAGCCGCGGAATTGACCAGCCGCAGCAGGTTGTAGGTCAGCGCGGGGTTGTGCTTGAAGGCTTCCTCGATCTCGCGCGTTTCGGCGTCGCGCAGGACAAGGTCGAGCAAGGTCATCACCCCCACTGCCGACGGATCCGTGCGCCGCGAACTCAGGATCGAAGGGCGCGCGAAATAGTAGCCCTGGAACAGGTCGAATCCCAGTTCGCGACAGTACTGCGCCTGCTCCCGGCTATCGACCTTTTCGGCAACCAGTTCGACAGGCCATCGCCGCAGGGTGGACACCAGTTGCGGCAGCTGTTCACGCTCGCATTGCATCAGGTCGATCTTGACGACATCGACGATGTCGAGCAGGGGCAGATAGGCCTCGTCATAGACGAAATCATCAAGCGCAATCGAGTAGCCGTCGGCCTTGAGCCGGCGACAACGGGCGACGACCTCCTCGGTAATCTCCACGGTTTCGAGCAGTTCGAGCACGACCTGGTCGCGCGGCAGCAGCTCGATCAGGTCGCTGAACAGCATCTCCGCACTGAAGTTGATAAAGCCTCGGCAATGCCCCAGCACGGCCGACGCCCCGAACTGGCCGAAGGCATGCGAGATGACGCTCGCGGTCGCCTGCACGTCGTCGTGCACATTGCTGGCATTGCGCAAGCCCGCACGGAACAGGAGTTCATAGCCGACGAGTCGCTCGTTGCGATCGAGGATGGGCTGGCGCCCGAGAAAGATCTCTTCAACGTCCAAGTTGGGGCTCGTATCGGTGATGTCGTCCGGCCCACGATGGATTGCAGGGGCCGGGGTTCGGTCGGCGACCGTTCGGATCGCAGCGAAGTCTAGGCCAAGCGGCACGATCCGCAAGGGGCGAAATTCACGGATGACCGCCGAATGCGACGCCCCCGGCCGATCGGCGTTGCCGGGATTGCCCGTCGTAGGGAGCGTCGTCTATCCTCGGGTCATGAACCGACCGTCGAAAGGCCCTGCTCACCGGCGTACGTGGCTCCGCCGGCTCGCAGCCGGCGCAGTCGTCTCGGCGCTGCTCGGCGCGGGTGCACTCTGGTTCGCCCTGCTCTCTCCGTTCGGCTACCGGGCACCCGAAGGACTCGCCGCGATCGACGAAACGCGCACGCACCGCGTGTTCGCCTACGGTACCTTGCGCAACCCGGTGGTACGGCGAGTGGTCGTCGGACGATGGACCCACGCATTGTCCTCATCCCTTCCGGACCATCGCCGCGTGGCGCTGGACGTGCTCCCCGAACCCGGCGCACGGACGGACGGTCTGACTTTCGAAGTGAGCGCCGAGGAATTGCGCCGACTGGATCGATACGAACGCGTCGGCATCCGCTACGAGCGCATCGAGAAGCGACTGGACGACGGCCAGAACGCCTGGGTCTACCGGCGGATTGCCCACTGAACGAACGAACCGGACGTACCGGACCAGGCACCAGGGAGCCCCGCAATGCACACGTCGAACCCCCGGCTGGAATCCCCTCCGTGGCTGGAGAATCCGGCCCATCGTCCGCGACGGGTCGGCGTCGAGCTCGAGATGAACGGGCTCGATCTCGACACGCTGAGCCTGGTGGTCGCGGACTGTCTCGGAACCTCGATCGAACACGGCGGACGCTACGAACGCATCCTCAAGGGCGACCCTGCCGGCGACTGGATCGTCGAACTCGACTTCGCGCTGCTCAAGCGCCTCGGGCGCGAGCCGCACGACGCCTCCACGCTGGAGGGAGAACTGGGCCGATCCGCCGAGGAAGCCCTCGCATGGGCCGCCGAAGCACTCGTTCCGCTCGAGTTGGTCAGCCCCCCCTTGCCGTTCGAACGTCTCGGCAAGGTCGAGGAACTCATCGAGCGCTTGCGCAAGGCCGGGGCGCGCGGCACGTCCGACCGTCTGTTGAACGCGTTCGGCATGCAGTTCAACCCCGAGATTCCCGACGAGGATCCGGCCCTGCTCACATCCGTCCTGCAGGCCTTCCTGTGTCTGTACGAATGGCTGTACACGAGAGCCGACATCGACCTGTCGCGCCGCCTCACCCTCTATGTCGATCCGTTTCCCATCGATTACGTCCGCAAGGTCATCGCACCCGAATACCGGCCCGACCTTGCGACCCTGATTGACGACTACCTCGCCGACAACCCGACCCGCAACCGCGCACTCGACCTGCTGCCGCTGTTCGCGCACCTGGACGCTGCACGCGTGCGCCGCGTCACCGACGATCCACTGATCAAACCGCGACCGGCTTTCCACTACCGGCTGCCGGACTGCAACATCCACGAAGCGGATTGGGGGCTGCACGCGGCCTGGAACGACTGGATCGAGGTCGAGCGCCTGGCAGCCGACCTGGAGCGCCTCGCAGCGTGCTGCAAGGCCTATCTCACTTTCCTGGAGCGCCCCCTCGGTCGCTGGCTGGGCGATTGGAGCGAGGAGGTGGAACGGCATTGGCTCGCCCGGTAATCGCGATCACCGGCCCGCAGCAGCGGGCCTTCGGTCCGCGCGCCCTGGTCGCGGCGACGGTCTGGCTCTACGGCGGCCGGCCGCTGCAGATCCGCCCCAGCCAGAACCCCGCGGATTTCCGCTATCACGGCGTCGTCGTGACCGGCGGCCACGACATCGATCCGGTCCTCTACGCCGCCGAACCGGAAGTCGAACCCCGACATGACAGGGCCCGCGACGCCCTGGAAACGCAGGTCATCCGGAACGCTCTCGAACGCGGGCTGCCCGTTCTCGGCATCTGCCGGGGCGCACAGTTGCTCAACGTATGCCGCGGCGGCTCCCTGTTCCAGGAATTGCGTTCACGCCGCAGCAAGACTTCCAACCGCTGGACGGTCCTCCCGCTCAAGACCCTGGAGGTCGAGTCCGGGACGCGGCTGGCCGCGATCCTGGGCAGCGGGCGTTGCCGCATCAACAGCCTGCACAACCAGGCAATCGACCGGACCGGGAAGGGCCTGCAGGTGTCCGGTCGCGATCTGGACGGGATCGTGCAGGCCATCGAGGATCCCGACCACACCTTTCTCGTCGGCGTGCAGTGGCATCCCGAGTTTCTCGTGTTCATGCCGCGCCAACGCCGCCTCTTCCGGGAACTCGTGCGGCAAGCCCGCACGCTGGTCGCGGGCGACCGGGGTTGATGCTCCACAGAACTCGCTCACAGCGGCCAGACAACCAACAGCATCGGCACGCTGACGGCCACGACCAGCGCTTCGAGCGGCAGGCCCAGCCGCCAGTAGTCGCCGAACCGGAACCCCCCGGGGCCGAGGATCAACGTATTGTTCTGGTGCCCGATCGGCGTCAGGAACGCACAGGAGGCGCCAATCGCCACCGCCATCAGGAACGAGTCGGCATTCACCCCCAGAGCCGCCGCGGTGCCGATCGCGATCGGGCACATCACCGCGGCAGTGGCCGCGTTGTTCATCAGGTCGGACAGGAACATCGTCACCACGAGCACCAGAATCAGGCCAACGACGGCGTGTCCCCGTGCTACGTTCTCAAGCAGAAAACCCGCGACGAGATCGGCCGCGCCGGTCGCCTCCATCGCCCCGGCAACGGGAATCAGGGCTCCGAGAAGCACGATCACGGGCCAGTCGACCGCATCGTAGACGGCCCGCGGCGGAACCGTGCGCAAGGCCATCGATGCGAGCACGCCGAGCGCGAAGGAAATCGCGGCGGGCAGCAGCCCGAAGGCGGCGCCACCGACCGCAAAGGCCATAATGACGCCGGCCGTCATCGCCTTGCGTTTGTCCGGAATCCGCAGATCGCGTTGTGCCAGCGGGACGCACCCATGGTCCGCCGCAAACTCCATCAGCGCGCCGGGCGGCCCCTGCATCAGCAGCAGGTCGCCCGGCTGGATCCTCAAGGTCCGCAAGCGTGCCTTGGAACGACTGCCCTCGCGGGACAGCGCCAGCAGATTGATCCCGTAGCGCGTGCGCAGCAGCAACTCCTTGGCCGAACGCCCCGCCACCACGGATTCGGGACGGACCACGAGTTCCATGAGTACGATTTCGTCGGGAGGCGATACGGTGTCGTCCTGGTTCTCCGCAGTCGCGTCACTCCCCCGTTCGTCCAGAGACGGTTCGGAGGCGGACTTCGCCGGCGTCCCGCCCTCGCGAGACCCGTTTGGCGCGGCCTTGTCGGAAGGCCCCGCCTCCTCCAGTTGTAGCCCGAGGGCGGAAAGCGCACCGGCCAGCGCATCGACCTCGGCTTCGATGACGAGGATGTCGTCGGCCAGAACCTTCCGCCCGGCATGCGGGGCGTTCATGCGCACGCCGTGACGCACCAGTCCGACCACCTGGGCATCGGCTTCTTCAAGCTCCGCCTCGATGGCGTGCAAGCTCATGCCGGCGGCTTTGCTTTCGGGCGGGACGCGTGCCTCCGTCAGGTAGGCGCCGGTCTCGAATTCGCCCGCCCCCGGCTGCTTGCGTGCCGGCACCAGCCGCCATCCGAGCAATGCGACGAACGCCACGCCGGCGAGGGCGACCGCCAGACCCACCGGGGTGAAATCGAACATCGCGAAACTTCCGCCTCCGTCCTGTGCGCGAAAACCCGACACGATCAGGTTCGGTGGCGTTCCGATCATCGTCGTCATGCCGCCGAGAATGGTTCCGAAGGCCAGCGGCATCAGGACGCGGCCTGGCGGCAGTTCGAGCCGGCCCGCCAACTGGACCGCCACCGGCATCAGGAGCGCCATCGCACCGACGTTGTTCATGAAACCCGACAGAAGCGCACCCAGCCCGACCAGGGCGGCAAGGCTCGCCGCCTTGCCCGCACTGGCCGGGAGAACGTTGCGCGCCAGCGCATCGACCGCACCCGACGTCTGCAGGCCGCGACTCAGCACCAGGACACACGCCACCGTGATGACCGCCGGGTGCCCGAAACCGGCAAAGGCATCGACCGGCGGGATCAGGCCGGCCAGCACGCAAGCCAGGAGCGCACCGACGGCGACCATGTCGTGCCGCCAGCGCCCCCACAGAAACATCGCCATCGTGCCCGCCAGCACGGCGAGCACCGCCAACTGGTCCGTCGTCATCCGATCGAATCCCCGCACGCCGTCCGCAATCCAGGCCGGCTACCGTACCGCAAGCATGCAGGATGCAACGAACACGGACAATCCCCTGCGCATTGATTTCTCCGGCATGCCAACGATGTCATCAAGATATAATCGCGGCCTGAGCGATTACCGAGTAGCGGGTCCGCCGTGTTCGTTTCCGTCCTGATCAACAACTACAACTATGCCCCGTTTCTGAAGGAGGCGATCGAATCGGTTCTTGATCAGACCTATCGGGATCTCGAGGTCGTCGTGGTCGACGACGGGTCCACCGACGAATCCCGCTCGGTGATCGAGCAACTCGCCGCAACCGATCCACGGATCGTCCCCCATTTCAAGGCGAACGGCGGGCAGCTCTCCGCCTTGAATGCGGGCATTGCGAAAGCGCGCGGTGACCTGCTGTTCTTTCTGGACGCCGACGACCGCTACCTGCGCGACTATGTGGAGAAAGCGGTAGCCGTCTATGCCGAGCATCCGGAATGCGACTTCCTGTTCTGCAGCTACCGGGAGTTCGGTTCCTCGAGCGCACTGATCGATCAGCCGTTTCCACACCGAGTCAACGACCTCGGCTTCACTGGCCTGCTGACCTTCGTCGCCCATCGGTGGATCGGGGCTGCGACGTCGGCACTCTCACTCAGAAGATCGCTGGCGGCACGTTTCTGCCCCATCCCCCATGAAGAGGATTGGCGGGTTCGTGCGGACGATTGCGTGATCCTGCTGGCCTCGCTACACCGCGGTCGCAAGTTCTATCTGGACGAACCGCTCGTCGCCTACCGTACCCACGCCAACAACAATCATTTCGGCAAGACCAAGAGCGCGGACAAGACCTACGTCAACAAGCTCCTGCGCGCGCGGCTGATTGCGGAAACGGCCCGGGAGACCGGACTGTATCTTCACCTACGGGGGGAGAAGCTTTGCTCCATGCTCCTCACCGAGGCCCATACGGGAAACAAGAATCCGAAATTGCTCGAAGTCTATCGGAAGGCGATCCGGGCCAGCACCGACGTCCCGCTGCTCAGGCGGTGGCGGTTGCTCCTGAACGCATCGCGCCTGATCGCCAACGCCCGCAGGCAAGGCGTCCCATTGAGCCGATAAGCGAAGCAACACTCGATCGCGGCAATCGGAATGGTCGTCCGGAAAGCATTACGCCACCCTTGTGAGGTGGCGTAAGTGCTTGAAAAGGTGGCGCGCTCGGCAGGATTCGAACCCACGACCCCCTGGTTCGTAGCCAGGTACTCTATCCAACTGAGCTACGAGCGCGCTGCAAAAGAGACGAGATTCTAGCAGTTCCTGACTTCTCGTCAACGTCAGTCTGGCGGAGAGGGTGGGATTCGAACCCACGTGCCAGGTTTCCCTGACCATCCGATTTCGAGTCGGCGCCGTTATGACCACTTCGGTACCTCTCCGGATCCCGACATGACTGTCGGGAGGGCGCATTATACGCAGAAGTGCGACGCCCCACAATGCACTTCGGACGATCCGCGCGCAAAGCGTCCGGGCATCATGGAAGGGTGCCGGCTGCGGCTCAGCGGGCCGGCTCGAGCACCTCGACACCACCCATCCAGGGGACCAGCGCCTGCGGAATCCGCACCGATCCGTCGGCCTGCTGTCCATTCTCCAGCACGGCGACCAACGTGCGGCCGACGGCGAGGCCCGAGCCGTTGAGGGTATGGACCAGTTCGTTCTTGCCCTGGGCATTGCGTACACGGGCCTGCATGCGCCGTGCCTGGAAGTCGCCGCAGTTCGAGCACGACGAGATCTCGCGATAGGTGTTCTGGGCCGGCAGCCACACTTCGAGATCGTAGGTCTTGGCCGCGGAGAAACCCATGTCTCCGGTGCACAGCACGATCTTGCGATAGGGCAGCTCCAGCTTCCGCAGGATCGCCTCGGCGTGACCGACCAATTCCTCGAGCGCCGCCCACGAATGGTCCGGGTGTTCGATGCGCACCAGTTCGACCTTGTCGAACTGGTGCTGGCGGATCATGCCGCGGGTGTCCTTGCCATAGCTGCCCGCCTCGGAGCGGAAGCACGGCGTGTGGCCGACGAACTTCATCGGCAGGGATTCCGGTGCGAGCAGTTCTCCGCGCACGATGTTCGTCACCGGCACCTCGGATGTGGGGATCAGGTAGAACTGTCCGTCCTCCCCACGCGGGACTGCGAAGAGGTCGTCCTCGAACTTGGGCAGTTGGCCCGTCCCGAACATCGAAGCGCGGTTGACGAGATACGGCACATAGACCTCGGTATAGCCGTGCTCACGGGTATGCACGTCAAGCATGAACTGCGCCAGCGCACGGTGCAGGCGGGCCAGGTCGCCGCGCATCAGCGCAAAGCGCGACCCGGCGAGTTTGACCGCGGTCTCGAAATCCAGCCCCCCCAGCGCAGCGCCGAGGTCCACGTGGTCCCTGGGCTCGAAGTCGAAGCTCCGTGGCGTCCCCCAGCGCAGGACTTCCACGTTGTCGGACTCGTCACGCCCGCGCGGCACGCTCTCGTGCGGCACATTGGGCAATCCCGACACGAGCGCGTTGACCCGCTCGAGCACCTCGGCCAGGGCGGCTTCATTGGCCTTGAGTTCGTCTCCCAGCCCGCCGACCTCGGCCATGACTCCCGAGGCATCCTCGCCCTTCGCCTTCAGCATCCCGATCTGCTTCGACAGGGCGTTTCGCCGGGCCTGAAGTTCCTGCGTGTGCGTCTGCAGCCGCTTGCGTTCGGTCTCGAGTGCGGTGAAGGCCGCCGGGTCGAATTCGGTCCCGCGTGCGGCCAGCGCATCGACGACGCGTTCGATGTTGTTGCGAAGAAGTTGGATATCGATCATGGGCTTATCCGAATGTGTTCTCAAATCAGGAGGATGGGGAAAAGTATTCGTGCGGCTTCTCCCGTTTCCCCCTCAAGTCTTTCAATTCTATCGTCTTTGAAAATGCAGAAAACATCTTCCGCAATGCAGCATTTCATTAATTCAATCAATCGCTTAGCGACGCATGATGACTGTTCATCACTGGCATTTCACCGATTCCGGAGTAGACTTAGAAATACGCATCGGGGCGGGCCCTGCCCGCCCCGAGTCTAC
>JBJHDM010000060.1:0-18623 GCA_050486545.1 Rhodocyclaceae bacterium | reverse complement strand
CCTCACCGCCACGCCGGACAAGCGCACCTACGGTTTCTTCAACCAGAACATCGTCGCCGAATACACCTACGAGCAATCGGTCACCGACGGGGTGAACGTCGGTTACGACGTGTACCTGATCGAGACCAAGCTCACCAGGAAGGGCGCCACCATCGCCGCCCGGGAGTGGATCGACCACCGCGACCGCCAGACCCGCAGCCGTCGCTGGGCACAGACCGACGAGGACACCGCCTACACCGGCACCGAGCTCGACCGCTCGGTGGTCAACCCCGACCAGATCCGCACCGTCATCAAGGCGATGAAGACCGCGATCGAGTCCGAGATCTTCCCCGAGCGCCGCGAGGCGCCCAAGACCCTGATCTTCGCCAAGACCGACAGCCACGCTGACGACATCGTGCAGATCGTGCGCGAGGTCTATGGCCAGGGCAACGCCTTCTGCCGCAAGGTCACCTACAGCGAGAAGGATGCCGACGGCGTGCTGCAGAACTTCCGCAACGAGTACCACCCGCGCATCGCGGTCACCGTGGACATGATCGCCACCGGCACCGACGTGAAGCCGCTGGAGGTGCTGCTCTTCATGCGCGATGTGCGCTCGCGTGGCTACTACGAGCAGATGAAGGGCCGCGGCGTGCGCAGCCTCGACGGCGACCGCCTCAAGCGCGTCTCGGCCAGCGCCCCAGGCGCCAAGAGCCGTTTCGTGCTCATCGACGCGGTCGGCGTCGAGAAATCGCTCAAGACCGAGAGCCGCCCGCTCGAGCGCAAGCCCGGCGTGCCGCTCAAGGCCTTGCTCCAAGGCGTGGCGGTCGGCAGCCGCGACGACGACACGGTGCTCTCGCTCGGCAATCGCCTGGTGCGGCTGGCGAAGCAGCTCGACGCCAGAACCCTCGCCCGCCTCGCCGAGCTGGCCGATGGCCGCACGGTCGGCCAGCTCGGCAAGACGCGGGTCGAGGCCTTGAACCCGGACCGTCATGTCGAAGCCGCACTGGCCACCGCCGCCGCGCAAGGCATCACCCGCAACGAGGACACGCTCACCGGCGAGGAGCTTGCCGCCGCCCGCAACACCCTGGTCGCACAGGCCTGCGAGCCTTTCGACCAGCCTGCGCTGCGCGACGCGCTGGAATCCGCCCGCCGCGACCTCGAGCAGCTCATCGACCACGTGAATCCGGACGATCTGCTGTACAAGGGGTTCTCGGAGCAGGCCGAAGCCCAGGCGCGCGAGACGATCCGCCGTTTTGCGGACACGCTCGCGGAGCATCGGGACGAGCTCGATGCGCTCACCTTTTTCTATCAGCAGCCCTTTCAGCGTCGTGCGCTCACCATCGAGATGATCGAGGCCTTGCACGACCACCTCGCCCGTCCGCCGCTGCTGCTCACCACCGAACGCCTATGGAGCGCCTACGCCCGGGTACAGGGCAGCAAGGTCCGCGGCGCCGATCTGCGCCGCCAGCTCACCGATCTGGTCTCGCTGGTGCGCTTCGCGTTGGGCCTGGCGGACGAGCTGCGCCCCTTCGCCGACGAGGTCGACCGCCGCTTCCAGGACTGGACCTTCCGCCACAACGCCCGCCGCACCACGGCCTTCACGCCCGAGCAGATGGACTGGCTGCGCCTGATGAAGGACCACATCGCCGCCTCCTGCTCGATTACCCGCGAGGACTTCGACTACGCCGAACTCGCGAACCGCGGTGGGCTGCAGAAGGCGTGGCAGGTGCTGGGGGGTGAGCTGGATACTTTGATGAAGGAGATGAATGAGGAATTGGTGGCGTGAGTGTTGAACCGAAAGGCTGGTTGACCACTGGCTTGGGCGAACTGGTTTCGTTAAGAACCGGCCCCTTCGGCAGCTCGCTTCACAAATCGGACTACGTCGCGAACGGTGTACCCCTCGTCAACCCGATGCACATCTCCGATAGTCGAATCACGCCAACCTCCAGCATGACCGTATCGGAAGAAACGGCGCAACGTCTGAAAGAGTTTCGGCTTACCGAAGGAGACCTGGTTCTGGGGCGACGCGGCGAGATGGGTCGGTGCGCAGTAATCGGACCGCGAGAAGAAGGTTGGCTTTGCGGGACTGGTTCGCT
This sequence comes from Rhodocyclaceae bacterium, assembly GCA_050486545.1. GTDB lineage: Bacteria > Pseudomonadota > Gammaproteobacteria > Burkholderiales > Rhodocyclaceae > DAOMNN01. Next base: position 16,548 of record JBJHDM010000060.1, on the reverse strand, counting down.
GATCGTCCGCCCCAACCCCCATTTTCTCGACCCACGTTTCCTGCAGCTCTTTTTGGCGAGTGATCAGGTTGTCCAGTACCTCTTGTCGGCCTCTGTCGGGTCGACCATGGCCAACCTGAACCAGCAACACCTCTTGAAGCTCGAGGTGAGGATTCCACCGCTAGCCGAACAAACCCGCATCGTCGCCAAGCTCGAAGAACTGCTCTCCGACCTCGATGCCGGTGTGGCCGAGCTCAAGGCGGCGCAGGCCAAGCTCGCGCAGTACCGCCAGTCGCTGCTCAAGGCCGCGGTCGAAGGCGCCCTCACCGCCGACTGGCGCGCGCGCCGTGCTGCGCTCGAGACGGACCGCCCGGCGCAACCGGCTGAAGCCGAGAACCGCCCCCGGCCGGCGGAATTTCATGCCTCCTTCGCTGCGGGGCAGAGGCGTCGGCACGAAACCCCGCCGACCGGGGGCTGCGCCGTGCTAGAGGATAGCGCGGACGGGTTGGAGACCGGCGCCGAACTGCTCGCCCGAATCCTTGCCGAACGCCGCGCCCGCTGGGAAGCCCGCCAACTCGCCCGCTTCCAGTCCCAGGGCAAGACCCCGCCCAAGGGCTGGCAGAGCAAGTATCCGGAACCAGTCGCGCCCGATACGCGCGATCTGCCGGAACTGCCGGAGGGGTGGGTGTGGGCGACCGTCGATCAACTTGCGGATGTCGGGACTGGCGTAACACCGCTCAAATCGAACAAGCTCTACTTTCAGGACGGGACAATTCCGTGGGTTACCAGCGGCGCGTTGAATGCCGAGTTGGTCACCGAAGCATCCAGCCATGTGACGGAACTCGCTCTACAAGAGTGTCGGCTCACCCTCTACCCCGCAGGCTCGCTGTTGATCGCCATGTACGGCGAAGGAAAGACGCGCGGAAAATGCTCTGAGCTTGGTATCTCGGCTACCATCAATCAGGCGATTGCTGCGGTCGCTCTTGAACCCGCCGCCTGCGACTGCAAGTCCTTCATCAAGACCTTCCTCTGGCACAGTTACGAAAGGATGCGGGAACAGGCCTCAGGCGGCGTACAACCCAACCTGAACCTGCAGATCATCCGCTCCATCACCGTGCCTCTACCGACGCTGGCGGAACAGGCCAGGATCGGCGAAGTGCTCGCAACGCAACTTGAAGCATGTAAGTCGCAGGAAGAAGTAATCGATAAGGCGCTTAACCAATCCGCCGCCCAACGCCAAAACCTCCTCAAAGCCGCCTTCTCCGGCCAGCTCGTTCCGCAGGACCCGAACGACGAGCCGGCCAGCGTGCTGCTCGAACGCATTCGTGCGGAGCGCACTGCTTCATCCTCCGCGAGGAAACGTCCCTTAAGAAAGGTGAGTCATGCGTGAACTGACGCCACAAGAAGCCAGCGTTTTCCTTGACTGGGCGACCACTGGAACGGAGAACCAGCAACGGGAGTTCAAGCGAGTTTCCGGGAAGATGGTTGGCAAGGCGCTTGAAACCGTCTGCGCGTTTGCCAACACTGAAGGCGGATGGCTGTTTCTCGGGGTCGAGGATGCCGCCAAAGAGAAAGGCAAAGCGCGCCTGTATGGCATCAGCGAGAATCCGGAGGCGGTGGATGAGCTGATGCGCAAGCTGAACTCTCATCTGCAACCTCCAGTGAGCGACATTCGGGCGCTACGCATACCGTGCATGCAGCGTGATGGGTCGCAAGGACACCTGGTCGCACTGAATATTCCAAAGAGCGACAAAGTGCATTCGATTCTCGATGGCGGCACCTGGACGCGCGGACAGGCAAGCAACCGCGAGATGAATGCCACCGAGATTACAGAACTGTCGTACCGCCGCGGCGTGAGGAGCGCGGAGTCGGAACCGGTCGAAGTGGATTTCGAGTTGCTTAGTACCGAATCGTGGCGCCTATTTCTGCAGGGTCGCGGTTTGAAGAGTGGTGATCTGCCCGATCAGCTGTATCGCATTGGCTTGGCGAAGAAGGTCGGAAACGAACTCAGACCCTTGCGCGCAGCCGTGCTGCTGTTTGCTGATCAGCCTGGCGCCTTGCTGGCGGGAACCGGTACGCGCGCCGATGTGCGAATTTTCCATTACCGGGGGAACAAGATCGAATCCGGCGAGGTGCCCAACCTCAAGAAGACCCCAAAGACGATCTCCGGACCCTTGTACCAGCAGATCGCACGCACTCACGCCTATCTGCTTGAGGAACTGGCAGGAGGTCTGACGCTGGCAGCTTCCGGTTTCCGTACGGTGCACAAGTATCCGGAACGAGTGCTCAAGGAAGCCATCACCAACGCAATCATCCACCGCGACTATCGACTGAATCGTGATATCCAGATCCGCATCTTCGATACCCGCATCGAGGTACTGAGTCCCGGCCTCTTCCCCGGCAGGATCAACGCGATGAACATTCAACGCGTCGGCTCGTTTGCTCGTAATCCCTTGCTCGCAAGCAACCTTCGTGAGTTTCCCGAACCACCCAACGTAGACGCTGGTGAAGGCGTACGCATGATGTTCAGCGTGATGAAAGCGAGCAATTTGTTTCCGCCGATCTACAGGGAGCAGACCGAACTGGCCCAAGAGGCTATCTCCGTCCTGCTGATCAACGAAGAGCGACCCCCAGTCTGGGAGCAGGTCAGCGACTGGATCGACCGGAACGGGGCAATCGCCAACGCAGATCTCTGCCAGATCGCCAATCTGGACACTCTGCGGGCGTCGAAGCTACTCAAACGCTGGGTCCAGCAAGGAGTGCTGGTTCCTGACCCCACCAAGGCCAAACGCAACATGGTCTATCACAAGCCCTTGCAGGATGGAGAGGGGTCGGGGGCTGGATTGTTATCTGACGACCTGGAAAATAAAAAGAGTTGCCTTTGAAAACAAGGACATAGAATCGCTTTGTTTTCCACGGCCAGGTCTCGGTAGGTCAACCTCTTGTCAGTTGTTTTCTATCTACCTGGATAACAAAACCTTCGTACACGGTATTTCTATATTTATCAGCATCTTGCTGAACCTGTTGTTATCTGGACCAAGGTTTATCACGGGAGCTAAACACAGGAGCTCATGCCTCAAAACACAGGGGCTCACCACGAAAACACAGGAGCTTGAGGTCCTCCACGGCAGGCCTATATCAGTACCCGACACGGCGCATGATCGAACCGGTTTGTTATTTGCCCCTACAGATAACAAAACAGATTATTCGAGTTTTTTCCTACACAACAGTTACTTGCGGGAATGCTTGTTATCTCGCATCACCACATTGAAGCCAAGTACATGAACACCGCCTCCCTCATCCAGAAAGTCTGGAACTTCTGCCACACCCTCAAGGACGACGGGGTGGGTTACGGCGACTACCTGGAGCAGCTCACGTACTTGCTGTTCCTGAAGATGGCCCACGAGTATGCGCAGGAGCCCTATCTGCGTGAGAGCCGCATCCCCAGCGGCTATGACTGGGCCGCGCTGCGCGGCAAGACCGGCGAGCCGCTGGAGGCGCACTACCTTGCCACGCTGCACAAGCTGGGCGAGCAGGGCGGGATGCTGGGGGCGATCTTCTTCAAGGCGCAGAACAAGATCCAGGACCCGGCCAAGCTTGCGCGCCTGGTGCAGATGATCGACGCCGAGAACTGGGTCGGTATGGATACCGACGCCAAGGGCGACCTCTACGAAGGCCTGCTGCAGAAGAACGCCGAGGACACCAAGAGCGGCGCCGGGCAGTATTTCACGCCGCGCGCGCTGATCCAGGCCATGGTGGCCTGCATGCGTCCCGAGCCGATGAAGTCCATCGCCGACCCGGCCTGCGGCACCGGTGGCTTTTTTCTCGCCGCCAACGAATGGCTGACCGGCACCGGCGAGTGGATCCGCAAATACGGCGACTGGCTGGGCCACGAGCCGCCACGCCTCACCCGCCCGCAAAAGGCCTTTCTGCGCGACGAGACCTTTCACGGCAACGAGATCGTGCCGGGCACCCGCCGCCTGTGCCTGATGAACCTTTTCCTGCACAACATCGGCGAGCTGGAGGGCGAGCCCTCGGTCGAGCGCTCGGACGCGCTGATCGCCGAGCCGAAGCGGCACGTGGATTACGTGCTCGCCAATCCGCCCTTCGGCAAGAAGAGCAGCATGACCTTCACCAACGAGGATGGCGAGGAGGACCGTGATGCGCTGATCTACGAGCGGCAGGACTTCTGGACCACGACCTCGAACAAGCAGCTCAACTTCCTCCAGCACATCGTCAGCATGCTCAAGATGGACGGTCGCGCCGCGGTGGTGCTGCCCGACAACGTGTTGTTCGAAGGTGGTGCCGGCGAGAAGATCCGCCGCAAGCTGCTGGAAACCTGCGACGTGCACACCATCCTGCGCCTGCCCACCGGCATCTTCTACGCGCAAGGGGTGAAGGCCAACGTGGTGTTCTTCGACGCCGCACCCAAGGACGGCCGGGTACACACCCAGGGCGTTTGGTTCTACGACCTGCGCACCAACCAGCACTTCACGCTCAAGACCCGCCAGCTCAAGCTCGAAGACCTGCGTGATTTCGTCGCCTGCTACAACCCGGCGAACCGCCACCAACGCCAGGAAACCGAGCGCTTCCGCCACTTCACCTACGACGAACTGATCGCCCGCGACAAGGCGAGCCTGGACGTGTTCTGGCTCAAGGACGACAGCCTCGACAACCTCGACGACCTGCCCACGCCCGACGTGCTGCAGCAGGAGATCATCGAGCACCTCGAAGCTGCGCTGAGCGCCTTCCGTGACGTGGCTGCCGCCTTGCCGAAGTTCGAACCGCGGGAGAACCCGTGAACAGCACCAAGGTCGTTCCCGACCCGCTTGCCAAGGTGGCCGACGGGTTGCGTGCGTGCCTGCACCAAGGGCCTTCCCGGACGGAAAACGACAATCGGCCCGAAACGGGAATCCCCGTTCCGGGCCGATTTCACTTCGTGCGGCGCAGCGCGCCGACTGCAACTACGCGAGGTCGAAGCGGTCGGCGTTCATCACCTTGTTCCACGCTGCCACGAAGTCGCGTACGAACTTCTCCTTTGCGTCCTCGCAGGCGTAGACCTCGGACAGTGCCCGCAGCTGCGAGTTGGACCCGAAGATCAGGTCGACGCGCGTGCCGGTCCACTTCAGCTCTCCGGTCTTGCGATCACGGCCTTCGAACGCCTGTGCGTCATCCGAGGTCGGCGCCCACACCGTGCCCATGTCGAGCAGGTTGACGAAGAAGTCGTTCGTCAGCGTGCCGGGGCGCTGGGTGAAGACGCCGTCTCGGGTCCCGCCGACATTGGCGCCGAGCACGCGCATGCCGCCGACCAGTACCGTCATCTCCGGCGCGGTCAGGGTCAGGAGCTGCGCGCGGTCGACCAGCAAGTCCTCGGCCGACACCGTGTAGCGGGTCTTGAGGTAGTTGCGGAAGCCGTCCGCGATCGGCTCGAGCACCGCGAAGGATGCGACGTCGGTCTGCTCCTGGGTCGCGTCGGTGCGCCCCGGGGCGAACGGCACCTCGACCTCGACGCCTGCGTTCTTCGCGGCCTGTTCGATTGCGGCGCAACCCCCCAGCACGATGAGGTCGGCGATCGAGACGCGCTTGTCGCCCGATTGGGCACCGTTGAATTCACCCTGGATCTTTTCGAGGGCCGCCAGCACTTTCGCGAGTTGCGCCGGCTGGTTGGCTTCCCAGTCCTTCTGCGGTGCGAGCCGGATGCGCGCGCCGTTGGCGCCGCCGCGCTTGTCGGAATCGCGGTAGGTGGATGCCGAGGCCCATGCGGTCGAGACCAGTTCGGACACCGACAGCCCGGAGGCCAGGATCTTGCCCTTGAGCGCGGCGATGTCCTGTGCGTCGACCAGCGCATGATCGACCGCGGGGACCGGATCCTGCCAGATCAGGTCCTCGGCTGGGACTTCCGGACCGAGGTAGCGCGATTTCGGACCCATGTCGCGGTGGGTGAGCTTGAACCAGGCGCGCGCGAACGCGTCGGCGAACTCGTCCGGGTTCTGGTGGTAGCGGCGCGAGATCGGCTCGTAGATCGGGTCCATGCGCAGCGACAGGTCGGCGGTGGTCATGATCGGCGCATGCCGCTTCGACTGGTCGTGCGCATCGGGTACGAGCTGGGCCGCGGCCGGATCGGTCGGCACCCACTGCCAGGCGCCGGCCGGGCTCTTGACCAGATCCCAGTCGTAGCCGAACAGCGTGTCGAAGTAGCTCATGTCCCACTTCGTCGGCGTCGGCGTCCATGCGCCCTCGATGCCGCTGGTGATCGCATCGCCGCCCTTGCCGGAGCCGAAACTCGACTTCCAGCCCAGGCCCTGCTCCTCGATCGGGGCGCCCTCGGGTTCGGGACCGACCAGTGCCGCATCGCCCGCACCGTGGCACTTGCCGAAGGTATGGCCACCCGCGACCAGCGCAACCGTCTCTTCATCGTTCATCGCCATGCGGGCGAAGGTCTCGCGTACGTCGCGGCCGGAAGCCACCGCGCTCGGCACGCCGTTCGGCCCTTCCGGGTTCACGTAGATCAACCCCATCTGCACCGCGGCCAGCGGCCGCTCGAGCTCGCGATCGCCGCTGTAGCGCTTGTCGCCCAGCCATTCCGACTCGGAGCCCCAGTAGATGTCCTCTTCGGGCGCCCAGATGTCCTCGCGCCCGCCGCCGAAGCCGAAGGTCTTGAAGCCCATCGACTCTAGTGCGACGTTGCCCGCCAGGATCATCAGGTCGGCCCACGAGATGCGCTTGCCGTACTTCTGCTTGATCGGCCACAGCAGCCGGCGCGCCTTGTCAAGGTTGGCGTTGTCGGGCCAGCTGTTGACCGGTGCGAAGCGCTGGTTGCCGGTGCCCGCTCCGCCACGCCCGTCCGAGGTACGGTAGGTGCCGGCGCTGTGCCACGCCATGCGGATGAACAGGCCGCCGTAGTGGCCGTAGTCGGCCGGCCACCAGTCCTGCGACATCGTCATCAGCGCGTGCAGGTCCTTCTTCAGCGCTTCGTAGTCGAGCTTCTTGAACTCCTCGGCGTAGTCGAAGCCTTCGCCCATCGGGTCGGACTTGTACGAGTGCTGGTGGAGGATGCTCAGGTTCAACTGGTTCGGCCACCAGTCGCGATTGGAGGTGCCGCCGGTGGCCGAGCGGGTCAGGCCGCCGTGCATGACCGGGCATTTTCCTGCGGTGTCTGCCTTGCTTTCCATATCGTTCTCCTTTCGTTCGAGCATGAATGGAATCGTCGCCGGGGCCAGGATGGCGCGTCCCGAAACGAATTCCGGATTCGGCGGACTGCACGAGGCTCCGAGAAAGCCGGTCCTCGCAGTCCGGACACTGTCGAAGGTTTACCCTTCCGCGTACTACACAGTCTAGATTATAAAAACCAATCCATTTTGTGATTTGCGATTTATTCTTACTCTTGTTGCAATAGTCGATCACGATGGCCGGATTCGATCCCGAGGCGGGGGCCGCGCGCGCCCCCGCAGGCGAGCATGCGTTCGGCGTTTGCCGCCCGCATCCCGGCCCGTACCGGCTCCGGGAGCCCGGCCGTCCATTGCCGGATCGTGCTCACGACCTCGCCGTAGCGGTGCCAGCGATTGACGCTGAAGGGGTCGACCGCAACGACGAAGCGTTCGGGATGGGCTTCGAACAGCGCCAGCCATTCCGGGCTCAGCACCCCGTCGGGGGCGATCAACGGATCGCGCACGGACGTATCGACCCACAGGTTTCGCCCAGAATGGCGTTCGAGGACGGCAGCGAGCAGGTCGGGCAGCGGCCGGGTGCCCAGGTGCGCCCACAGGACGCAGGCTTGCGGTGCGATCTCGAAGGTACGATCGATGATTTCGACATCGCCGTGCAGCATCAGGATGAGGCGTTGCGCCTCCGCGATGCGCACGAGCCGTTCGAACACCGGGCTGCGCGCATCGTACGCGAACAGGTGCAACTCGCCCAGTCCGACCCAGTCCGCATCGCCGAGCAAGGACTCGACCCGAGCCGGAACCCGCTCGTCGTGCATCCACAAGGCCTTGCCGAGATGCGAATCGTAGATCCCCAGGAACGGGATCACGCGATCCGGTGCATGCGCGTGCAGACGCAGTGCAAGATCCGGCGGCGAGCCGCTGACGACGATCCGCGACACACCCGCCGCGTCGAGCTTTGCGACGATGTCCGCTGGCGAAAACACCTCTGCATCGGCGCGAGTGTAGTGCGCGTGCGCATCGATCATCGAATCCGTCGCCGAAGCCTTCCCGACCATGACCAGGCACAGCAGGACCATCACCGCAATGCGGCCCAACCGGGTCGGATACGATTCGAAGGCCGTGCGCATGGTTCGTCCGCTCGGAAGGGGTTGACGGAACGGGGGCTTGCGGTGCTTCATGAGGCACTTCCATTCACTCACCGACACCACGACGCCATGAGGGTTCGCAGCACCCTGACCCTGTTGCTCGTCACCTTTGCGCTGGTCGCATGCGGCGACGACCGCGGCGCCGTCGAGGAAGTCGCCCTCGCGGAAATCGCCTCCCGCCAACAGGCCTTCGAAGGGCGCACGCTGCGCGTGCGCGGGACCGTTCGCGGCTTCCACGATCCCCGCCACTACTGGCTGGAAGACGACCACCTCAACCGGGTCGGTCTGGTTCCTGAGGAACTCATTGCCCCGCACCTCGGACGCGAGGTCACCGTCGTCGGCCGTTACACGTTCGCCCGCGATCGCGGACGGCGCATCACGATCACAAGCATCGAACCCTTCGACTCGCCCCGCTGAACGCACCCTGATCGACGATCAACCACCGACCTGCTGGAGCGCACGCGAGCGCCAGTCGAGCACGGCCGTACGCGTGTGCATCGTGCGCGCCAGCCCGGGCTGTGCCTCCTCGATGACCGCCGCCGCGAACTCGGACAGGAAACGGGCCTTCAACTCGGCCCGTGCGCGATCCATGCCCGGCTCGAGGTACGGGGACGATGCGAGCAACAGGAAACCGTCATCCGGAATCCGCCCGGCCGTCATGTTGGCCTGGATGATTCCGGCCGCCTTGCGAATCGGGTCCGCGAGATCGGGACTGTAGGGGCCGATGATCAGCGCCGTGTTGGGCGTGTGCAGGAAGTCGAAGCCCCGGCCCAGGCAGATCATCCATTCGCGGTGCTCGACATCGAGTTCGCGCGAGACCCGGCGCATCTTCTCGACGTGACGGAGATTGCCCTCGACCAGCGGCATCAGATCGGCACAGATCTGCTCGGGCATGTCGGGGTACAGGCGCGTCAGGCGATGGCGCAGCGCCGGCGCATCGTCGGGACGGAAATCGGCCACGTTGAGGGTTTCACCGTTGCTCCCGTGCAGGATCAGCGCGTCCTCGTCGGTCTCGAAGCCGCATACGACGGGATACACCGTCGCATGGCCCACCCCGAACACGTGCTCGAGCTGCGTGCGAATGCCCAGGGTATGCGCCCGCGCGGCGTCGGTGTCGTAGTTGAATCCGGCACACCCCCGGCTCGGATCACCTTTCGAGAAGTGATACGTCACCAGCGCGAGCACGCGCCGCCCACCGATGACCACGCCCTGCACGTACTCGGCGAGCACTTCGCCCAGATGCGGCCAGCCGAGGTTGAACATGCCCCCCAGGTTGCGGAAGGGCTGGACGATGCCGCGCGGCGTCTCGGTCACGACAGGGATGTTGATGCGCCCGTCCATGCACTTCAGCGCCATGATCGCCGTCGGATGCTCGGCCAGGTAACGCGTTCTCGCGAGCTGCGCTTCCGGACTCACGAACTCGTCCGAATGCCGGCGTGCCAGTTCGAACAGCCACGCGATCCGATCCTCGATCGGTTGCTTGTACAGATCCATCCCGTCTCCTTGTCCCCGTCCCTGCCGCCCGAATTCGGGATCCGTCCCGAAATCCGGACCTACTTGTAGCATTGTCGGGGACTTTTCGCCACGCAGTGGGAGTGGAATGGCGGGATCAACGGGCCGGGGGACGTTCCGCGAGCAGTGCGGCGATGCCGTCGGCGGGAAGCGGGCGACTGAAGTGATAGCCCTGACCGACCTGGCACCCTTCCCGGCTCAGGAATTCCACCTGCGCCACCTCCTCGATGCCCTCGGCGACGGTTTGGAGTTCGAGACTGCCCGCGAGCGCGATCACCGCGCGGGTAATCGCCTCGTCGTTCGGATCCCGTCCGATCTCCCGGATGAACGACCGATCGATCTTCAACCGGTCTATCTTCAACAGCTTGAGGTAGGCAAGACTCGAATACCCCGTCCCGAAGTCGTCGATCGCAATCTGCACGCCGAGGCCGCGCAAGCCCTCTAGCACGTTCCGCGCCTCCTCGGGCTGCGCCATGATCATCGACTCGGTCAGTTCGAGCTCGAGCTGGCCGGGATCGAGGCCGAACGCGTCGAGCGTGTCGGCCACGGCTGTGACCAGGGTCCCGCTGTCGATCTGCTTGGCCGATAGATTGACCGCTACACGCGGAACCGCCACGCCGCGCTCGCGCCATCGCGCCATCTGGCGGCACGCTTCGCACAGCACCCAGCGACCGATCTCGTCGATGACGCCGATCTCTTCGGCCAGCGGAATGAAATCGGCCGGCTGCAGCAGTCCTTGGTCCGGGTGCTGCCAGCGCACCAGCGCTTCGACTCCGACCAGTTCCGCGCTGCCCAGCGCCACCTGGGGCTGATAATGCAGCACCAGCTCGTCGCGGCTCACCGCCGCCCGCAGCGCCGTCTCCATCATCAAGCGTTCGAGCGCGCCCCGGGTCAGCTCCGGGGCGAAGAAGCGAAACCCGTTTCGTCCTGAATGCTTGGCCTGGTACATCGCCGAATCGGCATTCTTGAGCAGGGTATCGGCATCCTCGCCATCCCCCGGATACACGCTGATCCCGATGCTCGCGGTCACGGTGAGCGCATGATCGGCAACCCGCACCGGAACTGCGAACACGTCGACGAGCTTGCGTGCGACGGCCTCAATCGCCATGACGCTCGCTTCGTCCTCGACCAGCAGCGCAAACTCGTCGCCGCCCAGGCGCGCCAGGGTGTCATCCGCGCGGACCAGTGCGGTGATGCGCTGCGCCACCTCGACGATCAGCTCGTCGCCGACCGGATGCCCGAGGGTGTCATTGACGTTCTTGAAACGATCCAGATCGAGCAGAAGTACGGCCAGCTGCTGCTGGTGACGTCGCGCCCGCGTAATGCAATGGGCCAGTCTCTCGCGCAGCAGCGTTCGATTCGGAAGCCGCGTGAGCGCGTCGTGATGCGCCAGGAACTCGATCTGTTCCTGCGCCTCCTTGACCGTGGTGATATCGCTGAAGACTCCGACGTAGTGCGTCGCCCGACCGGCCGCATCCCGTACTGCACTGATCGTGAGCCACTCGGGATACAGTTCGCCGCTCCGACGGCGATTCCAGACCTCGCCGCGCCACTGCCCGGTCTCGAGCAAGGTCTCCCACATGGCGCGATAGAAGGCGGCGTCGTGGCGTCCCGATTGCAGGATGCGCGGACTCCGGCCGATCGCATCTGCCCGCGAAAAACCGGTGATGCGCTCGAAGGCGGGATTGACCTCGACGATCTTGCCGGAGGCGTCGGTCACCGTGATGCCCTCGCTCGTACTGGCGAAAACCATCTGCGCAAGCCGCCGCTCCTCGTCGATTCCGCGGTCGTCCGCATCGCGCGTGCGCCGATGTTTCATGCAGCCCCCGAAATGGTGGATCGATGTCTTGTATCAGACTCCCCAATGTGGGCACAAGGAAATCTTCACGCCGATCCCGAATCCGTGAAAGAAGCCGCATCCGGAGGGATGCCCGGCAAAGACTCCGAACAACCCATGGATCCCTTCCATTCATCATACTAGTTCGCAATTTTCGCGAGGTCATCATCGATGACGGATCATGCGCACCGCCCAGCCGTGCGGACGATCCGGGAAACCGGAGCAATCCCGCATCCACGCAGCAATTTTTCACGCGTACCCCTTAAAGATTGTCCGACAATGCCGTAACACCCTGCATCGAACGGAGGGAAGACATGGAGACGACCTTGGCAGGCGCGAGTACTCGCATCCTCGGTGTGGCCGCGCTTGCGACGCTGGCCGTGATGGCCGCCGGCGGCTATGGGCTGTGGCATTCCTCGTCGGCCCTGAGCGCCGCGAACACAGGCAATGGCGTCGTCGTTGCGAGTTTCTGGACGATGGCGGCCGTCGCAGTCGCCGGGCTCGTCGCGCTGCTGTGGACGGTTCGTGCGAGCATCGATCGCCCGGCCACCCGCCTGGCGGCCGACCTCGAACGTCTGGCCGCCGGGGATCTGTCCGTGCCGATCGATCGCAGCGGCCCCGCCGAACTGCAACGCATCGCGGGTCGTGCCGAACAGATCCGGGTCGCCCTGTCCGAACGCGTCGGCGTGCTGCGCGATGCTGCCGCGGCGCTCACCCGCGAACTCTCCGCGCTCACCGATGCAGCCAGCCAGGGCACCGACCTGCAATCCGGGGCCGGCGCCGGGTCGATCGCCGACGATGTCGAGACCGTCACGCGCAGTGCCGGGGCGATTGCCAGCGGCACGGAATCCATGCGCAGCCAGACGACGGCGAGCCTCGAGAACGCCCACACCGGCAACGAAAAGCTCTCCGAACTCGTGGGTGAGATCGACGTCGCCGAAGGGACGATGTCCGAGATCGCACACGCGATCGGCGAATTCCTCCAGAGCACGCGCGAGATCGTCGACATGACCCAGCAGGTGCGCGACATCGCCGACCAGACCAACCTGCTTGCGCTCAATGCCGCCATCGAGGCCGCACGTGCCGGCGAACAGGGTCGCGGCTTTGCCGTCGTCGCCGACGAAGTGCGCAAGCTGGCCGAGAAGTCGGCCCAGTCGGCGGCCCGGATCGACACGCTCACCTCGGCCCTGAGCCAGCGCTCGACCAGCGTCGAGCGTGTGGTCAAGAAAGGCCAGGCCTCGCTGCAATCGAGCCAGGACTGCATGGAAGAAGTCGCGGTCGTGCTCTCCGAGACGAACCAGCTCATCCGTCAGGTCGGGGAGGGCGCCGGTGAGATCGTCGCCTCGGTGCGCGAACAGACGGTTGCCGCCGAAGCGATCGCCCATAAGGTCGATGCGCTCGTACGTCATGCCGAAGGGAATTCGGGTAACTCCCGGACCGCAGAACTTGCACGCCAGATCGGACAGCTGTCCGATCAGCTCAGTCGCGCAGTGGCGGCCTTCAGGGTCTGACAACCCGCCGCGTTCGGGCTATGCTGGCGTGAGATCTCACGCTCAGCCAACAACGATGAACGCCGACCCGCGCAAGACCGCCTTGCACCTGGCAGCCCACACGTTCGCGGGCTTCGACCCGGGAGCACGCCTCATCGTGCTCGGTGCCGTACACGGGAATGAAACCTGCGGCACGAAGGCGATCCGGCGTGTGATCACCGAGATCGAGTCCGGTACGCTGGATCTCGCGCGCGGCTGCGTCACCTTCGTACCCGTGACCAATCCGCTGGCCTATCTGCGCGCGACGCGCGAGGGCGAGCGCAACCTCAACCGCCATCTGCGCCCGGTCGACGCCCCGGACAACTTCGAGGACCGCATCGCCAACCGGCTGTGCCCGCTGCTCGCCGCACACGACGTGGTGCTCGACCTGCACTCCTTCCACACCCCCGGCGAACCCTTCGTGATGCTGGGTCCGGAGAACAACACCGGCACGCTCGAACCCTTTGCCCGCGCCGACGAGGAGCGGCGCTTCGCCCGCCATCTCGGCGTTACGCGCTTCGTGGACGGCTGGCTCGACACCTACGCCCGGGGCGTTGCGCGGCGTGCGCAGACGGGTCGGCACGGTGCGTTCGACACGGATGTGCACTACGGGATCGGCACCACCGAGTACATGCGCAGCATCGGCGGCTACGGCGTCACGCTCGAATGCGGCGCTCACGACGACCCGCACGCACCCGAGGTCGCCTACCGGGCGATCCTGAACGCGCTGTCTTTCCTCGGCCTCGTCCGTTGGACGCACGATCCCCGACCGGCTACCGATCTGGAGCTGCTGCGGCTCGTGGACGTCATCGACAAGAAGCACGAAGCCGATGCCTTCGAGCGCGAATGGGCGAGCTTCGCGCCGCTCCACGCAGGCCAGCGCATCGGCGTCCGGAACGACGGCACGCCCGTGGAAGCGCCCGTGGACGGTTTCATCGTCTTTCCCAATCCCGCTGCGCGGGCAGGCGAAGAGTGGTTCTATCTGGCGGTTCGCAGCCCCATGGAGCTCGATCGGTAGGCTCGCTCACCCCCCGATCCGCATCTCTGCATAGGCGACGGCGATCCACACAAGGCTGCCAAGCTGGCTCACCCGCATCGGATTGACTCGAAAGGTCTTGAGAAAGTGCTCGCGCGGCAGTACCTGTGCGCCGATCAGCAGCGCGGCAATCACGCTCGCAACCGGCAGGCCGGCGCTCCAGGTCACCAGATACTGGAAGACGTGAAAGCAGATCAGTCCGATTCGGACGGCCCAGGGTGGCATCGATGTTCTCCGTGTGCGTTGTTCCTGCAGCGGCGCAGTGTGCCACGAAACCACGTGCGCGGTCCGCACCCACGGCGAACGGGAGGACGGGTCGGGTCGATTGGCTACGCCAGCCCGTTCTCCACCCGGTAGGCGGCGGCCGCCTCGACCAGCCAGGCCTGGAAAGCGGCCAGCGCCGCCGTTTCGGCCTTGCGCTCGGGAATGATCAGATAGTAGGCCTTGTCGCTGAGGTAGGCATGGTGGAGCGGGATCACCAACCGACCGCTGTCGAGTTCGTCGCGGATCAGGAAGGGCGGAATCAGCGCGACGCCCATGTCGTGGATCGCGGCCTGTGCAAGCATCGAGAACAGTTCGTGGCGCGCACCGGTCATGTCGTGCGCGACCCTCATGCCAAGCGACTCGAACCACTTCCTCCACGCATACGGGCGCGTGGTCTGCTGCAGCAGTGGCAGCCCGGCGATCTCCCCGGCCGCCAGGCCGGAACGTCCGGCGAGCCGCTTCGGACTGCAGACGGGCACCGGGTTCTCGCGCATCAGGAAATGCGCCTCGGTCCCAGGCCAGCCCGCATCGCCGAAGTACAGCGCCGCATCGTACTCCGTCTCATCGAACAGGAAAGGGCGCGTGCGTGTCGTCAGATTCACCGTCACGTCGGGATGCTTGGCGAGGAACGCACCGAGCCGCGGCAACAGCCAGCGGGTCGCGAAGGTCGGCACGACCGCCAGCTCGATCGTCGCACCGCTGCCGTGGTGGGCCATGACCGAGAGCGTATCGCGCTCGACCGCATCCAGGCGGGCAGCGATGCGCCGGCCGTAGCTCAATCCCGCTTCGGTCAGCTTGACGCCGCGACGGGTGCGCCGGAACAGGCGCACGCCGAGAAACTCCTCCAGGCTCGCGATCTGTCGGCACACCGCACTCTGGGTCAATGCAAGTTCCTCGGCCGCACGTGTGAAGCTCTCGTGGCGCGCGGCCAGTTCGAATGCAAGCAACGCAGCGGTGTTCGGGATCTTGCGACGCATCGTGGGCCTCCTCTGGCCGGTTCGCGGCAGCCGGTGGCGGTCCTTGCACGGCCCTCCACCCAATCGCCATCATCCTCTACGAAGTGACCAAATCGCACAAGTACCCGAAAATAATTCGTTTGATCCCGCACTATCAGGTTCTATAAAGTGCAGGTTCATCAAGAAGCGCGTCCGCACCGGAACGCCGCTTCGCACCATACCGTCAAGAACCGGAGGAGAACGGACATGGCATCGAATCGCGTCAGCTTCAACTGGGCCGACCCGCTGCACCTGGATGCGCAGCTCACCGAAACCGAGCGCATGGTGCGCGACACCGCACGCGACTACTGTCAGGAGAAGCTGCTGCCGCGCGTGCAGGAGGCCTTCCGCCACGAGCGCACCGACCGCGAGATCTTCACCGAGATGGGTGCGCTCGGCCTGCTCGGCCCGACGATCCCCGAAGAATATGGCGGCGCCGGCATGAACTACGTCGCCTACGGCCTGATCGCGCGCGAAGTCGAGCGCGTCGACTCCGGCTACCGCTCGATGATGAGTGTGCAGTCCTCGCTCGTAATGGTGCCGATCAACGAATTCGGCACCGAGGAACAGAAGCGCAAGTACCTGCCCAGGCTCGCCACCGGCGAATGGGTCGGTTGCTTCGGCCTGACCGAGCCCAACCACGGCTCGGACCCGGGAAGCATGGTCACGCGGGCGCGCAAGGTCGACGGCGGCTATAGCCTGTCGGGGACCAAGATGTGGATCACCAACAGCCCGATCGCCGACGTGTTCGTCGTGTGGGCCAAGGACGACGAAGGGCAGATCCGCGGCTTCGTGCTCGAGAAGGGCTGGAAAGGGCTGTCCGCGCCAGCGATCCACGGCAAGGTGGGGCTGCGCGCATCGATCACCGGTGAAATCGTCATGGACGAGGTATTCTGCCCGGAAGAGAACGCCTTCCCGACAGTGCGCGGCCTCAAGGGCCCGTTCACCTGCCTGAACTCGGCCCGCTACGGGATCGCCTGGGGTGCGCTCGGTGCCGCCGAGGCCTGCTTCGAGACGGCCCGCCAGTACACGCTTGACCGCAAGCAGTTCGGCCGCCCGCTGGCCGCGAACCAGCTCATCCAGAA